>JAYPWI010000001.1:0-42565 GCA_038135065.1 Acidimicrobiales bacterium
GGCGGCTCGGCATGGGCTCCACCGTGCTCGCTCAGCCACAGGACCCAGTGATCCCACCAGCTGCCGGCATGCTCCTCGGCAGCTTCGAGCCAGTTCTCGGGGCGTTGGGGGGTGGCCGGGTTGGTCCAGTACTGGCCCTTCGGATTACCCGAGGGGTTGACGAGCGCCTGGATGTGGCCCTGGGAGCTCAGCACGAAGGTGGTGTCCCCGGCCAGCAGGTTCACGGTCTCGTACGCGGCCTGCCAGGGGATGATGTGGTCGGTGACCGCACAGACGACATAGGTGGGGAGGTCCACCTTGGCCAGGGTGACCGGGGTACCCAGCACTTCGAACCGGTCCGGCTGGGCGAGTGCATTGTCGGCTGCGATGGACATGAAATCGCTGTGCAGGGCCGCCGGGAGGTTGGTGCTGTCGGCATTCCAGGCGAGCACGTCGTAGGCCGGGGGGTTCTTGCCCATCAGGTAGTTGTTGGACCAGTAGTTCCAGACGAGATCGTTGGGCCGAAGCCAGGCGAAGATGCTGGCCAAGTCCTCGCCCGCCAGGATGCCGCGGGTCTGACTGCGACGGTTTGCGGCTTCGATGACGGGACCGCTCATCAGGGTGCCGATCATGGACGGAAACGACCAGTCCAGCACGGTCACCAGGAAGGTGACTGCGTTGACCCGGGTGTCACCGGTGGCGGTGAGGTGGCCCAGCAGGCCAGCCATGGTGATGCCTCCTGCGCAGACACCCATGAGGTTGAGGTCCTCGCTGCCGGTGATCTCCAGGGTGGCGTCCATCGCTCCCATGACCGAGCGGGCGTAGTCGTCGAGGCCCCAGTCACGCTGCTGCGGACCCGGGTTGCGCCAGCTGATCATGAACACCTGATGCCCGTGGCTCACCGCATGTTCGACCAGGCTGCGCTGGGGGGCGAGGTCGAGGACGTAGTACTTGTTGATCTGGGGAGGGAGGATGAGCAGGGGCCGCTCGTGTACCTGGTCGGTGGTCGGTGCGTACTGGATCACCTCCAGGATCTCGTCCTGGTGGATCACGGCTCCGGGAGTGGCTGCGATGTTGTCCCCCGCGGTGAACGGGCGGCTGTCCACCGTGGAGGGCATACCCCCGTTGGAGGTCAGGTCGTGGAGCCAGTGTCGAAGACCGTCGACCAGGCTGCTCCCACCGGTGTTCAGGGCTTCCTTGATGGCGGCCGGGTTGCCCAGCAGCTGGTTGGTTGGTGCCGCTGCATCGGTGACCAGGGTGGCGAGGAACTGCGAACGGATCCGGCTCTTGTCGTCGAGGTCGAGGTCCTCCACCAGGCCATGGAACTCTCGCGACCAGGCCAGGTAGCCCTGGGCGATCTGACGGTAGAGGGGGTTGGTCGCGAACCATTCGTCGCTGAAGCGGCGGTCTTTGGGTTCTGGTTCGATGGTCGAAGATCCTGCGGCGATGCGGGCGTACTGGTTGGCCAGGCGCAGGGCCCGCCGAGTGACGGCCGCTGGCTGTCGGGCCATCGCGCTGGCCATCCGACCAGCCGCAGCTGCAGCTTGGTCGGCATCGAGGCCGAAGGGGAGGTTGGCGGTGAGGGCGTCGAGGGTGGCGTCGATCAGTTCGTCGTCACTCTGCACGGTCGTGGTGGGGGAAGCAGACATTGGCAATGGTCCCAAATTTTGGTGAGAAGAATCTAAAGTTGGAAGATAGCAACCAAATCACGAAAAAACTATCTACTTATGTAGAAATTTGGTTAACATTGTCCAAATGTCGCCATCTGCTTCGACTCCTGACAGCAACCGGGGCTACCCGGCGAAGCGGGCCCGCACCCAGGCGGGGCTCCGCCGGGCCGGTATGCAGGCGCTTGGGACAACGGGTCCCGCCGCAGTCACCGTGGGGCAGGTCGCCAAGCTGGCCGGCACGTCGTCGGCCACCTTCTACAACCACTTCGGGTCAGTTGCCGACCTGTTGTCGGACATCACCGAGGAGTTGGGAGCAGGGGTTGCCATCAAGGGCGAGGCCTTTGCCCGGTCGGCCCATGACCCTGCCGTCCGGGTGGCGATCGGCACCCTGCAACTCCTCGAGTTGGCCGACCAGGATCCTGTGGCCTCGGCTGCGTTCGTGACCCTGGCCGGGGCATTGCCAGAATTCCGGACTCGTATCCGTTCCATCGTGGGACGGGCCATTGCCGCAGGGGCCGACCAAGGCCGATTCGCGGTGTCGACCGGCGCAGCACCGGTCAACGCGGTGCTGGGGACCACCCTGCAGTCGATGCGGTCGAGGGTGCTCGGCGAGGCCACCACGGGAGACCGCGACGAGGTCGTGCGGCTGGTGTTGCGGGTACTGGGGCTGAGCGAGGCCGAGGCCGACGAGGCATCCCGTCAGGCCGGCTGCTTGCTGGCCGCAGCCCAAGGGGCCGAGTCGGGGGAGATCGCCGAACCCGCCGAAGGGCGACGATCAGCCAATTGAGCCGACTGCCGGGGATACAGTGCGGTATGGCGTCCCCGTCCCAGCCCTTTCCGTCCGAAGACGAGAAGTTTGCCTACGAAGGTCTGACCTACGACGACGTGCTCTTGGTTCCCGCAGCCTCGGACGTCATGCCCGATGCGGTGGACACCTCCTGCCGCCTGACCCGGCGGCTGGGACTCAACATCCCGCTGGTGAGCGCGGCAATGGACACGGTCACCGAGGCCCGTTTGGCCATCGCCATGGCTCGGCACGGGGGAATCGGCGTGATCCATCGCAACCTGTCGATCGCCGATCAGGCTGCCGAGGTCGACAAGGTCAAACGTTCCGAGGCGGGCATGATCGTGGAGCCCGTGACCCTGCCCCCCGACGCGCTCTTGTCCGACGCCGAAGATCTCATGTCGAGGTTCAAGATCAGCGGAGTGCCCATCACCGATGACGAGCACCGACTGGTCGGCATCCTCACCAACCGAGACCTGAGGTTCGAGACCGACTACGGCAAGCCGATCCACCAGGTGATGACCAAGGAGAACCTGGTCACTGCACCGGTCGGCACCTCCCTCGACGAGGCTCAGGTGGTGCTGGGTCGGTACCGGATCGAGAAACTGCCCATCGTCGATCCCGATGGGCGACTGGTCGGCCTCATCACTGTCAAGGACATCGAGAAGCGCATCCAGTTCCCCAATGCGGCCAAGGACGATCAGGGCCGCTTGTTGGTCGCCGCCGCCGTTGGGGTGGGCGGCGACACCGAGGAGAGGGTTGCCGCACTGGTCGAGCGTGGGGTGGACGCGATCGTCGTGGACACGGCCCATGGCCACAGCAGGGACGTCCTGGACATGGTCAGCAAGGTGAAGGCCAACCACGACGTGCAGGTCATCGCCGGCAACGTCGCGACCGGGGATGGCACCAGAGCCCTCATCGACCACGGTGCCGACGCTGTCAAGGTAGGCATCGGTCCGGGGTCGATCTGCACGACCCGAGTGGTGGCCGGGGTCGGTGTTCCCCAGGTCACCGCGGTGTTCGAGTGCGCATCGATCGCAGCTTCGGCTGACGTCCCCGTCATCGCCGACGGGGGGATGCAGTTCTCGGGCGACTTGGCCAAGGCCCTGGCTGCTGGGGCCGACTGTGCCATGGTGGGCAGTCTGCTGGCCGGGGTGGACGAGTCGCCGGGTGAGGTCGTGCTCTACCAGGGTGAGCGCTTCAAGGAGTACCGGGGAATGGGGTCGATCGGTGCCATGAAGGGCCGTTCCTACTCCAAGGATCGCTACTTCCAGGCCGATCGTGACGAAGCCACCTTGGTGCCCGAGGGCATCGAGGGCCGCGTTGCCTACAAGGGTCCCCTGGCCAACGTGATCCACCAGCTCGTCGGTGGGCTTCGTCAAGCCATGGGCTACTGCGGGGTCGCGTCGGTGCAGGACATGCGGACCAGGACCCGCTTCGTCAAGATCACCTCCGCTGCCCTGCGGGAGAGTCACCCTCACGACATCATGATCACCAAAGAGGCCCCCAACTACCGAAGTCCGTCGTGACCGTCGACGACGACTCGCACCCGCTGCGCGACGGTTTCCCCGGACCCCCGATCGTGCGTCTAGCCGGGTGGGCAACCGCCGCCCTGATCGTTGCGGTGGTGGTCTACATCTCCCTGGTCTGACGGTTCGGGCCAGCGCCCGGCTCTGACGGTGGCAGACTGCCGTTCATGAACGACATGGATCTCGACGTCCTGGATCGGGTCTACGCCGCCGTCATGGAAGAGGTGGTGGCCACGGGGGTGGTGCCCCACTACGCAGAACTGGCTCCTCGCCTGTCGATGGATCCCCAGGAGTGCCTCGACCATCTGCGAGCGGTGGTGGACCGAACCCCGGCATGGTTCCATCCCGGAACCGACTACATCGCGTCGTTTCCCCCGTTCAACAATCAGCCGACCCAATACCGCATCACGGTCGACGGGGAGCAGCGGTGGTTCGCTCAGTGTGGGTTCGAAGCGCTGGCCTGTCGCTGGCTGTTTCCCGGCTCGACTGTCGTGGTGGACGCGCCGTGCCTCATCGGCGACGAACCGCTGCGGATCGAGTGCCGCGACGACGAGATCCTGGCCATCTCCCCATCGACCATGGTGGGGTACACCCGCAGTCCCGTCGGGGGTGATGCCGCCAATCGTCCCTTCCGCTGAGGGGGGATGAACCTCTTCCGGTCGGAAGAGCATGCACGGCGGTGGGTCGAGTGGGACGAGGACATGGCGTGGACCCTGCGGCCTGTGCAGTGGTGGGCAGACACCTTCGCCACGCCCATGTTCAGGGCCCGGGGACGGACCGATTTCATTTCGTGGTCAGCCGGTCCCGAGGGTGCTGCGGCCTGGGCCGAACTCCGTGGACGCTTGACCCCGAGCTGAGCAGTCGGGGTCGCGACCTGTCAGAGGCGTCGGACGTCGAGCAGCTGCACGACGGCCTCTCCGGCCTCCCGCGATGCCTCGAGGTCGACTGACCCGACGAGCCGCCACTCCCCGAACTCCTCGGGGTCGACGATGATCTGCTCCACCGACCAGGTGGAGGCCGTTCGCTCTCCGAGTACGAACCAGCGGGCGGCCCGGGCCGACGGGTCGGTGATCACTGCGTCGAACTCGTCCCAGTACGGGGCCAGAACCACCTCCAGCTCCCTGGGGTCGGCCAGTTCGCCCGAGGCGCAGGCGGCCAGGCCGTCGATGTCCTCCCTGGCCATGAGTTGCACCCACCTGAAGAGTTCGTTGCGCACCATCACGGTGAAGGCCGTGGTCTGGGTCGTGATGTCGGGGCTCGAGGGGCGAACGGGTTCGTTCGTTCCGTCGAGGTCGGCGACATCGGGGTTGGTCAAGCGTTCCCACTCGTCGACCAGGCTGGAGTCGGTCTGGCGGACCACCGCGCCGAGCCATTCGATGATCTCGTCGAGCGTCGTGGTCACCCGCTCGGCTGGCACCGTCTGCACCAGCCCTTTGTAGACATCGGTCAGGTACCGAAGCACCAGACCCTCTGCGTTGCGCAACCCGTAGTGGTTGACGAACTCACGGAAGGTCATGGCCCGCTCGAAGAGATCCCGGGCCACTGATTTGGGACGCAGGTGCTCGGTGGTGAGCCACGGGTGGTGGACGGACCAGGCATCGAACGTTTCGGTCAGGAAGACCTCGAGGGGCTTGGGCCATTCGACCTCGGCCAACCGCTCCATGCGCTCCTCGTAGGGCACGCCGTCGCTCTTCAGTTCGCTCAACAGGGCGGTTCGGGCCATCTCCCGCTGTCGGAGGAGGATGGCCATCGGCTGATCGAGCACCGATTCCACGATGCTCAGGACATCGAGCGAGTACCCAGGATCATCGGGGTCGAGTACGTCCACGGCGTCCAGCACGAACGGCGAGAGGGCCTGGGTGAGATTGAACTCGGCCTGTAGATCGACGTTGACCCGGACCAGGCGTCCGTCGATGTCGGGCCGAGGGAGGGTCTCGATCACCTCGGCAGCCCGCAGCGACCGGTAGATGCCGACGGCCCGCCGGACGTGGCGCCGCACCTCGGGCCTGCCCTCGTGGTTGTGCAGGACCAGGTGGCGGAGGGCACGGCATCCGTCCCCGGGACGGTCCAGCACGTTGAGGACCATGCTGTGGTTGACCTCGAACCGGGACCGCAGGGCCTCGGGTTGGCCGTCCTGCAGCCGCTGGAAGGTCGTGTCGTCCCAGTGGACGTACCCCCGCTCCGGTGGTTTGCGGCGCTGGACCTTGCGCCGCTTCTTCGGGTCGTCGCCGGCTCGGGCCAGGGCTTTGTTGTTCTCGACGACGTGTTCGGGGGCCTGGCACCAGACGTGACCGAGGTCGTCGAAGCCCCGGCGCCCGGCCCGTCCTGCGATCTGCTGGAAGTCTCGAACGCTGAGCAAGCGGGTGCGTCGGCCGTCGAACTTGCAGAGCTGGGTGAACAGCACGGTCCTGATCGGGACGTTCACGCCCACTCCGAGGGTGTCGGTGCCGCAGATCAACTTGAGCAGGCCTCGTTGGGCCAGTCGCTCGACCAGCAGGCGGTATTTGGGGAGCAGGCCCGCGTGGTGGACCCCGACGCCGGAGGCGATGAAGCGTTGGAGGTCCTTGCCGAAGGGGGAGTCGAATCGGAATCCGCCGAGTTCTTCCCGAATGAGGGCCTTCTCCTCCTTGGTGAGCACGTCCAGGCTCGTCAGGGCTTGAGCCCGTTCGGTGGCCGCCTGCTGGGTGAAGTGGACGATGTAGACGGGAACCCGGTCCAGCTCGATCAGCTCCTCGAGCGACTCGTGCAGGGTGGTCTCCCGGTACTCGAAGGTCAGGGGCACCGGTCGCACCGCCCCCGATACCGTGCTCACCGGCCGGCCGCTGCGACGCTCGAGGTCCTCAGCGAAGAAGTCGGTGGGCCCCAGGGTGGCGCTCATCAGCAGGAACTTGGTCGACGTCATCTCGAGGAGGGGGACTTGCCACGCCCACCCCCGGTCCCGGTCGCCGTAGAAATGGAACTCGTCGATGACGGCTGTTGCGAAGGGCACCCCGTCACCAGCTCGGAGCGCCATGTTGGCCAGGATCTCCTGGGTGCAGCAGATCACGGGTGCCGTCGGATTGACCGCAGCATCGCCCGTGACCATCCCGACGTTGTGGGACCCCAGTGCCCGACAGAGCTCGAAAAACTTCTCGGACACCAAGGCCTTGATGGGGGCGGTGTAGATGCTGCGCTCCCCCTTGGCGATCGATTCGAAGTGGGCGGCGAGGGCAACCATCGACTTTCCCGAGCCGGTGGGCGTGGTGAGGATCACGTGGTGGCCGGTGAACAACTCGAGGATTGCGTCCTGCTGTGCCTCGTAGAGCTCCACCCCCAACTCGAGCGCGTACTCGACGAACCCGTCGAGGAGGAGGTCCGGTTCGGGCTCGTCCGGCAGATGGGCCAACAGGGGGGCCGCCGGTGCGGTCACCGGGGAGCGGCCATCCGCTGGAGGTGGTCGTTGAGGAGGATGCCCTGGGGGTCGTACTGGTTGCGCACTCGCCACCAGTCACCCCAGCGGGCGTAGTCGTGCTCTAGATCATCGGCATGCAGATAGTGGACCTTGCCCCAGTGGGGTCGCCCGCCGAAGCTGCGGAAGATCTCCTCGGCTGCCCGGTAGTAGGGCTCCTCGTCGAGGGCGACGGCTTCGTGGATCGAGATGGTAACCGTGGCTCGCCCGTTGGCCGGGGACAACCACACGTCGTCTGCGGCCAGGGTTCGGTACTCGATGGGCCACTCCACGGCAGGGAACTCGGTGGCCAGGAGTTCCCTGATCGCGGCCACACATGCAGGACCATCGTTGGCGGGGACGGCGTATTCCATTTCCGTGTGGGGCACCACCCGCACGTTGGGCAGTACTTCGAAGCTCCACCCGCAGCGACTGCCCTCCGATGCGAGGGGGTATTCGGGCTCGCGGTCGGTGAGATCGATGGCCTTGCAGATGGCCCGCTCCTGCCCCGGGTACCAGAAGTACTCGAAGTGGCGGGTGGCCGCGACCAGCTCGTCGATGCGGTCCATGACCGACTCGAACTCCTCGAGCCACACATGTTCCTCGAGCCGGTAGGCGGGGCTGACGGCGAGGGTGATCTCGGTAGCGACCCCCACCGCACCCAGCGACAGCCGAGCCGCTTGGAACAGTTCGGGTTCCACCTCGGCCGAGCAGTCGACGATGTCCCCGCTGGCCAGCACGAGTCGCATGCTGCGCACTGCGCTGGAGAAGTTGCCCAACGCTCGTCCGGTTCCGTGGGTGCCTGTGCCAACCGCTCCGCCGATCGCCTGCTGGTCGATGTCGCCCTGGTTGGTGAGGCCCAGGCCGGCGTCGAGGAGGGGTCGCCCCACGTGTTGGATGCGAGTGCCAGCCAGGATGGTTGCCGTCCCTGCCTCGGGGTCGGTCCGCACGACCCCGTTCAGAGGCCGGGTGTCGAGGATCACGCCGTCGGTCGGTAGGAGGGGATAGTGCGAGTGGGTCGACCCTGCGGTGCGGACGGTGGTGCCGCTCTGGGATGCGGCCACCAGCTCGGCTCGGATGGCCTCCTCGGTGGCGACGGGGACGACCCGCTGTGGTTCCGCTGTCAGCTTTCCTGACCAGTTGGCCCATGCCGTCATAGGGCGCCTCCTCGTTGGGGTGGATGGTTCAGGGCCCAGTGGCGGGCGATGGCCTCCCGACCGGTGATCCACACCCCGTCATGGCCGCTGACGTGGTCGAGAAACCGCAGGAGCCCGGCGAAACGGGCAGGGTGACCGATGATCCGGTTGTGCAGGCCCACCGACATCATCACCGGGGCGCGGGCCCCTTGGCGGTACAGCACGTCGAAGGCGTCGCACATCGAGGCGGCCCAGGCATCGCCGGTGGCCAAGGCCCCCAGCATCTTGGCGTCGTTGGTGGTCAGGGTGTAGGGCACGACCAACTGTGGGCTGCCCGCAACGTCGACCCAATACGGCAGCTCGTCTGCGTAGCTGTCCGAGTCGTAGAGGAAGCCGCCGTGCTCGACGAGCAGCCGACGGGTGTTGGTCGATGGGCCGTATCGGCAGTACCACCCCGCAGGGGGTGCCCCCATCGTCGACGTGATGCTGGCCACCGCTCGGGCGATCTGGTCCCGTTCCTCGTACTCGTCGAGGTCGGTGTGGTTGACCCAACGAAGTCCATGGCAGCACACGTCGTAGCCCGCGTCGACGATGGCGGTCGTGGCGGCCGGGTTGCGTTCGAGGGCCACCGCGCAGGCAAAGACGGTGAGGGGCAACTCCCGGTCCTGGAACTCACGGTGAATGCGCCAGAAACCCACTCGGGATCCGTATTCGAACATGCCCTCGGCCGCCAGGTCACGACCGGTTACCGAGACCCCCGAATCGGTCAGGCGGTTCTCGGTGTAGCCGTCACCGTCTCCGATGGAGGGCTCGCTGCCTTCCTCGTAGTTCAGGACGAAGTTGAGGGCGAGGCGGGCACCGTCGGGCCAGCGCGGATCGGGGAGGTGGGCCCCGTACCCCACGAAGTCCCTGGTCGGTTGCCATGTCATGGGAGGGCCCGTTCTGCTTCGACGACCCTGACCGGGACGGGGAGGGTGCTGAACTCGTCGTCGGTTTCGTGGTCCCGGGCCATGAGCACCCAGAACGAAGCACCGGCCCCCAGCGCGGTCAGGCGGTGGTGCCAGATGCCCCGACCGATCGACACTGCGGTGTCGGGCGGGATGTCGAAGGCCCGTACGGCGGTGGGATCGAGATCGGTGGCCACCACGACCACCCAACGGACCGGCCTGGCCGGGAGGAAGGTCTGGGTGGAATGGGGGTGTCGCTCGAGGACATCGATGTGGATCGGCAGTGTGTCGGGCTCGACGGTGGTGGTCGACATCACGACCGGTCGGTCGTCCCACGACAGGGCCTCGGGGTACAAGGTGCGGCCAGGCACGGCGTCGGTTCGGATCAGGGCCCCGTAGGGGGCGAAGGCCTCGGGCTCGGCGAGCATCGGAGTGATCTCGACGTGCGCCGGTGATGCCATGTGATCAGCGTAGGCGTGGCGCGGAGCGGGCGGGTCGTCGGAGCTGGCGGGTGACCGCTCAGCGGTTGCGCCCGGGCCAGGCCGACGGGTTCAACAGGCTGGCCGGTCGATTGCCGGCCAGGGTGGCCAACACGATCTCGCAGGCATGTTCGAAGATCCGCCGAGCGCCCGCTCCGGTGGCCGAGGCGACATGGGGGGTGACCACGACGTCATCTCGCCCCAGCAGGGGGTGGCCGCCCGGCAGGGGCTCGGGGTCGGTGACGTCGAGCCCGGCCGCCCGTACCTTGCCCCGGTCCAGGGCCTCGATGAGCGCCGTGTCGTCGACCAGGCCGCCGCGGGCGGTGTTGACCAGGTACACGCCGTCCATCATCTGCTCGATCAGGGCAGCATCGACCAGATGATGGGTCTCGGCGGATAGGGGAGCATGGACCGAGACGACGTGCGCGCCGTCCACGGCGGCGGCCAGGGTCGGGGCTCGACGCACACCGAGGTCGGTGAACCGTTGGTCGGGCTGGTAGGGGTCGTACGCAACGACGTCCATGCCCATGGCCTTGGCCATGCCGGCTACCCGGCCACCGATGCGGCCGACACCGATCAGGGCCAGGGTCGACCCGTCCAGCTCGAGGTGCATGTGATGGGCGAAGTAGTTGCCCTCCTGCCGCTCGAGTCGGGCCTGGCTCTCCCTGAGCCCCTTGGTGATGGCCAGGATGAGGCCCATGGCTTGCTCGGAGGTGGACACGGTGGGGGCATCGGGGGCGTTACACGCTGCGATCCCGAGTTCGGCCGCGTCGTCGAGGTCGAGGTTGTCGTAACCGATCCCGGCTCGGCAGATGACTCGGAGCCGAGGGGCCTGGTCGAACACCGAGCGGTTGTAGCGAATGGCTGCTCCCGCCACGATGCCGTCAGCCAGGTCGATCCCGCTGAGGGTGCTGCTCCCCGCCTCGATGGAGACGATGGTGGCCCGTCCCTCGAGGAGGTCACGAATGACCGGCAGGGGATGGCGATCGAACCAGATCGTGGGTAGATCTGCCGTAGTGGTCACGGTGGACCTCCTCGTCGGGGTCGGAACGTTGTCGTCGTGCCCACGCTATGACACCTCGGTACGCAGGGCTTCGAATCGAATACAGTTTCGAAAGGATTCGAACGGGGAGGCCGCCTGTGAACATCGACGACGCCGTCATTCACGATCTCGCTCGCTATCGCAGCGAGGGGTATCCGTGGGCCGAATGGGACCTGTTCAGGGCCGAGGCACCCGTGTACTGGTACGAGCGGGAGGGGATCGACCCCTTCTGGAGCATCACCCGCTACGCCGATGTTCGGGCGGTCTCGGGCGACAACGACACCTTCATCAACGGAGGGGGGCGCCTGCGACTCGACCTCTCCGAGCGGGACCGCACCTTCTGGAGCAAGTACCGCCAGCGGGCCATCGACGCCGGGTGGGACCCCGACGAGCCACCGGATTTCATCTTCAAGGATCGACCCGACCACTGGGACTTCCGACGCATCGTGGCCCCCGAGTTCACCCCCAAGGCCATGCGCCGACGGGAAGAGGGTCTGCTGCGCCACACCACCGAGTTCACCGAGCAGTTCGTCGACACCCTGCACCGTGACGGCACGGCGGACTTGGTGGAGGATCTGGCCGTCAAGCTGCCCCTGGCCACCATCTGCGAGATGTTTGGCGTGTCATCCGAGACGTGGGCCGACGTCCATCGCTGGACGGCGAACCTGTTCAACGATCCAGAACTCATCCGCTTCGTTCGGCCCGGCGAGTCGTTCCGTGACATGCGGCGCCGCCAGCAGATCGAGTTCCACGAATGGATCGACGAGCTGATCGCGCGGCGAAGGGCAGAGGGAGCCACCGGGCCCGACCTGGTGAGCGTCCTTCTCCGGGGGGAGGTGGATGGGCAGCCGCTGACCGCGCAGCAGCTGGTCGGCTTCATCCGGGTGCTGATCGCAGCGGGGAACGAGACGACCCGCAACGCGTCGACCGGGGGGATGATCGCCCTGCTCGAACACCCCGAACAGCTCGATTTCCTGGCCGAGCGGGCCGATGACGCCGAGGTGATCGAGACCGCAGTGGAGGAGATCCTCCGCTGGACCTCTCCCGTGATCCAGTTCGCCCGGACCTGTACGCGGGACACCGAGATCGGGGGCCAGCTCATCAAGGCCGGAGACCAGGTCGGTATCTGGCACGCCTCAGCGAACCGGGACGAGCGCCAGTTCCCCGACCCCTACCGCTTCGACGTGACCAGGACCCCCAACGATCACATGGCCTTCGGGCATGGTGCCCATTTCTGTCTCGGTACCCATCTGGCCCGATGGGAACTGCGGTCGTTCTTCGCCTCGGTGGTACCGGTGTTGCCCGGGCTTCGACTGGAAGGGGACATTCTGCGCCTCGGCCATCTCCACGTCGGACCCATCCAGCGCCAGATGGTGGTTGCCGCCTAGGGGGCCTAGGGGAAGGCCAGGATCAGGGCTGGCCAGTCGTCCTCAGGGGCGTCGCAGACGATCGTGCCCACCAACTCGAGCGGCCGACAGGCGTCGACCACCCTGCCGATCTGGTCGTGGAGCACGCCGGCCAGGATCAGACGCCCACCGGGCCGCAGGTGGGCTGCCAGCTGCGGCCCCAGTTCGGTGAGGGCTGCGACTCCGATGTTGGCCGCGACGATGTCGTAGGTGCCGGGAACGTCGGCCAGGGGAGTGGTGGCAGCCCACACCATCTCGGCCACCCCGTTGCGGTGAGCGTTCGCTTCGGTGATGGACGGGGCTGCGGGATCGATGTCGATGCCCACCACCTCGGTCGCCCCGAGCCGGGCTGCGGCAACGCTGAGGACACCGGAGCCGCAGCCGACGTCGAGGACCCGCTCACCACCCTCCAGGGTCCGTTCGAGGGCGGCCAGCACGGCCCGGGTCGACGGGTGGGAGCCTGAGCCGAACGTGCGACCAGGCTCGATGTGCAACACCAGGTCAACCGGTTGCACGTCGTAGGCCACCCAGGTCGGGCGTACGACGATGCGGTGACCTGCCCGGTGCCAGGTCGCATGCTCCCGCCACAGGTCGAGGTAGTCGCCACCCCCGAGTTCCTCGAGCACCGTGTAGCGACCGAGTGATCCGGCGGCTCGGTCTGCGGCGATGGCCGAGGAGAACCCGGCCAACAGCACCACCGTGTCGCCCTCATCGCGCTCCTCGATGCCGAGGCAACCCAGGTCCCACAACTGACCGCTCACCAGGTCGGCCTCGTCAGCCTCGACCACCACCTGGAGCCGGGCTGGTTCCTTGCTCAGTTCGCCCACTGATCGAGACGCTAGCGTCAGTTGCGGGAGGGGCGGCACGATGACGACGACCGAGGTCCTGTTGACCGGACTGCATTTCGGAGAGGGGCCGAGGTGGCACCAGGATCGGCTGTGGTTCTCCGACTTCTACCGCCACGGCATCTTCACCGTCGACCTCGACGGCACCGAAACGCCGATGCTGGACGTGCCCACTCAGCCCAGTGGTCTGGGCTGGCTGCCCGATGGGGATCTGCTCTTCGTGTCGATGCTCGATCGGGTGCTCCGTCGCCAGGGGGCTGACGGAACGGTCTCGGTGTACGCAGACCTGTCGGGGGTCGCCCCCGGACCATGCAACGACATGGTGGTCGCCGCCGACGGCACGGCCTACGTCGGCAACTTCGGCTTCGACCGCAACGCCGGTGAGGACTATCGGTCGACCGCCCTGGCCATCGTCGATCCTGATGGCTCGGTGCGACGTGGTCCGGACGAGTTGGAATTTCCCAACGGCACCGTCATCAGTCCCGATGGTCGCCAACTCGTCATCGCCGAGTCGTTCGCCAACCGCCTGAGCGCATTCACCGTGGAGCCGGATGGATCACTCAGCGACCGACGTCTCTTCGCCGACCTGGGCTCCCGGGTTCCCGACGGCATCTGCCTCGATGCCGACGGCGGGGTCTGGGTGGCCGACCCCCGCAACGCGTCCTGCTTCCGGGTGGTCGATGGAGGAGAGGTGACCCATCACATCGACCTCGAGATGAACTGCTTCGCATGCATGCTGGGGGGAAGCGACCGACGCACCCTGTTCATGATCACTGCGCCGACCTCGGGTTCTGCCGCCGAGGACAACCCCGCGGGTCGGGTCGAGGTCGCAACGGTGGACATCCCCGGAGCCGGCCTGCCCTGATCGGCCCGACGGGGCCGGGGTCGCCACACCGGCGTCAGTACACGAGGGGATTGTCCGAGCTCCAGCCGAGTGGGTCCTCGCTGATGTCGAAGCTGACCTCTCGCCAGGTGACCGAGATCGATTGACCCGTCGTCGCGTCGCCCTCTGCTGGGTCGACCATCAGTTCGAACATGCCGTCGTCGGTCTCTTCGGGTGGCCGCGACATCAAGGCCATGAACGCCTCGGCCATCTCGTGGGGTTCGAGCATGCGGGGCTGCCACCGTCCGAAGACCCGCTCGTTGTCGGCGTAGTCGCTGGTCATCGAGGTCCGGATGAAGGGGAACATGAGCGAGAAACACCGCACCTGGTCGGCGTGACGGCCCAGGTTGACCTTGAGGACCCTGGGCAACTGCAGGACGGCCCAGTTGCCGATCACATAGCCGGGCACCGAGACCCCCGGGTCGATGGCTTGGCGGCTCGAGACATAGACGAACGAGATCGGGCGTTCGTGGTACACGGCCTCACCCGCCCACAGGTGGGTGGTGGCCAGGAACCCGTCGATCTTGGTGTCGAGGACCAGGCGAGACTCGTCGAGGTTGTCGAGGAAATGCTGGCGAACCCGGGCCCGGCGGACGGCCTGTGGCTCTCCGTCGATCTCCCGCAACGCCCGGCCGAAGCTGTACCCGGACTCCGACAGGCCGCTGTTGCAGATCACCAGATCGGGGGGCAGGCCGCCCATCTGTTCGATGACGTAGGAACGGCTGGCCCACAGGTCGCGCATGTTGGTCACATCAGCCTGGACGGGGAAGGCGTTCACTCCTCGAGCGCGCAGCTCGTAGACCAGGTCGAAGCCGTCCTCGTGGCTGCGATGGAAATGGACCCCCACACTGTGGGCGCCGTTGAGTCCCGCGCACAGGGCGAAGGCCTGACCGATACCGCCGTCCTTTCCGGCTCCCGTGATCAGGACCCGTTTACCGTCCATCGCGTCCGGAAACTGGGGAAACGAGAACGAATCGGTGGGGGCGGTGTAGGTCATGGCCGACCTCTGTGTCGGGTGGAGGGCTGGGGCGAGGTCCCCGGTCGGGGCGCGTCCTGAGCTAACTTACCCGTCGGTAACCGGCTGCTTCCACATCAGGGCATTCCGCCGCATGGTGGCCACCAGCACGTCGTTCTGGTTGTGGCCCCGATGTTCGAACAACACGATCCCCTGATCGTCCCGGCTCTTGGACTCCCGAACCGAGATCACCTCACTCTCCACCCGGATGGTGTCGCCGTGGAACACGGGGGCGGGGAAGTTCATCGCTTCGAATCCAAGGTTGGCCACCGTGGTGCCATGGGTGGTCTCGTGCACCGAGATGCCCACCACCAAGGCCGCAGTGAACATCGAGTTCACCAATGGCTGTCCGAATTGGGTCTGGGTCGCTGCGTAGTCGAAGTCGAGGTGCAGGGCGGCGGGGTTCATGGTCATGGTGGTGAACAGGATGTTGTCGGTCTCGGTCACCGTCCTCCGCAGACGGTGACGGATCACCAGTCCGGGGGTCAGTTCCTCGAACCACAGCCCACCATGGGGTCGGTCGTCGCTCATCGATGGTGCTCCTTGTGCGGGGGTTGTGGGTGGTCGATGTGGGTTGCGGGTGAGAGGTACATACCCGGGATCACATACCCGGGATCTCACAGGCCTGGTCGAGCTCGATCTCGGCGTGGACGACCCCGTTGCGGTGGGGCCCTGCACACCACGAGGGGGTCACCATCGAGTAGAGCCCCGAGCCCCCGGCCTGGAAGACCACTACCCGCGAGGGGTCGTCCAGCACATGGACGAGCTCCTCGTCGGCTCGGTCTGAGCGGGTGGCGAAGGCCGACCCGATGCGCCGGAGGGTGCCCACCGAGATGGTGGCCCGACGGCACAGCTCGGCTTGGACGTCCTCCCTGCTCAGACCGGCTCGACGAATGACCTCGGCGTGGTCCGGGTTGAGGATGACGGCTACCCCTCCACCCCGCAGATGGGCGTTGTTGCTGCCCGGGTTGGCCATCACCATGGCCAGCACCTCGAGGAGTCGGCTCACCGACTCCGGGTCGTCGGCATCACCGCTGAACATGGTCGAGTGGGGGGCCTCAGTGCCCAGCACGACGACGGCGCTCTGGTCCTCGGTGTAGCCGAAGGTGGTGTGGAGCCCGGGAAACGGTCCGGTCTCGGTGTCCTCGGCCAAGCAGAAGGTGAACTTGCCTGGGTGGCCGTGCAGAGCCATGTCCGACACCCCGGGGCGGGCTCCACCGATGTTGATCATGGCCAGGCGCAGGGCGCGTCCGATGGTGGCGTTGGCCCGGTGACCGGGCCCCATGGCCCCGAACCCCGACGCAACCCCGCAGGCCAGCCGGGCCGGACCGCACACCACGACCAACGGGGCGATGCAGTGGGTCGTGCTCTGGACCTCGGTGAGGTCGAACTCCGGTTGGCATACCGCTCGGACCGCCGCGACGACGATCGGGGCGTGGTCGGGCAGGCATCCCGCCATGACCGCAGCGACGCAGACCTGACGCACGGTGGCCGCCCCGAACATGGGCCCCATGACCCCCAACAGGCCATCGGCGTCGAGCCCGGTGGCCAGCACCATGCGTTCGACCCGCTCGGGGGTGGGGATCACCACGGGAAGGCCGTCGGTGCAGCCCATCTCATGGAGCCGCTCCTGGGCCGTCTCCTCGGTGGCGGCCTGCAGCAGAGGGGCGCCCGCGATGCGGTCGGCGGTGAGCCCGGTCATGAGCCGCCCAGCAGGGCGATGATCTGTGGGGCGATCTGGGCGGCCACCCGCTCCATGTTGGCCTCACCGCTGCCGGCGACGGGGTGGGGAAGCTCGACCCGGGGGATGTCGGGCATGCCGTTGGACATGGACACGAAGTCACCTTGGGGCCAAAAGGCCGTGGTCACCAGGGCGATGGCCGGAAGGCCGAGGCGGGCGACGGAGATGCTGTCACGCACGGTGCCAGAGGTGCAGCTCCCTCAATGGCCGTAGGCGGCGACCACCGCCTGGCAGCGTTCGGCGATGTCGTCGAGCATCGAGCCACTCACCACTGAGCTGGCATCGCCCTTGTCGTAGCGAGCGAACCCTGCGGTGGGCAGTTCCTGGGCCAACGCCTTTTCGACATGGTCGAGGAA
Organism: Acidimicrobiales bacterium; assembly: GCA_038135065.1. GTDB lineage: Bacteria > Actinomycetota > Acidimicrobiia > Acidimicrobiales > Poriferisodalaceae > JAYPWI01. Next base: position 17,240 of record JAYPWI010000001.1, read on the forward strand.
CCGCACGCTGTCAGGAAATCCGTTGGCCACCAACCCGATGGTGACCGGTCCCGACAGGTCGAGGCGGAGGTCGTAGGGATCGGGCGAGGCCAGGGGCTCGGCCCGCGGGTCGTGGAAGTCGATCGTCGTGTTCATCGGATCCCCCTTCGTGTCCTTCCCAGTCTCCCACGCCGGTGGGCCTCGCTCCACCAGCGCTCATTGCGCCTTGTCGAGGAAGTCGAGCACGGCATCGTTCCAGACCGATGGTTGCTCGAAGTAGGGGCTGTGGCCAGAGCCGGGGATCTCCACGAACCGGGCGGGGATGAGGGCAGCTGATGCTGCGAGGAGGGGGGCGGGGAAGATCTGGTCATGGGTGCCGGCCACGAACAGGGTCGGGACCCCCAGGCGGGCGATCTGGTCATGCTCGACGGTCCACCCGGTCACCTCGCCGAGCCGGTCCATGGGCGGGGAGTGGAACGAGCCGAGGGCCTGATAAAGGAAGGCGTGGGCCTGGTCACGAGCCGCGGTCCCTGGCCATAGGGCCCGGTGGCCTCCGACCAGGGGAACCGTGCGACCACCGCCCAACCCGCCCGCCTTGGCGAACTCGGCCATGGCGGCGCGCAGTTCGTCGGTCCACATGCCGCCCACCGTGTCCGCATAGGTGAGGGAGAGAACTCGGTCGGGGTGGGCCAGAGCGAAGCCGCTGATGTGCCAACCGCCGAGGGACTGCCCGACGAGGTGGGCCCGCTGTACCTCGAGGTGGTCGAGCACGGCGGCGAGATCGGAGCCCGCCCGCTCGGGTGAGAGTTCACCGGTGGAACAGGTCGAGTTCCCGAACCCTCGGCTGTCCCAGGTGATCACCCGAAATCGTTGGCCCAGGGCGGGCACCTGCTGGTACCAGATGGCATGACTCCCCCCGGCGCCGTGGGTGAGGACGACGACGGGTCGGTCGTCGCCCGATCCGGCGGACGCCAGTTCCCAGTAGATCTCCTCGCCTTCGTTGAGAATGCGGCCGCTGTCCAGTTCCAGATCGCTCACTGCTCGTTCTCCCCCTGTCTTCCCGTGAGAGTATGGGTCCTGGACCGACCAGCAGGAGGGTGAGGCCGATGGGTGGAGTCGAGTCGGGTGAGGTTGGCCCCCCTCGAGGGTTGCCCCTCCACGACCTGGGGGGGCAGTCCGGGTACGGCCCGGTGCCCTACCAGGTCGACGAACCGGCCTTTCACGCTGACTGGGAACGGCGGGTCTTCGGCCTGATGGGCCAAGCCCTGCGCCGCTCGGCCACCCGTCCTGGAGAGTTCCGCTACGCGATCGAGCGCCTCGCAGCGACCGACTACTTCGACCACGGCTACTACGGCCGCTGGGAGGCCGCCTTCGAGGTGGTCCTCGAGGAGTACGGGGTGATCCCGCGAGGGGCCGTGGACCAACGCCTCGACGCGCCCGACGGCACCGGGCCGAGCGCGCGGGTACGGGGCGTCATCGAGCGGGATCCCGACGCACTGCCGCCCGACCGCCCGACCCCGGCACCACAGGGTCGCACGGTGCGCCGGGCGCTGAGCGACCGGCCTCGCTTCGCGCCGGGGGATCGTGTCGTGGCCCGCCCAGGACCTGCCGATGGTGGGCACACCCGGCTGGCGGGCTATGTGGTCGGCCGCCGGGGCACGGTCGTGCGGCTCCATCCGGCCGAGGTCCTGCCCGACAGCAGCGCCCACGATCTCGGGGAACGTCCGCAGCACGTCTACTGCGTCGCCTACGACAGCGCTGAACTCTGGGGACCCGACGCCGAGTCGGCCACCATCCACATCGACCTGTACGAGTCCTACCTCGACGCAGATCAGGACCAGGAGGAGCAGTGAGCGAGCACGATCACCACGATGAGCACGACGACCACCACGACCCGAGGTCGCCCCGCGTGCGGGTCGAGGCCCTCGAGGATCTGCTGGTCGAGGCGGGCATCGTCGACCGGGCCCGTATGGATGCCACCATCGAGCGCTACGAGCACGACATCGGACCGATGATCGGGGCCCGCCTGGTTGCCCGGGCCTGGGTCGATCCCGACTTCCGCCAGCGTCTCCTCGAGGACGCCGACGGCTTGATCGCCGACGAGGGCATCGCCGGGGCGGAGATGGAGCACATCGAGATCAAGGCCAACGAACCCGGCGTCCACAACGTCGTCGTATGCACCCTGTGCTCGTGCTATCCCTGGGCACTGTTGGGGTTGCCGCCCAACTGGTACAAGAGCCCCGAGTACCGGGCCCGGGTGGTCCGAGAACCCCGCACCGTGTTGGCCGAGATGGGCCTACAACTCGACGACGACACCGAGCTACGCGTGTGGGACAGCAGCTCGGAGACCCGCTTCATGGTGTTGCCCGAACGGCCGACGGGGACGGAGGGGCTCAGCGAGGAGCAGTTGGCCGAGCTGGTCTCCCGGGACGCCATGATCGGGGTGGCTCGGGCTGCGGACCCCACACCGTGACGCCAACCGAACTCAGCGCGCTCGACGGCACCCCGGCCGCTCCACCTCGGAGCAACGGCGAGCTCGTCTTCGAGCATCCCTGGGAGACCCGGGCCTTTGGCCTCGCTGCGGATCTGGTCGCCGGTGGCCACTTCGATTGGAGCGACGTCCAGCATGCCCTCATCCGTCAGATCGGCCGATGGGAGGCAGACGAGTCCCCCGAGCGCCGACCATGGTCGTACTACGAGCACTGGTTGGCTGCCCTCGAGGCCTTGGTGGCTGGTCGGGAGCTACTCGATGGGGCAGCACTGGAGGCGCGAGCGCATAGCTACGCGGCGCGCCCCCACGGCCACGATCACTGAGCGCAGACAGACCTGCTCAGCGGGGTGGGGGTGATGGCCCGTTGCCCAGACCATCGTGCTCTTCCCACCACCATGCCGATTCGAGCATGTAGGCCCGTCGTCGGGGACCGGCAGTCCCATGATCGCCGGACTCGTAGGCCACGTCACCGTGGTACAGAGCGATCATGCCCGGGTCCGCACCCTCCACCTGATGGATCCGGGTGTGGTAGGTCAGCGGCCCGTCGATGTCGGCCACTGCGCTGTCCACCGTGTCGTGGCGCCGGAGCCAGTCCAGGGTGACGAAGGTTGGGGTCACGACTTCGATTTCGCCGGCCGCCCGTCGTTCCAGGGCCGCTGTGGGGGAGATCCAGGCGTGCTCGGTGATCTCCCCGTGATCGATGGATACGTCCTCGAGGTCGGCGGGGGCCTGGGTCAGGAAGAAGTGGGTCGAGAAGCGCTTGGGGCGAATGGGTGGGGGGAGCCAGTGGGAGAAGTGGTGGAGCTGGGCTCCTCCGAGGTCGATCCCGGCTTCCTCCTGGGCCTCCCTCACCGCTGCCGCCCGAAAGCCGGCCAACGAGGCCCCGCCGAAGGTGTCGGTGACGTGGTGCTCGGCCAGTCGATCCTCGGGGTCGACCCGCCCGCCGGGGAACACCCACATGCCTCCGAAGTAGATCCGGGAGTTCTTGCGCAGCATCAGCACCTCGACCCCGTCCGCCGTGTCCCGAGCGACGACGACGGTCGCGGCGTCGATCGGGGCAGGTGGTTCGTGGTTGCTCATGAATGCTCCCTGGTTCGGGTGACGAGGCGGTCGGCACCCGCATCGAAGCCTGGCAGTTGTTGGGCCACCGCGCCACGATGGCGGGCCGCGAGGTCGAGGACCAGGTCCTCGACCTCGGTCCAATCGGTGACCCGCGGGCCAGCAAGGTCACGGTTGTACGGCTGGTCGAACACGATGGCGTGCTGCCCGGCGGCCCGGAGACCTTCGATGTTGTGTGGCCCATCGTCGACATAGGCGTGGGCGGCCACCTCGGGCTTGGCGCCAAGGAAGCAGATGTCCCGGTAGGGAATCTTCCACCGATCCAGCCAATCGGCCGTGTCGGCGATGGCGATGGCGTGGCCCCAGTTCACGTACAGGCGGTGGGTGACGATACGGATCCAGATCCCGGCGTCCGAGAGGCGCCACAACGCCTCGGCACACCCGGGCATCACCTCCATGTCTCGGAACATCCGGTGCTCGAGCACGGCGATCCGGTGCAGTCGTTCGAAGTCGCCCTCGCCGAAGCCCCACTCGTGGAAGTCCCAGCTGCGCTCGAGAGGCAGGCTCGAGGGGGGGACCCCGAGTTCCTGGGCGACGATTTCCCTGAACGCCTCGGTGTGGCGGCCACAGACGCCGTCGAGGTCGACCCCGAGAATGAACTCACTCACCAGCGCAGTTATACCTTGCCAGGCTCACGCCGGCCCGAGCCGACCCTCTGCGGTGGCCTTCACCGCCGCTTGAAACGTCCCCGTTTCGGCGGATCCTCGGGCGGGGCGGGCAGGTCGGGCCACCTAGCCTGCAGCTGGTCACGACCCTCGACGCGCACCTCTTCGAGTTGGTCGAGCGAGTAGGGGACATCACTCGGGTCGAGGGCTCGATAGCGGGCCTCGACGCTGCGGTAGTTGGCGGGAGTGATGAGGTCGACGATGAGGTCGCACGGTGTCCAGTCGGCTCGTGGACCAAGGTAGAGATAGCCATCAGCGACGTCGGCCAAGCGGAAGCCGTCCCGTCGCTCCGGCGTCGCCACGGAGATGGTGTTGAGGGCGACATTGCCCAGGGTCGACAACTCGAGGTCGATCCCGAGGGTCGCCACGTCGTCGGGGGCCGCGGCGATCAGGGCCTCCACCCGTGCCGTTGCGTCGCTGTCCCCGAGAACTCCGTGAAAGACGACACGCTGTACCCCTTCCCCCATCCAGTGGTGGAGGAGGGTGCCGGGGGTGACCGACCCGACGCCGTCGACCCACTCGACCACTCGGGTGGTGCTGCGGCCGATATCGCAATACACGACGGCGCGTTGGCCCTGCCGGATGACCTCAGCCGTCAAGACGTTCACCATGTGGAAGGCGGTGACATCGCGATGGTGGCCACCCATCCACCAATTCCGGAGTTCGAGCTCCCCGGCCGACCGCCCGTCGAGCAGGTCCGGGTCTTCTACGTAGGAGGGAATGCCGAGGCCGACCACCCGGAAGGGTGGGGCCGCTGGGTCGAGCTCGTGGTTCAGGCGCCAGGCAGCCTCGAGCACACTGGCGTACTGCTCGTAGGCAAAGCCGATGCCCATGAGGTCGACGAAGAGGTCTGCGCAGGCTCTGGCGTCCCACGCCCGGCTTGTGAGCAGGGTGTCCAGCGCGTCCTGTGCTCGACTGTTGGTGAACTCCCAAGCGAGGTTGGTCACCCCAGCCCGGTACAGGTCTGGCAGGACCTCGGCCAGGAATTCCACGTGTGAGCGGATGCCCGGCAGATCGCCGAGGAAGACGATCTGGTGGAGGCTCGCCAACTCTGCGAGGTACTCGGCCGGTGTCTGGAGCCCGCCGCTGCCGGCATCGTCGGGGTCGTTCGGGTCCCCGGTGTCTGTCGTATCGTCGGCGTCGTCGCCCTGGTCCTCGCCGATTTCGCCGTCGCGAGTGTCGCCCTGGTCCTGGTCGGTTTCGGCGGGTCCCGAGGTCCCCGGTACGCCGGCGGCCCGAGTCGCTCCGGCCTGTGGACTCCCTGGGACGGTCGGTTCCGGTGCACTCTCTCGTTCGCGTAAGCCGGTGTCCGATGTAGTGGCGTTGTCGGCCCACGACGGCAGGGGGCCATCCTCACCTGGCGAGGGAGCGGTCGACGCTTGGCCCGAACCGGTCGGCTCATCGTCGGGTCCCACTGCTGCTGGCTCCCGATCGGGTCGCAGGTCGAAGACCACGGGGTCGCGCTCGGATGCGGGCATCATGATCTCTTCCTAGGCGACCTAGACGATCTGGGTCCAACCAAGCTCGGCCGCCGCTGCGTTGGCTGCGACCGCCGCTGCGAAGTCGCGAGCGGTCGAGCGCGGCTGCCGCAGGGCTCCATCGAGACTCCAGCGCCGGGCTTCGCTCAGGTTGTCGTCGTCGACCACATCGCTGATCGGGGTCGGAGCGGCGAGGTTGTCGATGGTCTCGAGAAACACCCATCCGGCTGCCCACGAACCCAGCACGCCCCCGTCCAGTGCGGTCGAGCACGGCAGTTGACTCAGAACGCCACTGCCGAGCGAGAAACCGACCGGGAACTTGGGTCCATTGGGTCGGGCGAAGGCTGCGTCCAGTGCACCATCGGCCGCCAAGGCGAAGTCGCCCAGTTCACCCGAGGCAGGCAGGGGCTGGTGGAGGAGCACCGTTGCCGCCCGGTCGGCGATGCTGGCATACACGTGGTTGGCTGCGCCCACCACCCGTCCGGCCGAGACCTCGGTGTCGATGGTGTCGCAGAGGTGATGGGGCTGGCGGCGACGTCGGGTGAGCGCATGCGACGTCCGGCTGAGGACGAGGGCTCGCTGGCCGGTTGCCACGAACTCGTGGAGGACGACCTCAGCCATGTGACGAGCCGAGGAACCGCGGGGACGGAGATGGTCCCATGCGAAGGGGCTCCTCAGGTCTGCGGTGGGGGTGACCGCGCCGATGTCGATGTCGTAGTCCAGGGCCACTACTCGCATCGGCGGCGCTGCTCGGTCGCGGGTGCGATTGGCCTCCCACACTGCGCGGAGAATCCCCATGTACTCGACGAAAGCGAAGTGGTGGCGCAGGCCCCAACGAAACAGGGCAGATCGGGCAAGGGTCTCGTCGAAGCGGGGGGCCCGCATCAGGGCATCGAGCAATGGCTGGTCGTCGACGCAGGCGAATTCGATTCCCAGGTGCCACACCCCGGCGGCCTGAAGGGCAGCCACCAATTCCTGCAGGAAGAGCCCGGCCTGGCGACTTGGGGCATGTTCGCCGAGGAACACCACTTGGTGGTCGTCGAACAGCTCCACGACGAAGTCGGCTGCCGGTGCTCCACATGCTCCGATGTCGTCGATGATCTCGTCGAGCAGATGGCGGTCGAGGGGAGGCAGTCGACGGCGGGCTCGATAGTGCTCGACCCGATCGAGCATCTGTTCGTCGTGGGCTCGCCGCATCGTTCCGGAGAGTACCGATCACCCTCCGGAGGTCATAGTTCGGGCAGAGTCCAGCCGATCCCGAACGGGACGGGTCCCGCCGTCCTAGAGTGTGCAACGGTTCTCGCAACCCGACCTGGGGGGTGTCCCGCTGCCGTGACCATGCGCTTGTTCGATACTGCACAACGACAGGTGGTCGCCCTGGATCTTCCCGAGCACGTGCGCATGTACGTCTGTGGCATCACCCCCTACGACTCGACACATCTGGGTCACGCGAATACCTACCTGACCTACGACCTGGTGATTCGACGACTCGAGGACCTCGGCCACTCGGTCGAGCTGGTCCGCAACTACACCGATGTCGACGATTCCATCCTGCCCAAGGCCCGAGAGCTGGGGATCGATTTCCTGGAGTTGGCGGAGACCGAGATGGCTCGGTTTGCCGCCGACATGGTGGCGCTCGGAACACGCCCGGCAGCCCACGAACCACGGGCAACCGAATCGATTGCCGCCATCATCGACCTCGTCGAACGTCTGCGAGATGGGGGCCACACCTACGAGGTGGAGGGCACCACCTATTTCTCGGTGGCGACCTTCGAGCGATTCGGAGCACTGTCGGGCTATGGCCGGGACGAGATGATCGATCTCGCCCGGGAACGAGGCGGTCGACCCGACGACCCTCGCCAGCGAGATCCTCTCGACTTCGTGCTGTGGATGCCCTCGGCCGCTGATGAGCCTGTGTGGCAGTCCCCGTTCGGTCCCGGGCGACCCGGTTGGCATATCGAGTGTTCTGCGATGGGGATGGCAGCGTTGGGTTCCACCATCGACATTCACGGTGGCGGAGGCGACCTGATCTTCCCTCATCACGAGTGCGAGGTCGCCCAGAGCGAGTCCATTACCGGGGTGACCTTCGCCCGCTACTGGATCCACGCCGGTCTGGTGGCCTACCAGGGCACGAAGATGTCGAAGTCGCTGGGAAACCTCGTATTCGTGTCCGACCTGCGTCAGCAGATCGATCCTGGGGCGATTCGGCTGGCGTTGATGGCTCACCACTACCGGTCCGATTGGGAGTGGTTCGATGCTGAGGCCGAGGCCGCTCAGGTCGATCTCGACCGGCTACGTGCGGCGGCCGGAGGAGTCGAACCGGTGCGGCACGGCGGTGTCGTGGATGACGTTCGGGCCGCGCTGGATGAGGATCTGGACGCCCCTCGGGCTCGCCGGGCCTTGTTGGACGCAGCAGCCGCCATCGCCCAAGGGGCGGGGCCCCCGGCCAGGGGGAGGCTGGTTGCTGCTGCTGCCTTGTGCGGGATCGACCTGATCGGGTGACGCGCGAGGCCTGCTGGTCGGCCCGCTAGATTCGCACCGGTGCGGACGATCGCAGTGGTGAACCAAAAGGGTGGGGTCGGAAAGACGACGGTGACCCTCGGGCTCGCCGAAGCGGCGGCCGCAGCCGGTCGCCGGGTGCTCGTGGTGGACCTCGATCCTCAGGCCAATGCCACGAGCGGTCTGGGTGTGTGGGCGCCGTCAGGAACTATCGACGACGTGCTCGCCGAGCCACGCGCGGGGGGCGTCTTGGACGTCATCGTGCCCACCACCTGGGATCTCGGGGCCGTGGCACCCGACCTGGTCCCCGGTTCGCCGGCCCTGGCCCAGCGTGAGCCAGCTCTCGCCGCTGATCCCCTCGGTGCCCAGGAACGGTTGCGTCTTGCGATGGCCGGCGTCGACCACGACCTCGTGCTCATCGACTGCCCGCCCTCTCTCGGACTGCTGAGCGTCAATGGTCTGTTTGCCGCCGACGGCGCCCTGATCGTGACCGAACCGGCAGCCTGGGCAGCCGATGGGGTCGATTTGATGGCCCATACGATCGGACAGGTGGCGGCTCGTCGCGGTGCCCCCTCGTTGGTGGGGATCGTGGTCAATCGCCTGGGTCGGACCAGGGACAACACCTATTGGAATGGGCAGCTCGTCGAGCGGTTCGGCGACACCGTGCTTCCTGCTGTGCAGTTGCGGGCAGCCATCGCCGAGGCGTCGGCGCAGTCGTTACCCCTGCGATCGCTTGGTTCCCGCCCCGGCGCTGCCGAGGCAGTTGAGCAATTCGATGCCTTGTTCGGCGCCATGTTGGATCGCAGTTGACGCGAGCAGGGGAGATTCGGTGCCTCACGGGTAGCATGGCGCAGCGAAGGAGGACCGATGGCCGGCTATCAGCCCGAGCGCCCGCGACCGACCGACGCAGTTTCACCGAACGGCCTCCCTGGGGATCCCGTACAGCAGGCCGTTCCTGCCGCAGCGTCGGCCCCCGCAGAGCCCGAGCGAGTAGCCGATGACCCGCCGGCGGGTCCGGCTCGTCGAGTCGTGCCACGCCCTGCCCCTCCCATGGATCGGCGCTTGCCCGGTACGGCTGTTGCCCTTGGGTGCGCGGCTGTCTTGATCGTGCTGTTGTGGTGGCGCCGGGGTCGGCGCCGCTGACCCCAGTGCTGGGTCTCATCCCCCTTCCTGTCACAGCTGTGGACAACAATCAATGACATGAGCGAGTCCGTAGATGTCGGTGGCCCTGACAGTGGTGCACGGGTCGCGATCGCTCGCCCTCGTCATCTCAGTCCGAGTTCGGCGTCGACCTTTCGCCAGTGCCCGCGCCGGTGGAAGTTTCGCTACGTCGATCGGCTCCCTGACCCCAAGGGCATTCCCGCCCTCGTTGGCACCTTCGTGCACCGGGTACTGGAAGAACTTCTCGTCCTGGATCCCACGGACCGAACGCTCGATCGGGCCCGAGTGTTGGCCGGAGAGTTGTGGCCCGAGACTGCCGAGGACCCGGACTTCGTGGCCCTCGGGCTGGAGCAGGACGCGGCCCGCGGCGTGCGCTGGGACGCGTGGCGCCTGGTGGAGAACTATTTCGCAATGGAGGACCCCACGCTGGTGAGGGTTGCCGACCGCGAGCAGCGACTCGACGTCGATCTCGATGGTGTGCCGTTTCTGGGCATCGTCGATCGCACTGAGTTCACCGAGACGGGCATCCGGGTGACCGACTACAAGACGGGCAAAGCTCCGCGAGAGCGGTACGTGGCAGACAAGCTCGACCAGGTGTGGTTGTACGCAGCTGCGCTCGAGGCCTCGGGGCGACCGGTTGACGAGGTTCGCCTGATGTATCTCACCGGGGTCAACGTGGACCGCCCTCTCGACCCTGCGGCAGTGGCGGCAGCAGTTGCTCGACACTCCGAGACGTGGGACGACATCGGTCGAGCGGTTGGTGACGATTCCTTCCCGTTCAAGCTCGGCCCATTGTGCGGGTGGTGTCCGTATGTCGAGCACTGCGAGGAAGGCCAGCTCGAGGTGGAGCGGCGTCGAGGTCCGCTACGGTGAGGCGGCGCTGACATCAGAGGCTGGCCGGTAGGGCTGCAGACGAGGGGGTCGTTGCGTGGGGTACGAACAGATCGATGTGTCCGACGACGGGGAGATCAGGGTGCTGACCCTGTCGAGGCCGGAGAAGCTGAATGCGTGGACGCCGCAGATGTCCGCCGAGCTGGTCGATGCCATCAACGATGGGAACGAGTCAGACCACGTCGGGGCCTTCGTGGTGACCGGCGCAGGGCGGGCCTTCTGCGCCGGCGCTGACATCGGGGCAGTCTTCGCTAGCCAGCTCGACGCGTCGGGTGATGCCGGATCCGACCGGCCACCGCAGACCGACTGGGTGGCCCTCGTTCGCGATTCCAAGCCCATGGTGGCGGCTATCAACGGTCCCAGCATCGGGGTGGGGCTCACGCTGGCCCTTCCCATGGATTTTCTCGTCGCTCATCCAGAGGCAAAACTCTCGGCTCGGTTCGTCAAGATGGGCCTCGTCCCAGAATTGGCATCGTCCCACTTCCTGGTCCAGCGATGCGGATGGGGCCAGGCCTCCGATCTCGCCCTGTCGGGGCGCACCGTGCTCGGGGACGAGGCGCGGCAGATCGGTTTGGTGGACGAGACAGCCGAGGACGTAGTGGGTGCCGCGATGGCCCGTGCCCGCAGCTACGCAGAAAATGCTCCACCCGCTGTTCGTATGACGAAGGCCTTGCTGACCTCCAATGCGGCCGATGCCGACCTCCCAGGGGTCCAACGGCGTGAACTTCGGGCCCTCAACGAGGCATACGCCACGCCCGAACATTCCGAGGCCGTGCAGGCGTTCCTCGAGAAGCGCAGCCCTCGCTTCCGCTGAGGGTGGCAACCCGGTGACCGCTGACGACCACAGCGAGGCCGTCGTAGCGCACTACTCGCCGGTGGACCTTCTCGGCCGGGTCGCGTTGGCGCTTCGCGAGGCCGGGCTGGCAGACCGTCTGCTGGCCCCCGACGACCTCGGGCCTGTAGATGAATTCCACATCGGGGGGGCACCGGCCACCATGTCCCTCGCGGAACACCTGGATCTCGAACCATCGTCCCACGTCGTCGATCTCGGGTCCGGGCTCGGTGGTCCCGCCCGCCGAGTTGCGGTGGCCTACGGCTGTCGGGTCACCGGCATCGATCTCACCCCGGCCTACGTCGAGGTGGCAGAGGCCTTGACCCACCGGTCCGGTCTGGGTGATCGAGTGCAGTTCTGCACGGGCTCCGTACTCGATCTCCCCTTCGAGGATCACTCGTTCGATGCAGCGATGCAACTGCACGTCGGGATGAATCTGCCAGACAAGGCCCGCTCGTTCGCTGAGATGGCCCGGGTGGTGCGGCCGGGAGGTGTCGTTGGCATCTACGACGTGGTGTGGCGTGACGGTGGCAGGCTCGAGTTCCCGGTGCCCTGGGCGAGTACGCCCGGGCAGAGCCATGTGGGTACGGTCGAGGAGTACGTGGAGGGCCTCGAGGGAGCGGGCTTCGACGTCGAGATGCGAGACCAGAGCGCTCGTGCCGTCGCAACCCTTCGCGCGATGGCGGAGCGGGCCGGTACGCCTGGCCCGCTCGGGTTGCATCTGGTCCTGGGGTCGACTGCTGCGGTGAAGCTGAAGAATCTGGGTCGTGCAGTCTCCGACGGCGTGCTCGGCCCTGTCGAGGTCATCGCCCGTCGGCCTCCTGCAGACCCCGACGCTGCACAGGCTCGACCCTGAGGCATCGTGGGCCCCGACCGCATCGGGCTGCGAGGCGGATGACCTGTCGACGGGGTCAGCATCGCCGTAGGGTTTCCTGGTGCCCGAGTTGCCGGAAGTCGAAACCATCAGGCGGCAGTTGGCACCCCTGCTCGTCGGCCGGTCGGTCAGGGAAGCCTGGGGTCACCCGTCCCCGAAGTTCGCTGCAGCGTCCGAGATCGTCGGGTCCTGTGTCACCGGGGTGAACCGGCGAGGGAAGTATCTCCTGGTCGACCTCGAGGACGGGCGGCAGTTGGTTCTCCACCTCGGCATGACCGGCCGGGTCGCGATCGTGCCGCCGTCGTCCCCCATCGACGAGGACCCCTACGTGCGGGCCTGGTGGGCATTCGAGGACGGCGAGGTCTTGGTGTTCAACGATGTCCGACGATTCGGACGGCTGGCCGTCGTCAGGTCGGGGGAGTACCAGGGGATCCCGACCCTTGCGGCCATGGGACCTGAGCCCCTCAGCCCCGGGTTCGACGGGCAAATCCTCTGGGAGTTCAGCCGCAGGAGCTCCCAGCGGATCAAGACCCAGCTATTGAGTCAGCGCCCGGTGGCCGGGGTGGGCAACATCTACGCCGACGAGGCACTGTTCCGGGCGGGCGTCAACCCTGCCGTGCGGCGTCTCTCCCGTCGTCGGGCGGAGTTGTTGGCCGACGCCATCAAGGACGTGCTCGCCGCAGCCGTCGAGCGAGGTGGCACCACATTCAGGGACTACCGGAGCCTCGAGGGAATTGGCGGGAACCAGTTCCACCTTCAGTGTTACGGGCGAGGCGGGCTGCCCTGCCTTCGCTGTGGTGTGATCCTTCGGTCCCGGGTGATCGACGGTCGGACCACCACGTCGTGTCCGTCGTGTCAGAGCTGAGGTCAGCTCTGACAGGAGGGACACCACCAACAGCTGCGACCCCCCACCTGGCCGATGGTGATCTCAGTGGCGCATCTCCGGCAGGGCCGACCTTCGCGCTTGTACACGTAGAGCGCGTCAGCTCGGCGCAGCCGACCCGGTGGGCTGCCGGCGTCGTCGGCGCTCACCGTCACGATCCGGTTGAGGCGAACCCCCTGGCGGAGCTGTGCCTTGGCCAGGTCCCAGAGAGCGAGCGCCTGGTCCGGTCGGAGATTCGCCGCCGGGGTGACTGGATCGATCCCTTCGATGAACAGGAACTCGGCTCGATACACATTGCCGATGCCCGCGATGATGTTCTGATCCAACAGGGCCGCAGCGATGGGTGCACGGCGGCGGCCGAGTGCCTCGACGAAGCGGTCGGGTCGTGCCCCTCGGCGGAGGGGATCGGGGCCGAGCTTGTCGGTTATCTCCGAGACCTCGCCCGGATCCACTAGACGACAGGTCTGGGGTCCGGTGAGGTGCCAGGCGGTGTCACCGTTGTCGATCCGTAGCCGAACCGAGTCGGGGATCGGCCCGTCCCCCCGTGGTCGTCGGAACTTGCCGATCAAGCCGAGATGCACGTGGAGTCGCGGTCCGTCGAAATCCAGGAAGAGGTGCTTACCCCAGGCGTCAGCCCGCACGAGGGAACGGCCGTCGAGGTCGGCGGCCCCGTCGGCGAAGCGCCCTTGGGGGGAGGTCACCTGCAATGGGTCAATCCCCAACGTCGAGGCCAGATCGCGGGCCAGCCGATGGATGGTGTGTCCTTCGGGCATCGTTGACTGTCTAGTCCTCCGTCTCGGCGCGACCCAACGCGGTGGACGTCGCACTTGCCCGCCGGGTGGGTACCGGGTCGGCAGCGCGGGTAGAACTTCGGTGTGGCCTTGGGAATCGATTCCGTCCTGGTCGGATGCTGGACCGACGAAACGGCGCAGACCGGGGTGACCGTGGTCCTGCCCCCACAGGGCACCCTCGGTGCCGCTGCAGTGCGGGGCGGAGCACCGGGTACCCGGGAGATCGCTGCGCTGGGAGTCACAGGTTCAGGGGTGGAGTGTCACGGCGTGGTGCTCTGTGGCAACAGTGTGTTCGGGCTTGCTGCTGCAGACGGGGTGGTTCGCTGGTGCGTCGAGCAGGGACGAGGTTTGCAGTTGGCAAATGGTGTGATCCCCGTCGTGGGGGCCGCTGTCGTGTACGACATTCTTGCTGCAGACTCCGAGCGACCGACCGCAGCTGCCGGTTGGGCGGCGTGCGACGCCGCCGTGGTCGACGAACCTCCCACAGGTCTGGTTGGAGTGGGGCGGGGATGCACGGTGGGAAAGGCTGCCGGGCGCCCCTTCCGGGTCCCTGGCGGGCAGGGCTCCGCCATCCACCGAGAAGGGGAGCTCGTGGTGGGCGCCGTGATGGCTGTCAACGCGTTCGGCGACATCATCGGTTCTGACGGGTCCGTGATCGCCGGTTCGACTGCCCCACGCGGCGCTCCCCGCTATCCCGCCGTCCCCATCGAGGACATTGCAGCTTGGGGTGAGGGCGAGGAGCGGGCCAACACCACCATCGGATGCATCGTCACCAACGCTCGCCTCACCAAGGCCGAGGCGTGCAGGGCTGCAGATCTTGCCCACACCGGTATCGCCCGCGCAGTGGATCCTCCCCACACCCAGGTCGATGGCGACGCGCTGTTCCTGCTTGCCACCCAGGAAGTGGACACCCGGGTCGACCTGGTCGCTCACCTGGCGGCCTGCGCAGTCGCGGATGCCGTCCGGTCGGCGGTCGCCCGCTGAGTGGGGCCATCGCCCGACGACGCCGCTCAGTCGTCGAGAATGAGGCGAGCCACGTCCGAGGCGAAGAGATACACGTTGTTGATCTGCTCACACCCGGCCAGGGGTACGGATCCGAGCACCTCACCGCTCGAAAGTCGGTGAGCCTCGACGACGGGCTGATCCACGAGACCATCGTCATCAGTGGTCCGGTACCGGCGTCGAATCGGTGAGTTGCCGATGATGACCAGATCTGTCGCCTCGTCGACTGCACAACCGCGACCCCATGCTGCAGTGGGGAACTCGAGAATCTGGGTCCAAGAGCTGTCGTACCGCCTCGCCATCGATCGACCGCTGTCGAGCACCAGATAGCCGTCGGAGAGCACCCGAACGTTGTGCGGACCTTTCAGGCTCAGCGGGATGGTTCGAGCCTGCTCGACCCCGATGACGCCTCCGTTGCCGTGTGATTTGAGCATCTTGGACTTGAGTCGGGTCAGTAGCTGGCGCCCGTTCACGTGGTGGGCAAGAGCTGCCAACTCACCGGAGGGGAGACGTAGGCCCTGATTGATATGGAACCGATCGACCTGGGGCGAGGGATCGTCCGTGTGGGCAACGGTGGGTCGGATCCGTCGTAGTTCCGTCAGGGCCTGTGGATCGAGAACGACGATCTCGTCGGTCCCCCTGTTGGCAGCCAGGACCTCGCGGTGGTCGGCGGTCACCTCATGCAGATCGGAAAAGTTGATGGGTAGCGGGGTCAGCTCTCTGTCGACCGCCAGGTAGATGACGTCTTCGTCCACGACCAGGAATCGGTCGTCGGTCAACGGCGTCAGGGCGCTGAGCCCGGATTCTCCGACCTGACGAAGCCACTCGACCGGCGTGAAAGATGTCCCGTCGAGTACTTGGACCGGTTGGATCTCGCTCGGATCCATCTCTCGATCGTTGGGGTTGGCGTTCAGCGAGGTCGTGACGACGAGTCGGCGATGCTCTCCGACGAGTTCGGCGAGAGCTGATGCGGTGGCGCTGGTGTTCAATGGCTGCATCCTTCGCGTGCGTCGTTCTGCCCACGGTTTCACTGGAGCGTGTCCGTGCCCGGAGGTTAACGGCGAGAGGTCGTCGATCGTCAGGCGGCACTGAAAGCCGTCAGGTTGGGCCGTTGTCGGAAACGTCGTTGCGCCGCGGCGAGCACGCACCTCCATCGCCGAGTGCTCAGGGATAGGAACGGATCACCGCGTCAGGGGCTGAATCCCCCCGGTTGCTCGCTGCGCGTTCCACGATGGCGCGGACCTCGTCGTGGATGGATTGCACGAGATGAGCGGCGCTGATCTGCTCGAGACCGGCCCCCCGCATGGTGTTGATGGTCTCGGCCAACTGGCTGGCCGTGATGATGTGGCTCGGGGAGCGGTCGGCGACGGCATCGATGGCCCGTCGGATGTCACGGAGTTCTTCCCGTAGGACCGCCTCGAACGGCGTGGCGCGGGGATCAGGGGCCGATGGGGTCTCGATGATCTGACGGCGCAGGGCCCCGATGTCCCGACGATGACTGGCTGCGAGATCGCTGATGTCCCGACGAATGGCCTGCGTGACATGGGCAACCTCGGAAACGGCACTCTGCACCTCTTCGTGGCGCCGCGCCAGGGTGGCCAACAGTTCGCGGTAGTCGCTGCTCAGCGCACGGACTTGATCGGTGAGTTGTCCGAGGTGACCGACGATCTGGTCGATGGACGGGTCCGTGGTCGCCACAGTGAGGGCGAGGTCTTCGAGGCGTTGCTCGAGCACGGCGATGCGACTGTCGGATCCGGATTGGGCGTTGCCGATCTCACCCCGGAGTTCCTCCAACAGGGCGGCGATGTCCGGGCCGGGAGTGTCGAGGTCGGTTTCCCGGAGGTCAATACGCTCGGCCACGGCTGTCGAGGACCTTGCGCCCACCGGTACATCGATCTCAGGAGTGGCGGGGGGGCGAGCCGCACCAGTGGTGGGCGCTGGGATGTGGGCCGCGTTGGACACGGTCCACGGAGGTGCCGATGGTGGGATTCGTCCAGGCTGTGATGTGACGGCGTCGCAACCGGCGAATCGTCCGTGGCACGTGACCCCCGTATCGGGGCAGAGGCAATAGCCCCCTTCGGGTGCAACGACCATGGCATGCTCGGAACCCGATGCGATGGTGACACCGAACTCGTAACACCGTGCCATCAGCGCTCGCCTCGTGCTCGGTCCATGGTTCCTCTCCCCGACATCTGCTGTTGGTGCCAACAGCGCACTTGTCTAGGTCGGCCGTCGGAGGCGTCGGGAAAGGACTCCCCAGCGGCCCGAGTTCGTCAGGGCCTACGGTGATCGGATGCAGGCCGACCGCCTTCCTCTCGTTGGACCACCGACACCGCTGATGCCGATGACCCGTCTCGGGAGTGCGCTGGGTATCGGTACCGATCGTCTGTGGGTGAAGCGGGACGACCTCACCCTGGTCGGCGGGGGCGGTAACAAGGCCCGCAAGCTTGCCCTGCTCTGTGCGGACGCTCTGGATGTCGGTGCCACGGTGCTGGTGACCGGGGGCGCGGTGCAGAGCAATCACGTGAGGGTGACGGGGGCCGCGGCGGCGATGGCCGGACTGCGGGCTGTGGGAGTGGTGGGAGGCCGGCGTGGCGCGCCTGAGGGCAATGTGGTGCTCGATGCTCTGTTCGGTATCGAACTGATCGACGCAGCGGACCGCTACGGGGCCGTGGATCTCGCAGCCGCCATCGAGGCGGAATGTGAGCGATTGCGGTCGGCCGGAGAGCGGCCGTACCACATCCCCCTCGGCGGGTCCTCCCCACTGGGGGCGAGCGGGTACGTGGCAGCGGCCGAGGAGATCCACGCTGCCCTCGGCGATTGCACGGTCTACGTCGCCGACGGCACCGGGGGTACCCACGCCGGGTTGGTCGCGGGTTTCGGCGACCATCGGCGGGTGCGAGGGGTCGATGTCGGGGCGGTGCCCGATGTCGCCGGAGTGGTCGCCGCCCTCGCCGGTGACGTCGCCGGTGTGGTCGATCATCCTGCACCCATCGGGGTGCCCTGGGTAGACGGCGGCCAGGTCGGTGCGGGCTACGGCCGCTCGACCCGGGCTGCGGAAGAAGCCATGACCCTGGCGGCCCGGACCGAGGGACTCGTGCTCGATCCGGTGTACACCTCGAAGGCCTTCGCAGCGATGGTCCATGACGTTCGCAACCAGGCATTGCCCGATGGTCCCGTGGTCTTCCTCCACACAGGGGGACTTCCTGGCCTGTTCGTCGAGCGTCACGTGCGAACGATGGTCGGTGAGTAAACGCTGGCGTGTGCTGCACGCAGGGACCCCGGTGTGTCAACATCTCCCTACCAGAGAAAGGAGGTGGTCCACACAATGCCGATACGTAACAGGACTCTGGAGGTGGCCGGGCGCTGAGGCGACCTGCCGACCAGGGAGGAAGCCTCCGGCTGGGCCTCGGCTCGACCGCTAGGTGGCGACTCCGACCCGGACCACCAACGCTCCGGTGTTCACGTGCTGGTCCTCGCGTGACGATTCTCGGCCCAGGGGTCGGGATGGGAACCGCATCGAACGTTGATGAGGCCCCGGCTTCGGCCGGGGCCTCATCGCGTTGTCGGCCGGGGATAGCGTTCGGGCATGGTTGATTCCGTCAGCGTCTCCCAGGCTGCTCTGGGCCAGGTGTGGAACGACGACATCGTTCCCGTTCTCGAGCAGTACATCTCGATTCCGAACGTCAGCCCGGCGTACCAACCGGACTGGGCAGATCTGGGCCACATGGATGCAGCCGTGGAGATGTTTCGTGCCTGGGCAGTGGCACGAGGAATTCCCGACTCGACAGTTGAGGTGCACCAGCTGCACGGCCGCACCCCGGTCCTGCTGATTGAGATTCCCGCCACCGTGCCTCGGCCCGGCGGACCCACCGTGCTGCTGTACGGCCACTTGGACAAGCAGCCCGAGATGACGGGGTGGGCGCCGGGCAAGGGCCCGTGGACACCGGTCCGTGAGGGTGATCGACTGTACGGACGGGGTGGGGCCGACGACGGCTACGCCATGTTCGCATCGCTCGCCGCCGTCGAGGCGCTCCGGGCCGCAGGGGGACACCACGAACGGGTGGTGATCCTGATCGAGGCATCGGAAGAGAGCGGTAGTCCCGACCTCCCAGCACACATCGACGCGCTGCAGGGTGATGACGATCGCCTCGGTGATGTCGATCTGGTCGTGTGTCTGGATTCTGGATGCGCCGACTATGAGCACCTCTGGGTGACGACGAGCCTCCGCGGTGTCGTGGGGATGACCCTGGATGTGCGGGTCCTCGAGGAGGGTGTCCACTCGGGCTCGGCGTCTGGCGTGGTGCCCTCGTCCTTCCGCATCGCTCGTGCCCTGCTCGATCGGATCGAGGATGCAGCAACCGGGGAGATGCGCCTACCCGAGTTGTTCTGTGAGATCCCTGACGAGGTGCGAGAGTTGGTCAGCCGGACCGCGACCCAGGTGGCAGGTGACCTGGTGTTCCCCATGGCTGGAACTACGACGACCACCACCGACGATCCAGTGGAGTTGCTCCTCAATCGGACCTGGCGCCCGGCCCTGTCGGTCGTGGGCTTCGACGGAGCGCCTCCGCCGCAGAGTGCGGGGAATGTGCTGCGGCCCGGTACCCGACTCCGTCTGTCGGTGCGTCTGCCTCCACTGGTCGAGCCCGAACTGGCGGCCAGGGCGCTGGTGGACACCCTCACGATGGACCCCCCGTATGGGGCCGAGGTGTCGGTGTCGGAGGTGGAGGCGGCCGGAGGTTGGGCGGCTCCACCCCTGCAACCGTGGCTGGCCGAGGCACTCGACCATGTGGGCAACGACGTGTTCGGGGCGGGCGCCGGATTCTTGGGGGAGGGGGGATCCATCCCCTTCATGGGCATGCTCGGCCAGCGATTTCCGTCTGCCCAGTTCGTGGTCACCGGTGTGCTGGGGCCGGGGTCCAACGCCCATGGTCCGAACGAATTCTTGGACCTGCCGCTCGCCCGCGGTCTCACGGCGTGTGTGGCAGGTCTACTCGATGCTCACGCCCGGCGGTGAGGTCGAGCCTCCGTGGAGAACGCCCGGCCAGGTGCCACGATGTGCCGATGGCTGACATCGACGACGGCTCGTTCCCTTGTCCTCGCTGTGGGGCACACACTTCGTCCGACTTCTACGGACCGTGTGACAGCTGCGCCCGCCAACTGAGGGATCAGTTCTCCGGGCTCGGGCGCGACGTCGAAGCTGCGCGCTACGAACCGAAGATGAACGTGGTGCCCAACCAGGTAGCTAGCAAGGACTGAACGACGGTCGATCTGTCAACGATCGGTGGACCACGCGCGTAGTCGATCGATGGTGGTTGTCATCTCCGCAGGAGTTCCTGCGAAGGAGAACCGCACGAAACGGTGTCCACGCTGGGGATCGAAGTCGATCCCGGGAGTGGTGGCGATTCCCAGGCGGTCGAGCCACTCCTGACAGAGGGCCTGGCTGTCGTCGGTCAGGTGAGAGACGTCGGCGTAGATGTAGAACGCCCCGTCGGCAGGAGCGAGGCGATCGATGCCCACCTCGGGGAGGCCGTCGAGCAGGATTGCCCGATTGGTGCGGTACCGATCCACGTTTGCTTCGAGCTCGGCGATGCTGTCGAACGCCCCCAGCGCCGCGTGCTGGCTGATGGTGGGTGGTGCCACCGTGGCGTTTTGGGCGAGGCGCTCGACCGGTGCCACGAGTTCGGGGGGAAGGACCAGCCAGCCCAGGCGCCATCCGGTCATGGAGAAGTACTTCGAGAAGCTGTTGACCACCACGGCGTCGTTCCACAGCGATACCGCAGTGGGGGCAGCGACCCCGAAGGTGATGCCGTGGTAGATCTCGTCGCTGATGAGCCTGACCCCGTTCGTCGAGCACCATGCCACCAACCCCGACAGCTCCTCGGGTAGCAGCATGGTGCCCGTGGGGTTCGACGGTGAGGCGACGACCAGGCCATCGATGGGCCGGTCGGCGTGCAGGGCGGCCAAGTGGTCGGGAGATGGCTGATAGCGGGTGGTGTGGTCGACGGGAAGGTCGACGACCTCCACGCCCAGGGCCGCCAGGGTGTTGCGGTAGCAGGGATAGCCGGGGGAGGGCACGACCACCCGATCACCCACATCGAAACAGGCGAGGAACGCGAGTGTGAATGCCCCGCTCGCTCCCTGGGCCAGGACGATGCGACCGGGATCGACGGTGGTCCCGTACCACTCGTCGTAATGCCGGGACAGCCGCTCCCGCAGCGCCTCGAGGCCGACCGCGGCGGTGTACCCGAGGACCTCGTGTTCGATGGCTCGGACCGCTGCCGCCCGGGCTCCAGCTGGTGCCGCAGTCGAGGGTTGCCCGACTTCGAGGTGGACGACATCGTCGCCCTGGGCCTCTCTCCGGGCGGCTGCCCGCATGACTTCCATCACGAAGAAGGGGGCGATATCGGTCCTGGTGGACACCTTGATGGCCATCGCTCGAAGACTAGCGATCCTCTGTCCCCGCTCCCTGAGGGTCCCCGGCTTCGTCATCAGACCGGCTCCCCGGTTCGTCTATCGCTAGGTCCTCCAGACGGATCAGATCGCGCATCATCCGAAGTTCATACGCGGCGACTGCTCCGTCGACATCCGGGGTGCGCCCTCCCTGGGCCCGCTGTCTGATCGTCTGACGGACGATGATGCCCATGCCGATCACCCCGGTGACGACCAGGGCGAGGCTTGGGTCGAGGGACAACTCGGACACCATCAATGAGCATTGTCGACCGCGGATGGTCCATGCTGAAGGTCGTGGGGACAGCCCTGAGGACCGACCTGTACGAGTTGACGATGCTCGACGCCGCCCTCCAGTCGGGGGTCGCTCAGCGGCGGGCCGTGTTCGAACTCTTCGCCCGCCGACTTCCTGCTGGCCGCGGATACGGCGTGGTTGCTGGCCCAGGCCGTCTGGGCGACCTGTTGGCCGACTTCTCGTTCGACGACGACGATCTGGCGTACCTATCGGGTCTGGGACGTTTCAGCGAACGCCTCTTGTCCCACCTGTCGGCTTTTCGATTCGAGGGTGACGTATGGAGCTACCGCGAGGGTGACCTGTACGTGCCGGGAAGTCCCGTGTTGCGAGTCGATGCTTCATTCGGCACCGGCCTTCTCCTCGAAACGCTGCTGCTGTCGGTGCTGAACCACGACTGCGCCGTCGCATCGGCAGCTGCTCGGATGCACGACGTGGCCGAGGGGCGCCATCTCATCGAGATGGGAGGACGCCGTACCCATGAGGATGCCGCGGTGGCATCGGCCCGGGCCGCGTGGCTGGTCGGGTTCGACGCAACCTCCAACATCGAGGCGGGGAAGCGGTTCGGAGTCCCGACAGCGGGAACATCCGCCCACGCGTTCACTCTGGCCCACGATGACGAGGAAGCGGCCTTCGAGGCCCAGATCACGGCCCATGGACTCGAGACGACGCTGCTGGTCGACACGTACCACATCGACCACGGCATCGACCGGGCCTTGGCGGCTGCCCGCCGCTTCGGAGGAGTTCCCGGTGCGATCCGCATCGACTCAGGTGATCTGTCGACGGAGGCCCAGCGGGCACGGGCTCGACTCGATGCAGCTGGGGCGAGCGACACCCGCATCGTCGTGTCCGGCGACCTGGACGAATACCGCATCGCCGAACTGGCGGGCGACCCCATCGACGGGTACGGGGTCGGCACGCAGCTGGTCGTCGGTTCAGGTCATGCAACGGCCGGGATGGTCTACAAGCTCGTGGCGGTTGCGCGCGAGGCCGGTGCCGGGGAGCCCGTGGTACCTGTTGCCAAGGAGTCGGTCGGAAAGGCGACCCGGGGCGGAGTGGTACGGCCCTACCGGGTGGTGGAGGACGGACTGGCGGTGGCCGAGGTACTGGTGGAGCACGATCGGCCCGGCCCGTCGGATAGTCGACCCTTGCACGTCCCCCTCGTCCGGGCCGGTGTTCCCGTCTACCGCTACTCCCTCACCGACGATCGGGCCTTCCACCAGCGGGCCCGGGCCGAACTGCCCGGTGACATGCGAGGACTCGATGCAAAGCCTGCGTTCGAGGCTGTGATCGCTGGGATACTCGATTCCTAGTCTGTTGGTCCGACGTAGCGAAGATCACCGCCGTCGACCAGGGGTCCGGTGTCGCCTCCCTGTTGCGGTCCGACGAACACACCGGCCGCAGCCCCGAGGGCCAAGGCACGGGGGACGTCGACCACGCGGGGGCCGTCACGGCGCACCACGGCCGACCCACCGCCATTGGCTCCCAGCCGGTGTTCTCGATCGCCGTCGTAGGAGACGACGGTCGAGGAGGTCAGCGGAACCTCTTGGTCGAGACCGATGGGCTCGACCGACAGCACGGGTACGGGCCGGTACAGCCCCGGCGCGATCGGTGCTCGGATCACCGTGCCGCCCGGTCCGCATCTGACGTGTACCGCGCCGTCGTGGTCGGTCGGGCAGTGATGGACCAGGCCGGCCACCGACGAGATGCCGATCGAGTCCGGACGGGCCACCGACACCACCAGATCGCGCAGGTTCGCTGGTTCGACAGGCATCTTGTTCCCGACGAAATCGTCGGCCAGGGTCACAGCGTCGATCAGGGCGATGTCACTTCGCCCATCATCGAGGTGCACGTGGATCAGCTTCGAACGGGGAGCGGCGATCTCGGCTGGCGCTATCCCGGTGGCGACCAGACCCGCTGCGGCTCCGGCCACTGTCGGCTCGACGAGGCTGGGAAAAACATTGTTGGTTCCCGTCGACATCGGGACGAGGGTGACCTCTGGCCAGACCTGCGCGATGGTCCGATTGGTGCCGTCACCGCCGAGGGTGATGATCACCTCCACCCCGCGCGCCCGCAACGCCTCGGTTGCGCGCTGGGTGTCGCCGGGCGCCACCGAGGCGCCGATGTCGAGCACTTCGAGGTCGGCATCGACTGCGAGGTCCGAGAGGGCGCCCGATGCGATGCGGAACGGCTCGTTCATGGCGATCACCTTGTCAACCCCGACGTTGACAGCACCGATGACTGCCCGGGCGATTCGGTTGCGCTTGTCCTCGGCGGTCGACACCCCGCCGCGGGCGGCCACTCGGCGGATGTCTCGTCCCGAGACGGGGTTGGCGATGACACCGATGGCGATCGACATGGAACCTCGCATGACGGCCACTGGCACCGATGCCAGGCCTGGTACATGCTGGCAGACGTGAGCGATGATGCCCCCAATGGAGACCAGCCGCCTGTCGTGTTGACGATCGCCGGATCGGACTCGTGCGGTGGGGCAGGCCTCCACGCCGATCTGGCAACCTTCGGAGCGCTCGGCGCTCACGGCACCTGCGCCCTGACCCTGGTATCGGCCCAGAACACGGCCGAGTTCCGGTCAGCTGTGCCGATGCCTCCTGGCATGGTCCTCAGCCAGGTGGAGGCTGTTCTGGATGATCTCGACGTTAGGTCGACCAAGACCGGACTCCTCTTCACGGAAGCGAACATTGCAGCGGTGGCTACCATCGCCGAGCGCGGCCGTCTCCCGATGCTGGTCGTGGATCCCGTGTTGGTGGGCCAGACGGGTCGACCCCTCTATGACCCCGACACGTGCCGGTTGATGGTCGAACGTCTGATCCCCAGTGCCCTGGTCCTCACCCCCAACCACCTCGAAGCGGGACTGCTCCTCGGACGGCCGCTCGGCGAGGACCCTGTGGAATGGTCGGACGCGGCCCGGGAACTGGCAGCGTTGGGTCCTGACGCAGTGGTGATCACCGGTGGGCGACGAGCCGGCCCCGTGGAGGGGAATACGGTGGACGTGGGCGTCGTCGGTGGGCCGTCGGGCGAGGAACTCGTCTTGGAGGGCGAACATCTCGAGACGGTCAACGTGCGCGGATCGGGCGACACCTTCTCGGCGGCCATCGTGGTCGGTCTCGCCAACGGTCTGCCCTTGGTGCGAGCAATCGAGCAGGCCCACGCCTTCACTGCCCGTGCTCTTGCAGGTGCGGTGTCATGGCGGCTGGGCGCCGGGCAGGGTCCGCTCGCCCATCACCGTTCGGTTCGCCGGGCAACCCCGGGGAACGGGGCTGATGCAGGGGAGTCGACCTCCTAGAGTGGGGTGGTCGATCGACGGCCGAACAGGGGATCACCGGTGACACGAGAACAGTGGCAAGAGGATTTCGACGCCGGGCGAGTCCGAGATGTCGACTACGAGACGATGAGTGGGCTACCCGTGGAGCCGCTCTACGGGCCAGCGGACGGTGAGGTCGATCCGCGGATCGGGTGGCCAGGCCAGTACCCCTACACCCGTGGCGTGCACCCGAGCGGGTATCGGGGTCGCCTGTGGACCATGCGTATGTTCGCCGGCTTCGGAACGCCCGAAGACACGAATACTCGCTTCAAGGAGATCCTTGCCTCGGGTGGCGGCGGCCTGTCCACAGCCTTCGACATGCCCACCCTGATGGGGCTGGACAGTGACAATGTCCTGTCGGTCGGAGAGGTAGGTCGCTGCGGGGTCGCCGTCGACACCATGGCCGACATGGAGACCCTCTACGACGGCATCGACCTCGAGGCAACCACCACCTCCATGACCATCAATGCCCCGGCGGCGGTCGTGTGGGCAATGTTCGTGGCCAATGCCGAGCAGCAAGGGGCAGATCGGGCCAAGCTGGGGGGCACCCTCCAGAACGACATCCTGAAGGAGTACGTGGCGCGAGGTACCTACATC
>JAYPWI010000001.1:42575-181093 GCA_038135065.1 Acidimicrobiales bacterium
GGGTATTCCCGCCCCGGCCCTCGATGCGTCTGGTCGCTGACACCATCGAATTCGCCAGCAACGAGATGCCCCGCTGGAACTCGGTGTCGATCAGCGGCTACCACATTCGCGAGGCCGGATCGACGGCGGCCCAGGAACTGGCGTTCACTCTGGCCAACGGGTTTGCCTACGTTGAGGCTGCGCTCGAGCGGGGCCTGCACGTCGATGAGTTCGCGCCCCGGCTGAGCTTCTTCTTCAACGCTCACATCGACTTCTTCGAGGAGATCGCCAAGTACCGGGCAGCTCGCAGGATCTGGGCTCGCTGGATGAAGGAGCGGTACGGGGCGTCCGACCCCCGCTCGATGATGATGCGCTTCCACACTCAGACTGCCGGGGTGTCGCTCACTGCCCAGCAGCCGGAGATCAACATCGCCCGCACGGCCATCGAAGCTCTGGCAGGAGTGCTCGGCGGAACCCAGAGCCTTCACACCAACTCGATGGACGAGGCGCTCGCCCTTCCCACCGAGAAGGCGGCACGGATTGCGCTGCGAACCCAGCAGATCGTCGCCCATGAGACCGGGGTGACCAATGTGGTCGACCCGCTCGGGGGCAGCTGGTACGTGGAGGCCCTCACCGATCAGCTGGAGCAGGAAGCGGAGGCGCTCTTTGCTCACATCGACAAGACCGGCGAGGGGTCCATGCTAGAGGGAGCGTTCCACCTGATCGACGAGGGGTGGTACCAGGGCGGGATTGCTGATGCTGCCTACGACTTCGAGAAGAAGATCAACGCTGGAAGACGGGTCGTCGTCGGTGTGAATCAGTTCACCGAGGGCAACCAGGAAGACCAGCTGGACCTGCTCAAGATCACCAGCGAGGACGAGCAACGGCAGATCAAGCGCCTGCAACAGGTGAAGGCCGATCGCAATCAGGCCGCCGTCGACGAGGCACTCGTCAACCTGCGCCGGGCCGCTGAGACCGACGCCAACCTCATGCCGTCGCTCATCGATTCCGTCCGGTCCTACGCGACGCTGGGCGAGGTGATCGACACCCTTGCCGATGTCTTCGGTCGTTACCAGGAACGGCCGTTCATCTGAGCACCGTGGTATCGGGTCCGCGTGACGCCTGCACGGGCAGCCTGGCCCGGGGTCGGCGGCGGGCTACATTGTCCCGAGGGACATCGGGAGGGAAATGCGTCGAGTCAGATCGCTCTGTGCGCTGATCGCCACGTCCGCTCTGTTCGCCGCATGCGGTGGTGGTACCGATCAGACGGAAATGGAGCGGGAGATCCAGAACGCATTGTCGTCGGATCTCGCTCCGATCCCGGTGGCCGCCGTGGATTGCCCTGAAGACGTTGTGTTCGATCCGGAGTCGGTGTTTCCCTGCAGCGCAGAGGTCGACGGCAGCTATTTCGAGGTGCAGGTCACGATCCTCGATGCCCAAGGGCGCTGGGAATACGAACGTCGTCATGCGGTGCTCAACGTGGTGAACACGGAGCTCATACTCCAGAACGATCTCTCTGTGGCGCTCGGGTTCGATGTCACTGCCGACTGTGGCGACAGCGAAAACCTGGTCGTCTCGGTGGGCAACACCTTCCTGTGTCGCCTCAGCCGGGTCAACGGGGGAGCAGCACGGGACATCGAGGTACAGGTCAAGAGCGCAGACCAAGCCATCGAATGGTCGCTGATGCCCTCGCTCGGCTGAGCACCGCCGGTGCTGATCGACGTCCAAGGCCTCACCGCCGCCCATCCAACCAAGCCACTGTTCGCCGACCTGAACTTCACCATCGACCGCGGGGACCGGGTCGGCGTTGTGGGCGTCAACGGCTCCGGCAAGTCGACCTTGCTGCAGATGGTCACCGGGGAACTAGCCCCTCATGGGGGCGTCATCCGGCGTCGCCGTGACCTGCGCCTGACCTCCCTCGGTCAGCGCCTGCCCGACCAGGACCTCACGGTTCGGGAGGTCGTGGGGCAGTCGTGGGAAGCCGACGCTGCGCTCGACCGATTGGGTCTGGCCACTGTCGCAGCGCGGACGATCGGGAGCCTCTCGGGGGGACAGGCCCGACGGGTGGGGTTGGCTGCGGTCCTCGTCGAGGGAGACGCGGAGCTCCTGGTGCTCGACGAGCCGACCAACCACCTCGACCTCGACGGAATCGAATTTCTCGAGCGCACCCTGGAGGGGTTCGGCGGCGGCGTGCTGTTCGTCACCCACGATCGCCGCTTCCTCGAGCGCCTGGCCACGCGGATCGTCGGGATCTCTCGTGCCGGATCGATGGTCGTGGACGGGGGGTACGAGGAATTCGTCGCAGCAAGCGCGGCGGCGGAGGAACAGGCAGAGCGAGCCGAGGCATCACGGCGAATCTTGGCCCGTCAAGAACTGGCCTGGCTGCGCAGGGGTGCCCGGGCCAGGCGGCGCAAGCCCAAAGCACGACTTGCGGTGGCCCAACAGACCCTGACCCAGCCTGTCCACGACGGTCATCGGGCAGGCGATCTCACCCTCGACGAGTTCGGGAGCAAACGCTTGGGGCGTCAGGTCGTCGAACTGGTCGGGGTCGCAGCAGGACACGACGACGGCGTGACCCTGTTCAGCGACGTGCATCTGCTGCTCGACGCCCGTTCCAGGCTCGGGATCATCGGTCCCAACGGGGCGGGAAAGTCGACCTTTCTGGATGTCCTGGCCGGTCGTCGAGCTCCACTCGAGGGGACGGTGGCTCACGGGGCGACCGTGACCGTCGGTTACTTCGATCAGGGAGGTCGTGCCCTCGATCCGACCATCACGATCGAAGAACTGCTCATGGGGCCGGGTAACCGACTGGATCCGGCAGCCAAGAGCCTCCTCGAGCGATTCTGGTTCGAGCCCGCTACCCACCGTGCGAGGGTCGGCACCCTCTCCGGCGGGGAGCAGCGACGACTGCAGCTCCTCGCCGTGCTGATGGAGCGCCCCAACGTCCTGCTGCTCGATGAACCCACGAACGATCTCGACCTCGACACGCTGCGGGCCCTCGAGGACTGGCTGGAGGGCTTTCCAGGTGCCCTCGTCGCAGTGACCCATGACCGTGCGTTCCTGGAGCGCACGGCCGAGCATGTGCTTGCCATCAGGGACGGTCGGGTCGTCCCCGTCGCCGGCGGGGACGCCGTCTGGGAAGCGGCTCGAACGCCGGCACCCCGACCCGATCCGGGGTCGTTGCAGCCAAGGCAGAACGGGCAGAACCCTGACGGCCGCGATCGCACGCGGCGTTCGGCCAGCACCCTGCGCCACCTCATGGCAAGGACCGAGGAAGAGATGGAACGGGTGCGTCGAGAACGGGACGACGTGGCCGTACTGCTCGGCGCCGCACAGGATCATGAGGAGATCGCTGCTCTGGGCCGGCGGCTTGCGGCCGCCGAGGAGGCGGTGGTCGATGCAGAGGAGCGGTGGTTGGCCCTGGCCGAGGAGGCAGAGGCTGGGTCCTGAACCGTGCCGGCCGCCATCGTCGTCTAGTAGCCGGGTACCCTGCCCCCTGTGTCGCCCTCCTCACACGACCGTCATGGACATCTGCGGCCCTTACGGCAACGCAATCCGGTGGCCTACTGGATGACCATGCTGCTCGTGGTGGCCATGCTGGCATCGGTGTTCGCTGCTGTGGCGTCGGTGCTGTGACATCGGCGATTCGCCAGGCGGACTTCTCTGAGCTCGATGTCGATGTGCTCTACGACATGCTGCGCCTGAGGGTGGATGTGTTCGTCGTGGAGCAGGCGTGCCCGTATGCAGAGGTTGATGGGCAGGACCAGGCCGCTCAGCACTATTGGATCGAGGAGAACGGCCGGGTCGTGTCCTACCTGAGGGTCATCGACGATGGACACCGACGCCGAATTGGCCGGGTCGTGACGACCCCCTCGCAACGCTCTGCCGGGCTTTCCTCCAGGTTGCTCGAACACGTGCTTGCCAGCACCGAGGGGCCTTGGTTCCTGGCTGCGCAGACCTACTTGCGTGGGTGGTACGGGTCGTTCGGGTTCGCTGAGGTCGGAGAGGTCTATCTCGAGGACGGCATTCCCCACGTCGACATGGTCAGGCCGACCGGCATCGCAGCGGTCGACGACGGCTAGGAGAAATCGAGGAGGACCTCGACCACCCGCTCGCCAGGGTTGAGGGTCCCGGTGCTCGAGCCGTGGAAGGTTGCGTCGCCGAAGGCGAAGATGCCGCCGTCTTGGGCGACCATCCAGTAGCCGTTGCCTGAGGGGGTGGGGGCCATGCCGACGATGGGTTGGTTGAGGGTGAGGTGGCCGGTGGAGCCGTGGAAGGTTGCGTCGCCGAAGGCGAAGATGCCGCCGTCTTGGGCGACCATCCAGTAGCCGTTGCCTGAGGGGGTGTTGGACCCGCCGACGATGGGTTGGTTCAGCGGTGTGCCGATCGAGGCCATCTCCCCGGCTCCCGGCTGCACGGTTCGACCCTGGTCCGTGACGAAGCGATAGCCCTCCACCTCTGCTGCCGGCTCGTTGGTCGGTTGGGGGTCCACGCCGGGTTCGGTCTGCTCGCCCAGACGATCCAGTGCAGCGGTGGCAGCTCCGAGCGGATCGATCATGCCTGCACCGAAGTACTCGTCGGGTCCGGGAGCTCCCAGATCGATGGACGTCGATGTCAGCATCGAGCGCACCTCGGCTGCGTCGAGATCGGGGTTCACGGCTCGGATGAGGGCTGCAGCGGAGGCAACGTAGGGGGATGCCATGGACGTGCCACTGGCTGATGCGTAGGCGGCGTCGTGGGCGTTGTGAACGGAGTAGATGCTGCTGCCCGGGGCGCTGATATCGACCCACGCCCCGTGGTTCGAGAAGTACGAGATCGTGTCGTCGTTGTCGACGGATCCGACGGCGATCACCGTCTCGAGGGCAGCTGGGTACGTGACAGGATTGGTGGTGTGGCCCGAGTTGCCTGCTGCTGCAACGACGACGACCTCGTTGTCCTCGGCGTACTCGACGGCCAAGCGAATGGACATCGTGTCCGACGTGGTCCCCAGGCTCAGGTTGATGACGTCGGCCCCGTTGTCGGTTGCCCAGATGATGGCGGCTGCCACGCTGCCCGTGTCGCCGACTCCTGAGCCGTCGAGCACTCGAATGGGCAGGATGTCGACCCCGGGGGCGGCGCCGTGGATCCCCGCGTCGTTCGCGGTGGCTGCGGCGATGATCCCCGCCACGTGGCTGCCGTGGTAGTGGTCGGCCAGGGTCCCGTCGCCCCCCGGGTTCACGAAATCTGCTCCGGGGAGGATCTGCCCGGCCAGGTCTTCGTGGGTAGCCCTGATGCCTGTGTCGATCACGGCCACCGTAACCCCATCGCCGTCGTCGATGGACCACGCAGCTTCGAAGCTCAGTCGGTCAAGTGCCCATTGGCTGGTCCGGTAGGGGTCGTCCAACACGCGGACCTCGGCAGCGCGTTCCACGACGAGTAGGTCGTAACCGGCGCGTGCTGCCACGACGGGCGCGTCGTGGGACCTGCTCGGTGTGACGCGCACAGCCAACTGTCCACTGTCATCTCGTTCGATGATGACCCATCGATCACCTGGGTCGGTCTGCGCGGCAACCGCGGGTGTGAAGGTCGCCAGCGCGAAGGCCGACATCAAGGCGACGGCGAAGCCGGTGCAGCAGCGCTGCCACGTCGGCTTCCTTCCTCTGCCCATCGACCCTCCCGCACATTCGGTGCGGTGGTGCCCGCCCCTCTCCTCTCTCCTTTCGGGCGGAGCCCCCAGGCACTTAAGCGTCGAGGGTCAACTTTGGGGGGCAAAAAAGCTGAAAAGTGCAGCCAATTGTGCGAGATCGCCCCCTATGCGCACGTCGGGGCGGGTGACGGCCTGCCCCCAGGTCAGGGAGCCGTCGAGCAGCGCCGCGTAGGCCTCGGTGCTGACGGCGGCGGTGGCGACAGGGTCGTTGGGTGGGTGCGCTCGGGTCCGCACCCGCCCATCGGTCACCCAGGCCGACAGCGATATGTCATCGACGTCGATCCGGCATGTGCCAGTGCGGGGTGTCGACTGCGTCCAGCTGTTCGTCCCCGGGGTCCGCTGGAGGGCGATCATGGCAAAGGCGGCCGATCGAGGGTCGCGCAGCACCCCCTCGGCCGAACCAAATCGGGTTCCCCACCGGGTCAGGGCGCTGATCGCTGGCTCGAGACCCCAGCCGATGTCGGTCAGTTCATACACCGTTCGGGCAGCCGGGGGTGGGAGGTCGACCTGGACGATGACCCCGTGATCCCGTAGGTGTCGAAGGCGGCTTGCCAGCAGGTTGGGACTCAATCCGACCAGGCGGGCTGTGAGATCGGTAAATCGCTGTGGGCCGAGTAAGAGCTCGCGGGCTATCAACAGGGTCCAGCGTTCCCCTACGACGTCCAGTGCTGTGGCCAAACCGCAGTCGGGCTGGTCGTACGATCGCCTGCTCATCGCGCCAGCTTAGTTCTTCGAGGACCAGATGGTACTGATCGTGCCACCAGCCAGTTAACTCTTTGCACATAACACTATAAAAAGTTATAGTAATGCCATGACAGTCACCGCCCTCCCCGGCAACGATGTGGGCACCGTCGATGACGATTGCAGTGCTGATGACGACCGATTCGCCGTGGTCATCGAGCCTGAGATCGACTTCGTGCGCCAGGTAAGCAGGCGCTTCGCCTCTCGCGGCCTCGAGCCGGAGGATTTGACCCAGGAGGTCCTGGTCAAGGCATTTCGGGGGCTCGACGGCTTCGACGGGAGGTATCCGCGGGCGTGGTTACGGCGCATCGCGCTGAATACTGCGATCAGTTCGAACCGCCGTAACCGGTTCGACGAGGTGCCCCTCGGTGACACCGAGCCCGATGCATTGGGCCCACCGGCCGCTGTGTCCACGGTCGACCAGCCCGACGTCAGGCTGATGGACGCCACGCTCGATCCGGTGCTCGAGACTGCGCTGCGGCGACTCTCGACCGACCACCGACGGGTGCTGGAGTTGGTGGATCTGGCCGAGTACAGCTACGACGAGGCCGCAGCCGAGCTCGGGGTGCCCGTGGGAACTGTCATGAGCCGCGTGCACCGTGCCCGCCACAACCTCCGTTCGGCGCTGGCAGGCACCCACCTGGACCGTGCAGGGCCCAGTCTGTCCTCGACTCCGTTGGGGTGACGCTCAGGCCCTGACATCCACCACGGTTCGGCCCCGGACCTTGCCGGCGAGAATGTCGGGACCGAGATCGATCACCTGGTCCAACGGAATCGTCGAGGCCATCGATGCGAGTATCTCCCGGTCGAGGAGCTCGTCCAGGCGTGCCCAAGCTCGCTCCCGCTCATCGCTCGGGCACATCACGGAGTCGATACCGAGCAAGGACACGCCTCGCAGGAGGAAGGGGATCACCGTCGTGTCGAGGCCGTTGCCGCCCGCCAGGCCGCAGGCGGCAACGCTGGACCCGTAGGACATCTCGGCGAGTACATGGGCGAGGGTCGATCCACCCACTGCGTCGACGCACCCTCCCCACGTCTCGCTCAGTAGGGGCCGACCCGCCGGTTCGGCCAGGGTCTCGCGTGCGACGATCTGCGTAGCGCCGAGGGCCTCGAGGTAGGCCGCTGTCTCGGGCCTGCCGGTCGACGCAGCGACCTGATGGCCCGCCCGGTGGAGGAGGTGCACGGCAACGCTGCCCACACCACCTGCCGCTCCGGTTACCAGGACCGGTCCCTCACCGAACCCGTGGTCTTCGAGAGCCTGGACGGCCAGCATCGAGGTGAAGCCTGCCGTGCCCACGATCATGGCCTGATGGGTGCTCAAGCCCTCGGGCAACCGGACCAACCAGTCCCCGTGTACCCGGGCCCGCTCGGCGTAGCCGCCCCAGTGGACCTCGCCGACCCGCCAGCCCGTGAGGACGACCCTGTCTCCCGGTGCATAGCGGGGGTCCTCCGAGGATCGCACAGTGCCGGCGAAGTCGATCCCGGGAACGTGGGGGTAGTCCCTCACCAGGCGGCCGATGCCTCCGAGGACCATGCCGTCCTTGTAGTTCAGGGTGCTGTACTCCACGTCGACCGTCACGTCACCGGCCGGGAGGCGATCGTCGTCGAGGTCGACCACCTCACCTGTGACCTGGCGGTCGGCCTCGTTGAGTAGAACGGCACGGAAGGTCATGTGAGGGTCCTTTTGCCACGTCGGTTGTCGGATGTCGCTCCGACCATAGTCCTCACTGGTCGCCCTGTCGGTGGCTGGCACCCCGTCGCTAGGCTGGTCCCATGACGCATGCGACGGTTACGGTCACAGAACCAGCGCTCGAGAAGATTCTCGGGCTGAGAGCCGGCGAACAGGATGCCGAGCGATTGGCCCTTCGTATCGAGGTCACGGGCACCCAAGGGGTCGACTACGCCTACGACCTAGCGTTCGAGCTGCTCGATGAGGCCGACGCGTCCGACCAGCCGTTCCATGTCGGCGGCGGTCTGACCGTGCTCATCCCAGAACGTGACGTCGCCAAGCTCGACGGGTCGACGCTCGACCTTCCCACCTCGGCCAACCAACCGGGACTCGTGCTGCGCAACCCGAACCGCCCCGACCTGGGGGCCAACGCCGAACTCGATCTGAGTGGTTCGGTCGAGGATCGGATCCGCGAGGTGCTGGTGAAGCGGATCAACCCGTCGATCGCCGCCCATGGGGGCTACGCCGATCTCGTGCGGGTCGAAGGTGACACCGCTCTTGTTCGCTTGGGCGGTGGATGCCAAGGCTGCGGGATGGCCAATGCGACGGTCACCGCAGGCATCGAGAAAACCCTCAGGGACCTCATCCCCGAGATTTCCCACGTGCTCGATATCACTGAGCATGAACTGGGCGACAACCCTTACTTCGCCCAAAGCTGAGCGCCGGGGCGGGTCTCAGATCTCGGCAAGGTCTGCGACGACATCGAGTCCGATCGCGCGCAGAGCATCGCCGAGGATCGCCGACAGCCAGGCCATCCGGTTGAGGACCAGCACCACACCGAGCAGGCCCAGGACCAGTGCCGACCCGGCCACCATTGTCCTCATCCTCCGTTTCACGAAGCCGAACAGGCCGCTCAGTCGATCGAATGCAAGACCGGCTGCAAGGAACGACGCGCCGAGCCCTGCGCTGTAGGCAGCCAGAAGGCTCCCACCGGCTACTGCCTGCTCCTGGCGAGCAGCGATGGTGAGGATCGAGCCCAGGATGGGACCGATACACGGTGACCAGCCGAACCCGAATGCCAGGCCGGCGATGAGGGGGCCCAGTCCCGCCCCGAGCGGGCGCCGGAGGTGGAAGCGCTTTTCCTGGTAGAGCCATGGTGCCTGAAGCACGAGCGAGCCAGCCATGAACAGTGCGAGGGCGATGATGACGACGCCCGAGAGCCTGGTCAACAGGACCTGGCGGCCGACGAGGAAGCGGCCGAGGCTCGTGCTGATCAGGCCCATCGTCACGAAGACAGCGGTGAAGCCGGACACGAAGAGAGCGGTGTCGCGGAAAATGCCCAGGCGGCGGGTACCCGACTGCGGCGCCGTGATGTCCAGGCCGGTCACCACCGACAGATACGCAGGAACGATGGGCAGCACGCAGGGGGACAGGAAGGACACGATGCCGGCCCCGAATGCAAGCGCATACGCACCAACCGTGATCTCCTCGACACTCATTGTTTGGATCATTGCACCCCGAGGCCGGTGAACGGCCGTCACCCCGCCAGTGACCGCGGGTGAAGGCGCTCGGGAACCGTGTTCCGGTCTCGGTCGCCCGATCTGGTCGACGTCGCTAGAATCGTCTGTCATCACAACGCAGGGGAGGCGGAGTGCGCGGCATCATCGGGTACGGGGCGTATGTGCCCTACTACCGGCTCGATCGGTCGAAGATCACAGCGGCCATGGGAGCTGGTGGTGGCCGGGGTACGCGGGCGGTCGCCAACTTCGACGAAGACACCACGACGATGGGCGTGGAAGCGGCTCGGAATTGCCTTCGTGGCCTCGACGCGACACCCGACGCCGTGATGTTCGCCACGGCCAACCCGGCCTACCTCGACAAGACGAATGCCACGGCCATCCACGCAGCCCTCGATCTCGATCAGTCGGCCTGGGCCGTCGATCTCGGTGGCTCGGCGAGGTCCGCCGAGGCCGCATTTGCCTTGGCCCACAGTGCACCGGGCACGAATCTGATGATCGTGTCCGATCTCCGCACCGGCAACCCCACCAGCAACGACGAGGCACAAGGGGGCGACGGGGCAGCTGCCATCCTCTTCGGTGACGACGGCGACACTCCGGTGATCGCCGAAGTCCTCGGCACTGCATCGGCCTCGGCCGAGTTTCTCGATCGCTACCGGCAGCCGGGCGACAGCTTCTCTCGGTTGTGGGAGGAGCGGTTCGGCGAGCAGGCGTACCTTCCCCTCGCCCATGAGGCGGTCGAAGGGGCGCTCAAGGCAGCCGATCTCTCGCTCGAGGATGTGGATCGCGTGATCCTGGCCGGTCTCCATGCCCGGGCAGTACGGGGTCTGGCCCGCCTCGCAGGCGACAAGCTGGTCGACGACCTCACAGGTGTCATCGGCAACTCGGGTACAGCGCAACTCGGCACCCTCCTCGCCGGTGTCTTGGACGACGCGCAGCCGGGTCAAGTGGTGTTGGCCGTGCACCTCGCAGACGGCGCCCACGCCGTCGTCCTGCGGGCCACCGACGCGATCGCCGGCTACACGCCGTACAGCCCGCTGGCGGCTCAGGTCGCCGGGGGCAACGAGGCGTTGGACTACAACAAGTATCTGACATGGCGCGGGTTCCTCGACAGGGAGCCCCCCCGTCGGCCCGACCCGGATCGCCCGGGCGCTCCACCCGCATTCCGGTCCGAGGACTGGAAGTTTGCCTTCGTGGGTTCCCGAGACCGGTCCTCTGGGGCCATCCACCTCCCACCGATGAGGGTGTCCATGGTGGGCGGCGCCCTCGACGACATGGAACGCGTTCGGATGGCCGATGTGCCGGCCACCATCGCGACGTTCACCGTGGATCGGCTGGCCTTCTCCCTCTCGCCTCCGACTGTTGCAGTGGTCATCGACTACGACGGCGGCGGAAGATTCCAAGCGGAGATGACCGATGTGGACCCTGCTGAGGTGAAGATCGGTGACCGGGTCGAGATGACCTTCCGCAAGCTCTACACCGCGGAAGGCATCCACAACTACTTCTGGAAGGCTCGCCCGCTCGCTACGTGAGCGGATCGAACAACAATCAAAGGAACCACGACATGGCCTCACATGGCATCAAGGACCAGGTCGCAATCGTCGGGATGGGGTGCACCCCGTTCGGCGAGCACTGGGACAAGGGCGTCGACGAGATGCTTATCGACGCAGCGCACGAGGCGTACGCCTCGGCCGGGGTGACCCAGGACGACATCGACG
This sequence comes from Acidimicrobiales bacterium, assembly GCA_038135065.1. Classification (GTDB taxonomy): domain Bacteria; phylum Actinomycetota; class Acidimicrobiia; order Acidimicrobiales; family Poriferisodalaceae; genus JAYPWI01. The sequence continues at coordinate 53,886 of JAYPWI010000001.1, forward strand.
CCTACTGGCTCGGCACCATGGGTTCGGGAATCTCGGGCCTCACCCTGTCCAAGCCCTTGCAGCTCGACTACAAACCCGTCAGCCGACTCGAGAACATGTGCGCAACCGGGTCGGAGGCCTTCCGGAATGCCTGCTATGCGGTGGCATCGGGTGCCTATGACACGGTGATGGCCATCGGCGTCGAAAAACTCAAGGACTCGGGTTATTCGGGTCTGACCGGCTCCGCTCCTCCTTCCGATGGCACTGATTCGTCGCTCACTGCTCCGGCCACGTTCTCCCTGTTGGCGCCGGCCTACGCCCACAAGTACGGCCTCGACGAGGCCCAGATGAAAGAAGTGCTCACCCGTATCGCGTGGAAGAACCACCGCAATGGCGCCCTGAATCCCCGGGCTCAGTTCCGCAAGGAAGTTGCCAAGGAGACGATCGCAGGGTCTCCGCTGGTGGCTGGCCCCCTGGGCATCTTCGACTGCTCCGGGGTGAGCGATGGGTCGGCCGCAGCCATCATCGTCCGTGCCGAGGACGCCCACCGCTACACCGACAAGCCCCTGTACGTGAAGGCGTTGTCCTTCTCGGCGGGCCCGGCCACCGGTGCGCTGGATACTTCCTACGACTACACGTCGTTCCGTGAAGTTCGGGCATCGGCCGAGGAGGCCTACCGTCAGGCCGGTATCTCCGACCCACGGGGCCAGATCGCCATGGCCGAGGTGCACGACTGCTTCACCCCGACCGAACTGGTGCTGATGGAGGATCTCGGCTTTGCCGAGGAGGGAACTGCGTGGAAGGAAGCCCTGGCGGGCACCTTCGATCTCGACGGCGACCTACCCGTGAATCCTGATGGCGGGTTGAAGAGTTTCGGTCACCCGATCGGCGCCTCCGGGTTGCGGATGCTCTTCGAGTGCTGGCTGCAGCTCCGCGGCGAGGCGCCGCCCGAGCGGCAAATCGATACCGACAAGACCCTCGGGCTCACCCACAACCTGGGTGGCCAGCCGGGCGCATGTGTGAGCTTCGTCTCCGTGGTGGGGTCGCAGCTCGGCTGACGTCGAAGCCCCCCGGTATGTGCGGCGGGCATCGGTGACCATACGGACGGTCGATCCACCCTGTGCCATGTGGGGAGGGTCGGCCGTTCGTCGCGTTCAGCGGGCGGCCAACACGGCGTCGGCGATGGCCTCGGGGGCCTCCACAGGTGTCATGTGACCGATGTTCGGGAGCTCGACCACGGTGGCTGCTGGGAGCCGCCGAGCGATGTCCCGGCTGATCGAGGGCGGCGTTCTGTTGTCCGCGCTGCCGACCAAGAGGGTCGTCGGGACCTTGAACGCGGGGAGGGCGTGGGTGAAGTCGAAGGTGAGTAACTCCCGGCCGAAGTGTTCGATGACGGCAGGGCCAGCTTCGAGGTACATGTCGTACACGGCTTCGGTCGCCGTGAACCCGGCGTGGGGACCCAGTGCCCCCTTGGTGCACACGATTCCCAGCGGCCGCTGCCGACGTGCCCAGTCGTAGGCCTGGGTGTAGAGCACGTGTTTCTTGAGTTCGAGGGCAAGCGGTTTTCCCCTGCCTCGGTACAAGGCTGATGCGCCCACGAAATGTTCGACCCGATCATCGAGGATGTCAGGGTGGCGCAAGGCCAGCGCGAACGCCGAGACGGTCCCCATGCTGTGCCCCACCAGCGTGATGGGCCGATCGTCGAGCGACTGGATGACCGCTGCCAGGTCGTCGCCCAGGGAGGGCAGGTGGTGTCCGCTGCGTCCGACCGCTGAGTCGCCATGCCCGCGTTGCTCGAGCGCAACGACGCGGTGGCCGGCTTCGATGAGGCGACGCCCCACGAGGCCCCAGGCTGCGGCCGTGGATACGAAGCCATGGACCAGCACCGTGAGAGGTCCGTCGGAAACCCCTGCCTCGATGACCTTGATCCGTGCCCCGTCCGAGGACTCGACATAGCGGACGTCGCCATCGAAACCGAGAATGGCCTGGCCCTGGTAGGCATCGGGCACAGATCGGAGTCGACCATGGGAGCGCCGCACTGCCAGGCTGATCAGGCCCGATGAAGCCGCTGCTCCCATCGCCAGAAGTTTGCTGCGCATGTCAGCCGTCGGATCTGAGCAATGCCTTGCGGACGCTTGCCGAAATGCCGGTTGCATCGAGGCCGAGTTCGGCGTGGAGTACCGACGCATCACCATGGGGAACGTAGGCATCCGGTGTGCCGATCTGGATGATGCGCGGCACGGTGTCGGATCGACGCTGCAGGGCGTCGTTCACGAGGCTGCCGAACCCTCCGACACGTACACCGTCTTCGACCGTGACCACCAGTGGGAAGCGGGAAGCCTGACGGATCATCTCCGCATCGAGTGGAGCGAGAACGCGGGGATCCCACACCTCGGCATCGATCCCCTCGTCCTCGAGGAGACGGGCTGCTGCTATTGCTGCCGGAAGTCGGCTGCCCGCTGCCAGGATGCAGGCGTCGGTGCCGGATCGGACGCGTCGGGCCGAGCGACCGACCCCGACCGTGTCCGATTGCACCGCTGTTCCCCGTGGCCACCGAATGGCCACCGGGCCATCAGTGATGGTCAATGCCTCCTCGAACGCCGCCGTCAACTCTTCGACAGAGCTCGGGGCGAAGATGGTCATGCCTGGCACCCGGCTGTACATCGCGATGTCGTACAAGCCGTGGTGGGAAGCACCATCAGGTCCAGTGATACCGGCTCGGTCGATGCAGATGATCACGGGGAGCCCGTGGAGGCCGATGTCGTAGAGGGCTTGATCGAAGGCCCTGGCCAGGAAGGTGGAGTACACGGCGACCACCGGCCGGAGCCCTGCCCTGGCCATCCCCGCTGCAGAGGTCAGGGCATGCTGCTCGGCGATGCCCACGTCGAAGGTGCGATCGGGAAATCGTTGCTGAAACGGCAGCAGGCCGGTAGAGCCGGGCATCGCAGCGGTGATGGCGACCAACTCGGGGATCCGTTCCCCCGCAGCGACCAACGCATCGGTGAAGGCGCTCGTATAGCTGGCCCCACCTCCTCCAGCAGCGTTTCCCGTCGCCGGGTCGAACAACCCCGTGTCGTGGAGGTGTTTCTCTTCGTCGGCTTCGGCTGGGCCGTACCCCCGGCCCTTGTCGGTGAGCACGTGCACGACGATGGGACCGTCCTCGTAGAGGGCGGCTGCCCGTAGCGCCGAGTCGAGCGCATCGAGATCGTGACCGTCCACGGGTCCGAGGTAGCGGACGCCGAGGGTCTCGAAGAAGGCGGGTGGCTCCCACATGTCCCGCATGGCGGCCGCGGCGCCCGAGAGCCCGCGCTTCACCTCACCGCCAAGCGGCACCTTTCCGAGCAGGTTCGTGACGCGTTGGCGGCTCTTTACCCAGTTAGGAGATTGCCGCAGCCGCGAGACGACGGTCGAGAGGCGGCTCACGGTGGGTGCATAGGAACGTCCGTTGTCGTTGAGCACGATCACCGCACGCTGTCCGTAGTGGCCGAGGTTGTTGAGGGCCTCGAATGCCATGCCGCCGGTCATGGACCCGTCACCGATCACGGCGACCACCCGCCGGTGATCGTGGCCGGTGAGTGCAAACCCCGTCGCCAGGCCCGATGTCCAGCTCAGCGACGTCGAAGCGTGGCTGTTCTCCACCACGTCGTGTTCGGATTCCTCTGCGGAGGGGTAGCCCGACAGGCCGTGTCGTTGCCGGAGTTCTGAGAACTCCTCCCGACGTCCCGTGACGAGCTTGTGCACGTAGCTCTGATGACCCGTGTCCCAGACGATGACGTCCCTGGGTGACTCGAAGACCCGGTGGAGGGCGACGGTCAGCTCGACGGCGCCGAGGTTGGATCCGAGGTGGCCGCCCGTCCTGGACACTGCCTGCACGATGAAGTCGCGGATTTCCGTGCACAACGCGGGAAGCTGCGAGGAATCCAGGGCCCGGAGGTCCGCAGGGCTGTTGATTCGTTCGAGGTACATGCTGCGGTTGGGGGGTGGGGGGCCCGCCCTCAAGCGGGTCCTGCCAGCCTACGGGCTCGTCGGCCGGTTGCCGTCAGCACCCTCGGGAGGCCCTGACAGACGCGCCTTGCAGCTGTCGACGACGCGCAGCAGGGGGCCAGCGCCCACCATGCCGATGGCCAGGACAACCCCACCGCCGACCCCATCGATCCAGTAGTGGTTGGCCGTGACCACGACTGCGAACAGGGTCAGCGCCGGGTAGGCGGCGATGCTCACCCGCGCCCAGCGGGAGGAGAGAACGGGATACAGGGCGGCCAGACTCCAGATCGCCCAGCCCAGGTGCAGGCTGGGCATGGCTGCCCATTGGTTGGAGATGGCCTTCATGGTGCCGGAGTCGAACGACCACAAGCCACCGTGGTGTACCAGGGTGTCCACGAACGAGTAGGAGGTCAGGTCGGCTCCGTACGGTCCTCCCGCTCCGAGGAGCCGAGGCGGCATCAGAGGGAAGGTGGCGAACCCGACGAGGGCCAAGCCTGTCGTGATGGCCAGCACGGTCCGGTAGTGCCGGTATCTGCTCGGGTGGCGCCGATACAGCAAGACCATGACAGCCCCCGTCACGACGAAGTGAAGGCTGCCGTAGAACACGTTCCAGAACCAGTAGAACCAGCCCCAGCCACTGAAGAGTGCCTGGACCGACTCCTCGAAGAACAGCCCCATGGCCTGCTCGATGTCGATGACCAGCTCGGCGTTTCGCAGGGCCGACGCGGCCGTTGCCGAGAAACTCCCGCTCGACCCGAATTGGTTTCGGATCCAGCTGTAGACCGTATAGAAGGCGAGCACGTACAGGGCTTCTCGCCACCAGCGAAGTCGAACCGTCGTCATTGGCTGCTGCCGGGCGCCGACCGGGGAGCTGAGGTCGGTCGGTGGCGCACTCCGCCTCCAGGCGTTCACAAATCGACGTCCCACGGCGAAACGAGATTACGCCCCCAGACATCAGGCCGGTAGCTGGAGGGCCTACCGCCGCCGCTGCTAGCTAGCCTCTGTGCATCGCAACCGAAGGGAATGGCCATGTCCTCCTCCTCTGCCGGGGCACCACTGCTCGATCTCGACCTGGTTCAGGCAACCCTGGACGCCGCCATGTCGACGGGCGCCGAATGGGCCGAAGTATTCGCGGAAGATCGTCAGGCGGGCGGTGCGACCTTCGATGAGGGTCGGGTGGAGGAGCTCAGTTCCAGCCGAGATCGAGGAGTCGGTATCAGAGCGACCGTTGGGTCCTTGACAGGTTTTGCCCACACGTCGGACCTCAGTCCTGAGGGACTGGCTGCCGCCGCTCGCATGGCTGCAGCTGGGGCCCGCAACGGTACGGGTGGCCCGGTCGCCGACCTGTCGGGGTCTGCGGCCGCTTCCCCCCGGGTGGAGGTCCTGCCCTCCTCGGTTCCCAAGGCCGTCAAGGTCGATCTGCTCAAGGCGGCCGATGCTGCGGCCCGCGGCGTGGACGGTGCCATCTCGCAGGTCACCGTGCGATATTCCGAGGGGCGGCGTCGGATCCTGGTTGCCACGACGGACGGGGTCCTCGCTGCCGACGACCAGATTCGGACCCTCTTCTCGGTGAACTGTGTGGCGGCGGGTGATCAGGGCCTGCAGACGGGGAGGGAGACGGTGGGGTACACCGTCGGCTTCGAACTGTTCGATCAGTTCGACGTCGAGGAACTGGCGTCGAGAGCTGCTGGCCGCGCGGTGACCAAGCTCCGTGCACGACCTGCGCCCAGCGGTGAGCAACCGGTCGTCATTCGCCGGGGTGGGGGAGGGGTGCTCTTCCACGAGGCGTGCGGCCACGGCCTCGAAGCCGATCTCGTTGGCAAGGGGGCTTCGGTGTTCAAGGACCGTGTCGGACAACTCGTTGCATCGCCCTTGGTCACCTTGGTGGACGACGGAGCCATGGGTGTGGAGTGGGGGGCCATCGCCATCGATGACGAAGGCCACCCCACACAGCGCAACGTGCTGATCGAAGATGGCGTCCTCACCGATTACATGTGGGATCACCTCCGGTCTCGTGAAGCCGGTAGGGCCCCCTCGGGGAACGGACGGCGCCAGAGCTACGCCCACCTTCCCATGGTGCGGATGACGAACACCTTCGTTACCAACGGGGACACGGACCCAGACGACATCGTCGCCGACACCCCACATGGTGTCTACGTGGCCCAACTCGGCGGCGGGCAGGTGAACACGGCCACCGGTGACTTCGTCTTCGGGATGACCGAGGCCTACCTCATCGAGAACGGCCGGATTACCGAACCCCTGCGCGAAGGAAACCTCATCGGAAACGGGCCGGAGGTCCTGCTCAATATCGATGTCATCGGTAATGACTTCGAGATGGGCAGTCCGGGAACTTGCGGCAAGGACGGGCAAGGCGTGCCCGTCGGCGACGGTCAGCCGACCCTTCGGGTCACTGCCCTGACCGTGGGTGGCACCGCAGGATGACGGTGGAACTCGTCGACCTCGTCGGAGGAATTGTCGGACGGGCGCAGCCGGGTGAGGACATCGAGGTCTACGCCGCCCGGGGTTCGTCGACCACCGTTCGGGCCTACGGGGGTCGGGTGGAGTCCCTCCGTTCGGGTGCCTCGCAGGGAATCGGGATCCGGGTGCTCGTCGGAGGCCGGCAGGGATTCGCCTCTGCAGGGTCCCTCGACCCCGACGTGGTGGACGAAACCCTTGCCGAGGCGCGGGAGAACGTGACCTTCGCCGAAGCCGACCCTCATCAGGGACTTGCCGAACCGGACGGAGTGAGCCCGCCGGGCCTGGACCTCAGTGATCGGTCCGTCCTCGGCCTGAGCGAAGACGATCGGGTGGCAATCGCGATCGACCTGGAACGTCGTTGCCTGGCTGCAGACCCACGCATCACCGGTGTCCGTACCTCGGCCTGGTCCGACGGCTGGGGGGAAGCGGCGCTTGCCTCGACGCGCGGTATCTCCGTGTACTCCGAGGGTGGAAGCTGCTCAGTTGGCGTCCAGCCCCTGGCGGTCGAGGGTGGGGAGACCCAGATCGGCTACGGCGGCGACGCTGCGCGGCGACCGGACGAACTCGATCTCGACCGGGTGGTGAGCGAGGCGGTGGAAGGGGCAACGGGCTTGCTCGGGGCGGTGAAACCGTCATCGGAGCGGGTGGTCGTGGTCCTCGAACCGTCGGTTGCTGCGGCCTTCCTCGGTGTGGTGGCTGGATCGCTGACCGGCGACCGTGTGGTCAAGGGTCGATCGCCCTTCGCCGATCGACTCGGGGACGAGATCGCTGCTGGTTGTCTGACCCTGGTCGATGATCCGACCGATCCCCGCTCGCTCGGGGCCGACAATCATGATGGTGAGGGCCTGGCGGCGCGTCGGAACGTGCTGATCGATGGTGGTCGTCTCGATCACTTTCTTCACAACAGCTACACGGCTCGTCGGGCAGGTGGCAGGTCAACGGGTTCGGCGGTCCGGGGGGCGCGGTCTACCCCATCGGTGGGTGTGCACGCCATGACGATCGCGCCCGGCGTCAGGACCCGTGAGCAGCTGTTCGCTGAGGTGGGCGACGGGATTTTCGTACGCGGCGTCAATGGGCTGCACAGCGGGGTGAACCCGGTCAGCGGCGATTTTTCGGTGGGTGCCTACGGCCACCGGATCAGAGGCGGCTCCCTGGCCGAACCGTTCAGGGAGGCAACCATTGCCTCGACCGTGCAGCGCATGCTGCTCGACATCATCGAGGTGGGTGGTGATTTCGAGTTCCTGCCCGGGGGAACGGGGATGGCGTCGCTCGTCGTCGCTGACATCGCCCTGTCCGGCACGTGATCCCGATCGATCCAGCAGGCCTGTGACTGCGACGGCGGTCATTGGGTAGATTCGAGCACCGTGCCCCGTACCCCATCAGCCGAGGCCCTCGAACGGCACCCTCACCTCGGTGAACCCCGTCCGGCCGGGCATGTCCGCGTCGATCTCCATTCCCACACGATGTGGTCCGGCGACTCGACCACGACGCCCGAGGAGCTCGTCGAGTGTGTCTCGGCGAGCGGAATCGATGTGCTCTGCATCACGGATCACAATGCAGTCAGCGGCGCTCATCAGCTTGAGGAGATCCTCGATTGCAGGGTGATCGTCGGCGAGGAACTGAAGACACACGCGGGCGAGATCATCGGGCTGTTCCTCAGCGAACGGATTCCCCAGGGCATCAACCCCGTCGAAGCGGCGGAGAACATCAGGGACCAGGGAGGGCTTGTCTACATCCCGCATCCCTTCGACCCAATGCGCAACAACCTTCGTCTAGACGTGCTCGACGATCTAGTGGCACGCGGTCTCGTCGATGGGATCGAAGTGCTCAACGGTAAGACGAGCCTGCGAAGCCTCAATCGACAGGCTGCCGAATATGCGGCCCAGCACGGCCTGGCACCTGGGGCCGGGAGCGACGCCCACGTGGCGGAAGCGATCGGATCGGTGTACCACGAGATGCCTGATTTCGATGGACCGTCGGAGTTCCTGGCCGCCATGCGCCAGGGCCGGGCCATCGGCCACCACTTCGACCCGCCTCGAAGGTGGCGGCCTCGTATCGTCCCATCCACTTCCAGCTAGGGTGACCTCTTCAGGGGTCTGGAACTGCGCCTCTGGCCCTCGACTCGATTGTCGGCATCGCAATGTCCCTCGTACATGCCCTCGTGCTCGGAATCACTCAGGGGCTTGCTGAGTTTCTTCCCATTTCGTCGAGCGGCCATCTGGAGTTGGTCCCCTGGTTGTTGGGGTGGGACGACTTCGCCGGTGACGCTCGTCTGGAGAATGCCTTCGACGTGGCACTGCACGTCGGCACCCTCGTCGGCGCCCTCGCGTACCTGTGGTCTGATGTCGTCCGGTACACCCGTGCGGGGCTCGGCGCACTGATGGGGCGCCATGAGTGGAGCGCCGACGCGCGAATCGCCTGGATGCTGTTGGTGTCGGCGTTCCCGGCTGCGACGGTCGGGGTGCTGCTCGAGGGCTATCTGCTGGACCTGGCTGAGAACATCGTGCTGATCGCCGGCCTGCTGATCGTGTTCGGCATCCTCTTGTTCTGGGCAGATCGTCGACCCGCCGGTCGGTCGGGCCGAGCGGTCGATGCGTTCTCGTGGCGGGATGCTGCACTGATGGGGGCTGGCCAGGCGTGTGCCCTCCTGCCCGGTGTCAGCCGCAGTGGGGTCACCATGACGGTGGGGCGTGCCCTGCACTTCGACCGGACCGCTGCGGCGCGGCTGGCCTTCCTCATGAGCCTTCCTCTCATCGGGGGAGCCGGCATCTACCGGGGGTTGACCGTCGCCTCAGACGGGTTCCCCGTCGAGATGCTGGGTGGGTTCCTGGTAGGGATGGCAGCAGCCACCCTCACCGGCTGGTGCGCAGTGTGGGCGACGCTGCGCTTCCTCCGCTCGAGGACCTACGCCCCGTTCGTGGCGTACCGACTGGTGGTGGGTTTCGGGATCTTGACGCTGGTGATGACGGGCGTTCGCTGATCGGCGCTCAGCCCACGAGCATGGGAACAACCGTCCCACCGATGGCTGCGGTGGCCAACAGCATCGCCCGAGATGGATCCACTTCCACCAACCATTCGCCCGGGTGGACTGCGATCACCCGCCCCTCTATCACCACCACCTCCGATGGTCGTTCGCCGTACGGGTCGACCCGTTCGCTCACTGCCAATTCGACGAGCTGTCCCGCCTGGGGGACCAGGTCCGTTGACACGGGAACCGGTACGACTCGCATCCCGGGCCGGGCCACCCCAGCCATGTCGACCTCGGTGATCACGGCCCCTTGCGGCACCCTTCGCGCTACCCGTTGTACCGGGACCGCCGCATCGAGCGCAGAGGCTGGGGTCAGGGTGGAGGGGATCTCCACGACCTCCGTGTCGCTCGGAGCGACCGGCCCTGGCTCGAGGGTTCGTACCGCGCGGTGAACCGACACGGTCGTGCCCCAGGCCCGACGGGCTGCCGTGGCCGATTGCCGCGCGCTGCCCACCGCGGTGACTGCGACGATCACGATCAACGCCACGGCGAGCCAGTGGGTCCGGTCGGGATGTGACCACAGGGGAAGATTTCTACGAACCCGATGAGATCGGCGTAGCGATGGGGTGATTGGCGCTGGCACGGCAACTCCTCGTGCGGGTGTGAACCGGAGCGGGGAGGTGGGCGGGGAGTGCCAGATTCAGCTGTCCGAGGACGTGGATCCCGATGTCGAGGAGGTAGTAGAGGTTCCGCCGGAGGAGCTGGAGGTGGAATCCGAGTTCGAACCAGAGCCTGAACCCGAGCCCGAACTCGACGAACTGCTGCCGGACGAGGAGGCCGAAGACCCCGAGCGGCTGTCGGTCTTGTAGAACCCGCTCCCCTTGAAGGCGATACCCACGTTGCCGAAGACCTTGTTCACTGTGCCGCCGCACACTGCGCCGTCATGCTCGAGGGGGCATGTAGTCAGGGCGTCGTCGGAAATTGACTGCCGGATCTCGAAGGATTGATCGCAGGATGTACAGCGGTATTCGTACGTAGGCATCGATTGGGGTCACCACCGGAGGGACACTGACGGGGCCGCAGGTCTGGCCGGAGGGGAAGTGTAGCCAGGCACCCACGTGCCGACACATGAGAGTGGAGGCACACGGCGTGATCTGCTGAGATCAGGGTGCCGTCGTCCGATAGGAACGTGATGCCTGTCCCCGCCACGACCTCCGCATTGATGGATCGCTACCGGATTTCCTCCGGTGCAGCCGAGACCCTTGTCGAGTACCGATTCGATCCCGATCGCTTCGATCTCTTGAGGGAACGATTGCTTGGAGCCGATGCGGGCCCTCACCGCAACTGGGTCCAGGGCCGGATCGTCGAGCCCACTGCCTCAGACGTGCGGCCCCTGGCGCCATTGGGTTCACGCGAGCGGGAAGAGCTCGCAGAACGAGGGATCGCTGCGCTGCGCCGTGGCGAGGTCGCCGTGGTGCTCCTCGCCGGGGGTATGGCGACCCGCTTCGGCGGCGGGGTGAAGGCTCTGGCCGAGGTGCTTGGGGGCGTCACGTTCCTCGACGCCAAGGCGATCGACGTGGCACACGTTGGACGCCGCTACGGCGCTTCGGTTCCCATGGTGTTGATGACCAGCTTCCAATCGCATCACGCTCTGGGAGCGGCGGTCGAGGCCTATGTCGACGAGGGGGCCCGCATCAGCCTCGCCCCCCAGTCCGTTGCCTTGCGTCTGGTTCGCAGCGGCGACCTGTATCGGGATGGGGAGGGTCAGGTCTCGCTCTGTGCCCCAGGGCACGGTGACCTGCCCGAGGCCCTGCAGAGTTCGGGCACGCTCGCCACCTTCGCCCGAGAGGGCATCCGCCACGTGATGGTGACCAATGTCGACAATGCCGCAGCGACCCTCGAGCCGGCCGTCATCGGCGCGCATCTCGACGGTGGATTGCCGATGACATGCGAGGTGACGGGGGGTGACCTCAAGGGCGGTGCCCCGTATCGGGTCGACGACCACCTCCAGATCGTGGAGGAGTTCCGCATCCCATCCCATGCGGGGCTTTCCCCTCCGCGCGCAGTGAACACGAACTCGATGATCATCGACCTCGACGTGCTGGCTGCGGACTACCCGCTTACCTGGTTCACTGTCGACAAGATGGTCGGGGGAGACCCGGTGGTGCAGTTCGAACGCCTCGTCGGCGAACTGACGGCCTTCGTCCCTGCGTTCATGCTGCTCGTCGAGCGGGACGGTCCTGACGGTCGATTCCAGCCGGTCAAGGATCCGGCGGAGTTGGCCGCTCGGCAGGCCGAGATTCGTAACATCCTGACCGCTCGGCACATCTTGGGCGAGGCCTAGGCACGGCCGGGGCCGGCCTCACCCGGGTACATTGCCCTCATGCTCCCTCTCGATGAGGTTCGTGACCATGTGATCGAGCGCTGTCCGGCCAGGTCCCCGGTGAGCCTGTCGCTCGACCAGGTCCTTGGCCTGGTCACCGGGCACGACATCAGGGCAACCGAATCGATTCCTCCGTTCGCCAACACAGCCATGGACGGATTCGCCCTTCGTGCTGCGGACACGCGGGGCGCACCCGTGGAGTTGCAGATCGTAGAGACGATCGCAGCTGGGCATGCGCCGACCCGGGTGGTGGGTCCGGGTCAGGCCAGTCGCATCATGACCGGGGCGGTCATCCCCGACGGAGCCGACGCCATCGTGATGGTCGAACGTACCTCGGTCGAGGGCGACCGGGTCTCCGTCCACATCGAGGTTCCTGTCGGGAACCACGTCCGACCAGCTGGCGATGACATCGTCGATGGCGACCTCGTGATTCCCCGGGGCACCGTCCTCGGTGCTGGGCATCTCGGCGTGCTCGCCTCCCTCGGAATGACGGAGGTGCTTGTTCATCCTCGCCCGCGCGTCGGGGTGATCTCCACCGGTGACGAATTGGTCGCCGATGGTGGGCCCTTGGCCCCGGGACAGATTCGGGACTCCAACCGGCGGACCTTGCTGAGTTTGCTGGCGAGGGTCGATGCCGTTCCCGTAGACCTCGGTTTGGTGGCCGACGACGAGGACCTCATCGAGGCGGCCGTGCTCGATGGCGTGTCGCAGTGCGATGCCCTGGTGACCTCAGGTGGTGTGAGCATGGGGGACTACGACTACGTGAAGGCCGTGCTCGATCGCATCGGCGACATGCGCTGGATGCAGGTAGCGATCAAACCGGCGAAGCCCTTCGCCTTCGGGACAGTGGCCGGCGTTCCCGTGTTCGGCCTTCCGGGTAATCCGGTGTCCTCGATGGTGTCCTTCGAGTTGTTCGCCCGCACAGGCCTGCGGTCGATGATGGGTCATGCTCGCCCCGTGCGGGACACCGTGTCGGCCGTAGCTGGCGAGGATCTGCTCCGAACCCCCGACGGCAAGACCCACTTCCTTCGGGTGATGGCGACGTTCGAAGCGGGGGGCATCGTCGTCCGTTCCGCAGGTGGGCAGGGTTCACACATGCTCTGGGCCATGGCCAAGGCGAACGCGCTGGCCGTCGTGCCCGATGGCGACGGGTGTCGAGCAGGTGAACCGGTGGAGGTGCTGTTGTTGGAGGGCCACGTCGACCGCTGACCGACCCCTGGCCGCCCGCTGGGGTGTCGAACCGACCCGGTCGCTACGCTCTGAGCCATGAGCCACGACGCGGGGGCAGAGGATCTCATCGATCCGTTCGGACGGGTAGTCCGCGATCTGCGTATCTCGATCACCGATCGCTGCAATTTCCGCTGCCAGTACTGCATGCCCGCCGAGGGGATGCAGTGGTTGGCCCGTGAGGAGATCCTCACCTTCGAGGAGATCGAGCGGTTCGCCCGCATCTGTATCGATCGGTTCGGGTTCGACGGCATTCGCCTGACGGGAGGGGAGCCCCTGGTTCGGGCTCACCTTCCCCGGCTCGTCGAACGCCTCTCTGCGCTCGGAGTCGACGTGGCCCTGACCACGAACGGGGCAACGCTGGGGCTTCATGCGGGCCCGCTTGCGAGGGCTGGGCTGTCGAGGATCAATATCAGCCTCGACTCCTTGCAGCGAGATCGTTTTCTCGAACTGACCCGTCGCGACGAGTTGGACCGCGTGCTGGAGGGAATCTCGTCGGCCATTGACGCTGGCCTGGATCCGGTCAAAATCAATGCTGTCATGATGCGGGGCATCAACGACGACGAGGTGGTCGACTTCGCCCGGTTCGGTCGGGAACACGGTGTCACGGTGCGGTTCATCGAGTTCATGCCGCTCGACGCCGACGACCGGTGGTCGGCCGATGTCGTCGTACCCGCTGACGAGATCGTTGCCACCATCAACGAGGCGTTCCCTCTCGAACCGATTGTTCGGGGTGCTGAACCCGCAGAGCGCTACCGCTACCGCGACGGCGCTGGCGAGATCGGGGTCATCGCGAGCGTCACCAAGCCCTTCTGTGGCAACTGCGATCGGGTTCGCCTCACCGCCGAAGGCCAATTCCGGACCTGTCTGTTCGCGGTCGAGGAGTTCGACATGCGAACCCTGCTGCGAAGCAATGCTGACGACGATGCCGTTGCTGCGGCTATTGAACGAGCCGTTGGCACCAAGTGGGAGGGCCATGCCATCGGCCAGGTCCAGTTCATTCGGCCCCGTCGCTCGATGAGCCAGATCGGCGGGTGAGCGGGCCGATCGGGCTGCTGACCCGCAGGGGTACGCTGGCACCATGACGGAGCCGCACCTCACCCATCTCGATCCGCTTGGCCGGGCCCGGATGGTGGATGTCACCCCCAAGGAGACCACCCATCGCAAGGCGGTCGCCCGTTGTCGGGTCTTCATGGAGGCAAGCACCACATCGTTGATCGCCCATGGAGCGGTCACCAAGGGTGATGTGCTGGCCGTGGCCCGGGTGGCTGGGATCCAGGCTGCCAAGCGCACCTCGGACCTCGTCCCTCTGTGCCACCCCCTCCTCGTCGGGTCTGTGTTCGTCAACTTCCACATCGACGAGAACTGGATCGAGGTCGAGGCCCAGGTCGACACATTTGACCGTACGGGGGTGGAGATGGAGGCCATGACGGCATGTTCGATTGCCGCCCTGACCATCTACGACATGTGTAAGGCGGCCGACCGGTCGATGGTGATCGGGGACCTCACCCTGTGGGAGAAGACCGGGGGACGATCCGGCACCTACCGCCGCGAGGAGTCGGCAGGTTCGACCGTCGCCCGCCTCGTCGGAGATCGGGTCACCGAGGGTCCGACCGCGGGCGAATCAATGAGTTGATTGTCCCGCATTGCAATTGGGTCGGGCACAGGGCAATACTTTTCGGGCCCCGTAGCTGGGGCGAGTGTGCTGAATCGGTGTCCACCGGTTCGTGTCGGATAGGCCGTATCGACTGCCGTCGGTATTACGACAAGGAGGCGACAGCGTGGACGTGTTCTCCGTTCGGGTCGTCCCTTGTCAGCACTCGAGGTCGGGGCGGCGCCCATGACCGTGTTGGTGTTGTCCGGACTGGCCATCATGTGGGCAGCATTGCTGGTGCCGGGCTGGCTGCGAGCCGTGCGGGAGCGATCGGGCCGTCAGAGCACGATGGACACATTCCATCAGCAGCTCTCCGTGTTGGAGCAATGGTCTCCATCAGCCCCTGCGGTGGGACCCCCAGGCGCTCGATTGCATTCGACTGATCGTTTCAGCAACCACCGTCGACCCGGGCGCGCCGTACCCACCTCGGTGGCCGCCGCTTCCCAGCGGCGGCGCGATCTCGTCGTGCTCCTGTCTGTGGCAGCCGGCGGCTCTCTCGTTGGTGGACTGGTGAGCGGATCGATGGTGGTCTTGACCACCCACCTCGGTTGTGACGTCCTGCTACTCGCATACTGCCGGATGATCGTTCGCCGTCGACGTAGCGAGGCGAGTCGGATGGCCGGAGTGCACTTCCTGCCCGGCTTGGCCGATGAGTCGGGTGAGACCCCCTCCCTGCACCGTCGACCCGCCACCTGACGACGATCCCGAACGTCGATCGTTTGGGGAGGTCGGTGACCTCTTCGGTATATTCAGGAGTCCCTACGGGGGTGTAGCTCAGTTGGTAGAGCGCTTCGGTCGCATCGAAGAGGCCAGGGGTTCAATTCCCCTCACCTCCACGTCGTCCCTCGCCGGGGACGTAACGGCGTCTCGTCGGCTCTCGGTCGCTAGGGCCCTTGTGGAGGGTTAGCATCTCGCCGGGGATCCGGGGGGTGACCATGGCTTCTGCAGGACCAGCGTTCATGCTGGACGGTTGTCGGGTGCTCGATCTGAGCCAATATCTGGCTGGGGCCGGAGTGAGTCGCATGCTGGCCGAGTTGGGTGCCGACATCACCAAGGTCGAACTGGCCCCCCATGGCGACGGTGGTCGATTCCTTCCGATCGTGCTCGACAACGGTCGCAGCGCCTGGTTCGTCCAGCACAATCGTGGCAAGAAGTCCCTGGCCCTCGACTGGTCCAAGCCTGAGGCCCTCGAGGTGCTGTTGGATCTCGCCCGAGGTGCCGACATCGTGCTCGAGAACTTCGGGTCAGGGGACATCCTGGCCCGTCGAGGGCTCGATTACGAGTCGGTCAGTGCCGTCAATCCGTCGGTGATCTACCTGTCGGTCTCTGCCTATGGCCGAACCAGTCCGTGGGCGAACAAGCCAGGATTCGACTACATCGCGCAGGCGGCATCGGGCATCACCCACATGACCGGATCCCCGGACGGTCCTCCCGCCCTCGTGTGGAGTGCGCTGGGGGACACCAATGCAGCCGTCCACGGCTTTGCTGGCCTCGGCTATGCGTTGTATCACCGGGAGCGGACCGGGCAGGGCCAGCACATCGATCTGGCCATGGTGGATTGCCTCTTCCATTTCCACGAGGCCGCATTGGCGACCTACCACCTGACCGGCGGTGAGTTCGTCCCCGAGCGGTATGGAACCCACCACGCATTGGTCTTCCCGGCCGGTGTCTTCCGGGGTCCACAGGGGTGGATCGTTGTGCTCGCCCTCGACCTCCAGTGGCCCAACGTGTGCGCCGCCATGGACCGGCCGGAATGGGTGTCGGACCCTCGGTACGCCGAGATGACGGGGAGGATCGAGCACCGGGACGAGTTGGTCGCCGCTCTCGAGGAGTGGATGGCTCGCTTCGACAGCGACCAGGCGCTGCTCGACCACCTGGAACACCATCGGGTCCCGGCGAGTGCGGTTCTCAGCCCGATCGATGCGATCGGCCATCCTCATTTCGAGGCACGGGACATGGTGCGATGGATCGAGGATCCGATGGTCGGGCCCATCCCCATTCCCGGCTTTCCGTGGAAGTTCTCTGCCCAGCCGGAACTGCCCGACATCATCGCTCCAACATTGGGCGCTCACAATGCGGAGATTCTGCGCGAGCAGTTGGGCTACGACGACGCTCGCATCGAGCAACTGCGCTCGATTGGGGTGCTGGTCTCGTCGAACACCTGAGCTCAGGGCCTCCGAGCGACAGGAGCGGGGGTCCGGCCATCGACCCCGATAGATTCACGGGCATGGCTCGCCCCTTGCGCGTCGGCCTCTTGGTCCTCGCCGCCGCCGTCATCGGGTGCAGTTCGGGTCCCGTGGACGCCGAATTCGAAGGCCTCGTAGTGGACGAACCCGGGCTGATGCCCTCAGTGGTGTTGACCGACACGACGGGCCGGCCGTTTGACCTGGTGGCCAACACAGCGGGCACGGTCCGGCTCGTGTACTTCGGGTACACACGGTGCCCCGATATCTGCAGCATCCATCTCACTCAGTTGGCAGACGTGCTCTCCCGGCCCGGTGTGCCTACGAACGTCACTGTGCTCTTCGTCACCGTGGATCCCGCCAGAGACACTCCCGAAGTGCTGCGCTCCTACCTCGACGGCTTTGATGCCGACTTCGTCGGCTTGACCGGAACCCCTGACGAAGTGGTCGAGGCTCAGCGGGCGTTCGGGTCGATCGTGGCCCTGGCGGAGAGTGATGACGAGGACTACACGATGGGACACGACGGGCGGGTGTTCGCGTTCGCGCCGGACGGGATCGGCTACACGCAGTACCCGCACCCGACGCGTCAGAGCACGTGGGTGCACGACATCCCGGTGCTGGCTGGACGGCGTGATGCTGCCTCCACAGCCGCCGAGGGGCACGATAGGAACCTCGAGGAGAGGAGCCCGACATGAGGTTCTGGTGTTCGACCATCGAGGCGCCGTGGTCGTGGGACTTCCGGGCCTACCCGGGGGTGTGGTTGGCCGTCGTTGCCCTCGTGCTCCCGTACCTACTGTCCCAGGGCCGTAGGGAGGGACCCAACCCTGATCGCCGCCGTCATACCGGCCTGTACCTGGCAGGGGTTGCCGCACTGTGGGTCGGGTCGGACTGGCCCCTGGGTCTGCTCGGGGCGAGTTACGTGGCGTGGGCCCACATGGTGCAGTTCCTCCTGTACACGATCGTGGCGGCTCCGCTCATGCTGCTCGGCTGTCCCGAGTGGATGGCTCGCCGCATCGCAGGCCGATTGCGCCTGTACCGCATCACCAGCCGCCTGGCTCGACCGGTCGTGGCTGGGGTGGGCTTCAACCTCCTGCTGGTCCTGACCCACTCGCCGTGGGCTGTCGACACCCTCCGGTCCAGTCAGTTTGGTTCGTTCGCAATGGATGTGGTCTGGCTCGGGATGGGGTTCATGGTCTGGCTGCCCCTGCTGTCCCCCCTTCCTGAACAGCGGTTGGTCAGCTACCCGGCCAAGATGGTGTTCCTCTTCCTGGCGCTGGGCGTTGTTCCCGCTGTGCCGGCGGGATTCCTGACCTTCGCCGGGTTCCCGTTGTACTCGACGTACGAGTTGGCTCCCCGCTTCCACGGTCTGTCGGCGACCACCGACCAGCAGTTGGCGGGGCTCGTGATGAAGCTCGGGGGCATACCCATCATTTGGACCATCATCGTCGTGATGGTCAACCGCTGGTTCGGACAGGATCGGAGCACAGCCGGGCAGTTGCCGACCCGATGGGGATCCACGGTGATCGAGGTCGACGGGGATTCGAATTCCACTCAAGTGCGCCGAGAAACCTCATAGCGTCGAGCCGCCATCCGATAGGAGCCCATGCCGCGTCGGGTGCTGTTTGCATGTGTGGAATGTGAGAATGCACTGATCTGGCCCGTGGCTGCCGAACCTGCTCGCAACGGTGAGTTGTGCGAGGCCAGCTTCGTGGAGGCGACCGACGCACAGGGTCGGCCCACCGTGGAGGTGCTGGCGTCCGAGCGTTGGAAGGCTGACCTCGATCCGAGTGGGGTGGTCCGCTGTCCCGAAGGACATGCGGTGGGTACTCAACGCCTGAACGGAAGTCCCGAGACGGCCCGGCTCGCCTTGTTGCGGGATCGGGTGGTCGCCCGCCAGATGCGTGGACGCCTCTGACGGCAGTCTTGCTCAGTCGATCAGTGATGACGACCACAGCACGACCGCCAAGAACACGGCGCCCGCGGCGACGAAGGCGATGAGCGAGGCCCACAGGTCGTAACGTCGGCCCAGTTGGCGCCGTGGGGGTCGACCGAACACCGTCCCAGTCTGGCACTCGGATCCGGCGCCGTGGAGGCGCAAAAAAGACTCCTCAACTGGTAGTGGCCGCAGTCGACCAAACCTAGGACGGCGACGGCCAACCCGATCTTCCAGGTGTCTCCAGGAGTGTGAGGGTGAGCGGACCGACGAACCTCTCCTCGTCGTAGGTTCGCTCGAGGTCGACGCCTCAGTCGGCCCCCGCTTCCCCCCCGGCGGGGGCCGACCCATTTTTGGGGCACTGCGCCTTAGGCCTCGGCCATCAGGCCAATGCGCTGCCTTCCCTGGCCCGCAGATCGACGTTGACCGTCAGCTTCTCGAGGTGCTGGGCCACGGTCAATGCACCATGAGGCACCGGGTGTTCGGCCAGGAATGCCGTGGCATCGGCCTCGAGTTCGGGAGTCGAGAGCGAGCGAACACCACCGAGCATCCTCGGGATGCTGTTGGCCGGGAAGCGTCGGTTCAATTCGTCCCAGCGCTGCTTGATCAGCTCCCATGCCATTGGACCGTGATCGAGGTGGGACATGGCGACTGCGAGGAGGAAGGGGGCGTTCTGCGTCCGCACCTCGCTGGTCAACAGTTCGAGGGTTCGGTCGAAAAGCTGTTCCTGTTCGAATCTGAGCAGCGCCCCCAGGTACCGCAGCTCGGCCTGGGGTGTCGTCGCGTTGCGGTAGGCGGCGACCATGAGGTCGTAGTCGGTTTCGTCGCCCGATGCAGCCACGACGCGCAGGGCGGCAGCGGCGAGGTTGGGCTCGACATGCTCCCCGGCCTCGGCGGCTGTGTGGAGTTCACGCGCCAAGCGTCGGACCGAGGGGTCTGCTCCGATGCCCCCGGCCGCTTCGAGCAGGACCCCGCGAAGCTCGCGGTCAAGAGCCGGCTCGTCCGGCGTGGCCTCATGGCCGAGCACGCCCAGCGCGGTGGTACTGAGATCGCGCAGGAGGCCCGAGAGGGCTGCTCGACCCGGCGGATCTGCGATCGCATGGAGGTGTTGCAGGCCGCTCGTCATGCGTTGCCACACCCCGAGGTCCGTCTCGGCTCCCAACTGGGTGACCAGGCCGACGAAGCTGGAAGCTGCCGCCTCCCCGGCCAGCACGGCGGCGAAGAGGTCGTCGACCAAGCCGTATCGTTCGGCAGGGGTCATGACATCGAGTGCTCGTTCCGAAAGTGCATCGAGGAGTTCCTCCTCGTACCTGACCCGGTAAAAGCCGTGGCCGCCGGCGTTGACGATGACCCAGTCGGGACGCCCTCCCAGATCGATGTCTGCTTCAGGGTTGTCCAAGAGCAGGCGGGTCTGGGTGACTGCTCCTTGGTGCGCACTCGTGATGATGAGCGGGACGTGCCAGAGCGTGTGGTCACCGTCGTTCCGGTACTGGAACCGCTGTTGGGTTACCCGGATGCCGGTCGGCGACGAGCGGACGCCGATCAGGGGATGGCCGCCTTGGAAGATCCAGCTGTCCATAGCAGCCCGGACCGGGCTCCCTGTCGCTTCCTCGATGCTGTCCCACAGATCGGTGGTCGTCGTGTTCCCATACGCGTGGTCCGTGAGGTATCGCCGAACTCCTGATCGGAAGGCGTCCTCACCGAGGTACTGCTCGAGCATCCGCACCACGGCGGCGCCCTTTTCGTAGGTGAGGATGTCATACATGCCCTCGGCATCTGCCGGAGAGATGACGTCGAACTCGATCGGCCGCGTGCTGCGGAGGGCGTCGGTGTCGAAGGCAGCGCCCCGCTCGAGGCTGAAGCTGTCCCATCGGCGCCACGCGGGCTGGTACGCGTCGGTCGTCGCCACCTGCATGAACGTCGCAAAGGCTTCCTTCAACCAGATCCCGTTCCACCAGTCCATGGTGACGAGGTTGCCGAACCACATGTGGGCGATTTCGTGGGCGATGACGTCGACGATTCGGGTGAGTTCTGCCTGGGTCGACTTGTCCGGGTCTGCCAGCAGCAGGGTTTCCCGGAAGGTGACGCATCCCAGGTTCTCCATGGCGCCGAACGCGAAGTCTGGCACTGCGACCAAATCCAGCTTTCCTGCCGGGTAGGGAATGCCGTAGTAGTCGACCAGCCATCGGAGGCTGAAGGCGCCTGCGTCGAGCCCGAACTGGGTCAATTCGGCCTTGCCTGGTACGTGGATGACACGGAGGGGCACACCGTCCACGTCGAGGGGCTCGGTAGCTTCGAGGTCTCCCACGATGAAGGCGACCAGGTAGGTGGACATGACCATCGTGTCGGCGAATCGGTCGCGGCGGCGTCCATCGCCAAGGTCGACGGAATCGATCAACTCCCCACAGCTGACCGTGAACAAGCCGTCGTCGACAACCAACGTGACGCCGAAGGTCGCCTTGAGATCCGGCTCGTCGAAGCACGGAAACGCTCGTCTCGCGTTGGTCGACTCGAACTGGGTCGTGGCGATGGTGTGGGTCGACCCGTCTTCGTCTTGATAGGTCGACCGATAGAAGCCTCGGAGCTTGTCGTTCAGGTCTCCCACGAATCGGCACGACAGGCGAGCTGGTCCGGGGGAAAGGGGTACTGGAAGGCGGAAGGTTGCCCGCTCGGCTTCGGGGTCCAGCACGATCGAGTTCACCTCGACGGTCGACCCCTGGCTGACCGATGCGCCCAAGATGTCCAGTTCGGCGGCATTGAGGATCACTTCGCGGGTCGGTTCTTGGACCTCGAGGAAGATGGTCACCGTGCCGGTGAAGGTTGCTGCTTCGAGATCGGGCTCGAAGCTCAAGGAATAGTGCACGGGGACGGCGGCGCGGGGCAGACGGTAGGCGTTGGCGGTCACCGAAGCGACACTACAGGGGAGGGCAGGACCTGCCCCGGGCCGACAGCCACGGCTACCCTGCCCATGGCTCAAGGAGAACCTGGATGACCCTGTCACTCGACGTCGTCGGCATCGGCAACGCGTTGGTCGACGTCCTGTCGCACCAGGACGATGAGTTCGTGGCCCGCCTGGGGGTGGCGAAGGGGGCGATGACCCTCGTCGATTCCGAGCGGTCCGCCGAACTCTACGGACTCGTCGACCAGCGGACGACCCTGTCGGGGGGTTCGGCGGCCAACACCGTCATCGGGGTGAGCTCACTGGGGGGCGCTGCGGGGTACATCGGGCGGGTGAGTGAGGACGATCTCGGGGACGTGTTCGTGCGCGACATGGCAGACCTGGGGATCACCTATAACACACCCCGCGCCCCGACCATCGATCCGACTGGTCGGTGCATCGTGTTCATCACCCCCGATGGCGAGCGGACCCTCAACACCTTTCTGGGTGCATCGAACGGGCTGACCCCCGACGATGTCGATCTGGCACTGGTGGCCTCGTCGCGCATCGTGTTCCTCGAGGGGTATCTCTGGGATCCGCCGCAGGCGAAGGTGGCGATGCGCCAGGCGGCTGCCGTGCGGGCTGAAGGTCACCGGGTGGCGCTCACCCTGTCGGACCCCTTCTGCGTTGAACGCCACCGTCAGTCGTTCCTCGATCTCATCGACGAGCATGTTGACGTCCTGTTCGCCAACCACGTGGAACTCATGGCGTTGTTCGAAGTCGATGACCTCGATCGAGCGGTGGACGAGATACGTGGTCGGGTCGATCTGGCCGCAGTGACCCGGAACGCTGACGGTTCCCTGTTGGTTACCGAGGATCGGGTCGTTGACGTGGCTGCCGAGCCCGTGGACCAGGTGGTCGACGCAACCGGGGCGGGGGACCTCTACGCCTCTGGCGTGTTGTTCGGCCTGTCTAGGGGTCTGGATCTCGAAACGTGTGGTCGCTTGGGCTCGATTGCAGCAGCCGAAGTCATCTCCCACGTGGGGCCGCGGCCCGAGGTCGAGCTCGCCGGGCTGGTCGGTCACCTGCTGTAGGTGGGGGCTGGTTCACTCGAACCAACCAGCCACCTCCGCTGCGATCGCGGTGAGTCGCTCGATCGCCTCGGTCCGCTGCAGTGCAGGATCGCCCGGTGGGGGATCGCGCCACTCCAGGTAGGCCTTCACCTTCGGTTCCGTACCCGAGGGTCGAATGGCCACCCGCCCGCCTTCGCCGAGGTACAGCACGACGAGGTCGGTGTTGAGCGGTTCCGGCTCCTCGGCGTGATCGCGGACGAGGGCTACCGGGATCCCTCCCAGGGTGACGGGTGGGTCGGTTCGGAGGCGGTCCATTGCCTGGCGTACCCGCTCGGGGTCTGTCCGTACGTTCAGGGCAGACGTGGTGAAGGTGCCGAGCGTGATTGCCAGGTCGTCGAGTCGTTCGAGGACATTCACCCCCCGTCCACCCAACCGGGCGACTGCCCGCGCGAAGGCCACTGCTGCGCTGATGCCGTCTTTGTCTCTCACCGCGTCAGATACCGAGTAGCCGAGTGCTTCCTCGTAGCCGAACAGCCAGGCCACGTCGGTGCGGTCGATCGCCGGACGCATGATCCACTTGAATCCGGTCAGGGTCGTGACGTGTTCCACACCGTGGTGCCGACACAGGGCGGGCACCATGGATCCCGACACCACGGATGAGGCGACGAGATGGCCCGGACCCCCTGCAGTGGCGATCAGGTGGTCGCAGAGCAGCACACCGATCTCGTCACCGGTGAGCTGCCGCCATCCGTCCGGACCTCTGACTGCGACACCCAATCGATCTGCGTCTGGATCGTTGGCCAGGACGAGGTCGATGCTGGCCGCGTCGGCGACGGCCTTGGCGCGATCGAGGGTCCCGGGTTCCTCTGGGTTCGGAAAGGGTAGGCCCGGGAAGGATCCGTCAGGGTGGCGCTGATCCTCGACGTGTACTGGGGGAGCAAGACCGGCTGTCGCAAAGGCCATGTCGACGGCCTCCGCCCCCACCCCGCACAGAGCCGTGTACACCACGCTGACCGGCTCCGAACCATCGGGCGGGGGGATCACGGCTCCCAGATACTCTGCCAGCGCCTGACGGACGGTGACGGTCCTGATCTGATCGGGGGCCGCCAATTCGCCCTCGGTGGGCGGGTTTGCGATGTCCATCCGCTGCTCGATGTGCTGATCGATCGGGGAGGTGATCTGGGCACCGTCGGACCAATAGACCTTGTAGCCGTTGTCGGTTCGCGGGTTGTGGCTTGCGGTGACCACGACGGCGGCGGCAGCCCGGCGGGCCAAGCCGTGGTGCGCGACCACGGGGGTCGGTGCCGGGCCATCGATGAGGATGCAGGGAACACCCAGGGCGGTCAGCATGCGGGCGCTGTCCATGGCAAAGGCCGCTGAACCGACCCGAGCGTCGTGTCCGATCACCACTCCTCGTTCAGCTGTGCCCCGAACCACCAGCTCCTCGCCCAGAGCGCGAGCTGCGATGCGCACCATGACCCGGTTCATGCAGGCGGGTCCCGGTCCCATCGGCCCTCGCAGTCCGGCCGTGCCGAAGCGCAGCGGAGCGGGCAGCGGATCGGGGATGCCATCGCGCTGCCAGTCGAGCAGTACGGCCCGGTTGTGCTTGTCGGGCTCGGCGGCGATCCAGGTGGTGAGGTCGAAGGGGTTGCTCACCTCCCCATGCTGCACCACGGGACGGAGGTAGCCCAGTTCGCTGGTCTCGTGTTCCCGGCGGCCGTGGGCGGGAGTAGCGTCGGCGATGCCCCATGTTGTTCCCCACATTTGCCTTCGGGCTGTTCTTCGTTGCCGTGTTCGTGGTCAGTTGGCTGACCAGACCCCGGCCAGTGCTGTGGCGGGTCATGATGCTGACCGCCAGCGGGTATTTCTACGCGTATTGGAATTGGCGCTTCCTGTTCCTCCTGGGCGGGGCCATCGCCGTGAACTGGCTGGCCGGTGACCAGGCGGCGACTGCCCTGCGCAGGGACCGGCACGGCAGCGCGCGCTGGTGGGTCCGAGCGGCGATCGTGGCAGACCTGGCCGTGCTCGGTCTGTTCAAGTACTACAACTTCTTCGCCCTCGAGCTGGCCAATCTGGCGCGTGATCTGGGCCTCGACGTGTCCATCAGGCTGCTGTCGCTGACCCTGCCTGTGGGCATCTCGTTCTTCACGTTCCAGGCCATGAGCTACGTGATCGACATCGGGCGGCGACAAATCGAACCGATGGAGTTGCTGGACTTCGCCGTCTATCTCAGCTTCTTCCCTCAATTGGTGGCCGGCCCGATCGTCAGGGCATCGGAGATGGCACCGCAGATGGCCACCCGACCCGACCCTCGGTATGTGGCGTCGGCCGAGGCGTTCCGTCTCATTTTCAGCGGATTGTTCAAGAAGGTCGTGATCTCCAGCTACCTGGCATCGGAAATCGTGGATGGCGTCTTCGCCGATCCGGCCGGGCACAGCGGCTTCGAGGTCCTGCTGGGTGTCTACGCCTACGCGATCCAGATCTATGCGGACTTCTCCGGTTATACGGATATCGCCATCGGTGTAGCTCTGCTGCTCGGATTTCGATTCCCGCAGAACTTCGATGCCCCGTACCGAGCGCTCTCCGTCCAGGACTTCTGGCGTCGGTGGCACATGACCCTGTCCAATTGGCTCCGGGACTACCTGTACATCCCGCTCGGGGGAAACCGGGGTGGCACCCTGCTCACCTATCGGAACCTGATGCTGACCATGTTGCTGGGCGGGTTGTGGCATGGCAGCACGTGGAATTTCGTGGTGTGGGGCGGCATTCATGGCGCAGCCCTCGTCGTCGAACGGTTGTTGAAGGGAGGCGGGGATGGCGTCCGCCGCCCCCAACGAGGCCGCGACATCCTGGGGTGGGTCGTGACCTTCCACGTCGTGTGCGGGGCATGGGTGTTCTTCCGATCCGAGACGCTCGACGGGGCCCTTGACGTGCTGATCCGGCTGGGCTCGTTCACGGCGGAAGGCGCCGGGGTGGTGAGCCCCTTGCTGATCTTCGTGATCGTGGCCTGCCTCGCCGCGCAGTTCGTTCCTGCCGATGTTCTGAGAGAGCTCGATGGGATGATGGTGCGGGCTGGATGGTTGGCCCAGGGCCTGGCCCTCGGCCTCGGCCTCGTGGTGATCGACGTATTCGCACCAGACGGGGTCGCCCCCTTCATCTACTTCCAGTTCTGAGATCATGACCGACGTTCCACCAACCCCCGGTCTCCGCCCTGACAGTCCTCGGCCCGAGCTGTCCGCTCGACCACACCGGGCCACGATCCGTCCGGCCCGGTCGATTCGGCTCACCCCGGTGGCCGAGCCAGCGCTGGATGACGTCGAGCGAGGAATGCCGGCCGGCGGCGTGCTGTTGGGGGGACTGGTGGGCCTGCTACTGGCTGTCCTGTTCAATGCCGAGGCGTTGCTCCGGGACGCTCAGCAGAAACCCTTTGGCGCTGGACGCGACATCTCAGTTGCGGTCTGGACGCCAGTGGAAGGGGTGGCATCGACGGTGGGGCTCACCCTGCCACGCCGTTGGGTCGATCAGGCCATCGGCCGGGATCTCGACGCGCCGCAATTCGACCTCGCAACGGTCGCTGACCAGCCAGAGGGCGGATCGGACGTCCCGGCCATCGTCGACGGCGTCCAACGCATCGAGATCGACGAGTACGACGAGGGATCAACCGACGCACCGGCAGGAGCTGGGACGGAAGTGGCGCCGACTTCCCAAGGTCCTGTGTCGCTGTGGATTGCAGGTGACTCGATGGTGCAGTTCTTCGGCGACACCATGGTGGGAATGGCCGAGGCCACGGGGGTGATCGACGCAACAGCCGAGAGCAAGCTGTCGAGCGGCTTGACCCGCCCCGATTTCTTCGACTGGCCCGCTCGACTCGCCGAAGTGGTCGCAGCAGAGGATCCCGATGTGCTGGTGCTGATGTTCGGCGGGAACGACGCACAGGGGATTCTCACCCCGAGCGGGGTCGCTCAGCCGTTCTCGGAGGCCTGGAGGACTGAGTATTCGGCCCGTGTCGGATCGGTGATGGACCTGGTGACGGCGGACTCTTCGCGGCAGGTGATCTGGGTCGGCCAACCGATCATGCGGTCGGCGGACTTCGACACCAAGATGCAGGAGTTGAATGCGATCTACCGGACACAGGCGGCTACGCGACCGACGGTGACCTACGTCGACACGCGGGCCCTGTTCGAGAGCCCGAGTGGTACCTACGATCGTTTCATCCCCGACGAGGGTGGCAACCTGGTCGACGTGAGGTTGACCGACGGGGTCCACCTCAGTACCGAGGGAGGGCGTTGGCTCTCTCGTCTGCTCCTCGATGAGCTGGACGCCCTGGTCGCATCCAGCCCCGAACCGGCCTCTTGATCCTGGTCGTGCTACGTCTCTTCCCTCGGTTCGGGACGAGATGGCGCTACGGACAGGCCAACTTCGTGGTTGGGATCAGCCGCGACCGGTGTTGGGACGCTTGCCGTGGTTTGCCTTGTTGCGGCGGGCCCGGAGCTTCCGCTTCTTGGTGCGCTTGGACATAGAAATGCCATGCTAGCGACTGGGTGGGTGGTTCGGCGAGCTGGTCCTCAGCTCACTTCACCGCGCCGATGTCACGAAGCTTGCGGATGTCGTCCGTGTCGAACCCCCAGTCGGCAAGGGCCTCGGCCGTGTGCTGCCCGGGCGCGGCAGGTGGCATCTGTACCTCGCCTGGAGTTCGGCTGAATCGAGGGGCAGGCCCGGGTTGGGTCACCCCGTCGACCTTGACGAAGGAGCCCCGGGCAACGTTGTGCGGGTGATGAGGTGCCTCTTCGAGGTCGAGCACGGGTGCGTAACACACATCGGACCCGAGCATGATCTCGTCCCACTCGTCCCGGGTTTTGGTGGCGAACACGTCGGCGAGTCGAGCCCGCTTGTGCTCCCACGACCCGGTGTCATTGCGATCGACGGTTGTGGCGTCGCTCAGTCCAGTCAGCTCGAGCAGCTCGTCGTGGAACTTCCCTTCGATCGATCCGATCGACACGAACTTCCCGTCCTTCGTCTCGTACACCCCGTAGTAGTAGGCCCCCCCGTCCAGGAAGTTGCTCTCCCGTTCGTTGCTCCAGCCGCCTGAGGCATGCAGACCGTAGATGGCACCCATGAGTGACGCTGCGCCTTCGGTCATCGCGGCGTCGACGACTTGTCCAGATCCCGAGACTCGGGCCTCGAGCAGGGCCGCGCAGATACCGAACGCCAGGTAGACGCCACCCCCGCCGAAATCTCCCACCAGGTTCAGGGGAGGACTTGGTCGCTCCTTCGGTCCGATGGCGTGTAGGGCACCCGTCAAGGCGATGTAGTTGATGTCGTGCCCGGCGGCATGGGCCATCGGTCCTTGTTGTCCCCAGCCCGTCATCCGTCCGTAGACGAGGGCGGGATTGCGCTCGAGGCACACGTCGGGCCCCAAGCCCAAGCGCTCGGTGACTCCTGGCCTGAAACCCTCGATGAGGGCATCAGCTTGTTCGACCAGTTTGAGGACCGTCTCCACTCCATCGGGATTCTTCAGGTCGACGGCGATCGATCGTCGGCTCCGGTTGAGGACGCTGTACTTGCGTCCGCGGTCGATGCCGAGATCCGCCTCGGCCGTCCGGTCGACCCGAATGACGTCGGCACCGAGATCGGCCAGCAGCATGGCGCAGAACGGGCCCGGCCCGATGCCGGCCAACTCGACCACCTTCACTCCGCTCAATGGTCCCATGTCACAACCCCCCTGTGGCCCTTGCGGCCAGTACCGACGCTGGCCGTGGGCAGAGTCTCGCACAGGTCCGATGGGCTGGTCCCGGTAGCCTCGCCCCACGATGGAACGTTTTGGCTTCGTCGGTCTTCCGAACGCAGGAAAGTCGTCACTCTTCAATGCTCTGGCCGGGGGTGGCGCGCTGGCGGCGCCCTATGCCTTCGCCACCACCGACCCCAATGTCGGTGTCGTGAGGGTCCCCGATCCGCGTCTCGATGCCCTCGCCGAGATGAGCAAGAGCCGCAAGGTCGTGCATTCGACGACCGAGTTCGTCGACATCGGAGGGCTCGTGGAGGGGGCCAGCCAGGGTGAGGGGCTTGGCAACCGATTCCTCGCAGGTATTCGAGAGGTGGACGCGGTCGTATTCGTCCTGCGCTCGTTCGCCGACGCTGACGTGCCAGGGCCGAGCGACCCGCTCGAGC
The DNA here is from genome assembly GCA_038135065.1 of Acidimicrobiales bacterium. Classification (GTDB taxonomy): domain Bacteria; phylum Actinomycetota; class Acidimicrobiia; order Acidimicrobiales; family Poriferisodalaceae; genus JAYPWI01. The sequence continues at coordinate 82,794 of JAYPWI010000001.1, forward strand.
ATCTGCGAGTTGTCGAGCTGGAACTGACGCTTGCCGATCTCGAAGCGGTGGAGTCGCGTATCGACAAACGTCGCAAGGCCCTTCGGGCGGCTCCACGAGATGCGGCTCTGGTGGCGGAGGTAGCAGCGCTGGAGGTGGCCTACGGCCATCTGTCGGACGGCACTCCTCTGTTCAGGGCCGGGTTACGAGCCGAAGAAGCGGCGGCCTTGCGGGAACATTTCCTGCTGACCAACAAACCCGTCATGGCCGTGCTCAATATCGGCGAGGACCAGCTGGCCGAGGCCGATGAGATTGCCGAGGGGATTGCGGCTGCCCTCCCCGGCGCCCAGGTCCTGGCGCTGAGCATCCAGCTGGAGGCCGAGGCTGCGATGTTGGACGACGAGGAACGAGCCGAACTGCTCGAAGGGCTCGGGCTCGGCGAGGGCGCCCTCCCACGCTTCGTTCGGGCGGCTCACTCGCTGTTGGGCCTGCGCACCTTCTTGACGACCGGGGAGAAAGAGTCTCGCGCCTGGACCTTTCACGAAGGCTGGAAAGCGCCGCAGTGCGCGGGTCGCATCCACACCGACTTCGAACGGGGCTTCATCCGGGCTGAGGTGATCGGCTGGGAGGATCTTCTCGAACTCGGTTCGTGGCCCCGGGCCCGGGAGGCGGGCCGCATTCGGCTCGAGGGCAAGGACTATCCGATGAACGACGGTGACGTCGTCGAGTTCAGGTTCAACGTCTGAGCCATGGCGTGGCTGGTCCGCAACGGCGAAGTGCTGGCCAGCCTGGAAGTTGCGAGTCGTCGCGGAGAGCGACGTAGGGGTCTCCTTGGACGGGAGGGGATCACCGGGGGTCTGGCCTTGCCGTCCACCCGGTGGGTCCATTCGTTGGGCATGCGGTTCCCCATCGACGTCGGATTCGTGGACGAGGCTGATCTGGTCGTCGACATGGTCGAGATGCAGCCTTGGCGGATGGCTCGGCCTCGCCTGCAGTGCGCATGGATCCTCGAAGCGGAGGCTGGGGCCTTCGAACGCTGGCAACTCCAGCGGGGTGACAGGCTGGAGATCGCCAATGGGTGACCGGACCGAGTCCCCGGTGAGCCTGGTCCTGGTAGCTACCCCGATCGGGAACTTGGGCGATCTCAGCCAGCGGGCGACCGAGGCGCTGCAGTCTGCCGATGTCGTGATCTGTGAGGACACGCGCCGCACCGGTCGTCTGCTCGCATCGCTCGGCGCCCGGCCACGACGACTGGTCGTGGCCAACGAGCACACCGAGGCCAGCGCTGCGGCTGCGGCCGTGCGGGCACTGCAGGCTGGCGACAGGGTGGTGGTCGTGTCCGACGCCGGCATGCCGACCGTGTCGGACCCAGGGGAGCGCATCGTCCGGGCGACGGTCGAGGCGGGTTTCCCTGTCTCGGTCATACCTGGACCGTCGGCTCCGGTCGCTGCGCTCGCAGTGGCGGGCTTCCCGGCCCAGCGCTATGTGATGGAGGGCTTCCTGCCTCGCAAGGGGGCTGAGCGGGAGCGGGCATTGGCAGAGATCGCTGGGGAGCCGCGGACCGTGGTGGTCCTCGAGTCGCCCCGTCGGCTACCGCGAACCCTCGCAGATCTAGCGAAGGTCTGCGGTTCGCAGCGGCGCGCTGTTGTGGTGCGGGAGCTGACCAAGCTGCACGAGGAGGTGGCCCGCGGCAGCCTCGGCGACCTGATGGTCCGTTTCGCCGAGCCGCCCAAGGGTGAGGTCGTGTTGGTCGTCGACGGGGCCGCCCCAGTCGAGGTGGATGACGCAAAGATCATCGAGGCCCTCACCGAGGCACGACTAGCCGGTGCATCGGTGAAGGAAGCGGTCGCACTGGTGGTGCGGCGTCACGGCGTCGCCCGGAATCGGGTGTACGCCCTGGCGACCAGCGCTCAGGCTGACGCTGTTCCGGGACCGAACGACGTCGATTGACTCATGGCTCGGAGCTCGGCGAAGGGGCGGGTCACCACTAGGAATTCGAGCAAGAGGTCCCGGCTGTCAGGGTCGAGGTCGGTGAATTGGCAGCCGAGCCGGTACCCGCGACCGTCCGCTGCGGAGACCGACGATCGCACCTCGGCCCGGGTCCAGACGTCTGCCGGGGTTCCGTCCACCCTCAGCACCTGGAGGCCGATGTCGAATCGGTCTCCGACCGAGGCCGGTTGGTCGGTCACGATGCTGAAACCTCCGAGACCGAGATCGCGAACGACCACCGTGGTCCCGTCGGCCACCCCGCTCAGGTCGACGTTCTGACGATGGTCGGTCCGAAGCTGCCGTCGCCCGACGAACACTCCGAGCACACGCAGCAGGAACCACAGCACGACCGTGCTCGCACCGGCCACCACAGCTAGCGGGAGGCCGCTCATCTCGCCCGGCAAGGGAGCACCGACCAGGGAGTCCAGCAAGCGGAGCGCAAGGGCGACTTCCAGGATGAGGGTTGTCGTGGCCAGCACGCTGAGTTGGCGGAGTACGTCCAGACCACCACTGTCGGTACGTGGTCCGGACAGGGGTGCGAAACGGCGGTCGAACCGCAGGATCGTGGCGGCGAGGGCGGTGAGATTGATCTGGAACGACAGGGCACTCTGGAGTGCTGTCTCGCCGACGGCGACTCGACCGCGGCCGAGGGAGACCCTCGACGCTGAGCCAGCCAGGGTCGCCACGATCAACGCAGCACCGACCACGAGGGGGGAGGCGTTGAAGGGGAGGCGCCCGGTCAGGAGGCTTGCCACGAGAACGGCCAGCCCCACCATGTGGAAGAGGGCTGCGAGGTCGTTGCTCAACAGCTCGATGTGGGAAAGCCGCTGGGCCGCTTGCAAGCGGCGCTTCCACAGTGGATTGCGGCGGGTGAAGAGCACGGCCAGGTGTCCTCGTGCCCAGCGAGCTCGCTCTTGGAGCAGCGATCGAAGGTCGTGGGCGGCGAGCCCGTAGGCGATGACGTCGGTGTGGAAGCGTGTCGTCCAGCCCCGCGACTGCAGCTCGATGGTGGCCTGCAGCTCACCCGTGGACCCGCTGCGGGGGATACCACCGATGTCGAGAAAGGCGTCTCTGCGAATCAGGGCGGCCGGCCCCTCCCAGACGGCGGCGTCCCAGTGATCGCGGCCCGGGCTGAGCACCTCGTTGTTGAAGCTCCGGTCGTGCCGGTTGCGTTCGGCGTGGATGACTGAGTCGCGGTTCTGGTACTCGATCGGTGTCTGGACCACTGCCATCGTGGGATCGTCGAAATAGCCCACCGTTCGGTGGAGGGCATCTGGAAGGGGTACCTGCCCACCGTCGAGTAGCAACAACAGGTCGCTGGACACGGTCGACAACACGTGGTTGAGGGCACCGGTTCGGCCGCCGACCTTGTCGGTCCGTCGCAGGTAGGTCACGCCCATCTCGGCAGCGAGCTGCGCCAGATCGTCCCGGTCTGCGTCGTCCATCAGCACGGTCGTGTGGGGATAGCGAACTTCGCGGCAACCGATGAGGGTGGCCCGTACGCTGTCGACCGATTCGGTGTAGGCAGCGACCACGATGGCCGTTTGGTGGAGTTGGTTGCTCGGTTGCAGGGTCGACGGGCTGATGGACCAGGTCAGGGCTGCCCGCATGGCTACCCGGAACCAGGTGAACGCTTCGACGATGAGTAGCGGCCAGAACAGCAGGGCGGGGACGCCCTGGCCCGTGGAGGCCCTCCACAGGAGGTAGGCGGCACCGACGACCAGACCTCCGTATGCGATCCAGGGCCGCGGCGGTGACGTGTGGTGGTCGGACGAAGTCACCCGATGCCTGTCGGCTGGGCGCCCTCGTTCCCAAGGAAAGTTGTCAGATCTCTGCCAAGACCTCGAGGAGGTCGTCGGCCAAGCGACCGCTCAGGACCGGGTCCAGGTTCTCCACGGCGACCCGCACTCCCTGGGCGGTGGTTGGATCCGGCTGCTCGCCGCCCACCAGGTGCCAGCCTCGTTCGGCCATCGCTCCGACCACGAGCTCCTGGTTGGTGGTGGGAATCCAGACGAACGGACCCGATTGACCCATCGAGGTGATCCCCCGGTGGCGTAGCGCGGCCATCACGAGAATTCGGCGAGAGGCGACATGTCGGGTGAGGGCGTCGGTGCGGTGTGGGGTTCCCGGGTGCTCCAGCACGTTGATGGCGATCTGTCGAGCCAGGGGCGTGAGTTGGGTTCCGCTGAGAAGTTGACGCCCCCTGACACGCGAGACGGTGACCGGGTCACCGACGACGGCCGCTAGGTCGGTTTGGTGAGCGAAGGCATCGGCGTAGGACCGGACATGGGCCCACCGTTCCGTCGACGAGCTGACGACGGGGACATAGGGGACACCGGCCAGGTCACCGTTCGCGTCCCATTCGATGACGACGAGGTCGGGTCGCCGCTCGAGCAGACGGCGGAGGGTCCTCGCTCGATCGGCGCTGATCGCCGTGCCGGTTGGGTTCTGGGCACGTGGGCTGAGGATGATGGCTCTGAGTCGCGAGAGCGCCTGGTCGAGAGCAGAGGGCACGATGCCTTCGTCATCGAGGCGGAGTCCCACGGCCTGCTGGCTACCGAGGGCAAGGACGTCGGTGATGGTCGAACTCGACGGTGCCTCGATACCGACTCGATCTCCGGGCAAGAGATGACTCTCGAGAATGCGGGCCAGCGCTTCTCGGGCGCTGCCCATGGCTACGACGGATGTCGCGTCGAGGCCATCGGCATCGAGGTGTTTCGCGAGTCGCCGTTCGAGTTGGCCATCGTCGGCCAGGGTTCGACGATCGACGATCTCGTTGAGGGCATCCCGGTTGATCTGGACCAACTCTGCTTCCGTGGGCATCGTGCTCACGTTGCGTAGAGCGGCATCGGGGGGCTGGGCGCCCGAGATGTCGACAGGGGGCCGTCGGTGCACTCGGGTGCCACCGCGGCCGTGCGTGCTGATGACCCCGCGCTGGCGGAGGTATCGATACGCCGCCGAAACGGTGCTGGGACTCACGTGAAGACGGTCGGCGAGTGCCCGAACGGTGGGGAGTTGAGCGCCCGTCGGCAGGCGACCTTCCCGGATCGCTTCCTCGATGGAGTCGCTGATGTCTGTTGCTCGACTGCCGCTGACGCCGTCGGGAACCGCCATACGCGGCGAGGATACCGATGACCTCAGTGCGAACTTGGGATGGGTGTGGTGTCCGCTGCGGCCCCGGGGTTCGGCCGGTGATTTGTGTCCGAAGCCGGGCGAGGCCCTGCGCCGCTGCGGCTCCGGAACGTCGATGCTGCGGCTGGGCGGGTCAGGTCTCGCAGGGTGCGACCGAACATGACGGTGTGGGCGCCGCCCACCCGCTGGGCCTGCTCGAGGGCGGTTGCCCCGTTTCTCCGGAGGCCGGCCGGAGTGGTCACCCCCGGCTGGGTGAGGGCCACACCGGCACTCAGGGCGAGATACCAGCGGACACCGTCGACCGTCACCGGTTCGTCGAGACACTCGCGGACCCGTTCCGCGAATCGCTCTGCATCTCGGATGTCACTGACGTCGTCGCGAACGACCTCGAAGCGGGCGTCCCCTGTCCGGGCCAGGGTGTCTCCGGGACGGACCTGTGCGGCCAGGGCAGCACTCACCGCAGCGACGAGTCGGGAGGCCATCTCGTCGCCGATGGCGGGGACGAGATCGGAGAAGCCGTCGAGTTCGTAGACGGCCAAGCAGGTGCGATGACCCCGTCGGGCTGCACGGTCGATCGACTGCTCCAGTCGGTCGCGCAACACGGCGCTCGTCGGAAGTCCGGTCGCCGGATCGCGCAAGGCACCATCCCCGCTGGCTGTAGCTCGACGGGCGTGTAGTGACCATGTCTCTGGCTCGGTGCGGTGGTGCCGCAAGACCAGCGACTCCGACCTCACGCTGCCATCGGCTGTGCGGAGATCGAGGTCGGCTTCCCAGGACCCGCCTTCGGGCAGTCCGGCGAGTCCGTGATCGACGAGTGTGGACGCCGAATCCACGGAAAGGAGGTCGGTGAGGCGGAGGTGGGTGATCGGATCCTGTTCGCCTAGGCCCAGAAGGTGTCGGGCTCCGCTCGATGCCCAGGTCGGTCCGTCGAGGTCGAAGATCCAGACCACATCGGGCGACGCCCGAAGCAGCTCGGCGGGGGCCTGAGGCTGCGGTTGCACCCGCAGCGTGAACCCCAGACCGATGAGGGTGCCAATCGAGTCGCGTAGTTCCCGCGCCGTTGCCTCGGATTCGCCCTGGTTCGTGGCCAGCCGAAATGTCACTCCGTGCCGCTGACCGGTTCGTAGGGCGCCCCGAATGGTCTCCGCCTGCTCGCGTTCGACGGCCTCGACGAGCGAGAGGCCGACGCTGATCCCCGGCAACATTGCCCGAGCGCTTGCGTTGGTTTCCAACACCACGAGATCAGGGTCGGTGATGATCACCGCGTCGGACAGGTCGTCGACGAGTGCGTCGAACCTGGCTCGGGCCAGGGCGCCCGGAATGCTGTGTTCCCGCGGCAAGACCTGCAACACGGCGTGATCGTCGGGGTCGCCTTCGCCGGGGGCGAGCGGGTTGATCCAGCCGTGGAGTTCGAAGTGCTGGTGATCACGTCCCTCGACGGTGAACTCGAGCCAGCAGGCCGTGTGAGGATCGTCGAGCCAACGAGCCACCAGCCCGCCGTCCTCTGTGACGAGATCGGCGAGGGGCTGGGACACCAGCTGCGACCGCGTGCGTCCGGTGAGGCGGAGCAGGGCGGGATTGGCAGAGCGGATCAGACCGTCCCGTCCGAGTACTGCGATCCCCAGGGTTGCCGCTGCGACGGCCCGCCGGGCTCGATCCTGGGGACCTGATGGTCCCGGGGCAGCCGACTGGCCACTGGAGGATGTAGGCGGTTCGTTCACGGGCAGGCTCGTCGGTTCACCGAATTGGGTCGCTGCACGAGGGTACGACAGCCCCGCCGGGTAGTGGCGCAGGGAGTCGCCGATTGGTGCCAGCGACCTCATCGGTACGATGGGCCGGGTGAACGATCGCTTCTACGTGACCACGCCGATCTACTACGTGAACGACGTTCCCCATATCGGCCATGCCTATACGACCATCACGGCTGACGCCTTGGCCCGATGGCACCGGCTCAATGGTCGGGACGTCATGTTCCTCACGGGAACTGACGAGCACGGACTCAAGATTCAGCGTGCGGCAGAGGAGCGGGGTTGTACCCCTCTCGAATGGGCGGATCAGACTGCCCCTCGCTTTCAGGAGGCGTGGGAGCTGCTCGACATAACCAACGACGACTTCATCCGTACCAGCGAGCCCCGACACTATGCGTCGGTACAGCGCCTGCTGCAGGCCTGCTACGACAACGGTGACATCGACCTGCAGACGTACGAGGGCTTGTACTGCGTCAGTTGTGAGGCGTACTACACCTCCGACGATCTTGACGGTGACCTGTGTCGCGTGCATCGCCGTCCGGTGGAGCAGGTGACGGAAGAGAACTACTTCTTCAAGTTGAGTCGCTACGAGGACCGTCTGCTCGAGTGGTACGAGGCCACACCCGATGCGGTGTTGCCCGTCACCAAGCGCAACGAGGCCCTGGGGTTCATCCGGCAGGGCCTCCAGGACTTCTCGATCAGCCGCACGTCGATCAGTTGGGGAGTTCCACTGCCGTGGGACTCATCGCACGTGACCTACGTCTGGTTCGATGCGCTGACGAACTACATCACGGCGGCTGGCTATGGCAGCGACGATGAGATGTTCGGCCGCTGGTGGCCAGGTGTGCACCTGATTGGGAAGGACATCCTGCGATTCCATTGCGTGTACTGGCCGGCGATGTTGATGTCGGCTGGCCTCGAGCCGCCGCAACGGGTCCACGTCCACGGCTTCCTGCTGGTCGGGGGCGAGAAGATGAGCAAGACGGCCCTCAACCAGATTGCCCCCGGTGATCTGGTTGAGGAATTCGGCTCCGACGGGGTCCGGCACCACTTCCTGCACGACCAGGCGTTCGGACCGGATGGCGATTTCTCCCACGAGGGCATGGTGGCCCGCTACAACGCCGACCTGGCCAACAACCTGGGCAACCTCCTGAGCAGGGTGGCCACGGTTGTCGGTCGTAAGTGTGCGGGCATTGGCCCCGCTCCACGAGCAGACAGTCCGCTTGGCGCGGTAGTTGCCGCTGCGGCATCGGAAAGTTCGGCGGCCTGGGACCGGGTGGCCCCGTCCGAAGCCCTCGATGCGACATGGCGCATCATCCGAGAGACCAATGCTGCACTCGAACTCGCAGAACCATGGAAAGCCGACCCAGGCCCCGACGTCGACGCTGTCCTAGGCGATGCGCTCGAGGCGCTGCGGGTGGTGGCGGTGTTGGCCTCTCCTGCGGTGCCGCGCGCCTGCGCCGAGATCTGGCGACGGATCGGACTTGATGGTGATCCGAGCGAGGCCCTCCTGCCGGCCAGTGCCCAATGGGGCGGGTACCCGGGGGGTCTTCCAGTTTCGACCGGCGCTCCGCTCTTTCCCCGTCTGTCGTGAGCGATCTGCTTTGGGCCGACAATCACTGTCACTTGCCCGCTGACGAGGAGACGGCGCTGGCGCTGATTGCCGAGGCCGCAACAGCGGGTGTGCGGCGTTTCGTCGACGTTGGCACCGATCTCGAACGTAGTGCCGCGGCCTGCGTGCGGGCTGCTCGCTTCGAGGAGGTGGCGGCGACAGTCGGCGTGCACCCCCACGATGCCAGCGAGGGCCTGGAGGGCATCGTCGATCTGCTTTCCTCGCCGGGTGTCGTTGCGGTGGGGGAGTGCGGGCTGGACTACTACTACGACCACTCACCTCGGGCTACCCAGCGCGCGATGTTCGCTGCGCAGATCCAACTCGCCCATCAAAGCGACCTTGCACTGGTCATCCATACGCGCGACGCCTGGGCCGACACGTTCGACATCCTCGATGCAGAGGGCGTGCCCGAGCGCACGGTGTTTCACTGTTTCACCGGTGGAGAACACGAGGCGCGGGCCGCACTGGATCGGGGCGCTCACCTGTCGTTCAGCGGCATCGTGACGTTCAAGAACGCACCGGAGGTGCGGGCGGCGGCTGCGCTCACCCCGGCCGATCGCTACCTCGTCGAGACCGATTCGCCGTACCTTGCGCCGGTGCCCCACCGCGGTCAACCCAACCGCCCGGCATGGGTCGTCGCGGTCGGCCAAGGTCTTGCAGCAGCTCGAGGCGTGGCACTCGATGTCGTTGCGAACGAGACCTGGAACAACACGGAGCGGTTCTACCGCCTCGGGTGAGCGGTGGCGATGGCTGCTGTCTGTCCAGCGCCGGTAGCATGAAAGGCCGTTCTCGACCGGGGGAGTCCTCAGTGGATTCACGTGTCGGCGGTCCTCGCCGAGGAATGCTCGTCGCGAGTGTGATCACCGTGGTTGCGCTGCCCCTGCTCGTGCTGGCTCGGCTGGAACCGGCTCCAGCAACCGTGGGGGTCGCGGTCGCCGAGAACGACGAGCAGGTAGTTGTCCACAGCCCGGCTCCGTCGGATGCCGGTACTCGACTCGGGGCAGCGACCCACTCGGTCCTGGCAATGGTGGCCGATGCCAGCACCGACTCCTTCGTGGTGGTGACCGTGTCACGGATGCTCGGCGGAGATGTCGTCGACCCTGTCGACACGGAGGGACGATCGGATGTCGACCTCGTCGAATCTACGACCACCCTTCCCCAGCGAACCCAACCCCGCCCAACGGTGCCTCCGACGACGACTACTGCGCCCCCCACGACGGTGCCTCCGACGACGACTACTGCGCCCCCCACGACGGTGCCCACAGGGCAAACCATTTTTGGTCATCCCTACAAGGCGACGTGGCCTGTCATTGCCATGTGGGATCAGATGTCGATCTGCGAATCGGGAGGCAACTGGTCGATCGACACGGGCAACGGTTACTACGGCGGTCTTCAGTTTTCGCAGGGCACCTGGGAGTGGGTCGGGGGCCAGGGCTCTCCGGCTGCTGCTAGCCGCGAGGAGCAGATCTATCGCGCCTTGATGTTGTGGGAGTCGCAGGGATGGTCACCGTGGCCGGGTTGTACCCGGCACTTCGGATGGGACAAATGGCAGACGACGCCCTGACCGGCCGCAGGGGGGAACAACAGTGACCCATTCCCTGCCCCAGGTGCGGCGCCTGCTGTCCGAAGCCGGTCTCGCTCCCCGACGAAGTCTCGGTCAGAACTTCGTGGTCGACCCGAACACGGTGCGGCGAATTGCGCGCCTGGCCGAGGTCGGGCCCGGCGACCAGGTCCTCGAGATCGGCGCTGGTCTCGGTTCCCTCACCCTGGCACTTGCCGAGACGGGGGCAGAGGTCACTGCTATCGAGACGGACCATTCGCTCCTGACCATCTTGCTCGACGTGCTCAGGACGTCGGGATCGGCCGCCACCGTGGTGCACGCCGACGCCCGCACCTTCTGCTGGGACGCGGACCTTGGTCCGGGGGAGTGGGTGGTGGTGGCCAACCTGCCCTACAACATCGGGACGACGTTGATTCTCGACCTGCTCGACGACGCCCCGCGGGTTTCCCGCATGCTCGTCATGGTGCAACGGGAGGCAGGCGAGCGCCTGGTCGCCTCCGTTGGTGACCCGGGGTACGGGGCCGTTTCGGTTCGAGTGGCCTTGCGTGGGCGCGCCGCGATCGTCGGTTCCGTACCGCCATCAGTTTTCCATCCGCGGCCCGAGGTCGAGTCGAGCCTGGTAGCCATCGAACGGGTTGATCGGGGGGTGCCGCCGGCCGTGGTCGAGGTTCTGGTCGATCTCCTCCGGAGAGGATTCGGCCAGCGTCGCAAGATGCTCCGGCGAAGCCTCGGCGCGACGGTATCGTCTGCCGCTTTTGCCGCAGCCTCGATCGATCCCAGCTCTCGCCCGGAGAACCTGACCCTGCAGGACTGGCTGGCCCTGGCTGAGGAAGTACGACAGCAGGGTTCGCCATGACGAGGCTCATCGCTCCGGCGAAACTCACGGTGAGTCTGAAGATCACCGGAGTGCGCGACGACGGCTACCACCTGATCGACGCCGAGATGGAATCGCTCGACCTGTTCGACGAACTTCATCTGACGGACGGGGAGGGCCTCGAGATCGTCGACGCCGGCAGCGGGCTTGCCGTTGACGCAGGTCCGGACAATCTGGTCAGCCGAGCGCTCTCACTCGTGAACCGCAGCGCCCGAGTCCGCCTCGTGAAGCGGATTCCGGCGGGGGCCGGGCTCGGTGGAGGTTCAAGTGATGCCGCCGCGATTCTGCGATGGGCCGGTGGTGTCGATCCAGCGACCGCGGCCCAGGTGGGGGCCGACGTAGCCTTCTGCCTGGTCGGAGGCCGGGCGCAGGTCACAGGGATCGGCGAGGTGATTCGGTCGCTGGAATTTCTCGACCGCACCTACACGCTGCTGATCCCCCCGTTTGGGGTGTCGACCCCGGCCGTGTACCGGCGTTGGGACGAATTGGGTGGCCCCACGGGAACCGGGGACAACGACCTCGAGGTAGCGGCCATCTCCGTGAGCCCCCCTCTGGCTGAGTGGGCGGACGCCCTCAGCCAGGCAACGGGAGCACGAGCCCGTCTGGCGGGCAGCGGAGGAACCTGGTTCGTCGAGGGATCACACCCTGAGGCAGCCCACCGAGGCCGACAGGCCGTGGTAGTGCGTACGTTCAGGGGATCTCCGGAGCCGGGCTGAATTACTTGTTGCGACGCTGATAGCGGGTCTTGCGCAGCATCTTGCGGTGCTTCTTCTTGCGCATTCGCTTACGGCGCTTCTTGACGAGCGATCCCATGAAGCAACGCAGGGTAGCCGCACAGCAGGCAGATGAGAAAGTCCTGCCGGAACCCCGTGCGGACGCCTAGCCTGAGAGCAGCATTCGGGGATCGTTCAATCGGCAGGACATCGGGTTTTGGTCCCGACAATGGAGGTTCGAGTCCTCCTCCCCGAACGGTGTCGATCGACAGGGAACTCATGACGGAGCCAGTGCGGACATGCTCGGCGATGGTCCTTGCTGCCGGCCGTGGCACCCGGATGCGATCCAGTCGGCCGAAGCCCGCTCACCTCCTGTGCGGCCGACCGATGGTCGGCTATGTCCTGGGTGCGCTGCGCGGTCTTCCGCTCGACAGGGCAGTTGTCGTGGTCGGTCATGGGGCCGAGCTCGTGACCCAGGTGCTCACGGCGCACCGACCGCCCGGCATGGACGTCGACGTGGTGGAGCAACGCTCCCAGAAAGGCACCGGGCACGCTGTCATCGTTGGTCTGTCTGCATTCGACGAACTCGAACTCGATGACGAGGATGCAGATCTCATCGTGGTCCCTGGCGACACCCCCCTGCTCGAGGCGGACACCCTCGCAGCGCTGCACCGAGTGCACGTTGCGGAGAACGCCGGAGCCACACTGCTGACCGCACGGGTAGCTGACCCGACGGGGTACGGGAGGATCGTCCGCTCCGCCGACGGTCGTGTCGAGCGCATCGTCGAGCACGTCGATGCTGGTCCCGAAGAGTTGCAGATCGACGAGGTGAACACCTCGGTGTACTGCTTCCGCCGGAGCCTGTTGCCTGCCGCGCTCCGCAAGGTTGACGGGATCAATGCCCAGGGAGAGGTGTACCTCACCGATGTGATCGAGGTACTGCGGTCGACCGGGTACCCAGTCATTCCCGTTGTTGCAGATGATCCAGCAGAAACGATGGGGGTGAACGACCGTCAGCAGTTAGCCGTGTGCGAGGCGGCACTCCGCGAGCGCACCAACCGTCGATGGATGGCCGAGGGGGTGACCATGCTCGATCCCTCCTCGTCGTACATCGACACCACGGTCGAGCTCGCCCCTGATGTGACGATCTTTCCCAACACCCTTTTGCAGGGGGAATGTGTGGTCGGGGAGGGGGCCGAGGTCGGGCCCGACGTTCGCCTCATCAACACCACGGTCGGACCTCGGACCCGCCTGCAGTCGACTTCTGCGACGGGTGCTCAGGTCGGGCCGGATTGCACGGTCGGGCCATTCGCCGTTCTCGGTCCGGGGTCCGAGCTGGCAGCGGGCACCATCACCGGGCCATTCTTCTCGTCGAGCTAGCTGGGAGTCGCAATGGAGCTCGTGACAAAGAAGCGTCTGCATCTGTTCAGTGGGCGAGCCAATCCGCGCCTCGCCACCGAGATCGCCGACCATCTCGGGGTGACCCTCGGGGATCCCGGCCTGATCGACTTCGCCAATGGCGAGATCAAGTGCCGCTTCCAGGAGTCGGTGCGGGGCGGCGACGTGTTCATCATCCAGTCCCATGCGGCCACCGAGGACATGTCGGTCAACGATGCGATCATGGAGCATCTCATCATGATCGATGCTGCTCGGCGGGCTTCGGCCAAGCGCATCACAGCGGTCGCCCCCTTCTACGGCTACGCCAGACAGGACCGCAAGGCAGCGGGCCGGGAGCCCATCACTGCTCGTCTGTTGGCCGACCTCATGTTCAGCGCAGGTGCCGAGCGACTGGTGAGCATCGATCTCCACAGCGGACAGATCCAGGGCTTTTTCAATGGGCCGGTCGACCACCTGACAGCTGCTCCGGTGATCATCGACTACCTGGCCAACAACGTGCCCAAGGGATCGGTCATCGTGTCTCCCGACACGGGCCGGGTGAAGGTTGCCGAGCGCTACGCCAAGCGGCTGGACATGGAGGTTGCATCCATCTACAAGCGGCGGAGCCTCGAGACTGCGAACGAGGTCGAGGCTCTGGGGGTGATGGGTGACGTAGAGGGTCGCGTCTGCGTGATCATCGACGACATGATCGACACGGCAGGGACCATCTGCTCCGCTGTCGACACACTCCTGGAGGCAGGGGCAACCGAGGTGATCGCAGCAACGACCCACGCCGTGCTCTCCGGTCCCGCCGTGGACCGTCTGAAGAACGCAGCGCTGAGCAAGGTGGTCGTGACCAATACCGTCCCGCTGCCTTCTGACAAGCAGTTCGACAATCTGCAGGTGCTGAGCGTGGCCGGTGTGTTCGCCGATGCGCTGGAGTCGGTTTTCGAGGACACGTCGGTGTCGGAGATCTTCGACGGTGAGAACCTCCACTGATCGAGTGCGGCGCGCATGCCCCGTGGAGTGGGTCACCGGGCTTCGGTCGTCCTAGACTGGTCGGCCGCGCCCACTGGCCTCATCCATGTCGGTGTGGGCGTCCCCCGAAGTTCACTGGGACAGCGCAGGAGTGCACCCGAGATGTCCGACCAACTGAAACTCACCGCCGAAACAGGTCGCGTGCTCGGCAGCAGCGCCTCACGTCGACTGCGCCGCCAAGACAAGATCCCGGCAGTCATCTACGGGCATGGGTCAGAGCCACTTCCCATCGCTCTCGATCGGCCACAGTTCAGAGCTGCCCTCAATGCTGCTGGTCCGAATGCGGTCATCACCTTGGACGTCGAGGGCACCGAGCACCTCACCATCGTCAAGGACATGCAGCGGGATCCGATCGCGAACCGGGTCACCCATGTCGACTTCCTGATCACTCGCCTCGATGAGAAGCTGGTGGTCGATGTCCCTGTGGTGATGGTGGGAGAGGCCCTGCTTGCTGGCCGAGAGGGCGCCGTCATCCAGCAGCAGCAGATGTCCTTGACCGTCGAAGCCGCCGTTGCTGACATCCCGGCCACCATCGAGGTCGACATCAGCGAAGTCAGCATGGCCGCCCCCCTGCTCCTGAGCGGCATCGTGCTCCCCGCCGGTGTGGTCGCCCAGACTGAACCGGACACCGTGCTGGTCGTTGCTCAACGGACACGTGCCTCGATTGCCGCTGAAGGGTCAGCCGGCGATGACGCCGACCCCGCAGAGTCGACTGAGGGTGACGGCGCCTCGGACGACGAGGGCCAGGCTGTCGAGGAGTGATCCAGCGGTCCTCCCCTGTGTCCGGCCCGTGAGGGCTTGAGCGATGTCGGTCTTTCGGAGAGCGCGGGAGCGACGAGGAACACCTGCCGACGCTCTGGTCGTGGGTCTGGGAAATCCAGGGGCCCGCTACGTGAACACGCGGCACAATGTTGGTTTCGATGCGATCGATGAATTGGCTGACCGGTACGGCGTGCAACTCCGGTCGTCTCGATCCGAGCGAGCCCGGGTCGGTACCGGCACGATCGGAGCGCACAGGGTTGCCCTCGCCTGTCCGGACACGTTCATGAACCTGTCCGGGGAAAGTGTGCAATTGCTCGTCACCCGGCATGGCATCGGTGATCCCGCACAATTGATCGTGGTGTACGACGACATGGATCTCGAGCCGGGTCGCATCAGGGTTCGGGCCGGCGGTGGAACTGCCGGCCACAAGGGCATGCGATCGATCAGCGACCATCTCTCCACCCAGGAATTTCCCCGAGTGCGCATCGGGGTCGGTCGTCCCCCTAGGGCCGGAGGGGGGGCTGAGTGGGTACTCAAACCGATGTCGAAATCAGATCGTGAGGCCTTCGACGCAGCAGCGTCGGCAGCAGCGGACGCAGTCGTCACGTTCGTGTCGGATGGCTTGGAGGCGGCGATGAACCTCCACAACGCTCGGTGACGTCGCCTCTGGCGGCCCTGCTGCCGCGGCTCCGCGAGAGCAACGGGTTCGCGAATCTTTCCGACCGGCGCTCGGGAACACTCACCGTCCCCGACGCAGCCCGGCCCTTCGTCTGCGCCGGCCTTGCCGAGTTGTCCTTCCGGCGACCGGTCCTTGTCGTCACCCCTACAGCCCAGGAGGCGGAACGATACGTCCGGGAGCTACAGGCATGGCTCGGCGCGGATCGGGTCGCCCTGTTCCCTGCGTGGGAGACCCTGCCCTTCGAGCGGGTCAGTCCCGGGGTGGAGACCATGGGGCGCCGGATGGATCTCATGGCTCGCCTGGCCTCCGATGATCCGCCGGACGTGGTGGTGGCCCCTCTCCGAGCGGCCCTTCAGCGACTCAACCCCGGCGCCATCGAGGGGATGCAGATCCGACTGGCCGCCGGTGACCTCGTAGAAGCCGAGGACCTGATCGCCCGTCTGGTGGAGATGGGCTATCGCCGAGAGTTCCAGGTCGAGCATCGGGGCGAATTCGCAGTGCGGGGTGGGATCGTCGACGTGTTCCCGGCGATCGCCGATCAACCGGTGCGAATCGACCTGTGGGGTGACGAGGTCGAGCGGCTGACCGAGTTCTCCGTGACCGACCAACGAAGCACCGTCGATGTCGCTGCTCTTGTGGTCAACCCTGCGCGGGAGGTGCGGCCCGACCAGGCGATGAGGGAGCGGGCTGGCCGACTTGTGGCCGCCGAGCCATGGGGACGGGAGCAGTGGGAGCGCGTCGCAGAGGGCCAACTCTTCGACGGCATGGAGAGCTGGCTGCCCTGGCTGGTGGGTGATGAGGCGGTGTTGCCCGATCTCGTTCCCGAGCAGGGTCGCATCGTCCTGGTCGAGCCGCGGCGGTTGAAGGACCGGGCAGCCGATCTCTTGGCCGAGGAGGATGATCTGGCTCGCTCGCTCGCCGGGACCTGGGGGGCTGTGCAGCACGATGGCGCCCCGCAGGTCTTCCCGCGCCTCCACGTGGACTTCGACCGGATGCTTGCCGAATCGACCGCCGCCGTTTGGGCGATGGACGTCAGCACCGCCGCTGATGACGGGCCATCGCTCGCCGCTACGGGATGGGAGCCCCTCGCGGGCGATCCGACACGGCTCCTCGGCCAGCTCAGGCAACAGGTCGGCCGAGGAGGGGTGGTCGTGGTTGCCGCCGAGGGTTCGGGTTCGGCAAGCCGACTCGTCGAGACGCTCGGAGCAGAGGGAATTCCGCTCACCCTGTGCTCTGCGCAAAGCGGTCCCCTCGACGGTCGTGCTGGAGGGTTTGTGCTGGTCGCCGAGCTCGAGGGCAGCTTCATCGCCGAGGACATCGGGGTGGCCGTCCTGACCGAACGTGACCTGACGGGTCGGCGCCGTACCCACCGAGCCCGCCGCCTGCGGCGATCGGCGCAGACTGCGTTCGAAGATCTCAAACCCGGTGGCTACGTCGTTCATCACCATCACGGGGTTGCCCGGTACACGGGCATGGTGCACCGAGAGCTGATGGGTGCCGAGCGGGATTACCTGGTCCTCGAGTTCAGGGGCTCGGACCGCCTGTACCTCCCAACGGATCAGATCGATCTCATCAGGCCCTACACCGGTGGCGAGCAACCGTCCTTGTCGAAGATGGGGGGAGCCGACTTCCAGAAGCAGAAGGCCCGGGTGAGGGCTGCGGTGAGCGAGATCGCTCAGGAACTGGTCGTGCTCTACCAGCGCAGGGTCACCACCCCAGGACACGCCTTCGACGTCGACTCGCCGTGGTTGCGCGAGCTGGCCGACGGCTTCGGGTACCAGGAAACCCCAGACCAGCTCCAGGCGATCAACGATGTGTTGGGCGACATGGCATCGACCGCCCCCATGGATCGGCTCGTATGCGGCGATGTCGGGTTCGGTAAGACCGAGGTGGCGATGCGAGCCACATTCTGCGCAGTCAACGACGGACGCCAGGTGGCGGTGTTGGTTCCGACCACCCTGTTGGCCCAGCAACATCATCAGACCTTCGCCGAGCGCTTTGCTCACCACCCGGTGCGGGTCGAGGTGCTCAGCCGCTTCCTCAGCCCGGCTCAACAGCGGGACATCGTCAAGGGTCTTGCCGACGGGTCGGTCGACGTCGTCATCGGGACCCACCGGCTGCTG
This sequence comes from Acidimicrobiales bacterium, assembly GCA_038135065.1. Taxonomy (GTDB): domain Bacteria; phylum Actinomycetota; class Acidimicrobiia; order Acidimicrobiales; family Poriferisodalaceae; genus JAYPWI01. The sequence goes on from JAYPWI010000001.1 coordinate 100,381, forward strand.
TCCAAGGACATCGAGTTCCGCAAGCTGGGCCTGTTGGTCGTCGACGAGGAGCAACGATTCGGGGTCAGCCACAAAGAAGCCATCAAGCAGCTCAAAACCGACGTGGACGTGCTGACCCTGACAGCGACGCCGATTCCCAGAACCCTGGAGATGAGCCTCACGGGGATCCGAGACCTGTCGCTACTGATGACGGCCCCTGCCGAGCGTCAACCGATCCTCACCCATGTGGGTGAGTACGACGAGCGGGCGGTCGCCGAGGCCATCAGGCGTGAGTTGTTGCGCGAGGGCCAAGTCTTCTTCGTGCACAACCGGGTAGCCGACATCGAGCAGGTGGCGGCCGAACTCGCCGAGTTGGTGCCCGAGGCTCGGATCGCAGTCGCCCACGGGCAGATGGACGAGGGGACGCTCGAACAGGCGGTGCTCGACTTTTGGGAGGGCCGCCACGACGTCTTGGTGTGTACGACCATCATCGAGTCGGGGATCGACATGCCCAGCGTCAACACCCTGGTGGTCGATCGGGCGGACCTGCTGGGGCTGGGCCAGCTTCATCAGATCCGGGGTCGGGTCGGTCGGGCCGGTCAACGGGCCTATGCCTACCTGTTCCACCCCGTTGACCAGGTTCTCAGCGAGGAGGCATACGAGCGGCTGAAGACCATCGGTGAGGCCACCGAGCTGGGATCCGGCTTTCGCATCGCCATGCGGGATCTCGAGATCAGGGGGGCCGGCAACCTGTTGGGTGGTGTCCAGTCAGGACACATCGCAGCCGTGGGCTACGACCTGTACTGCCAAATGGTCAGCGAGGCGGTGGCCGAACTCAAGGGTGAACGGGTGCCCGAGCCCGTCGAGATCACCATCGACCTGCCCGTGCAGGCGTTCCTTCCCGAGGAGTACGTGGGCCGGGAGGATCTTCGTTTGGAGGCGTACCGCCGGCTGGCCGCGGTCACCGAACTCGTCGAGGTGGCGGACATCGAGGCGGAGTGGGTGGACCGATACGGACCCGTCCCCGATCCGGCAACCACCCTTCTGCACCTGGCGCTGGTCCGCTCGGAATGTCACCGCTTCGGCATTCGTGAGGTCACTGCCCCCCGGTCCGGGAGCGTTCGCCTGGCACCGGTCACCCTGACCCAGCTCGAACAGGTGCGCCTGTCCCGGTTGGCGTCGTCGGGGGCGTGGGAAGGCGCTCGCTACAAGGAGGACACGGCCGAGGTGCTCCTGCGTACCAGGGTCGCTGACCGGTCGCTCCCGGGTCAGCTGTTCGGACTCCTCCGAGAGCTGCGATCTGCCGAGGGGTGATCGAGGCCGTAGGCTTCCCTGTCGTGATCGACTCGCCTCCCCAGCACCGAGCAACCCGTGAACCGTTGAGCCTGTTGGCTCGGGCCGCGACGGCGATGGTCTTCCTGGCGATCCTTGCTGGCTGCTCGCAGGGTGGCGAGACGATGACGACGCTCGATGGTCGGGAGTTAAGCCGTCAGGAGCTCTTCGCGGAACTCGACGAGGACGGGGACGGAGTGATCGCTCGCTCGGACCTGCCCTTCGATCTGTTGGCGGCTCCGACCGATGCCGTCCTGGTGCTCGGCGATCGCTGGTCGATCACGGTGGCCGACGTGCGGCAGAGCCTCGAGGAAGCGCCTCCGAGCCAACTCGTTCCGGGCGAGTCGCCCGAGCTGGCCATCGTGGTGAGCAGGTTGACCAGCATGGCCAGGCTGCGAATGACGGCGGTCGCCCTCAACGACTTCGGCTTTGTTGTCTCGCTCGACCAAACCGACGAAGAGATCGGGTTGGCGGCCTCTGCCCTGATCGAGGGTGAGTTCGAGGAGTTTGCAGCAGCCAGGATTCTCGAGGAGCGCCCCGAGATCGTGAAGATCTCCTCCCCGCACTGCCTGAGCATTCTGGGCCTGCCCACCGAGGACGCTCTGGCCGCTGCAGTCTCCCGAGTCGAGGCTGGAGAGACGGTGTCGGCGGTGGCGGCCGAGGTCAACGTCGAGGGGACGACGAGCGAGCCGGGTGGCGCACTGGGCTGCAACACCGTGCTCGATTGGAACAGCCTGTTGGGCGAATTGGCGCGGGAGTTGGGCGAGCTGGAGGTCGGTGGGTTTACTGAGGCGAGATCGGTTGCCTACGACGCCTCCGACACGGGGATGCTCTGGTTCGCCTTCCATCTCGACGAGGTGCAGCTCGATCAGAGTGATCCAGCCAGCCTGGGTCCCTTTGCCAGCAACATCCTCACTCCAGCCCTCCAGGCCTTCGAGGTTCGAGTCGATCCGGTGCTGGGTCATTGGAACTCGGAGTCGGTGAGCATCATCCTGCCGTGATCTGCAGACGATCGGGCCGCTGACGTGGGACTGATCACGGTCGCCGGTCTGGGTCCAGCCGGCCAGGATCTGATCCCGGCCGGTGTGCTGGAACTCGCCGCCCACCACCGAACCTGGTTGCGCACCAGGCGGCACCCTGCCGCCGCCGCGTTCCCCGACGCCGAGAGCTTCGACTCTGTCTACGACCACGCCGCCGACATCTCTGAGGTCTACGAGTCGATCGTCGAACGGTTGGTAGTTGCAGCCGACGAGGGGCCGGTGGCCTATCTGGTGCCTGGATCTCCTCTGGTAGCCGAGCGGACGGTTGACCTTCTGCGATCCCGCGAGGGCTTGGATCTGCGGGTCCTTCCGGCTGTGTCGTTCCTGGATCTTGCCTGGGACCGACTCGAGATCGACCCTCTGGCGACCGGAGTGCGCCTCGTCGACGCGCACGACGTCGGTCGGGTGTTGGCCACCCAGCCCGGTCCGTTCCTGGTGGCTCAGTGCGATAGTCGACTGGCCCTGTCCGACGTGAAGTTGGCAGTGGAGGACATCGAGGATGCGGTGCCGCCGAGGGTGACCGTCCTGCAGCGCCTGGGAACAGATGACGAGGCCGTGTTCGAGATTGCCTGGGAGGACCTGGATCGGGAGGTCGAGGCTGACCACCTCACCTCCTTGTGGATCCCCTCGCTGCCGCCCACCACCCTCGACGCAGTCGATCACCTGCACGGCATCGTCCGTCGTCTGCGGTCGGAGTGCCCCTGGGACCGCTCGCAGACCCATCAGTCGCTCGTTCCCTATGTGATCGAGGAGGCGACCGAGGTGGCCGAGGCCATCGGTGCGTTGGATCCCGAGGATCCGTCGGTCGGACAGCTCGCAGATCTGGTCGACGAACTCGGAGATCTCCTCTTTCAGGTGATGCTGCACGCGGCGATCGCCGAGGAGGTCGGGGACTTCCGGCTCAGGGATGTCGTCGAGGCGATCAGCGCAAAGATGCTCCGCCGCCATCCACACGTGTTCGATCGGCCTCCGGGTAGTCCCGAACCGACCCCGGAGGAACTGGCTGCAGCATGGAAGGCGGCCAAGGCCCTCGAGCAGCGGGAACGCCCCTAGCCCCTTGCGGCCATTCGACCCCTGCGTCCGCCGCCGCTTATTTGCCCGAGCCTTCGGTACTCTCGGACGTTGGTCCAGTTGTGGAGCTGTTTCATGAGCACGATCGTCAACGTTTCGGGCCGCCAGGTCATCGATTCTCGGGGCAATCCGACGGTGGAGGCCGAGGTGCGGTTGGCCTCCGGGGCCAGCGGACGCGCCCAGGTGCCATCCGGTGCCTCCACAGGGCAGTTCGAGGCGGTCGAGTTACGCGACGGCGGTGACCTGTACCAGGGTCGAGGTGTTGCACTGGCGGTCGGGTCTGTGAACGGCGAGATTGCAGCTGCTCTGACCGGCCGTGACGGGCTCGATCAGCGAGGGCTGGATCGATGCATGATTGATCTCGATGGCACCCCCAACAAAGGCCGCCTCGGCGCGAATGCCATTCTCGGCGTGTCGCTGGCCGTTGCTCGGGCGGCAGCCGACGAGGTGGGCCTCCCCCTGTACCGCTACGTCGGAGGGGTCAACGCGCATGTCCTGCCGGTGCCCATGATGAACGTCATCAACGGGGGCGAGCACGCCGACAACAACGTCGATCTCCAAGAGTTCATGATCATGCCCGTCGGGGCTGCGTCGTTCTCCGAGGGACTTCGCTGGGGGGTCGAGACGTATCACGTGCTCAAAGCCGTGCTCCGGGACCGGGGTCTGTCGACGGCGATCGGCGACGAGGGTGGTTTTGCCCCCGATCTCGGTTCGAACGAAGAGGCGCTCGCCCTGCTGGTCGAGGCCATCGAGCGGGCCGGTTTGCAGCCGGGCCGCGACATGGCCCTCACGATCGATGCTGCGTCGTCCGAGTTCTTCCATGACGGCCAGTACGTGCTGGCCGGGGAGGGACGGTCCCTCGACGGTGCAGGATTCGCCGGGTACCTGGCAGATCTCTGCGACCGCTATCCCATCGTGTCGATCGAGGACGGCATGCACGAGGAGGATTGGTCCGGCTGGGCTGCCCTCACAGAGGCCTTGGGAGATCGGGTCCAGTTGGTGGGTGATGACCTGTTCGTCACCAACACCGAGCGTTTGGCGCGTGGCATATCCGACGGGGTCGCGAATTCGATCCTCGTGAAGGTGAATCAGATCGGCTCCCTGACCGAGACCCTGGAAACGGTGGAGCTTGCGACATCGTCGGGCTATTCGAGCGTTATGTCCCACCGTTCTGGGGAGACGGAGGACACGACCATCGCCGACCTGGCGGTCGCGACGAATTGTGGCCAGATCAAGACGGGGGCTCCTGCCCGCTCTGACCGCGTCGCCAAGTACAACCAGCTCCTGCGGATCGAGGAGGAGCTTGGCGAAAGCGCCGCGTATCGCGGCGGGCCGCATGGTGGTTCGCGTTGACCTCCAGGCAGGGCCGAGGCGGCCGCGCTGGCCGTCGCACTGCCGGCCTACTGTCCCGGCGTCAAGCCAGGTGGTTGCTGGTGGCGGCCCTTGTCGGTGTGGGAATCGTGACCATCGTGGTTGGGGTCTTCCCCACTGGTGATTACTTCGGCCAGCGGGACCGTATCCAGGAGGCGGAGGCGACGTTGGCCGCCTTGCGGACCGAAACCGCCGAACTCGAGGCCCGGGTCGCTGCGGGAACGGATCCGGTGGTGATCGAGCGGGTGGCTCGGGAGAAGCTGGGTCTCATCCGAGAGGGAGATCGCCTGTACCGGCTCAGTGTCGATCCGGCGGACGCAGTCGACCTTCCAGCCAACTGGCCCCTTCCGGGTGTTCGGCACCTGCTGACGGGGGAATAGACATTGACGGCGCCTGATGCATTGCCACCGATCTGGGTGGAGGGTCTCGTTCGGCGGTTCGGTGATCTCGTGGCCGTGGACGGCATCGACCTCCATGTCGATGCAGGCGAGATCTTCGGATTCCTCGGACCCAACGGGGCAGGGAAATCAACCACCGTGCGCATGCTGACCACCCTGCTTCGGCCCTCTGCTGGTCGGGCGTTGGTGGCAGGGCACGACGTGCTGGCCGAAGCACAGTCCGTCCGGCGCTCCATCGGGGTGGCGTTGCAGGATGCAGCGATCGATCCGATCATGACGGGCCGCGAGCTGTTGCGGTTGCAAGCGGTGCTCCACGGGCTGGCTCGGCGGGTTGCTCGTGAGCGGGGGGACGAACTGTTGGAGCGGGTCGGCCTGTCGGCTGCCGCTGACCGGCGGGTGGGGGAGTATTCGGGAGGGATGCGAAGGCGACTCGACCTGGCTATGTCGCTCATCCACGAGCCTTCCGTGCTCTTTCTCGACGAGCCCACGACGGGGCTGGATCCGACGAGTCGGGTAGCTCTGTGGGAGGAGGTGCGTCGTCTCAACACCGAGTTCGGCACCACCGTCCTGCTGACGACGCAGTATCTCGAGGAGGCTGATCAACTTGCCGATCGCATCGCCATCATCGACGGAGGGCAGATCGTGCGGGAGGGTCGCCCGGAGGCGCTCAAGGCAGCGGTCGGGGATCCCACCCTGCGGGTCGATGTCGGCGAGGATCACGTCGAGGCTGCCGCTGCCGTCCTCGCACCACTGGGCAGCCAGCGACCAGCCCGACCGGGTCGGGTCGCTATCGGCCTGACGGGAGGAGCGGTGCGAATGGTCGACGCCGTTCGCGCCCTCGACGGAGCGGGCATCGAGGTGCTTCACATGGAGCTCGATCCGCCGTCTCTCGACGATGTCTTCGCCGAGGCGACGGGCCGACGGCTCGAAGGGGCTGGCGAGCAGCGCCCATGATCGGCTCCGGGCACACCTTGGTGCAGGTCAGAGCGATCGCAGGTCGTTCGGTGCGCGCAGTGATTCGTCAGCCCCAGCTCTGGGCTCCGTCGTTGATCTTCCCCCTGTTCTTCACTGCTCTCAGTTCTGCGGCGTTCGAGCGCACCCGCGGTATCCCGGGCTTTCCTGAGGTCTCGTCGTTCGTGGCCTTTCTACTCGCCGCCACCATCGTGCAGGGAGTCATGTTCGGTTCGACGTCGCCGGGGACCGACGCGGCCCTCGACATCGAATCTGGTTTTTTCGACCGCCTGATCGCCTCGCCGGTTGCCAGGATCGCGCTGGTTGCCGGTCGACTGACGGGAATCATGGCCCTGGCTGCGGGCCAGTGTCTGGTGTTCGTGGTCGTCCTGCTGCCCTTCGGGGCGACTATGGCTGCTGGGTGGGTGGGACTGGCTGTGACGGTCGCCATCGCTGCCCTGTTCGGTGGGGCGGTGGGTGGTTTCTCGCTGGCTGTCGGCATTCGAACCGGTTCGGTAGAGGCGGTCAATGGGTTCTTCCCCATCTTCTTCGCGCTGGTGTTCTTGTCGTCGGCCTTCTTTCCGCCGAACATCTCGGGCGGCTGGTTCGAGACCGTCGCCGGGTTGAATCCGTTGTCCTACATGATCGACGGCATGAGGACCCTGCACGTGCAGGGCTGGGACGCTGGAGCGGCCAGCGGATCGCTGGCGGTGGCCGGAGGATTGCTCGCCGGGTTCGTGGCGCTCTCACTGTTGTCGCTTCGCGCGAGGTTGCGATCGTGATGGGGGTATGGCAGGGCACGATGGCCATCGCGGGACGCGGTGTGATCAAAACGCGGCGTATTCCCGCAATCATGATCCAGTCGGTCTTCTTCCCGACCTTCTTCCTGGTCATCTACGTGGGCCTCTACGCCGGGGTGTTGAGCCTCGGAGGCTTTGGCACGGCCTCGGTCGAGAACTGGTACGTACCGTTCATGATGATCCAGGGAGGCTCGTTCTCCGGGGTGGCCGTCGGATTCTCCACCGCCGTCGACATCGACACGGGATTCTTCGACCGCTTGATGTCCTCCCCGGTGAGCCGTATGTCGATTCTTGCGGGCACGGCCCTGTTCGGACTGTTCCGGGCGTTGCTGGTGGCCACGGTGGTGCTGGGTGTGGGTGTCGCCCTCGGGGCCCGCTTCACGGGTGGCCTCGTGGGGGTGATCCTGCTCTACCTCGCAGTAGCGGGCATCAGCCTCGCCGCGTCCGGCTGGGCGTTGGGGCTCATCTACCGGGTCAAGGACCAACGGGTGGCGCCACTGTTTCCCATCGGCATCTTCCTGACCCTGTTCATGTCGACGGCGCAGGTGCCGCTCGAGGTGGCGACCGGCTGGTTGCGGACGGTGGCCCGGTGGAATCCCGTCACCGAGGTACTCGAACTGTCCAGACAGGCGTTCCTCGACGATGGCGTCTCCATGAGCGGCACGGTGGGCGGTGTGGTCGCCATCCTCGTGATGGTGCTCGGCTTCGGGGTCTTCGCCTGGCGGGGCCTCGTGCGCTACGTGCCCTGAAACGGATCAGTCGGCGAGGAGTCGATTGGCTCGCGCGAGGATCACGGCTCGGTGCTCCGCTGGATCCACCCCGGGTTGCTCGAGGGACAGGCGGATGACACCCACGGCTCCAGCCATGCGCAGCCGGTCCTCGGTGGTCGGCTCGTTACCCATGAGGAATTCGAAGAACTCTCTGGTTTGCTGGCGCAGCACGGTACCGACCGAACTCCCTTGGATGGCTGCGTCGTTGAAGATCAGTCGAAAGACGGTCAAATGCTGGCTGAGCAGGTCATAGAGCCCTTCGAGGGCCACCTTGGTCCCGTCGGGTTCGTTCTCGGTGCCGCGCAGCTTGTCCAGCAACAGGTCGCTGTCGTGGATGAAGCCCTTGGCCAGCGCCTCGAGCAGATGCTGCTTGCTGTTGAAGTGGTAGTACAGGGCCGCTGGGGTGATCCCCAAGGCGCCTGTGAGTTGGCGAATCGAGGTCCCGTCGTAGCCATGGCGGGAGAAGAGTCGTAGGGCATTCGCGAGAATCTGGTGCTTGGTGTCACCACGGGGTTCTTTCATTGCCTCCCAGGCTATCTAACGACCGTTCGAATTGTTTGTCACCCGTCGAGGAGACTTCGTCAATCCCTGTCGCTGCGTTGCTGACGCCTCGGTGCGGCATGGTGCCCGCTCATGGTGCATGATTGGGGGACACGGCCGGGAGCCCGGCCGTCGAGGAGAGGGGACACTGTGGACATCAGCGTCACCGTGAACGGCACGACCCAGTCCAACGACGTCGAGCCGCGCACGTTGCTCGTGTACTACCTGCGCGACGAGTTGGGCCTTACGGGTACCAACATCGGCTGTGACACTTCGTCGTGTGGCGCCTGCACCGTGCACGTCAATGGCGAATCAGTGAAGTCGTGCACCATGCTGGCTGCCCAGGCGGACGGTCAGCAGGTCACCACGATCGAGGGTCTTGCACCATCAGAAGAGCAACTGCACCCAATGCAGGAGAGCTTCCGCGAACATCATGGTCTGCAGTGCGGATATTGCACTCCCGGCATGGTGATGGCCGCTGTCTCGTTGCTCGAGGAGAACCCCAGCCCGACCGAAGCCGAGGTGCGCGAGGGTCTCGAGGGCAACCTTTGCCGCTGCACCGGCTATCACAACATCGTCAAGGCAGTGCTGGCCGCAAGTGGCCAGCAGGTCGACTGAGGGGGTTGGCAGATGATTCCTGCAGCATTCGACTACCAACGAGCTACTTCGGCCGCTGAGGCCATCGCGATGCTGGGAGAGTTCGGCGACGAAGCCAAGCTCTTGGCCGGTGGACATTCGCTGATCCCGATGATGAAGCTTCGGCTGGCCGTGCCCACGGTGGTCGTCGACATCGGCCGGGTCGACGATCTGAGTTACATCAATGATGGTGGTGACCACCTTGCCATCGGGGCGCTGACCAAGCACCGGGCCATCGAGACCAGTGATCTGCTCCTTGCCGAGTGTCCGATCCTGGCTCACGTGGCCAGCAAGGTTGGTGATCCGCAGGTGCGGCACCGTGGAACCCTCGGTGGATCGCTGGCCCACTCCGACCCCGCATCGGATCTCCCTGCAGCCGTGCTCGCCCTCGGAGGCACCCTGGTTGCCCAGGGCCCGAACGGCACCCGCGAGATCGCAGCCGGAGAATTCTTCTCGGGGTACTTCGAGTCGGCGCTCGCCGAGGACGAGATGCTGACCGAGATTCGTGTTCCCAAGGCCCCGGGCAGTGGCTGGAACTATCAGAAGTTCAACCGCCGAGCTCAGGACTGGGCCATCGTCGGCGTTGCCGCAGTGCAGGTCGGTGGAGCGACGAACGTGTCGCTGGTCAACATGGGGTCGACCCCACTGCGGGCAGCGGCGGTCGAGGCTGCCCTGGCCGGAGGTGCCTCCGCAGCTGAGGCGGCTGAGGCCGCTGCTGACGGAACCGAGCCTCCGAGCGACCTCAATGCATCTCCCGACTACCGGGAGCATCTGGCCCGGGTCCTGACCCGGCGGGCCCTGGAGGCGGCTGGCGTCAGCTGAGCTTCTCCGCTACACGGTATCGACGAGGGCCCGCCCCATCGGGGCGGGCCCTGTCGCGTGGTCCGGTGATCCGAGGCGTCAGTCGAGCAAGCCGGTGGCCTGACCACCGTCGATCAGCAGTCCGGTACCGGTGATGAACTTCGCCTGCTCACTGCACAGGAAGGCCACGGCTGCCCCGAAGTCGTCGGGGTCGCCCGTGATGCCGGTGGGTACCGATCGGTCGGCCGTTTCCTTGTCGGCGACGATTTTCGAGACTCGGTCCGTCCAATGGGTACCGGGCTGGGCCGAGGTGACGGTCACCCCCGAGGCGGCGACTTCACGAGCCGTGATCTTCAGAAAGCTCGTCAGCCCCGCCCGGGCCACCGAACTTGCAGTGAGGTACTCGATGGGCTGCTTCACGCCGACCGATGTGATGGCGCACACCCGACCCCACCCGCGTTCCTGCATCGGGGGAATCGCCACCCGGCACATCTCGATCATGGCGAGGCAGTTCATCTCGATCGCGGCTCGGTACCCGTCGAGATCGGTGTTGGCGAAGGTGCCCGGCGGTGGGCCGCCGGCATTGGTCACCAGGATGTCGATCTGCCCTAGTTCGGCGATTGCCGTGTTGACGAAGCCCCGGGCCCCGTCGATCTGTGACACGTCTGCTGTGATGGTCACCGTGTCGGGCCCGATCAGGGCGGCCGCAGCTGCGAGCCGGTCGGGGTCTCGTCCGCAGATGGCGACGCGCACGCCGTCGGCCGCCAGGGCCTTGGCTGCGCCGAGGCCGAGCCCGGCCGAGCCTGCGGCGACCGCCGCTGTCCGTCCCTTGATTCCCAGATCCACGGGATCCTCCTGTCGTGGTTCGCTGGCCGGCTCCCAGTGGCCCCGGCGTGCTGAGGCTGACCGGTCGACCGCCCCGAGGGAACGGTAGTCAACAGCGGACCCGCGCACCCTCCGTGTGGGGTCGCGGTGCTCGCGCCCAATACGCTGAGCCGGGCATGTTCAGCCATCCCGCCACACCCGACGATGTCCGTGTTGCCCTTGCCGAGCAGGGGTATCTGCCCGACGACGGAATCGCCATGAGCGTGTTCCTTGCCGTCACCATGGGTCGGCCGCTCCTCCTCGAAGGCGATGCTGGGGTCGGCAAGACCGAGTTGGCAAAAGCCCTTGCTTCCTGGACGGGTGGAGAACTGATCCGGCTGCAGTGCTACGAGGGGATCGACGCCACGCAGGCCCTCTATGAGTGGGATTACACCCGCCAACTGCTCCATCTGCGCACGGCCGAGGCCATCGGCGTGAGCGCAACCGACGGGGCTGCCCTCGAGGATGAGCTCTACTCGGACCGCTTCCTGATTCGACGTCCCCTGCTCCGGGCCATCGGCTACGACGGTGAGGCCCTGCCAGTGTTGCTCATCGACGAGGTGGATCGGGCGGACGACGAGTTCGAAGCCTTCCTTCTCGAGGTGCTGTCGGATTACTCGGTCACGGTGCCCGAACTCGGCACCATCACTGCGGCCACACCGCCGCTGGTGGTGATCACCTCCAACAGGACCAGGGACGTGCACGATGCCTTGAAGCGCCGCTGTCTCTACCACTGGGTAGCCCATCCCGACCTCGACCGGGAAGTGGAGATCGTGCGCCTCCGGGTGGATGGGATCGACGAGATCCTGGCTCGTCAGGTAGCAGCTGCGGTCGCAGCGATGCGAGACCTTGGCCTGTACAAGCCGCCGGGTGTGGCCGAGACCATCGACTGGGGCACAGCGCTGGGAAAGCTCGGGACCTCGATCTTGGACGAAACCACCATCGCAGCCACATTGGGCACTGTCTTGAAGTACCGAGAGGACCAGGACAGGGTGACCGAGGTGGGGATCGACATGATCATGGCTGCCATCGAGGGGGCTTGATCCATGCCTGAGGTCGCCCTGACCTCCACGGCTGAGGAGGCTATGCGGACACCGGCGGAGCGAATGGCGGTGGGCTTTGCCCGGGTGCTGCGTGGGGTGGGGGTATCGGTTCCCGTGAGCAGGGTGACAAATTTCGTCGAGGCGCTCACCCGGTTGGGAATCGATCAGCGCGACCATGTGTATTGGGCCGGACGATCCACCCTGCTCGGTGATCCGGAGGATCTCACCGCCTACGACCGAGCCTTTGCCGTGTTCTGGGAACATCGCTCTGCCACCGGACTGTCGGTCCAGTTACCACCCATCACCATCACCCTGGCCACCGATGCTCCCGAGGACGATGACGGCGACCCGGACGGGGACGGCCAGCGGGAGGCCCACGGCCCAACCCTGCGGGTGCGCTACAGCGATGTGGAGACCCTGCGCGAGAAGGATTTCGTGCAGTGTTCGGATGCCGAGTTGGCCGAACTTCACCGGCTGATGGGGTCGTTGAAGTTCACGTCGACGACCCGACCGTCGCGCCGTCTCGTGCCGGCTCGGAAGCGGACGAGACGCCCTGACCTAGCCCGGACGGTGCGGCGGGCACTGGCCACGGGTGGTGAACCGATTCGCAGGGAGTTCCGGGCCACCGATCGTCGACCCCGGCGTCTGGTGCTCCTGCTGGATGTCTCCGGCTCGATGGAGCCCTACGCAAGGGCCCTCATTCGTTTCGCCCATGCGGCGGTGGTGGGCCGCACCAGGGTCGAGGCGTTCACCATCGGTACGCGCCTCACTCGGGTGACGCGAGAACTCACCAGTCGCGATCCGGACGCAGCCCTGCGGGGGGCGGCTGCGTCGGTGCAGGATTGGTCAGGCGGGACCCGGCTGGGTCAGACGCTGCGGGAGTTCAATGACCAGTGGGGCGTGCGGGGCCACGCCCGAGGGGCCGTGGTGGTCGTGCTCTCGGACGGATGGGATCGGGGCACACCCGAACTCCTTTCCGAACAGATGGAGCGCCTGCACCGGGTGACCTACCGTTTGGTGTGGGTCAACCCGCTCAAGCACACACCGGGCTACGCCCCATTGGCCAGGGGAATGGCTGCAGCCCTTCCTCACGTTGACGAGTTCGTGGAAGGTCATTCGTTCGATTCCCTGACCCGGTTGGCGGAGGTGATCTCGGCCTGAGGGCCGAGGTCGGGGCAGAACGGTAGACGGCGAGGAGAAGAGGGAGCAGGACATGGACGAGATTCTCGATGACATCGAGCGATGGAGGGCGGCCGGACAGCGGGTCGCAGTGGCCCGGGTGGTCGACATAGAGGGCAGTGGACCCCGCGACCCCGGAGCTGCCATGGCGGTGAATGCGGCCGGCGAGGTCGCAGGCTCCGTGTCGGGGGGATGCGTCGAGGGCGCCGTGGTGGGCGAGGCCCTTCAACTCCTTGACGGGAGTCGACCGGCCGGACTCACCACCTTTGGCTACAGCGATGATGAGGCGTTCGCAGTCGGTCTCACCTGCGGCGGCACCATCCATCTGTTCATCGAGGAACTCGACTGGTGACCATCTACGAGCGCTTTCGTGATGCCCTGCGTAACGAGGAACCCGTTGCCCTGGCCACCGTGATCGACGGGCCCGATGTCGGCGCCAAGATCCTCGTCCTGGGGACCGGTGAAACCCAGGGCTCCCTGGGCCACGACGAACTCGACCGGGTCGTGGCTCGGGATGCACTCGGGATGCTGGAAGCAGGCACGAGTGAGGTTCGCCACTATGGGCGTGAGGGTGAGGCCCGGCAGCGAGACCTGAGCGTGTTCATCGAGAGCCATGCCCGCCGACCGCACATGGTGATCTTCGGGGCGGTGGATTTCACGAGAGCACTGGCAGCTCAAGCAAAGCTGCTGGGCTATCGGGTCACCGTGTGTGATGCGCGTGAGGTCTTCGCCACACGGCGCCGGTTCCCCATGGCTGACGAGGTGGTCGTTGACTGGCCGAACAGGCTCCTGGATCGGGTGGGATCCGATCTCGGCCCGCGCGATGCCGTGTGCGTCCTCACCCATGACGCCAAGTTCGACGTGCCGGCAATCGTTGGGGCCTTGGCCACGAGGGTCGGCTACCTGGGGGCGATGGGGTCGCGTACCACCCACGAGAAGCGATCCGAACGCCTGCGCGACGAGGGGGTCACCGACGAACAACTCGATCGGGTCATGGCCCCCATCGGGCTCGACATCGGGGGTCGAACCCCTGAGGAAACCGCCGTGTCCATCGTTGCCGAGATCATCGCTCTCCGCACCGGCCGGGCTGCTCCAAGCTTGACCCACGGAGAGGGGCGGATTCACTGAATCGGCTCGTCTGACTGCTAGCACACGCGCTCCTAGACGCTACGGTCAGGTTCATGGACTTCAGCGTCAACGAGGATCACGAGGCCATTCGAGAGGGTGTGCGCCGGGTGTGCGCTCAGTTTCCCGATCTGTACTGGCGAGAGAAGGACGATCAGCACGAGTTCCCGTGGGACTTCTACCAGGCGATGGCCGAGGGTGGCTGGATCGGCATCGCCATCCCCGAGGAGTTCGGCGGTGGTGGACAGGGCATCACCGAGGCATCCATCGTCCTCGAGGAGGTGGCGGCCAGTGGCGCAGCCATGAACGGCTGCTCGGCGATCCACCTGTCCATCTTCGGCATGGAACCAATTCGAAAGTACGGATCCCCGGAATTGGCCAACGAGATCCTCCCCGGGGTGGCCAACGGGTCGATTCATGCTGCGTTCGGGGTGACCGAACCCGATGCTGGAACCGACACCACCTCCATCAGGACCCGAGCTCGGCGCGACGGCGACGAGTACGTGATCACGGGGGCCAAGGTGTGGACCACCAAGGCCTTGTTCTGCGACGTTTGCTTGTTGTTGGTGCGCACCACGCCCAAGGAGGAGGCAGAGAGCCCCACCGCCGGCATGACCCTGCTGCTCGTGGATCTGCAGAACAACCCCGCAGTGGATATCACGCCCATCCCCAAGGTGGGTCGCAACGCCGTGGTGTCCTGCGAAGTCCGCTACGACGGCCTGCGCGTGCCGGTGAGCCGCCGCGTCGGGGAGGAAGGCGAAGGCTTCCGTTACATCCTGGACGGTCTCAACCCCGAGCGCATCCTCATTGCAGCGGAGGCCCTCGGAATCGGCCGGGTCGCCCTGAACAAGGCGGTGGACTACGCCAAGGATCGGGTCATCTTCGGGCGTCCTATCGGACAGAACCAGGGCTTGGCCTTCCCCTTGGCTGATTCCCACGCCCGCCTCAGGGCGGCAGAGCTCATCATCCGGGAAGCCTCGTGGCGCTATGACAACGGTCTGAGCTGCGGAGAACAGGCGAACCTTGCCAAGTATCTGGCCAGTGAGGCCGCGTTCGACTGCGCCGACCGGGCGATGCAGACCCATGGCGGGTTCGGCTACGCCAAGGAGTACGACGTGGAGCGCTACTGGCGGGAGTCTCGCCTCATGAAGATCGCTCCGGTCAGCCAGGAGATGGTGATGAACTTCGTGTCGAACAAGGTGCTGGGCCTGCCCCGGTCGTACTGACGGCGATGCAGTGAGCGTCTGCGCCGTCGTGCTCGCAGCGGGGCTCGGATCGCGTTTCCGGGGTCCAGAGCACAAGCTCCTCGCCGTCCTCGACGGTCGGCCAGTTGTGTACCACGCGGTTGCTGCGGCGCTGGAGTCTGGTCTCGACGATGTGCTGGTGACCTTCGGCGCGCGGGTGCGCCGGGTGGTCAACCCCCGATATGCACTGGGGCAGGCCACCTCGCTCGACCGGGGGATCGACGTTGCTCGGGAGTTGGGCCATCGCCGCGCGGTGGTCGGCCTCGGTGATCAACCGTTCGTGACGGCGGCTGCATGGTCAGCTGTGGGGGTCGACGAAGCACCGATCAGCGTGGCCACCTACCAGGGTCGACGGGGCAACCCGGTGGGCCTGGCCGATGCCGTGTGGCCGCTCCTGCCCACGGGGGGAGACCAGGGCGCGCGAGCCCTGCTGCGAGGTCGGCCCGAACTCGTTCACCCGGTAGCCTGCGAAGGCCAACCTGACGACATCGACACCGTGGAGGATCTGCGCCGATGGAGTTGAAGAACGAGTTCAGGGTCAACGTCCCGATCGAGACTGCCTGGGCGACGCTGACCGACGTCGAGTACATCGCCCCCTGCATGCCGGGAGCTCAACTCACCGAGATCGACGGTGACGATTTCAAGGGGCAGGTCAAGGTCAAGGTCGGGCCCATCACGGCCCAGTACAAGGGTCAGGCTCGGTTCGTCGAGAAGGACGAGCAGGCTCGCCGAGCGGTGCTCAACGCTAAGGGTCGCGACACCCGGGGGGCCGGTAATGCAGAGGCCGACGTCATCGCGCAGATGACAGAAGAAGACGGCGGCACCAGGATCGAGATCACTACCGATCTCAAGGTCACGGGCAAGGTCGCGCAGTTCGGCCGTGGGGTCATGGCCGACGTGTCGGAGAAACTGATCGGTCAGTTCGTGGCCAGCCTCGAGGCCAAGCTTGCCGAGACGGCAGCTGCGGCGGCAGCCGAGCCCGAGCCTACGGCGCCTGCAGCGGAAGCTGCCGCTGACGAACAAGCTGCTCCCGCTGCCGAACCGGCATCGAGTGGCCCTCGGAAGATCGACATGCCCGAACCGGAACCCGTCGATTTGCTCGACACTGCTGGAGCCCCCGTGATCAAGCGTCTGCTGCCCGTTCTGGCCGTGCTGGTGCTCCTGTTGCTGGTGCGTCGCCGTCGCCGCTGATTCGGCGTGCACTGTCAGGAAACCGCTCGGGCGAGCTCCTGCAGTGACGTCATTCCCATTGCGGCCTTGACGAGGCCGTCCTGGCGGAGGGGCAACATTCCCTCGCTCACGGCCTGATTCTTGATAGCCAGCGTGGACTCGCTGGTGAGGATCATCGACTGCACCTCGGGGCTCAACAAGAGCACCTCGTGAACGCCGAACCGCCCCCGGTACCCGCTGTTGCCGCACTTGTTGCATCCGACGGGTTCATGCCATCGGGGGGTATCGCCGTTGGGAAGGTGTGCGACCAGTTCATCGGTCCAGCCCGAGGCCTGCAACGCTTCGGGGGAGGGGGTCGTCTCGTGTGCGCAGAAGGGACATAGGCGCCGGACCAGGCGCTGGGCGACAACGCAGTTGACAGCGGCGGTGACCATGAACGACTGGACGCCCATTTCGACAAGACGCAGGGGAGTGGACGCAGCATCGTTGGTGTGGAGGGTCGAGAGCACTAGGTGACCGGTGATCGCCGCCTCGCAGGCGATGTCGGCCGTCTCCACGTCGCGAATCTCACCGACGAGGACCACGTCGGGATCGGCCCGGAGGATCGATCGCAGCGACGAGGCGAAGGTGAGGCCGGCCTTGGTGTTGATCTGCATCTGCTTGAGGCCGTCCAAGCGGTACTCGACAGGGTCCTCGACGGTCACGATCGATCGGTCAGGCTCGTTCAGGAGGGCGAGAATCGAGTACAGGGTCGTCGATTTGCCCGAGCCTGTGGGACCGGTGACCAAGATCCCGCCGGACGGCTTGCGGAAGGCCGTTTCGAAGCGCTCCTGAGCAGCGGGCAGCATGCCGACCTGCTCGAGAGTGAGCGACGTCTCACCCTGGTCGAGAATTCGCAACACCACCGATTCGCCCCACACGGTGGGAACGGTGACGACGCGGATGTCGACGCTGCGGCCTCCGACGCTGACCGTGATTCGGCCGTCTTGAGGGACGCGGCGCTCTGCGATGTCCATTTCGGCCATGATTTTCAGGCGGCTGATGACCCCGCTCTGCACCGACTTCGGTGACTCCATCACCGCTCGAAGCACACCGTCCACCCGGAACCGGATGCGCAAACCCGAAGGGGTGGCTTCGACGTGGATGTCCGAGCACCCCTCGGAGACGGCGCGGCGGAGGAGGAGGTCGATGAACTTGACGATCGGCCCGTCGTCGGTGACCGCGCTCAGCCCGGTGAGTTCCTCTTCGCCGGTCGCGCCCGCGCTGCTGACGGCCTCGGCCACCGCCGATGCAGCGTTCGTCGCGTCGTAGATGGTGTTGATGATCCGGTGCAGCTGTTCCGGTTCGGCGAGGGCGGGGATGATCGGCTGACCGGTCGCGGCCCGAAGATCGTCGATGGCGAACACGTCGAACGGTTCGGCCATCGCCACCTTCAGGGCGTTGCCGACCTCCCCGACGGGGATGGCAACGATTCTGCGAGCAAGGGACTCGGGGACCTTGCGGACGAAGAGGGGGTCAGGCGGGTTGACTTCGAGATCGACGATGTCCAGATGCTGCTGGACTGCCAAGGCCCGGTAGAGGTCGCTGGTCAGGATCCATCCCCGCATCAGAAGGATGTCGCCCAAGCGGCGGCGAGTGGTCTCCTGCTCGCCAAGGGCCTCTGTGAGCTGCTCGCGGTCGATCGCCCCGTGCTCGACGAGGATCTCGCCGAGAAAACGGCGAGGTGGCGCGTTGAGGGGGAGGCCGGATTCGGCCGGAGACTTCACGGATGTTCCAGTCGGCAGCAATGTGGGGTGAGTTCAGGGCTTTCGCGGAGGGGCTCGCATCCGTTGGGGCTAACGTCTGGGGGGACATGCAGTTCCGCCGAGTAGAACAGGTCGAGCCGCTCGAGGAGGACGTCGCAGCGGTCGCAAACCTGCTGGGTCGCCACCCGGCCGGTGGGTTCCGCATCGCCGTGGTCGATGGTGAGGGTCGGCCGGTGGTGATCGAGAATGCGCCGTTCCTCGACGATGGCACGCCGATGCCGACCCGGTTCTGGTTGGTAGGTCGTGAACTGTCGGTCGCCATCGCTCGACTGGAGGGGGACGGCGGAGTGCGTCGGGCCGAGCGCGTCATCGACCCCGCCCATGTCATGGATGTGCACCGACGCTATGCCGAGGCTCGTGACGCGCTGATCCCCGCCGATCACCAAGGCCCTGTGCCGTCGGGCGGAGTTGGCGGTACTCGGCGTGGGGTGAAGTGCCTGCACACCCATGTGGCCAACCACCTGGCATGCGGCGACGACCCGGTTGGGGCCTGGGCGTTGGATCAACTGGCCGCCACGGGCGCACTAGAGGCCCGAGCCAGCCTGCCGTCGGGGTGCTCATGAACCCGCCCGTTGCCGTAGTCGACTGTGGGACCAACACCACCCGTCTCCTGATCACCGATGGTCGGGAGGACATCCGGCGTGAACGGGTTACCGGACTGGGCCGGGGCCTGGGTGCGTCGGGCAACCTCTCCGCTGCGGCCATCGACCGCGTCCTCGACGCGTTGGGTGACTTTCGAACTGAAATCGAAGATGCCGGCGTGCGGTCCGTCCGGGTCGTTGCAACCAGCGCAGCCCGTGACGCCGGCAATCGTGACGACTTCTTCGGTCCCGCACAGCAGCGCATCGGCGTGTCCCTCGACCTGCTAGACGGCGAGGAGGAGGCTCGCTACTCGTTCGCTGGGGCGACAGCGGGTCTGGACCCGCTCGACGGTCCCTACCTGGTGGTGGATATCGGCGGGGGATCGACCGAGTTGGCCATCGGTCGGGCCGCGATGGATGCGTGCCGGAGTATCGACGTCGGCTCGGTCAGATTCACCGAGCGATATCTCCGATCGGATCCCCCAGCGCCCGAGGAGTTGTCGGCTGCCATTTCCGTGGTTCGGTTGCATCTCGATGATGTTGCGCGTGAGGCGCCGTCGATGGCCCGTCCGTGTCGCCTCGTGGGGGTCGCCGGCACGGTGACCACGGTGGCTGCTGTCGAGATCGGGCTCGATGTGTACGACCCCGGCGCGGTCGATGGGTTCGTGCTCGAACGGGCCGCTGCCGAGGACGTCTTTCGGACCCTCGCCACCGAGTCACTGGCCGATCGGGTCCACAATCCTGGCCTGGTGGCCGAGCGGGCCGATGTCATCGTGGGCGGGTGCTGCATCTTGGTGGCGATCATGCGCCACTGGGAACATGACAATCTGCTGGTGCGCGAGCGAGACCTGCTCGACGGGATCGCAGCCGAGTTGTTGGGGTCGGCGCGGTAGGGTCGAGCGTCTGTGACCGAACTGCACACCAGCCGACTGGTTCTTCGGGGCTTGAGATCGACCGATTTCGCACAGTGGAGCGAGGTGCGGCTGCGTTGCGCGTCGTGGCTGTCGAAGTGGGAACCGGCACCCGTGCCTGGCGCCCCCGACCCAAGTCGCGATCCTGCTGCGTTCACGGCGCGATGCAATGCCCGGGATCGGGAGCGCCAGTTGGGAACCGGCTTCGCGTTCTCGTTGTGGCATGGGGCGTCGTTCTGCGGCGAGATCAACATCAACAACGTGGTGAGGGGTGCCTTTCAGAGCGGGCATGTCGGCTACTGGGTCGATGAGCGGTGGGCCGGGCAGGGCTTCGTGCCCGAGGGTCTGGTCGCCGTATTGGGGTACGCCTTCGATCGAGCCGGGCTGCATCGTCTGCAGATCTCGATCATTCCGCGCAATGCGTCGAGCCGCCGTGTGGTGGAGAAGCTGCAGATTCGCAGCGAGGGTGTGGCTGAGCGGTACCTGCAGATCGCTGGAGCCTGGGAGGACCACATGCGCTTCGCCATCACCTCCGAGGAATGGGAAGCCCGCAGGGACGATCTGTGGACGGCCGTCGGCGGGCGTGCATGAGGCTGGCTACCAGCCTCGCTGTTCTTCGTCCTCGGCCAGCCACCGCTGCCCCTCGGAGCACCCCTCGAGGAGGGTGCACCACCGGCACGGCGGTCCGGGCCTTCGCCGGGGTTCGTCTGCGCCGGTACGGAGCTCGATGAGGCGGAGAATGCCATCGATGGTTCGACGTAGGGCGCTGTCGAGGCTGGCCCGGTTCACCGGTTGGACGTGTATCTCCCCGGCGTCGAGGTAGAAGGTCGCAGCGGCAAGTGGCGGCACTCCTACCACCAGCGTCTCGAGGAGCGCATAGAAGCGCAGATCGTCCTGGTAGGCGGCAACAGGGCGCCCGGTCTTCAGCTCGATGATGACACGGCCGGCAGTCGTGTCGGCCGGTGTCCCGAGCGTCAGATCGAAACGAGCCGAGAGGGTGACCATGTCGCGGTGGATGCCAACCCGCCGTCGCATCTCGGTCGTGGGGCGCCAGCCCGTCGGAAGAGGTGGGAACGTGTCGAAGAAGGTTGTCAACAGGCCACCCACCTCGCCTCGCAGCTCTGCTCGGGTTGCCGAGTCGAGACCGCAGAGGAAGTCAGCCATGGCGTCGTGGTCGTCTTCGAGATGGGCCATCGCTTCGTCGACGAGATCCAGGGGCGGCCTGTTGCCGGGCATGTGGATCGAGAGCTCGATCGACTTGTGAAGGATCTGTCCGCGGGCCGTTGCTGGGTTGTAGGCGAACGGAACGGCCTGGTCGGCCTGGAAGGCTGCCTCACATCCGTTGACTGCGCTGAGGGATCGCTTGGCGACCCACAGAGGTTCGGTCAGCCGGTCGACTGTGTCGACCACACCTCCCTCGAGAGCGGTGCGTAGCTCCATGCGCAGGGTGGAGGGATATGACGGCCGCTCATCAGCCGGGGGGCGGATGCGGTCCAAGGTGTCCTGCTGGGCTGGGGTCAGCGGGTTGTTCGAATCCTCGACCACGATCGAACGCTAGTTGGGGCTGGCAGTCGATCGTACGGTCGCGGGTCGCCGGCGGTGAGCCGGTGTCCCACCCCGACGTCATCATCGTCCCCGATGACCGTGACCGATATCTCCACCGCCCCTCGCCTGCGATTCGCCATGGGAGCTCGAACGATTGCACAGGCCCTTCGTGGCTCGGGTCTGGTGGTTCCCGCGTTCCGGACCCCACCACGGCAGCCCGGGGTATCCCGTGCGGTCCGGCGTTCGGATCGGGGGGTCGTGGTCGCAGTGGCGGTCGAAGGGCGACCGTTTCCCGCCGTGTTGGCCGACTTGATCGAGGGAGTCGTGGTGATCAACGGCCTCGAGGCGGAGGCCGCAGCCGGGCTGCGAGACAGCCTGTGGCGTGCAGTCGAGGGGTTGGACGTAGCGCCGGGAAGCTCCCGACGTGCGGCTGCGCGAGGCGTGCCGCCTGCAGCCGACCAGGCAGACCCGCAGTCGAGCGCTACCCGGCCGGCAGACCTGGCCGCCGCTGCTGCATAGCGGGAGCACCCGGCTGTCCGGCGCGGCTATGGCGCGTTCGCCGGGCCGTGGCGGGTTCAGCCGGACTTCCCGCACCTGGTCCTGGACCGCCGGGTTCCCTACACCGACACGCTTGCTGCGGCGAGGCGGTCACGGCGTTCGAGTCAGCTGGCGGTCGGCTGCTCGGTCGTCGAGGAGACGTACCATCAAGCGTGCCGACGTGATCCAGCCCGGGTGGCGGAACTGGCAGACGCAGAGGGCTTAAACCCCTCGGCCCCCTCAGGGGGTGTGCGGGTTCGAACCCCGCCCCGGGCACGCAGACGGGCCTAGGCGTCGTTGGCCGTTGGCGGTCGCAGATCCTTGAGATCGTCTCGCTTCGGCCGACGCTCCCAGGGATTACCGGTGCGCTTTGGAGGTAGACATGAATCAGCGAGTTTGTCCGGGTTGTTCCGTGCTGAGTGAGACCGATGGGGAGTTCTGTCCTCAGTGCGGGACGTCGTACAGTCGGGGTCCTGAGCGGCAGGAGCCGTACAAGGCCCCCAGCCGCCATGGACAGGCGACGGCGTCCATGGTGCTCGGTATCGTCGGGTTGCTCCTCTTCGGCATCATTCTCGGGATCCTGGCCATCGTTTTTGCCAACAAGGCCCGTGCCGACATGAAGGCAGCCCCCGGGATGTACACCAATGGAGGCATGGCTACTGCAGGTCTTGTTCTCGGCATCATCGACCTCGTTGCCGGCGCCATCTGGTTCTCGGTCTGGTTCTGATGTGACGCTGGTGCAGGCAGCCGTGCTGGGACAACGACCTGAGAGGACCCGGCGGTAGGAAGTCGGGCAGTCACCGGGCGCTGGCTGAACCCGCTGCATCTCCGGCGGCATCACCGGGGTCTCATCCTTCGGAGCTTCGACGCGGCGAAACCGGGCTGGTCGTCTCGTTGGCAGAGCAGCAGACAGCAATCGGACCGGTCAGCCGTGGTGTCTGAGCGCATCAGCGGCGTCAACGTTTACATGTGGGGTCGTGAGCGGTGCGGCGCCCGATTGCCTCGCTCGGTCGTCCTTGGCCAGATCAGCCCTGCCGGCGCTCCCTGAGTTCAGCCCGGATGTCGTCGCCGTGTTGGTCGAGGGCGGGGGCGCCCTGGTAGATCCCGGCCGGGTCGTTGCTGAACTTGATGGGGCAGTTGAGAGCGACCATCGGCCGGTGGTCGGGATGGTCGATCCGCACCAGCATCTCGCGGGCTGCCACGTGTGGGTCGTCCACCCAGTCCACTGGGCTGTAGACCGGTCCCACCGGCACGACGTTGCCGAGGACCTGCACCACCTCGGCGGTGGTGTGCGAGGCAGCCCACCCGCCGATGCACTCGTCGACGAAGGCCTTGTTGCGGACCCGGTTCCGGTTCAGCGCAGTGCGTTCGTCGGTCAGCAGATCCTCTCGGCCGATCAGCTCGCACAGCAATTTCCAGTGCGGCTCCGTCGGGGTGGCGATTACGCAGTGCCCGTCCTGGGTCGGGTACACGTCGTAGGGACTGGTCCCATCGATGCCATTGCCCATCGGCTTCATGGGGCGGCCCATGAAGCTGTAGGTCATCTGGCTGGCCTCGGAGATCGACATCATCGCGTCGACCATCGCCACGTCGAGGAATTGCCCCTCGCCTGTCTCGCGGGCCCGGTGCAGCGCGGCGAGGAGTCCGACGGTGGCCATCAGGCCCGGCACCGTGTCGCCGATCGGTGGACCCACCTTCATCACGTGTTCCTCGTCCTGACCGGTGGCTGCGATCACCCCGCCCATGGCCTGCGCGATCAGGTCGTAGGCGGGCCACGACGCGTACGGGCTGGGCGCATTGCGGGGGTCGCCGAACCCGCGTATCGCTGCATAGACCAGTCGGGGGTTCCGGGCGTGACACACCTCCCAGCCAACGCCCAGGGCGTCGAGCACCCCGCTGCGCATGTTCTCCACAAGGCCATCGGCCGTTTCCACCAGTTGGAGGAACGTCTCCCGATCGGCATCGGTGGTCAGGTCGAGACAGATCGACCGCTTGTTGCGGTTGCGGATCGCGTAATTGCCCGAATCGACCCGATCCTCGTCGTCGCGCATCCATGGGCCCAGGTGACGGGTCATCTCGCCGGTGGGCGGCTCGACCTTGATCACATCGGCTCCCAGGTCGGCCAAGAACATGCCTGCGTAGGGTCCGGCCAGGGCATGGGTCACGTCGATGATCCGCAGCCCTTGGAGAGGGCCGGTGGGCCCCATTGCCATGGGGGCGGCGTTGTCATGGGCGTCGAGGTGGCTGCTCATCCCGTTCATCCTGCCCGACGGAGCAGGGGTGCTGCCGGGCTTTAGGTCCGGTGGCCGCTCAAAAGGCCGCTGCGGCCCTCACCAGGTTGAGGACGAGTCGGATCGCATCGTCGTGGGGAACGCGGCCGCACCCACACGAGGTCGACACGAGCAGACGTGCCGGGTCGACCACTGCGGCCAGGTCCTCCATCTGGGAGTGGTAATGGTCGACGGGCTGGGGTGGGCTCTTGACGTCGGCGATCCCGGCCACCACCTCCATCGATGTTGGTACTCCGTCGAGGAGGTCCCGTTCTGACCACTGGCCGGCATAGGAGCACTCGAGCAGGGCCCGGTCGATCCGACCGTCGAGTGCCTGCAACAGCGGGAGGAGCGACCGGAGGTTCTGCACCTGGGTCGACGGTTGGCGAGCGATGTCGCCCAGGCAGAAGTGAACCGACCGTCGGATCCCGGTGGGGAGACCGGCGAAGGGGGCAGCGATCAACTCAGCCAACTCGTCGATCGGGCGATCCTGGTGGGCGCACGCGATGGCCTCCGATGGGGCGTCGAGCTGGATGTCGGTGGCTCCGGCGGCCACCAGCGCATCGACCTCGGCAGCGACCACCGCCACCAGGTCGGCGAGGGCCCCGTCCGTCATCTCCTCAGGTGGGAACGAGAGTCCGACGGTGAACGGTGACGGCACGGCGGCTTTGTGAAGTCGCTGCTCGATGGCTCGTTCGCGGATGAAAGCGGCGGCGTGTCCAAGTCCGCGCGGGGCCTCGATGGTGCCCGTCACCCGGTAGCGAGCCACCCCTTGCTGACCCCGACCGACGTCCCGGAGCCGGTCGGCGGTCACCCCGGTGAGTCGGGGGGGCACGGTATGGACGAAGTCGGGGGCGAAGACCTCCCCGCCCGTGATCTGGTCCAGCCCACAGGCCAGCATCTCGTCCATGGCCACCCGGGCTGCACCCACGAGAGCATCGGCAACAGCCGGGTCGCTCTCGCCGACCTCGCCCTTCCAGAACGGCCGCAGGGCCGGTCGTTGACCGAAGGGGGGAGGCCAACTCCCCACCGCCGTGGTGCGAACCGAGGTCATGACCGGTCAGGGTAGTTCGGGCCATCGAGCCCGATTCGGAGTGAAGGCGTAGATTCTCGGACGTGCCCCCTCTGTCCGGACCGTTCGTTGCCCTGCGCAACAGGGCCTACGCCCGGCTGTGGTCCGGATCGCTGCTGGCCACCAGCGCATTCATGATGTCGTTCATGCTCGTTCCCAGCGTGGCCTACAAGATCTCGGGTTCCAACGCCGCCGCCGGGTTCGCCCAGATGGGTTCCGGGATCGCCATGCTCACCGTGTCACCGATCGGTGGCGTGATCGCCGATCGCATGTCCAAGAAACCGCTCGTGCTGATCGGTCAGTCGGTGCCAGCCACGGTGATCCTTGCCACAGGGATCCTCATCACGACCGACCACATCACGGTGCCCGTTCTCACCGGCGCAACCCTCATGATGGGGCTCGGATTCGCCTTCATGGGGCCCGCTCGCCAAGCCTGGGTTGCCGAGTTGGTTCCTGGGCCGGAGTTCCCCAATGCGGTCGCCCTCCAGCAGATCGCAATGAACGTTGCCCAAGTGCTCGCCCCCCTGTTCGTGGCCGTGCTGGTGGGCACCGTGTTCGATGTCGGCGGGGCCTACCTGTTCATGGCGTCCCTGTTCGCCATCGTCCTTCCGCTGACCCTGAGCCTTCCCAGTAAGCCAGCGCCCTCCCGGGAGCACCGTCCACTTCTCGCGGATCTGGCCGAAGGCGTCCGCTACGTGTGGGGGCAGCCCCGCCTTCGCATCCTGTGGGTGGGATTCGTGGGTCTGGTGGTGTGCGGCTTCGCCTTCCAGACGCTGCTGCCGGGGCTGTTGGATCGGGAATTGGGTCGGGAGCCGACCGACATCGGTCTCATGTTCCTGGTGCTGGCCGTCTTCGGCTTGATCGTGAACCTGCCCCTGGCCGGGGTGGCGGGAACGCCAAAGGCCTGGGTCGTCCTCCTCGGGATGGGGTGGTTGATGGCAGCCGGGTTCTTCGCCCTAGCCGCCGCCCCGACCATGGCGCTCGCCGTGGTGGCCGGTATCCCGCTCGGTATCGGTCGTTCGGGTTTCATGTTGCTCGACCAGGCCCTGCTGATGGCCAATGCTGACCGGGCCTTCCACGGTCGGGTGGTCTCGTTGACCATGATGGGATTCGGGTCCCAGGCCCTGCTTGCGCCCCTCTGGGGCGCAGTGGCCGACTGGATCGGGGTACGGGCCACCCTGGTCGTGGTGGGTACGGTCGCAGCTGCGGTCACTGCCGGTCTGGGGTTGGGGCTTGCCGTGGTCCATCGGGCCGATGCGCGGCACGGTGAGCAGGCGCAGCGGTGAGGTGGGTGAGAGCGGCCGCTGCGGTTGCGGCTACCGGGCTACTCGCCGTCGCATGCTCTTCGGGATCCAGACCCACCGAGGAAGGGGGTGCGACGGTCCCGACGACGGCAGTCGCGGGGACGCAGATCCAGCCAGACCCCGACGTGGTCATCGGTCAACTCGACAATGGCCTGACGTACTACGTGCGATCCAATGACCGCCCCGGCGGCACCCTCGAGCTCCGCCTCGTCGTGCGGGCTGGGTCACTTCACGAGGAGGTAGCGGGTAGTGGCATCGCGCACTTCACCGAGCACATGCTGTTCAACGGCACCGCTGCCTATCCGGGGAACTCTCTCAATGAGGCACTGCGCGAGTTGGGCACCGAGTTCGGTCCCGATCTCAACGCGTACACCTCCCATGACGAGACGGTGTTCGAGCTGAGCCTGCCCTCCACCGACGACGCAACGATCACGGCCGGCTTCGCAATTCTCGACGAGTGGGCTGAGCGTGCCCTGATCGAGGACGCAGACACGGTGGAGGAACGAGGGGTCATCCGGGAGGAGTTCAGGCTGCGAGCCGAGTCGTTCGACGGGGTGGTCTTCGAGTCGTTCGACGAGCTGTACACCTCCGGGTCGGCGTACAGCGGTCGAACCCCGATCGGCACCGAGACGTCGATCGAGTCCACGACGGCAGCACAGGTCCGGGCCTTCTACGACCGCTGGTACCGGCCTGACCTGATGGCCATCGTGGCGGTCGGCGATGTCGATACCAGGCGACTCGAGACCGAGATCATCGAACGCTTCTCGGACAACGCGCCTCGTGTAGAGGGCTCTGCTGATCCCGTCGGGTCAGCGGCCGGGCTCCTGACAGAGCCCTACGTGGAAGTCATCGCCAACCCCGACGCTCCAGAGGCTTACGTTTCGCTCGACGTTTCACTCCCCCTCCGGCCCCGGGGAACGGTCGAGGGTGAGCGGCTGCTGTTGCTCGACGAGGTGGTGGCTGCGCTCATCCAGCAGCGGTTGGACGATCTCGTTGCGCAGGGAGGATCCGAGGTGCTCCGCCCATTCGCAGGGAACTTCGACTACACGCGGGCCCGTCGATTCCTCGGGTTCAACTTCGCAGCCGATGATGAGGCCCTCGGACTCACCGAGGTCCTCGGCGAGCTGCAGGCCATCGCCACACAGGGGTTCGGTGAGAGCGAACTCGAGCGGGTGCTGGCCGATCTGCGATCGGGGGTGGACCAACTGCTCGCAGGGGCGGGCTCCCGCCAAGACCGCGACTTTGCCGACAGCTACGTCGAACACTTCCTCGTCGGCCAGGTCATCGACAGCGCAGCGGATGCCCATGCGCGGCTGGTCGGGGAGCTCGATGTGCTCGACACAGCTGCGGTGTCGGCTCACTTCGCGGACATGTGGGGGGCATCGGCGCCCCTGGTGATTGTCGTGGGTCCCGATCAGGCCTCCCTGCCAACCGAGGACGACCTTTGGGCGGCCATCGCAACCGGTCAAGGGGTTACCGAGTCTGCGGTTGCGGCGCGTGGGGACGCAACCCTGCCCGAGGCTGCAGCTCCGGTGAAGGAGGTGGACCGGACCGCTCATGATGATCTGTCGGCGGTCGAGCTCCGGTTCGCCAATGGGGTTCGGGTGCTCTTCCGGTATTCCGACGTTGAACAGGGCCGGGTGGATCTATGGGCTGAGAGCCTGGGAGGTTGGTCGTTGCTCGATGTCGGGGAGGGTGCCCTCGTTGGCACGGTAACGAATGCCGTTGGGCTGTCGGGCGTCGGCGACCTCGACGCCGTCGACCTCGACATCGCCCTCCACGGGGCGGATGTGTCTGTCACCCCCTACATCGGCGCCACCGAGGAGGGCCTCGTGGGCAGCGGAACTGCCGAAGATCTGGACCCCCTTCTGCAGCTGCTGGCCCTGCGCATGACTGCGCCGCGGGTCGATCCCGGGGCCCTCGCCGAAGCGGTGGAGGCCAGCCGTACCCAGCTACGGCAGGTTGGGTCCGACCCGACGTTCGCGTCGTACGTCGATCTGCTCGACGCCCGTACCGGAGGAGATCCTTGGTACCGGCTCCTTCCCACCCTCGACGAGTTGGAGGCCCTGACGGCAGCCGATGCGCTTGCCCTGTACCGGGGTCGCTTCGGCGCAGTGGACGACCTGGTCGTGGTCATCGTCGGCGATGTCGATGCCGCCGATGTGGCGACGATGGCACGCCAGCACCTGGGCACATTGCGGGCCGGTGGAGCCGACACATGGATCGACCACCTTCCCCCTGCGCCGCCAGGTGTCACCAGCCGTTCCATGGGGGCCGGTCCGAACGACTCGGGCGCCGGGTTCGACGTGCTGATGGCGACCGACGTCAGTCTCTCCGAGAGCGAGCGCCAAGCCCTGCTCGTCCTCGAGAATCTCCTCAACAATCGTCTTGTCGAGCAGGTGCGCGAGCAGTTGGGCGCGTCCTACGGTGGGGGACAGGTCTTCATCGAGGTCTCCAACAGACCTCGCGAGCTGGTTGACGTCGTGCTGTCGGTGAGCGGAGATCCAGCGCGGGTCGAAGAGCTCCACGAGGTCGTGCTGGCGGTGGTGGCCGATGTGGCGGACAACGGACCTTCTTCGGAGGAATTCGAGCAGGCCCGTCGCGTGGTGCAATCCGACCTCGACACCTATGGCAACTGGGATCTCCTGGTCGAGTTGATGGACCGGGCCCGCCTGGGGGCCGATGCCCCGACCCTGACCGGGTCCTACGCTGCCCTCATCGGCCTCGAGCAGGGGGACGTGGCCGCAGCAGCGCGCCTAGTCCTCCACCTCGACGACCGCATCGAGGTCTTCCGTCGCCCCTGACGCAGCTGGGCTTCCCGCCGCTCCTGCTGCAGCTTGCAGGCTTGCTGCGCTGTGACCCCCGGGTCCGAGGCCCCGGGCGGCCGCGTCGTCGCACAGATCGCGAAGGATCCGGTTGAGTGGGGTCGGTATCCCGAGCTGCTCACCGAGGCGAACGATCGCACCGTTGAAGTGGTCGACCTCGACCGTAGGGCGACCTGCCGTGAGGTCTTGCCAGGTGCTGGGGTAGGAGTTGGTCCCCGGGACACCACGGTCCCGTCGCTCCCAGGTTCCCTCCTGGCGGAGATGAGCGATCTGCTCGCGGGGGCTTCGTCGCCCCATCGACTCGTAGGGGATCCCAGCCGCCTCGAGGACGTCGGCCGCTTCTTCTTCGACGTCGGCGCTGAACCATCGGTTCTCGGGATCGACGGTGGATTCCTGGACTGACATGTCGGTCAGGGCCAGGAAGGCATTGCCCAGGTTCCGGACCAGCTTTCCCCACTTGTTGGCCTGGACCTCGTCGTGGAGACGAGGGTCGAGGCCGCCGTTCGCCAGGTCGACCTCGAGGCGCTGGCAGACATCGTCGATCCCGGTTGGCCAGCGACCGATGACGAGTCGGTGCCCGGCGCTGTGCCAGACGTGGCCGGGTGTCTCGATCGCTCCTCCGATCAGCACCGTGCATCCGTAGACCCGGAATCCGCCAGCCGCCAACTCGATCTCGTTGGTGACCCCGTTCTGGCAGCACACCAGGGGAAGGTCGCGGTACACCTCGGCGTGGGCCGCCATCGTGGCGGGGGTGTCGCCGCTCTTGGTGGCCAACAACACGACGGTGTCGGCGTCGAGGTCGAGATCGTGGGCCTGCCGGGATGCCGGGAGATCGAAGGTGCCCTCCGTCAGGCCCGTCATGGTCAGGCCGTGTTCCGACAGCGCCTCGAGGTGGGCACCCCGTGCCACGAGTTGCACCCGGGCCCCACCCTCGGCCAGGCGGGCACCGATGATCGATCCGATCGCCCCTGCGCCGTGGATCACGTAGTTGGGTCTGGTCATCGGCTCACCCCCACGGCCCATGTCCGGCCGGGGCATTCCACACCTCGGTGATGCGCCCCTGCTCGACGACGAAGATCTCGATCCCGCTGATGGTGTGGACGTCGCCGTCGTGGTCGACGAGGTCCGCTTCGTAGGCACTGGCTACCGATCGACCGTCATCGACGGCGATGAGGGTGGAGAATCTCATCGAGCGGAACTGGGCGTGGAAGTCGGCGATGCGTGCCCGGGACTGCTCCACGGTGAGGGCGATCCGTTGGCCATCGGACTCGTGGCGGATCATCGGATCGGCGACCAAGTCCCACAGCGCGTCGAGGTTGCGGCGGTGGTACAGCTCCTCGGTGTAGCGATCGACCACCTCGGCGGGTGAGCTGGG
Organism: Acidimicrobiales bacterium; assembly: GCA_038135065.1. Lineage (GTDB taxonomy): Bacteria > Actinomycetota > Acidimicrobiia > Acidimicrobiales > Poriferisodalaceae > JAYPWI01. The sequence goes on from JAYPWI010000001.1 coordinate 130,920, forward strand.
GTGGTCGTGTCCGGCGGCCTCGGGTGTCATCTCCTCATCGTCGCAGACCGGGGTCGGGGCTGCACCAGTCGCAGCGTTAGCCTGGCCGCATGCGTAGCTGGAACACGACCCACGCGAACCTCATCGATGCCGAGTTCTGGGTCAGGCCGATGGCCGAGGTCGATGCCGAAGTCAATCGGCTGATCGCCGAGGCGCCATTGGACTGGTTCGAGGAGATCCAGCCCGACGAGGCCATCGTGCCCCCTGGCCCCGGGTACTGGAGCGTGACACGTCACGCAGACATCGCCGAGGTTTCTCGGCAGCCCCAGATCTTCAGCTCGGCCAACGGCATCGTGGTGGGGGACACCCCGATGGAGATCACCGAGTTCTTCAGCTCGATGATCGTGATGGACGATCCCCGCCATGCCCGCCTGCGACGCCTGGTCTCCAAGGGCTTCACCCCACGCATGCTGGCCCAACTCGAGGGAGCCGTGCAGCGGGTGGCGGCCGACATCGTCGATGACATCGCCGAGCGGGGAAGCTGCGACTTCGTCACCGATGTCGCAGCTGCCCTTCCCCTGCGGATCGTCTGCGACCTGATGGGCATCCCTGACTCGGAGTACGCCGGGGTGTTCGAGCGCACGAACATCATCCTTGGAATCTCCGATCCCGAGTTCCAGCCCGAGGGCGTCGACTTCATCACCGCCTTGCTCACCGCCGGGCAGGATCTGGCCCAGCTCATGGGGGAGGTCGCTGCAGCAAAGCGGGGCGGCGACGGCACCGATCTGACGAGTGTGTTGGTCAACGCTGAACTCGACGACGACCAGCTCACCGCATCCGACCTGGCCAGCTTCTTCATCCTCTTGGTGGTGGCAGGCAACGAGACCACCAGGAACGCCATTTCCTGGGGGCTTCACTACCTGACCCAGCACCCGGACCAGCGAGCCCTTTGGGCTGCCGACTTCGAGGGCGTGGCCCCGACCGCAATCGAGGAGATCGTGCGGCTGGCCAGCCCGGTCACCTACATGCGTCGGACCGTCACCCAGGACACGGTGTTGGGCGGCCAGGACCTGACCGCCGGGGACAAGGTCTGCATGTTCTACCTGGCCGCCAACCGGGACCCTTCGGTGTTCGTTGATCCAATGCGGTTCGACGTGCGGCGGGACCCCAACCCTCAGTACGGCTTCGGGGGTCCAGGCCCGCATTTCTGTCTCGGCGCCCACCTGGCTCGACGGGAGATCACGGTGATGTTTCGGGAGTTGTTCGATCGGCTGCCCGACATCGCCAGTGTGGAAGAACCCGACCGATTGATGTCGTCGTTCATCCATGGGGTGAAGCACCTCCGAGCCGAGTTCACTCCGACCTCGTCCGGACGCTGATCTGGCGGTCCGGATACAGTTGCCCGCTGCGCCGCAAGCGGCCGGTGTATGCACCCTGCGTTCCCTGGAGGAATCGATGTCGAACTTCGCCGATGTCGGAGACGTGACCATCTGCTACGACACGTTCGGGAACCCCGACGACCCGGCGCTGCTCTTGGTGATGGGGTTCACTGCCCAGATGATTGCCTGGGACGAGGGGTTTTGTTCAGGTCTTGCCGAGCACGGATTGCACGTCGTCCGCTTCGACAATCGGGATTGTGGGTTGAGTTCCAAGATCGAGGGGACCGACTTCGATCCAGCAGGGTTCATGGCTGCCCAGGCGGCCGGTGGGACCCTGCCGACGGTGCCCTACAGCTTGGCCGACATGGCCGCTGACGGCATCGGGCTGCTCGATGCGTTGGGAATCGGGCAGGCCCACATCGTCGGCGCGTCGATGGGCGGCATGATCGTCCAGCAGATGGCCATCGATCATCCGACCAGGGTGCTGAGCATGACCTCGATCATGTCCACCACGGGAAATCCCGATTACTTCCAGAGCAGCGACGACGCGATGGCCACCCTGTTGGCTCCGCCGCCGGCGGATCGCGATGGGTATGTCCAGGCCTCGACTGCGGCGTCGGTCTGGAGTAGCCGTCGCTACTTCGACGCAGATCGGGCTCGGGCGCGGGCTGCGGCGGCGTACGACCGGTCCTTTTACCCCGAGGGCGCCGGCCGTCAGATGGCGGCTATCGCAGTCGGTGGTGATCGTGAGGCGGGTCTGGTCACGGTGGAGGTCCCGACGCTCGTCATTCACGGACGGGATGACACTCTGATCATGCCGTCCGGCGGCGAGCGCACGGCGGAACTCGTTCCGGGTTCGACCCTCCTGATGGTGGGCGATATGGGCCATGATCTTCCCGAGCCGCTGTGGCCCCTGTTGACGGGGGCAATCGCCGGACTGACACGGGGGGTCGGCGTCTAGCAATCTGCCCGGCGCAGCAATCACTGCTCTCGGCGGTAGCTGATTCCGTTTCGGTCGCGCCCAACGGGTTCGATGGCGCCGCCATGGCGCAGCACGTAACAGGCCCGCTGGGCGAGTGGTCGCTTCAGCCCGGCCCTGACGGCCAGGTCGGCCGTCGTGAAGGGTTCGGCTAGATCATCGGGCAAGACCCGGGCAAGATCGCTGGTCGAGGTGATGGCATGCTCCTCGAGCACGGCGTCGAGGCGTCGATCGAGGGTGCGCCCTCGGCGGCCGCGTCGAACCATCTCTGTTCCCGACCTGACCTCCGTTTCCTCGACGATCAGGGTGAGTAGTTGGAGTCGCGGGTGGTCGAGCAGGGTGGGGAGGCCCACTAGGTGGTCGAAGATGTTCCATCTGCCAGCCGAGACGGGCGACCGACGGGTTGGCTGGCCCGGCTGCTCGAGGCGGCGAATCTTGGCCAGTGGCACGACGACGAGGACGTCGTGGGCACTGAGTAGGCGTCGGAGCTTGCCTGCCATCGATGCGAGGCCGCTGGTCTGGATCTCGATCAGGCGGTCGCCCCGGACGATGTCGATGACGAAGCCATCGACCTCTACCTCGAATTCGTCGCCCGGCTCGGCTACGTGGGCCTTGAGGGATCGGTGGAGCGAGCTCTCGTTGAGTCGCCCGATGCCGGGACGCTCAGGCATGGTTCGTCAACGCCCCGACGAGGGCTGTGACCGCCGGATTGGTGGTCGCCGGTCGGGTGGTCGCCACGATGCGTCGGGTGAGGAGGGGTGTGGGCTCGATGGCCTGCAGCGGTGTGGGGTCTCGTTCTGCCTGTTGGCGGGGGAGCACGGTCCAGCCGAGACCGAGCGCGACCATCTCCTTGAGGACCTCGGGCTGGTGCGATTCGGCGACCACCTCGATGTCGACCCCCCGACGGGTGAGGGCGTTCTCGATGAGGGAGCGGGTAAGCGAACCAACCGGAAATGTGACCCACGGACCCCATGAAGGTGTGCGCGTCCGGTGTTCAGCGGCGCCGGGCGTTGGGTAGACCAAGAGCGGTTCGTCGATCAGGGGGGTCGTCGGCAGGGTGTCCTGCTGACCTTCGACGCAGACGGCGACGTCGATGTGGCCTTGTCGAAGCGCGGTCAGGAGCTGGCTCGACGGGGCGACCGTGAGGTGGAGTTCGACTTCGGGATAGCGCTGCCGATAGCGCCGCAGGTGCTGAGGGAAATGATCGACCGCAGCCGCATCGATCATGCCGACCCGGAGTCGGCCGACAGCACCCCGGCGGTGCCTGTCTGCCCATTCGACCAGGTCCGCCGTGGTGGCCAGGACTCGGCGTGCGTGGTCGAGTACGGGCTGAGCGTGGGCCGCCATGACCTGGCGTCGACCGTCACGTTCGAACAGTTCGACCCCGATACGACGCTGCAGCTGGGCAAGACCTTGGCTGAGGGCGCTCTGTGAGACTCCGAGCGCAGACGCTGCATCAGCCCACGACCCCGACTCGGCTACCGCGACCAGGTACTGGAGTTGGGTCACGCTGAGGTTGGGTAGGGGAGTCATCGCGACCATCTACGCTCCCTGCGCGGATTCTTCAGCCGTCCTGGCACAAGCATAAGTCTTGCTGAAGAGAAAGAAGTAGATCTTTAGTATTTCTTATATTGAGGGGATGGCAACAGACATCGCTCCCGCTCAGGGCAAGCTCGGCATTCTCACCCCCGGCATGGGAGCAGTGGCGACCACCTTCATGGCGGGGGTCATCGCGGCCCGTCAGGGTCTCGCAGCACCAATCGGGTCGATCAGCCAGATGGCTCACATTCGCCTGGGGACCAGGGACGAAGGCCGGAATCCGCTGATCAAGGACTTCGTGCCCCTCGCCTCGCTCGACGACATCGTCTTCGGTGGCTGGGACCCCATCACCCCCAACGCCCTGGAAGGAGCCCGGGCAGCCGGGGTGCTCGAGGATCGTGACCTGGGAACCATCTCCGCTGAGCTCGAGGGCATCGTGGCGATGGATGCCGTCTTCGATCAACGTTGGGTCAAGAAGCTCGACGGAACACGGGTCAAGCAGCTCAACTCGAAGTCCGAGCAGGTGGCTGCCCTGATGGACGACATCGCCCGCTTCCGCACCGAGAACGACTGCTCGCGCGTGGTCATGGTGTGGTGCGGCTCCACCGAGGCCTACCAGGAAGCAAGTGACGTCCACGCCAGCGTGGCCGCATTCGAGGAGGGGCTGGCCAACGACCACCCGGACATCTCGCCGAGCCAGATGTACGCCTACGCCGCCCTGATGAGCGACGTGCCCTTCGCCAACGGGGCGCCCAACCTGAGCGTCGACATCCCCTGCATGGTCGAGCTGGCCCACCAGCGAGGGGTGCCCATCGCAGGCAAGGACTTCAAGACGGGCCAGACCCTCATGAAGACCCTGCTGGCCCCCGGGCTCAAGGCCCGCATGCTGGGACTGCGCGGCTGGTACTCGACCAACATCCTGGGCAACCGGGACGGTGAGGTCCTCGACGATCCCGAGAACTTCAAAACCAAGGAAGTCTCCAAGCTCGGTGTGCTCGACACCATCCTGCAGCCGGAGACCTACCCGGACCTCTACGGCAACATCGACCACGTGGTGCGCATCAACTACTACCCGCCACGGGGCGACAACAAGGAGGGCTGGGACAACATCGACATCTTCGGGTGGCTGGGGTATCCGATGCAGATCAAGATCGACTTCCTGTGCCGGGACTCGATCCTGGCCGCGCCGATCGTGTTGGACCTGGCCCTGTTCATGGACCTCGCCCATCGGGCGGGCGAGTCCGGGGTGCAGGAATGGCTGTCGTTCTACCTGAAGGCTCCCCAGTCCGAGCACAGCGCTGGCCCCGAACACGATCTGTTCATCCAGCAGACCAAGCTGAAGAACACGCTGCGCGAGTGGATGGGCGAACGCCCCGTCACCCATTCCGAAGCCGGGTAGTCCTCATCCAGCTCTCATATTGTCCTCAGATGCTCTTCAGACTCGCTGGGCACAGTGCATGACATCGCACATCCCCTACCTCTCAAGGAGCGATCACATGAACAAGCGAACCTGGACCTTCGCCCTCGCCGCACCAGCCTTGGCCCTGACCGGTATCGGTGCTGCCAGCGCCGCATCCGACGGCCCGGTGCTCAGTGACGAGGCCGTCACCGACGCAACCACTGGCGATGAGGCAGAGGTGCTGCGTCACGGACCGGGGCGCGGCCATCGGGGAGGGCGGGCCCTGTTCGGGGCAGTGGCAGAAGCCATGGGTCTCGAGCCCGGCGAACTGCGCGACCAACTCGACCAGGACACCACGCTGGCCGACGTTGCGTCAGCCAATGGGGTCGACATCGATGCCGTCATCGCAGCCGTCGTCGACGAAGCTCAGGTGAGGGCGGACGAGGAAGGCCACGACCGCTTCGACGCAGAGACGTTGACCGAACGCCTCACAAAGCTGGCCAACGGGGAGCGTCCCACCCGAGGGCCCGAGGGTCCGGGTCATCGAGGTCGGCGCGGCCCCGCCAGCGACAGTGTCCAGGAACTGCTCGGGCTCGACGCAGCCCAGATCCACGAAGCGCTTCGTGGCGGCCAGACCCTGGCCGAGGTCGCCGAGGCCCAGGGTGTGTCGCTGGACCAACTCGTCGGCACCATCGTCGCCGACATCGAAGCCCAGATGGAAGAGAGCGGTCGTGAGTTCCCCGACGGCGTCACCGCCGACGACCTCGAGGAGCGGGTCACCGACCGGGTCACCTCCGAACACCAGGGCCGGCGCCGGGGACCCCACGGGCCGGGAGGCCACAGTGCCGGCCACGGGCACCACGACGAGGCCGTCGACGAAGCAGTCTGAGCGCCCGGCCCGGGTAAACCGGGTAGACCACTCGATGGATCCGGTGTCCCCTCCGCCGGGTCCATCGAGCGCGTTCAGCCGTGCATCCCGCCGTCGACGGTGAACTCCTGTCCCGTGCAGTAACTCGATTCGTCCGAGGCAAGAAACAGGACCACCCGGCCGACCTCTTCGGGTTCGGCGACCCGGCCGAGGGGAACCGCCCTGAGCATCCGCCGGGTCCGATCGCCCTCGTCGTGGAAGTCGTGGACTTGGGCCAGCATGTCGGTGTCGATGTAGCCCGGGTGCACCGAGTTCACCCTGACCCCGCGACGCCCCAGTTCCTTCGCTGCCGATTTGGTCATCCCCCTGACCGCCCACTTGCTGGCCGAATATGCGAACGACCCAGCAGTTCCCACCAGCCCGGCCACCGAGCTGATGTTCACGATCGAACCCGACTCCTGGTCAGCCATGGTCGCACCGACCTTCTGCATGCCGAGGAACACACCGAGGGCGTTGATGTCCATCATCCGACGGAAGTCGTCGGCCGATGTGCTGAACAGGCCCGCACCTTGGAAGATGCCGGCGTTGTTCACCAGCACGTCGATACGCCCGTGACGCTCCATGACGTCGCTGACGACCTGGTCCCACCCCCCTTCGGAGGCCACATCGTGATGCAGGTACTCACAACCCAGCTGCCCAGCAGTCTCCTCACCGGCCTCGTCAAGGATGTCGGTCAGGACCACGGTGGCCCCTTGTTCGGAGAACAGTCGGCCTTCTACGGCGCCCTGACCTCGGGCTCCGCCGGTGATGACGCAGATCTTTCCTTCGAGTAATCCCATGAATGGTGTCTAGCCCGTCTGGGCCCACCCCGTCCCGGTCGGAGGGTGCGTCGCTCAGACGGCCGAGATCTCGGCCAGGATGGCCGACAGTCGCGCTGCGTCGTCGGGGTCGGCTACGGGGAGGCTGAACTCGATCCGATCGATGATCCCCCCGTAGCGGTCCACGAGCAGCGACCCGATCTCGTCGTAGGTGCCCACGGTGGCGATGGTGTGCAACATCTCGTCGTGGACCAGCCCGGGGATCTCCTCCCAGCGTTGCTCCCGGGAGTACACGGTCGCCTCCTCGGCGAGGTCCAGCCAGTCGTGCACCTCGAACGCGGGACGGTAGGCCGGGGTGGAGAGGTAGAAGCCGACCCGGGCCCGTACGGTCTCGGCGACCCGTTCGAGCGATGGGCCATCAGGGGCGGTGGCCACTAGGGGCTTCATGCACCACTCCACCGCACCGGGGTCCCGGGAGACCCGGGCCGCCCCCCGCTCGACGGCAGGCAGCATGACCTGGTCGATGTAGCGGGGGGAGCACACAGGGTGAAGGCGGATACCGTCGGCAACCTCTCCGGCCACCGCGCACATGTTGGGGTTGATGGCTGCCAGGTGGACCGGGATGTCGGGGTGGTCGATCGGCCCGGGATCGAAGAGGGGCACCATGAGGTTCAGCCGGTAGTGATCACCCTGGTGGTCCAGAGGTGTGCGGTCCTGCCAGCACCTCCACACGGCCCGCATGGCCAGGATGTAGTCACGCATCCGCGGGGCTGGCGGTGTCCACTCCATCCCGAAGCGTCGGCGAATGTGGCCCTTGACCTGGGAACCGAGTCCGAGCACGGCCCGCCCTCCGGAGGCCTTCTGCAGGGTCCAGGCCGACATGGCGGTGATGGTGGGGGAGCGGGGAAAGGCCATGGCCACCGAGGTGCCCAGGCCGAGGGTGGTGGTGGATGTCGAGGCCAGGGCGAGGAGTTGGTAGGGGTCGTCCTTGGTCTCCTCCACGACCAGGGCGTCGTAGCCGAGCGCCTCGACCTCAGCCGCCGCCGCAACCACCGTGGTCACGTCGAGAGGGGTCTCCGGTTCGCGGAGACCAGGATCCAACTTCCCCAAGGGGAGCAGGGTTTCCGTTTTCATCGCACCTCCAGGGTCAAGGGCCGGCCGGCGAGATAATCGTCGAGCTGGCGAAGGAAGAGGGCATCTCCCCGGGGGACGATCCCCCGCCCGGCCCCGGCGACGTGGGAGGTGACGATCACCCCGGGGTGATCCCACAGAGCGCTGTCCTCGGCGAGGGGCTCTACGTCGAACACGTCGAGGATGGCCGTCGAGGGGTTGCCCCGATCCAGGGCCTCGAGCAGGGCATCGGTGTCGACCACGGGTCCTCTGCTCACGTTCACCACGATCGCTCCGGGACGCATCGCATCGAAGAAGGCAGCATCGGCCAGACCCCGGGTCTCCTCGGTCAGCGGACAGGCCAGCACGACGACATCGGCCGATCCGAGTTCGCGGTGGAGCTCGTCGAGGGTGGCCATACGGTCGGCACGGTCGTCGTCGACGCGGGTCCGGCGGACCCCGACCACCTCCACGCCGAAGGGTCGGGCCCGTCGGGCGATCTCGCCACCGATCGACCCGAAGCCCACCACCACCCATGTCATCCCGTTGATCTCGGGCCACGGGGACTGGGCCCAGCGCCGCTGCTGCTGGGCGAGGGCCCGGTCGACACCGCCGTGCACGGTCTGCAGGACGGTCGACATCACGTACTCGGCCACCCCTGCGTTGGGGGCGTCCGAGGGGCTGAGGCGGATGCCTGCTTGCAGGATCGGGGCGAACAGAGGTCCATCGGTGCCGGCGAGACAGCCCTGGACCCATCGCACACTGCCCGGTGCCAGGAGGTCGCTCACGAACGCCCCGAACTGGCCGCTGAAGAGGAGGTCGATGGCCGTCCAGCCGACCTCGGGCCGGGCATCAGGAACCGGCCGCCCGTCCGTGTCCGTGATGCCCTGTGGCGTCCACAACCGAGGTACCAGGTCGTGGGGGACATCGTCGAGACGATCGGCGATGCGGGGGTACGCATCAGCGGGGAGAAGGATCTCGGGTGCGGCCATGATCGGGAGCCTAGGGTGCCATCCGTGCCCACAGCCTCCCCGCCTCGCGATGGCCGGTTCGCCAACGTCGTGCTGGGGCTGATCCTGGTGCTCACCATGGTGACTGGGGTGTTCCAACTTGTCGCGTCGGCCATCGTGGCGAGCACCCTGACCGACGATCTGGTGATCACGACGGTGGTGTTCGGCCTCGTCACCACGGTCAACACTGCCGTCGGTGCGGTGTTCGCGCCCAAGTCGGGGAGGATCAGTGATCAGATCGGGGCGAAGCGGTCGGTGCTGGCCGTCATGTTCATCGGAGCGATCGGCCTCCTGGTCATGGCCTGGTCACCCAACGTGTGGTGGTTGCTCGGCTCGTCCGCCTTCTCGGGACTGGGCCAGGGGTGGTGCAACCCGGCAACCAACAAGCTGATCGCCGATCGGGTGCCGCCAGGTCAGCGGGGAACGCTGACCGGCATCAAGCAGAGCGGGGTGCAGCTGGCAGGCCTTCTCGCCGGTGCCACCCTGCCCACCCTCACTGCGCTCTACGGCTGGCGGGTGGCGATCTCCGTGTACGCGGTCGGGGCAGCCGTGGCCGGAGCTGTCTCGTTGCTGGTGTTGCCGGCTGACCGGGAAGCCCCCGGGGACGCATCCGCCGGTGAACTGCGAGCGGCTGGGTCGACGAGCACTCGCCCGAGCTTGCCCCGTTCGATCGTCTTGCTGACCGCCTACGCCTTCACCATGGGGTGTGTGGTCGGAGGCACCGGCCGCTTCCTGCCGCTGTTCGCCGAGGAGCAGCTCGGCATGTCGAATTTCTCCGCGGGGATGGTCAGTGCCCTGCTCGGCGGTCTCGCCATCGGCACTCGCATCGTGTGGGCCCGGGCGGCCGAGACCCGTATCCGTCCCGGTCGAGCCCTGGCCGTGCAGGCCGGTTTGACCATGGTGGCCCTGACCCTCTTGCTGCTGGCGACCGCGGTAGGGAGTGGGCTTCTGTGGCTGGTGGCCGTGGTGGGCTCGGTGGGCATGAACTCCTGGAACTCCGTGGCCATGCTCGCTGTCATCTCAGGAGTTCCGCTGGCCCTCGCCGGCCGGGCATCGGGTGTGGTGGTCATGGGCTTCATGGTGGGCTTGAGCCTTGGGGGCGTCTTCCCCGGTCTGGTGGAAACCTGGACGGGCACCTACACGGCGGCCTGGGCCGTGCTGTTGGTACTTGCCGGTGTGGCGACCTCGTTGGCGACCTTCAGTAAGGATCTGGGCAGCCTCGGTGCCCAGGACTGATTGGTCGGCGTCAGGCGTCAGGCGCCGGTCGCTCGGCGGAAGCGGGCGGCGGGATGGCGGTCGGGCAGCCGAGCTGATCCGAACAACTTGTTGCGCAGGGTGCCCGGTTCGTAGTCCCGCTGGACCAGACCCCGCTCCTGGAGGATGGGCACCACCCCGTCGACGAAGTCGGTGACGGTGCCCGGGAGGACGGAGGTCACGATGTTGAAGCCGTCGACCCCCCGCTCGAAACGACGCTGGAGTTTGTCGGCCACCTGCTCGACGGACCCAGTCAGGAACTGGCCGGCCATGTTGGACCGGACCAGGTCGGCGAAGGTCCGGGTTCCCGGCGGTGCCGAATCGATCAGGGACTTGACGAGTCCCTGGACCCCGTCGGTACGCAACGACTCGAGTGACCGATCGGGATCGATGTCGGACAGGTCCACCCCGACATTGCCGGCGATATGGACCAGCCCGGCCTCGATGGACAGAACCTCCCTGTACTCCTCCTCCTTGGCCCGAGCTTCGGCCTCGGTGCCGCCGACCACCGGGGACACTGCCCCGATGAACACAACGTCGCCCGGCCGACGGCCCATTGCCTCGACCCGCTGGTTGAGATCGAGCATCGGGCGGTTGCTGCGGCTCGTGGGGATGAAGGCGCCCTCGGCGTGGCGTGCTGCGAAGTCGCGGCCCCGATCGGAGGATCCGGCCTGGAAGAGCACCGGGGTCCGTTGGGGGGAGGGCTCAGCCAGGTGGGGACCATCCACCCGGTAGTGACGGCCACGGTGGTTGATCTTGTGGACCTTCGTCGGATCGGCGTACACCCCGTTCCTACGGTCGGCCAGGACGGCGTCTTCCTCCCAGCTCCCCTCCCAGAGGGCGTACACGACGTCGAGAAATTCCTCGGCGCGTTCGTACCGGTCGTCATGGGCCGGGAGGTCATCCAGATCGAGGTTGCGCGACGCGCTCTCGAGATAGCCCGTGACGATGTTCCACCCGATGCGGCCTCCGGTGAGGTGGTCGAGGGTGGAGAACTGGCGGGCCAGGGTGAAGGGGTGGGCCTGGTAGATCGAGGCGGTGAAGGCGAACCCGAGGTCGGTGGTCACGGTGGCCATGGCAGGAACCAGCAGCATGGGATCGTTCACCGGGGTCTGCATCCCCGTCCGGATGGCTGCGTCCCCGCTCCGCGCATAGGTGTCGTAGACCCCCATCACGTCGGCGAAGAACACCGTGTCGAACCGACCCCGTTCACAGATGCGGGCCAGATCGAGCCAGGGTTCGAAGGAGGTGTAGTCGACCTGACGGGCCTCGGGTCGTCGCCACAACCCCTGCTGGATGTGGCTGACACAGTTCATGGTGAACGCGTTGAGCAGCATCCGGCGGGGCGGTGGGGAGTCAGCGGTCATGGACTGGTCGACGGAGGCGGGCTCGTGAGATCGATGCCGGTCAGGTCCTGCCACCGGGACAGGAACTCACCTGTCTCGGCCGACCACAGGTCGATCCAGGCTGCGTCGTCGTGCCGGGAACGCAGTTCGATCAACTCGTCGATGCCCGAGCCCACGGTGACCCGGAGCGGCGGTGACGGATGCTCGACTGCGTCGGCCACTGCGCCGGCCACCAGCTCGGGTGGCGACGCCTTGGCATGGTCGTAGCCGACTGCGAAGCCCCAGTTCTTGGCGACCCGCCGATAGGGGCTCGACCGATCCGGGGCGCCCGTCTTCTCCCTGATCGGGGTGGCGATGGCACCCGGCTCGACCAGGGTCACTGCGATACCGAACATGGCAGCTTCGGTGGCCAGGCTCTCGGTCAGGCCCTCCACGGCCCACTTCGATGCCGAGTAGGGGCCGAACATGGGGATGGCCGTGCGGCCGGCCACCGAGGAGATGTTCACGATGTGCCCGCTGCCCCGGTCGCGCATCTGACCGAGCACGGCCTGGGTGCAGCGCACGACGCCGAACACGTTGGTGTCGAAGAGGTCGTGCCATGCCGCCATGGGAAACTCCTCGATGGACCCGACGGGGCTCATGCCTGCGTTGTTGACCAACACGTCGATGTCGCCGATGCGGTCCACGGCGGCCGTGATCGAAGCCTCGTCGGTGACGTCGAGCTGTTCGACCGAGACCTCGACCCCGGCGGCTTCGGCCTCGCCGAGCAACCCCTCGGCCGCTTCCGGGTTCCGCATGGTGGCCACCACCCGCAGGCCCCGACGGGCCAACTCGACGGCTGTGGCCGCCCCGATGCCGGTCGAGGTTCCGGTGACGACGGCGGTTCGCATATGCGAAGTGTCGCAGAACTGAGAGACTGCATGCATGGACGCAGCGACGCTCGAGCGACACCTGGCCACCATCGAGGAGCAGGGGTACTGCATCGTGCCCGGGGCGATCGAACCGTCGCTGCTGCACGAGATCCGGTCCACGGTGTCCCGCCTCGAGGAGGAACTGGACGTCCAACCCCGTGGTAATCGGACCGAGGGCTTCGCAACGAAGCGCATGTACAACCTGCTGGCCAAGGACCGGGCCTTCTGGCAGCTGCCCATCCACCCCAATGTGTTGCCGTTTCCCGAGCGGCTGCTGGACCGCGAGTGCATCCTCTCGGGAACCACGTGTATGAACATCGGTCCAGGGGAGGTCCATCAGGGCCTGCACAGCGACGACGGCCTGGTCTCGGTCCCCCGTCCGAGGATGCCGTTCATGGTCACCACCATCTGGGCATTCACCGACTTCACCGAAGCCAATGGTGCAACCCGGGTCGTGCCGGGCTCGCACCGCTTCGATCACGAACCACGCAAGGGGGAGAAGGTGGCGTACGAGGCGGCTGAGATGGAGGCTGGGTCGGTGCTGGTCGTCAACGGCGGGACCTGGCACTGCGGTGGGGCCAACACCACCGAGGACGACTGGCGGCTGGGCATCAGCGTGCAGTACTGCCAGGGGTGGATGCGCCAGCAGCAGAACCAGTACTACGCCCTGAACAGCGACGACGTGGCTCAGATGCCGACCCGGCTGGCCGCCCTGTGCGGCTTCTCCCTCTACCGGGGGATCATGGGCCATGTGGACGGGGCCAGCCCTGGGGCCTGGCTGGGGGTCGACGAGCTCGACGAGGTGGCCTACCAATCGATGCGGCTGCGCAGCGGGGGCGCCCTCAACTGATCGGCTGCGAGGGTTGGTCCGGAGACCTACCATCGGGCGCCATGGAACTGAGGGATCGGGTAGCAATCATCACCGGTGGCGGGGGCGGCATCGGCTCGGCCACCGCCCGCAAGTGGATGGCCGAGGGGGCGCGCACCGTCGTGGTAGCCGACTACGACGAGGCGGCGGCCCGTGCTGCTGCCGCCGACATCGGCTGTATCGGGGTCGGCTTGGACGTGACCGACGAGGCCGCTGTGGCGGCCCTGGTCGACCAGGTGGAGAACGACCACGGACCTGTCGACGTGTTCTTCTCGAACGCGGGAGCCGGGGCCGAGGGTGGTGTCGAAGCGAGCAATGACGCCTGGCAGGCCCAATGGGAGCTCCACGTCATGTCCCACGTGTACGCCGCTCGGGCCGTGGTGCCCTCCATGACGGCTCGAGGCGAGGGGTATCTGGTCCACACTGCGAGCGCGGCCGGGTTGTTGGCTGCTGTTGGCTCTGCCCCGTATTCGGTGACCAAGGCCGCCTGCATCAAGCTGGCCGAGATGCTGTCCATCACCCACGGGGACGATGGGATCAGGGTGTCGGTGCTGTGTCCGCAGGGCGTGAACACGGCCATGGCTCCCCGCCAGCTCGGCGACGGCGGCACCGATGGCATCGTCGAGCCCGACCACGTGGCCGACGTCATCACCGAGGCCATGCGCAACGAGCAGTTCATGATCCTGAGTCACCCCGAGGTGCAGACCTACATCGAGCGCAAGGCGGGGGACGCCGACCGCTGGCTCCGGGGGATGCGTCGTCTCCGGCAACGGAGTATCGACCTGCTCGAGGGAGCGTGAGCGGACCGCCCACCCATCCCGACAGCAGGTTTCATCTGGTCACCCTCGCCCTGGTGGTGACCATCGCCGCCCTCATCGGTCTCAACTACACGGTGATGAAGGCGGCCCTGGATCACACCACGCCGCTCGCCCTGGCCGCCATGCGCACATCGGTCGGCGGCCCCGTTCTGCTCGCCGTGGCCCTGATTCGCAGAGAGCGCTTTCCCCGCGGCCGGGACCAGTGGCTGGCCATCTGGTGGATCAGCCTGTCCATCACCACCCTCTCGAGCGCCACCTTGGTGGCCGGGGTCTCACGGGTGTCGGCCGGTCTCGCCGGCATGCTCTCGGCCACCATGCCCTTGTTCACTGCGGTCATCGCAGTGTGGGTACTGGCCGAACGGCCCAACCGAATGGGCCTGCTGGGCATCGTGGCTGGCTTTGCGGGGGCCGTGGTCCTGGCCGTGCCGGCCCTGTCTGCGGGCAACACGGCCCTCGGAGTCATCTTCATCCTGATCGCTGCCGTGACCTGGGCCGTCGGTGGGGTGTTGAACAAGCGACTGCCAGCCGCCCTCGAGGTGAGTCCGGTCATGCTCGTGGCCGTACAGATCCTCATGTCCTGTGCCTGCCTGCACCTGGTGGTCCCCTTCGTCGAGGACTGGGGGGACACGACACCCGGCTGGGGCTTGTGGTGGCCGCTGATGTACGCAGGCATTCCATCGTTGGCCCTCAGCTTCGCCCTGTTCGCAACGGTGCTGCGCCGAGCGCCCGCCATCCAGGCCGCAGTGTCGGCCTACCTCACCCCGGTGTTCGGGGTCCTCTTCGGCTGGTTGTTGCGGGGTGAGCGCTTCGGTGTCGCCGAGTTGGTGGGAGGGCTGATGGTGGTGGCCGGCGTCGTGGTGCTGACCACCAGCCAATTGCCGAGTCGGGCGGGTCGGCCCGCTAGGGTCGCTGGGCATGACTGACCGGAGCCTCAAGGCCCTCACCGAGCAACTTCCGGCCGAGCAATTCGACGAGACGGCGTTCGTCAGCCCGGTGCCCCTGGCCCAGGCTCGGGTGGCCATCGTCACCTCGGCATCGCTGCATCACCCCGACGACGAGGACTTCGGTCCCGCTGACACGGGCTTTCGGATCCTGCATGCCGACCGCCGCGACTACGTCATGGGGCACTGGAGTCCCAATTTCGATGCGACCGGGTTCGCAGCCGACATCAACACCGTGTTCCCCATCGATCGCCTGGACGAACTCGCCGAGCAAGGGGTCATCGGCGAGGTGTCGGACATCCATCTGGCCTACGCGGGTAACCAGTTCGAGCTCTCTGCGGTGCGCCTGGACAGCGGCCCGGCAGGGGCTGCCTTGCTCGCCGAGCACGGGGTCGACGTCGTCCTGCTGACCCCCGTCTGACCGCTGTGCACGCGTACCGTGAGTACGCTCGCCCACGTCTTCGAGGCGGCCGGCATCGCCACGGTGGCGCTCGGGTCCATCCGGCAGCAGATCGCCGGCACAGCGCCGCCCCGCGGCCTGTGGTGCGACTTCCCATTGGGCCGACCCCTTGGCGTGCCCGGCGATCCGGACTTCCAGCATCGGGTCCTCGAGCGGGCCTTCGGGCTGCTCGGCGCGGACGGTCCGACCTTCGAGGAGTACGACGTCACGATCGAGGACGACCCGTCGGAGGTGGTGGCTTGTCCGCTGCCACCCCGCCACGACCCCGACGCCCACCCGGCCGTCGACGAGGCCCGGGGCCTTCGCCCGGCCTACGACCGGGCCGTGGACACCTACGGCAACCGGGTCGGGGCAGGCCGGGTGGTCGATGCCGACCACATTCCTGATGCCATCGAGGCCTTCATCCGGGTGGCCGAGGGCACGGACTGGAAGGAGGCGGGCATTCCCGGCGTGCCTGCCCGGGTCAGTCAGGATATTCGTGGCTATTACGAGACCGCGGCCCTTGCCCTGTCCGACCACACCCCCGGGGCCTATGCGGGAACCAGGTGGTTCCTCGACAGCACCGAAGCGGGTCGGGTGGTCCTCGCTGCCCGGTCGGCCATGGCCGAGGCCGGCGTGAAGCAGCCCATCTGGTTCTACATGGCTCCTGGCGACCGGTAGCGACGAGGCGACTCCGGGCCCCACATTGCCGAGGACGGTATCATCGAGCGCGGTTGCAGTGGCGAAGCGGGGGGCCGGGAACGATGAGGGGTCGGTGAACGATCCATCGACCTCGCAGCGAGGCATCTACTACGGGTGGGTCGTGACGTGGACGGCCTTCGGGGTCCTGGCCGTGTCGTACGGGGTGCAGTTCTCCTTCGGCGTGTTCCTCGAGGACATCATCGAGGACACGGGGTGGACCCGCACCCAGCTGTCGCTGGTCATCGCCACGTACATCTTCATGTACAGCCTGCTCAGCGGCTTCAGCGGAGCCCTGACCGACCGTCTCGGTCCTCGCAAGGTGATCGCCGGAGGTGCCGTCTTCCTCGGGGTCGGCTATGTGGCGACGTCGCTGACCCAACAGCTCTGGCAGTTCACCCTGACCCTCGGACTGGTTGCCGCCATCGGGATGAGCGCCGCCTTCGTACCCTGTAGCGCCACGGTGGCCCGCTGGTTCGACCGTGACCGAGGCAAGGCCCTGGGCATCGCGACCAGTGGCGGAAGCTTCGGCGGCCTCGTCGTTCCCCCCTTGGCCGGGCTCATCACCGTGAGCCTCGGCTGGCGGAACACCTACATGGTCCTCGGTGGTGCCGCTTTCGTGCTGCTGCTGATTGCAGCGGCCCTCATCGTGCGGGATCCGGCCGAGAAGGGGTTACCCGTCGACGGTATTCCCGCCGACCCCTCGGCCACCGAACCAGCACCCCCCGTGTGGGGGATGACTCGCGGCCAGGCCATGCGGACCGGCCTGTACTGGGTGACCGGCGGGGTGTTCTTCTTCACCTGGATGGCTGTGTTCATGCCCTTGGTCCACCTCGTGTCCTTTGCCGAGGGCCTGGGCATGGGCAAGGGCACGGCGTCGGTGATGCTCAGTGCGGTGGGCATCGGCGGGCTGCTGGGTCGCACGGCCACCGGGGTGATCTCGGACCGGATCGGCCGACTGCCCTCGCTGGCCTCGGTGCTGGCCCTGCAGGTATGCGCCTTCGCCATCTTCGCTGCCGGGCCACCCACTGCGGTGATGTTCGCCACCGGTATCGGTTTCGGCTTCTCCTACGGGGGAACGACCACCATGTTCCCGGCCATCTTCAGCGACCAGTTCGGACAGGCCCATATCGGGGCCATCGTGGGTGCTGTGTTCGCGGTGTCGGGATCGGCTGCCGCGTTCGGGCCGGCCCTGGCGGGTTATCTCCACGACCTCACCGGCAGTTACCGACTGGCCTTCTTGATCGGGGGTGGGATGAACCTGGTCGGCCTGGGCCTGGTCGGGGTGCTCGCCGTGCTGCTGGCCCGCCGGCGGCCGCAGCGTCGCGCCGCCTCGGCCCCCGTGTTCGAGGTGACACCGATCTAGCAGCCCTGGCAACCGCCCACCGCCTAGCCTCCTGCCATGAAGTTCGGTTACCTCGGTCTCAACCACGTCGGATGTCACCCTCCGGGCACCATGGCCCGAGAGCTCGAAGAGCGAGGCTTCGACTCGTTCTGGGTGCCCGAACACAGTCACATCCCGGTCGGGCTGGCATCGGAGTACCCCGGTGGTGACGAGCTCCCCAGTGGCTACTGGCACATGAACGACCCCTTCGTGTCCCTGGCCATGGCCGCCGAGGCCACCACCACGATCACGTTGGCTACGGGCATCTGCCTCGTCCTCGAGCACGAGGCGCTGGATCTGGCCAAAACGGTGGCCTCCCTCGATGCCCTCAGCGGGGGTCGGGTGCTCCTCGGGATCGGGGTGGGGTGGAACGAGGAGGAGCTGGCCAATGCACGGCCCGATGTCCCGTTCGCCAAGCGGTTCTCGGCAACCCGGGATCGGGTCGCCGCTCTCCGGGCTGCGTGGAGTCAGGATGAAGCGTCCTACGAGGGGACCTACGACCGGTTCACGACCTCGTGGGTGTACCCCAAACCGGCCCGAGGCACCGTGCCCATCGCCATGGGGCAGGCCGGGCCGGTGGGGATCAAGCACTCGGCCGAGTACGCCGACGAGTGGTGCCCCATCGACATCTCTCTGGTCGGGGTGAGCGGTGAACAGTCGGTGGAGGGGGGGATCGCCCTGTTCCGTCGTCATCTCGAGGAGTTCGGGCGCGACCCCCTGTCGGTTCCCATTTCCCTGTTCACGTGGCGACGCCCCAAGGCTGAGCGGCTGAACGCGTTGCGCGAGCTGGGCATCCACCGCCTGGTCCTGACCCCGCCGTCCATGCGACGGGAGGATCCCGATCGCTCGCTCGAGTTCCTCGACGAGTGCCAGCCCGTGGTCAGCGAGTTCATGGACTGAGGGTCATGGGCTCCCGGAACGGGCCAGGCGCAGACCGCTGAACTGCCACCTCGCACTCGAAGGGAAGAAGTTCCGGTAGCTGGACCGGGCGTGGCCTGAGGGGGTGGCCCACGAGGCTCCTCGGAGGACCATCTGGTTCGACATGAACTTGCCGTTGTACTCACCGATGGCCCCAGCAGGCGGCTGGTAGCCCGGGTAGCCCACGTAGGGGCTGGCCGTCCATTGCCACACCTGGCCGAAGAGGTCGTCGAGTGGGGCCTGCCCGTGGCCCACTGGATGCAGGGGAGAGGTCCTCGGATCGTCGAGCAGCGGGCCCGGTGACGGGCGACACCGCCTAGCGGCCACCTCCCACTCGGCTTCGAGGGGCAACCGGGCTCCCGCCCAGCGGGCGAATGCGTCGGCCTCGAAGTGGCTCACGTGGATGACGGGCTCATCGGGGTCGACCGGCCGGGTTCCGTCCAGGGTGAAGATGTCCCAGCGGCCATCGGTATTGCTCCAGTACGCAGGGGCCGCCCACTGCCGCTCACAGCACAGATGCCAGCCCTCGCTCAACCACAGGGACGGTGTCGCGTAGCCCCCGTCGTCCATGAACTCGAGCCATTCACCGGCCGTGACCAGGCGGTGCGCCAGCTCGAACGGTTCCAGCAGCACACGATGGGCGGGTCCTTCGTTGTCGAAGGCGAAGCCGTCCTCGGGCCGGTGGCCGATCTCGACGATGCCCCCGTCGTGGGCCTCCCATCCCATCGGTGACGGTCGATGCCTCACCTGGGGGCCGTCATTCCGATAGGCGGGACGCAGCGGGTTGACCGACAGGACGTGCTTGATGTCCATCAGGATCAGCTCCTGATGCTGTTGTTCGTGATGCAGGCCGAGGGTCACCAGGTCGCTGATCGCCTGGTGAGCATCAGGCGGGGCGCTGGCCAGATCGGCCAGCAGTTCTGTCATCGCCTCGTCGACCGCTCGTCGGTAGGCCCCGACAGCGGCCGCTCCCGGTCGGGACAGCAGACCCCGGTCGACTCGGGCGTGCCGAGGTCCGGCCGCTTCGTAATAGGAGTTGAACAGGAACTGGTAGTCGGGGTCGTGGTAGCGGTAGCCGGGACGGTGGGGGGCCAGGACGAAGGTCTCGAAGAACCAGGTGGTGTGGGCTCGGTGCCACTTCGTGGGAGACACGTCCGGCATCGACTGCACCGTCTGGTCCTCGGGGCTGAGGGGTTCGGCCAGGGCCTCGGTCAGGGATCTGACCTCGAGGTAGCGGGAACACAGGTCGGCGGTCGACACGATGCCCACACGCTAGCCCCGGCCCACGGGCAGGCCGTCCGCTACGGTGCGGCCGGTGGATCGACCCCTGGCCCCCTGGGGCCTGATGTTGCCCAACTTCGACCCCTACCGCCTCGGGCCACATGGTGGAGGCCTCGACGTGGTCGGGGCTGCTCGGCGGGCCGAGGAACTCGGCTTCGACGCAGTCTGGGTCGGTGACCACCTCAGCTTTCATCCACCCGTGCTCGAGGCGACCCTGTCCATGGCGGCCGCGGCGGTGGCCACCCGGCACATCAAGGTGGGAAGCGCCGTGCTCTTGGGGCCGATGCGTCAATCCGTCTGGCTGGCCAAGCAGGTGCAGACCCTGCATCACCTCGCCCCGGGTCGCCTACTCCTGGGCCTCGGGGTGGGCGGCGAGCATCCCCCGGAATGGCTGGCCGCGGGTGCCGAGGTAGCGGGTCGCGGGTCCCGACTCGATGCCCTGCTCGAGGTCCTGCCCCACCTCCTGGCTGGGAAGCAGGTCCGAACCGAGGCCCCACTGTGGGTCGACACCCCGCCCCTGGAGCCTCCGGTCCCGACTCCGCCGATCATCATCGGTGGCCGTTCACCCGCCGCCGTGCGTCGAGCGGCCCGGTTCGGGGATGGTTGGATGACGGTTTGGATGGATCCCGACCGGATTGCCGTCGCCCGCCAGGAACTGAGCGACCAAGCGCGTCGGTGGGGTCGGCCGGTGCCCGAGGTGTCGATGGTGATCTTCGTCGCAGTCGGCGACGATGGCGAGCAGTGTCGCCAGGACGCGGCCCGATTGTTCGGGGGGCAATACGCCCTGCCCTGGGAGGCCGTGGAGGGGTGGACGGTGACAGGGTCGGTGGCCGCAGTGGCCGACCAGTTGGCCACCTACCAACAGGCCGGGGTCGAGGGCTTCGTGATCATCCCCTGTCGACCCGATCACCGGGGCCAGATGGAGGAGCTGGCCGCGGTGCGAGTCGCCTTGGGTGACTAACGGTCAGACACCGATGGCGATGTCGGGCGTCACCACGATCCAGGTGGCTCGGCCCAGGATGAGGGGGCGCCCGTCGGGGGTGAACAAGCCCTGATCGGTGTACACCTTGCGGCCGTCGCGGCCGGCCGGCGTGGTGACGATGCGCAGGTCCTCTGCATCATGCCCGGTGGGGCGTTCTCGGACGTCGGCGTCATAGGTGCCCAGCAGGAGCGACTCACCCTCCCCGAGCAGTCCGTGTTCGTGCAGACCCTGGGCCCCGGTGCAGTCCAGGGCGGCGATGGCGGGCAGCAGGGCGACCCCGTTGCGGTCCCTCCAGTCCCTGTGGGGATGCCATGGCAGCCATCGCACCTCGTCGGTCACTGGACGGGGGCGAAGGGACAGTCCGCCGGGGGCGTCAGGGCCGCAGACGAAGCAGCCCGAAAAGGCAGCGGTGTCCATCCGGGCGTCGCGCGGCGGCTCGACGTAGTGCTCGAAGCGATGCAGCTGGTCTGCGGTGGGTGAGGCCAGACCGGCCAGCAGAGCTTCGGTGTCCGGGGGAATCACCGGGTCCGGTAGTGCAGACACCCATCCGCTCAGCACGGTGGTCCCCTCGGTCGTGGTCACCGTGATCTGTTGCCGATCCGGGTGGCCGGGGACGTCGTCGATCTCGAACGGTAGATCGGCGTGGAGCGGGGGCGGGATGTGCAGGCGGGTCTGGAGGCGACGAACCGGCGCCGCCAGGGCAACCTCTCCGATGCAGGCGTAGAGCCCGGTCGCCACCCCACCGTTGACCGAGGTGGGCGGGCCTCGGAACCGGTCGGGCACCCGGACGACCCCTCGTGTGTGATCCACCACCTGAAGGGGACCGGGGTCGCAGCTGAAGCAGGCATGGCTGGTCACGTCAGGTGACCGTAGCAAGCTCTGGCCCCTCCGACCCGGGCCACCGGACGGCCGGGGAGTAGAGTGGTCCCTCTACCGAGGGGGACCGATGGCACTCGCAGATTTCCGGCTCGAAGATCGTTTCGTTCGCGACGAGGGTGACGTGGCAATGAGCGGGGTCCAGGCCCTGCTGCGGGCCCTGCTCGACCAGCTCCGGGCCGATCGGCGAGACGGACTCGCCACCGCTGCCATGGTGTCGGGCTATCGAGGATCACCCCTCGGTGGCATCGACTCGCTCATGCACGGCAACGCCGAAGAGCTGGCGGCCAACCACATCACCTTCATCCCCGGTCTCAACGAGGACCTCGGGGCAACCGCGGTGTGGGGCAGCCAGTTGGCCAACCGCAACTTCGACGGTCGTTACGACGGCGTCCTGGGGATGTGGTACGGCAAGGCCCCCGGGGTCGACCGCTCCGGTGACGCCATCCGCCACGCCAACGTCTGCGGTGTCGATCCCAAGGGCGGCGTGCTGTTGGTGGCCGGCGACGACCCGGCCTCGAAGTCCTCGACCCTGGCCAGTGAGTCCGAGTTCGCCCTCCTGCACTTCCAGACCCCGATCCTGTACCCGGGCAACGTGCAGGAGGTGGCCGACTTCGGACGCATCGGGTACGAGCTGTCCCGCTACACGGGCCTGTGGAGCGCTCTGAAGATCGTGACCAACGTGGCCGATGGCTACTCGACGATCAAGGTCGGCCCCGGTCGGGTGCAGCTCGAGCGCCCCGAGTTCGAATGGAACGGCGGGCCCTGGAAGCACACCCAGCAGGACGCCCTGTTCGGCCCGAACGCAGTCCGCATGGAACTCGAGATTCACGAGGGGCGGATGGAAGCCGCCGAGCGCTTCATCGCCCTCAACAACCTCAACCGTCAGACGGTGGCCACCTCCGACGCCAAGGTCGGCCTGGTTGCAGCAGGCAAGACCTACTACGACCTCCGAGAGGCCCTCGACCGCATGGGCCTCGACGAAGCCACCCTGCAACGGCTGGGTATCCGGGTGTTCAAGCCGACCGTCGTGTGGCCGCTGGAGGCTTCCTCGGTGCGGGCCTTCGCCGAAGGCCTCGACGTGATCGTGGTGGTGGAGGAGAAGCGGGCCTTCATCGAGACCTACCTGCGAGAGGCCCTCTACGGCACGGCCAACACCCCCATGGTGCTCGGCAAGCGTGACGAGGAGGGTGGGTTCTGGTTCCCCGGACACGGGGAGATGGACGTCGACACCGTGGCTCGCAAGATCCGCCCCTTCCTGGCGGCTCGTTTCGGCGAGGCTGTGGTCGGCCCCGCCGTCAAGGAACGCATCACCATCCCCGTCACCCTCGGGGCGCCGAGCGAGAAGCCCTCGGCCAACCGGACGCCGAACTTCTGCTCGGGCTGCCCCCACAACCGTTCGACCTGGGTGCCCGAGGGCTCCGAAGCCGGTGGTGGCATCGGTTGCCACGGCATGGCGTCGATGACCCCGACTCGCAACGTGAAGGGGACCACCCAGATGGGTGGGGAGGGAGTCCAGTGGGTGGGGGCCGCCCCCTTCGTCAACATGACCCACCGTTTCCAGAACATCGGCGACGGCACCTACCACCACTCCGGGTCGCTCGCTCTGCGCCAGTCCATCGCTGCCGGCACCAACATCACCTACAAGATCCTCTACAACGCCGCAGTCGCCATGACCGGCGGGCAGGATGTCGACGGTGGTATGTCGGTGGCCGAGCTGACCCGCTCGGTCGAGGCCGAAGGGGTGGCCAAGGTGATGGTGCTCACCGAGGACCCCGAGAAGTACGAGTCCGACGACCGTTTCGCTCCCAACACCGACATCTGGCATCGCGACCGCCTCGACGAGGCGCAGCGCCTCCTGCGTGACGTTCCCGGCACCACAGTGCTGATCTACGACCAGCCGTGTGCGGCCGAACTGCGCCGCGATCGCAAGCGGGGCAAGGTCGTCGAGCCGCCGATGCGGGTCTTCATCAACGAGGCCGTCTGTGAGGGCTGTGGCGACTGTGGTGAGAAGTCGAGCTGCCTCTCCGTCCAGCCGGTGGAGACCGAGTTCGGACGCAAGACCCAGATCCACCAGTCTTCGTGCAACAAGGACTACAGCTGCCTCGACGGTGACTGCCCGGCCTTCGTCGAGGTGATCCCCGCCGGCAAGCTCCCCGAGAAGACCACCCTGGCGGTGGCCACCATCGGCGACGACCTTCCCGAGCCCGACCGGATCGACGAGGGCAACATCCTGATGATGGGCATCGGGGGCACCGGTGTGGTGACGGTCAACCAGTTGCTGGCCACGGCCGCCCTCCTCGACGGCAAGCAGGCCCACGGCCTCGACCAGACCGGGCTGGCCCAGAAGGGTGGTCCGGTGGTGTCGAACCTGAAGATCCGCCACTCGGGCAACGAGCTCGAGGCCGAGGAAGGCAACAAGGTGGGGACCGGCGAAGCCGACGCGTACATCGTGTTCGACCTGCTGACCGGAACCAACCCCCAGAACCTGACCAAGGCGCTGCCGGGCCGCTCGGTGGCCGTGGTGTCGTCGTCCAAGGTGCCGACGGGGGCCATGATCCGCGACACGTCGGCCTCCTACCCCGAGTGGAGCCAACTGCAGGCGACCATCGACGACGCCACGACAGCGGAGAAGAACATCTACTTCGACGCCGGCAACCTGTCGGACAACCTCTATCGCTCCCACATGCCGGCCAACATCATCGTGCTGGGTGCTGCCTACCAAGCCGGGGTGGTGCCCATCAGTTCGGCCGCCATCGAGCGTGCGATCGAGCTCAACGGGGTGGCCGTGGACATGAACACCCAGGCCTTCAGGATCGGCCGCAAGATCGCCCTCGATCCCGCCTTCCTCGACGAACTGCACGTGGAGCGGCTCGGCCAGGTGAAGCGGGAGGTCAAGCGGGATGCCCGTGCGAACAAGCTCATCGACACGGTGGCTGATCCCAGCGAGGAGCTCCAGCGACTGCTCGGGGTGCGGGTGCCCGATCTGATCGAGTACCAGAACGCCGACTATGCCAAGTCCTATGTGGAGATGGTGGCCAGGGTCCGCGAGGCCGAAGGCAAGGTGGGTCGTGACACCCGCCTGTCCGAGGCCGTGGCTCGCTACCTGCACAAGCTCATGGCCTACAAGGACGAGTACGAGGTGGCTCGGCTCCATCGCTCGGCCGCCTTCCACGAGGCGATCAAGCAGCAGTTCGGCGACGAGACCAAGATCACCTACAAGCTGCATCCCCCGATCGCTCGGAGGATGGGTCTCAAGAAGAAGATCGGTCTGGGACGCTCCGGCGACCTGGCCTTCGCCGGTCTGGCTCGGATGAAGCGGCTACGCGGATCCGGTCTCGATGTGTTCGGCCGCACGACCCATCGCAAGATGGAGCGCCAGCTGATCGACGAGTACCGATCGACGATCGAGACCCTGCTGTCACGCCTCGACGCAGCCACCTACGACACCGCTGTCGAGGTTGCCGAGCTGCCCGACATGATCCGGGGCTACGAGGACATCAAGGAAGCCAACGTGGAGCGATACCGGGCCAAGCTCGCCGAGCTGATGGGCTGAGGAGGAGTCGAGAGCGGGGTCCCGCGATGCGGGGCTCTCGCTCCAGGCTGTCAGGGGCGTCGCTCAGCCGGTGGCGCTGCGGATGTCGGCCATCGCTTCCTGTGAGGCGACCGAGCCCTTGATGCGGGCCTGGTCCGACATCGCCGCGATCTCGTCCACCTCTCCGGTGGTGAACCCGGCCATCTCCCGAAACCGGCGGGCCAGCTGGATGGCCACCTCGGGCCCCTCGCCTCTGGCTCCACCGAAGTTGAAGAGCTGATCGACCACCTTCTGGAACTCGAGAGCTCGATTGCGTCGATCCGGGTCGTGCTCGGTGACCTCCCGCAGCCACCGGGACCCCATCTTCACGTGGGTCACCTCGTCGGCCAGCATCCAGTCCTCGCAGAAGTACATGACGGGGTCAGCCATTGCGTCCCCGAAGTCCCGCATCATGCTGAACACGTCGATGGCCAGTCCTTCGAGGGCTCGGTTCACCCCGGCAAGCCGAAAGACGGGGTCGTCGTGGCAGGCCGCCTCGAACAGGGTCGTGAACTCTGCGTATTCGCCGAGATCGCCGCCCATGTGGTCGCTCAGCATCACCGAGATCTCGCAGTGGCGGGCTTCGTCCCAACACTGGCGGGCCATGTCGAGCTTGAGGTCGAAGGGGACCTCGCCGTCCTGGAAGTCGTAGGCGGTGCGGCCGGCCCCTTCGAGGGCCTGGATCTCCCCGACGAAGATGCCGTGCATCTGCCGTCGGGCTCGCTCGTCCACGTCCTCGACCCCGGGGTCGATCGATCGGATCACGTTGTTGCGTGGATCGGACAGGCGTTCTTCGGTGCTGCGTCGGTGAAACCTCGGATCACGAGCCAAGGAATCGGGTGGGATCTGCTTGCGCACGGCGGCCCCCTACGTCGACGTGATGAATCCAGGGTAGTGGAGCTGTCAACAGGGTGAGCCCCCGGGCCCGTTCACATGGCCGTAACAAAGCGGAAACCGTCTGTCGCCATGTGTTGTTTACGTTGCCAGTGGTCACAGCTGGCTGCTGTGCCGGGAAGGTCGTCATGGAAGTCGATGCTGGCAACATTGCCTGGATATTGGTCGCTGCGGCCCTGGTGCTGTTCATGGTGCCGGGGCTCGCCCTGTTCTACGGGGGCATGGTCCGGGCCAAGAACGCCCTCAACATGTTGAACATGAACATGTGGTGCCTGGGCATCGTCCCGGTGGTCTGGGTGCTCGTCGGCTTCAGCCTTGCTGCCGGCGAGAGCGGGAATCCCATCATCGGAGACTTCAGCCTTGTCGGGATGAGCGGCATCCACGATGCCGAAGGCCTGGCCGTCTTCGCCTTCCTGATGACCTTTGCGGCCATCACCCCCGCACTGATCTCGGGAGCGGTGGCCGACCGGATGAAGTTCTCGGCCTGGATGATCTTCGTTCCGATCTGGAGCCTCGTGGTCTACGCCCCGGTCGTGTACTGGGTGTACGGAGCCGACGGCTGGATCCTGGATCTCGGCGCCCTCGACTTCGCCGGTGGTACGGCCATCCACGTGAATGCGGGCGCCGCTGCCCTCGCCCTGGTGCTGGTACTCGGAAAGCGCACCGGGTGGCCCCAGAACCGGCCCGCTCCCCACAACATTCCCTTCGTCATGCTGGGGGCGGGCATCCTGTGGTTCGGTTGGTTCGGCTTCAACGCCGGATCGGCCCTGGCCGCCGACGGTGCTGCCGCCCAGGCGTTCGTGAACACCTTCATCGCCGGGGCTGCGGGGATGGTGGCGTGGAGCATCGTGGAGGTGCTTCGCCACGGGAAGGTGTCCACCATCGGCATGGCCTCGGGCATCATCTCGGCCCTGGTGGCCATCACCCCCGCTGCTGGCTTCGTCGGATCGATGCATTCCTTCGTATTCGGTGCTGCAGCCGGTGTGCTGTGCTTCTTCGCCATCGAGGCCAAGTTCCGCTTCGGGTTCGACGACAGCCTCGACGTGGTCGGCGTGCATTTCGTCGGCGGTGTCGTCGGCGGCGTCCTGCTCGGATTCTTTGCCGACGCCTCCGCAGTCCCCGGGGGCGACTTCATCAACGGAGTCTTCTTCGGAGGTGGCAGTCTGCTGTGGTACCAGGTCCTGTCCATCGCTGTCGTGGCGGTGTTCTCCTTCGTGGCCACCTTCGTCATTGCCAAGGTGCTCGACTCCGTCATGGGTCTGCGGGTCTCGGAGGACACTGAATTGGCCGGTCTCGATGCCAGCGACCATGGAGAGGCCGCCTACATCATCGAGTGATATTGCTGGTTGTTCTAGCGACCGGACCCTCTCCGCTTGAGGCTGAGAGGGTCCGGTCGTAGTTTTCCGCACCGTGAGGCGTCTCCTGCATCGGACCATCGTTGCGGTCACGGTGCTCGGGGCGGGGTGGTGGGGCCTCAGTGCGCTCGGCGAGGCACAGGAGGGCGAGGGGCCAGCGGTGGCCAGTGAGTCCCGCCCCGAGCCGGCAGGCTGGGTGGTGCTGCGGCGTTCTGGCGGGCGTCTGGCTGTCGAACGGGCGCTGAGTCCGCCGGTGGCAACCCTGACGGCCTCGGTCGGTGCGTCACGGTCGAATGGTCTGGTAGCTGTCGGCCGTGAGCAGTGGGTGGAACCTGCGGCCGACCCTCGGCGGAGCCTCCAGTGGCATATCGATACGCTGGGCCTCGATGGCCTGCCGCCCGGGATCGACGGCACGGGGGTGACGGTCGCCGTGATCGACACGGCGATTGCCCTGGGCCACGAGGATCTGGCCCGGTTCGTGCAGGGCTTCGACGCCATCGAGAACCGTCTGCTCGACCCCGTCGACTGGCAGGTCGCTCTCGATCGGGTTGGAGAACCCATCGATCACGGCTCTCACGTGGCGGGCATCGTTGGTGCGGTCGCCGACAACGGTGTGGGTGGGGTCGGCAACGCTCCCGGTGCGTCGCTCATGCCGGTCAGAGTGCTCGGGGGCGACGGAGGGCTTCTGTCCGATGTGGTGCAGGGGATGTTGTGGGCCATCGATCACGATGCCGACGTACTGAACCTCTCTCTGGTCTCGTGGGACGATTCGCCCGTGTTGCGGGCCGTCGTAGCAGAGGCAGAGGCGGCCGGTGTCGTGGTGGTGGCGGCAGCGGGGAACCAAGGCCTTGCGGGCAGTCCCGTGGTCTATCCGGCCGCGTACTCGACAGTGATCGGGGTCGGGGCGGTGCAGTCCGATCTCACCCGTGCGCCGTGGTCGTCGCAGGGGCCGCAGGTGAACATCGCTGCACCGGGCAGCATGATCGACTCCACCGGCGGAGGGTCGGTCGATTCCTACCTGACGATGAGCGGCACCTCGATGGCGACACCGCAGGTCGCCGCTGCGGCTGCCCTCGTTCTGCAGGCAGATGGATCGCTTACTCCCGCCGAGGTCCGAGACCTACTCGCTGACACGGCAGATGATCTCGGTCTGCCCGGGGTCGACGAGAGCTACGGAGCGGGACTCGTGGATCCGGTGGAGGCCGTGGGGCGCTTGGTCCCACCAATTGAGCCGGTCGAACCGCCTCCCGCCCCGCTACAGGTGGTGGCCAGCTTCGTCGCTGGCGAGGTCGTCGTGGCGTGGGAACTGTCTGCTGACGGCGTGGAGGCGGTGGAGGTTCTCCGCGATGGCCTCATCGTGGCCCGGCTCGATCCGGCCATCACTGAGTACCGCGACGCCACTCCCCGACGGGGTGGTTCGAGCGTGTACGAGGTGGTGGCCGTCGGACCCGGTGGCCGAACCGGGACGCGTGTGGTGGTCGAGATTCCCCCGGTGGAGACCCACTACTGGGTGGTGACTGACCGGGGGCGGGTCCTCCCCTTCGGCGGGGCCGACGAGCTCTCGCCGCCGGAGGTGATCCTGTTCGACTTCGGTACCGACAACGGCGTCGTCGGTGGGGCGCCCACGCCGACCGGCTCGGGCTACTGGTTGGTCGATCGCCGGGGGCGGGTCGTCGTGTTCGGTGATGCAGGGCATCAGGGCGACTTGCGAGACCTGGTCCTCAACCGACCGGTGGTCGGGATGGCGGTGTCCCCGACGGGTCGCGGCTACTGGTTGGTGGCATCCGATGGTGGGGTGTTCGCGTTCGGCGACGCCCGCTTCTTCGGGTCGACGGGTGGGATGGTCCTCAACCGGCCCATCGTCGACATGGCGGTGTCGCCGACGGGTGATGGGTATTGGTTGGTGGCATCCGATGGTGGGGTGTTCGCGTTCGGCGACGCCCGCTTCCTCGGTTCCACCGGCAGCATCGTGCTCAACGAACCGATGGTGTCCATGGCCGCCGGGGCCGAGGGCTACTGGCTGGTGGCATCCGATGGGGGCGTGTTCACCTTCGGTGTGCCCTTCCACGGCTCCATCCCGGGGCTGGTGACGGGGACGAGCGGGGTGGTGGATGGACGTCGGGTCCGCAGCATCGATGGCGGTGCTGGGTATCTGGTCCTCTCGGGTGATGGTGCTCTGTACGGTTTCGGTTCGGCGGCCGACGTGTCGGTAGCGGGAGCGCAACTGCAGAAGGGCGAGACCGCGGTCGATCTCCTCATGGTCCAGTTCTGAGCCGGCCGCAGTGCATCGCCTGCTGCGCTACGTTGCCGGAGGTGAGCGAAGAGTCCGGCCCCCAGCAGTTCGCCCAACACCGGTGGGAGCGCCCGCCGGGATCCACGGAGGTCATGCTCCTTCGACACGGCGCATCGACTCCCTTCGTTCCCGGGACACCGTTCCCCCTGATCGAGGGGCAGGGTGATCCACCCCTGTCACCGGTTGGTCACGAGCAGGCGGAACGCAGCGCACGCCGACTCGGGATCGAGCCGATCGCCGCCCTGTACGCCACGTCGATGCAGCGAACCCAGCAGACGGTGGCCCCGCTCGCCGCGCAGCTCGGTCTGGGGGTGGCCATCGAACCCGATTTGCGAGAGATCCACCTGGGGGAGTGGGAGGGCGGTCTGCTCCGCCAGCACGCGGCGGCCGACCATCCGATCTACCGGCAGATGCATGCGCAAGAGCGTTGGGACGTCATCCCAGGTGCGGAATCCAATGAGGTGTTCGCCCGACGCTGTATGGACGCCCTCGACCGAATTGCCGACCGACATCCTGACCAGCTCGTGTTGTGCACGGTCCACGGTGGGGTGATCGGGGTGGTGCTGGCCTCTATCGCCGGTTCTCGGCCGTTCGCCTTCGGTGGGGCAGACAATTGTTCCGTGTCACAGATCGTGAGGTCTGAGGGGGCGTGGGCCGTGCGGCGCTTCAACGACAGCAGCCACCTACACGACGCATTGCATCACGGGCCTGCCTAGCGGTCAGACCTCGGACAGGAACGACCCGAGGGCACGGGTGAGGAAACTCGGATCCTCGCTGCCTCCGAGTTCTCGGGCGGAGTGCATTGAGAGCTGTGCACTGCCCACATCGACGACCCGGATCCCGAGACGGGCAGCCGTGATGGGTCCGATGGTCGACCCGCAGGCCAGGTTGGTTCGATGGCTGTACAGCTGGAACGGCACTCCGGCGCTGCGACACGCTGACTGGAAGCGCTGAGTGGTCTCTGCGTCGCTGGCGTATCGCACGTTGGCGTTGACCTTGATCACCGGTCCGCCGTTGAGGACGACCCGATGCTCGGGCTCGTAGCGGTCGGTGTAGTTGGGATGCACGGCGTGGGCACCGTCCGACGAGACACACCAGGAGCGTGTCAGGGCCCGAAGGAACTGGTCGCGGTCAGCCCCCACGGCTCCTGCCACCCGCTCGAGTGCATGCAGGAGGAGGGCGCTCGCCGCCCCGGTGGCCGACTCGCTCCCGATTTCTTCGTGGTCGAACAGCACCACCACGGCGATGGTGTTGGCCGAGGGTTCCGGCGAGGTGGCCAAGGCCTCGGTCGCTGCATGGCAACTGGCCAGGTTGTCGATGCGAGGGGCTGCGTACATCTCGTTGTCCACGCCCAGCGGACTGGAGGGTGTGAGGTCGTGCAGCATCAGGTCCCATGCATCGATGGCGGCAGGTTCGACATCGAGTCGGTCCGCCAGCCAGGTGCGGAAGTCGCCCTCGGAGCAGGACCCCAAACCCCACAGGGGCGCCAAATGGCGTTGACGGTCCAGCACCACTCCCTTGTCGTTGACATCCCGATCCAGGTGGATCGCCAACTGGGCGACCCGCAGCAATGGCTGATCTACTCGCAGTAGCTCCGTGCGGAGGCCGTCGGGGCCGCTGACTGCGATTCGCCCTGACAGCCCGAGATCGCGGTCGAGCCATGAATTGAGCAGGGCCCCTCCGTAGACCTCGACCCCGAGCTGGCGATAGCCGACGGCCCCCGTGTCAGGTCGGGGCTTGACCCGCAGGTTCGGGCTGTCCGTATGGGCGCCGATGAGGCGGAACGCCATCTGCGACGGGTCGACCCCGGGCGCCACGCGCCAGGCGACGACCGAGCCACCGGTCACGACCACGCCGTTCTGGCGATCCGTCCAGGAGTCAGAGAGGTCGAC
The DNA here is from genome assembly GCA_038135065.1 of Acidimicrobiales bacterium. Lineage (GTDB taxonomy): Bacteria > Actinomycetota > Acidimicrobiia > Acidimicrobiales > Poriferisodalaceae > JAYPWI01. Next base: position 162,726 of record JAYPWI010000001.1, read on the forward strand.
CTGCTCGAGTCCGGCCTGCCGCAACCTGGCGGCAGCCGCCTCGGCTGCGTGATACGGCGAGGGAGCGGAGTCGATGAAGTCGAGGAGGTCGCCGAGCACCGGTGGTTGTGAACTCATCGCACCATTGTGGCTGCGACGGCACGCAGGGGTGCGGTCAAGCGGGGGAGCCAGATACGGAGGTGGGCTCCGATGGCAACCAGGGCGGCCACTGTGGCCTGGATGACGGCCTGGGCGGTGAGGCTTGCCAACATCACCGACATAGCCGCCGTCGCCAGTTCGTCGAACCCTTCGACGGGAATGCGGGGTGCAGCGAGGTCGGTGACGACCCACACGGCTCCTGCCATCAACCCAGCGGCCAGGGCGAACAAGATGCCCGTCCGTCGGATGGCCACCGCAGTACGGGGGTGGACGATGATGGCGCTCAGCAGGATGGCACTGCCGATCAGGAGCGCGGCCTTCCACGCCACCTCGAGGCCTGACTCGACGTCGGCCAGCTGTGGCAGGTCGGTGATGGGGAGGGGCACTGTCGCCGGTAGACCTACCCGCTCGATCAGGTCGGCCATGGCCGGATCAGCGGCTTCGAGATCCGGCAGCACCGCCGCTTCGATCCCGGTAGTGGAGAGAACGATGGAGATCTCGCCGGTCCCGGGTTCGAACACGGCCCGGTACAACTGCTCCATAGCGTCGGCGTACGCATTGGCGACGACGGGGTCGGTCAGTGCTTCCATTGCTGCGGCCGTCAGGGTCTCGGTCTGGGCGGGGTCCAGCTCGAGTCGCTCACTGGTGGAGGTCACGATGAGTTCGGCGGCTTCTCGGCGTATGACCGGATCCTGCAGCACTGTCGTGGCCATCTCGCGTACGCGCTGGGGGTCGGTGACCTCCCGGTCGAACCACCACATGACGATGCCCACATTCGTGATGAGCGAGCCCATGAGGATGAGTGCCCCCGCGGCGAGGCGACGCAACATGGTGATCCCGTCGGCCGCGATCGGTGGGATCTGAGTGCCTGCCGCGCCTGTGCGCGGCGGGGCGCCCCAATTAGGGTCACCCTGATGGATCCGATCTCGTCGACTCGCCCCTCGCACTTCAGGGTCCTCATGGTGGTGCTGGTCGTGGCGATCGCCGGATTCGTGGTCGGTCTGGTGGCGTTCGTCGATTTCTCCCGTATCGAGGATCCGCCGGCAGATCCCCCCGCCGGTCCTGCATCGATTTCCGACGACGACAGATCCGAGGCCGGTGCTGACACGGAATCGTCTGGTCCTCAGCTGGATGATCGGGCCGCCGAGATCGACCGCCTGAGCAGGGAGACCGAGCAGATTCGAGGCCTGCAGTTCCTCAGACCGGTCAACGTTGCCTTTCTCGATGACGAGGCGTTCGGGATCCGGCTCCGGCAGACCGTCGAGGAGGATCTCGAGGATGCCGATCTGGAGACGGTCGAGCGGATCTGGCAGGCCTTGGGCGTGATCGATGCCGATCTGTCGCTGAAGACTGCCCTCCTCGATGCGCTCGACGCGGGAGTGCTGGCCTACTACGACCCCGAGACCGAAGAACTCGTGCTGCGAGGACTGGAGCTGAACCCCTTCACCCAGGCCACCCTGGTGCACGAACTCACCCACGCCCTCGATGATCAGCACTTCGACCTGGACCGGTTCTCCGATGACGAGGTCGACGACGACGGCGAAAAGGAGGCGGCGTTCTCCTTTTTGGTCGAGGGCACCGCATCATGGGTGGAGGAGCAGTGGGCGGACAGGCTCCCTGACGCAGATCAGGCAGCGCGCTCGAGGCTCGGCGCCGAGGCCGCAGCTGCCATGGACATCGGCGGGTTGCCGGAGGTCCTGCTCGTGGACATCAGCTTGCCGTATTGGTTGGGTCCGCAGTTCGTGGCGGAGTTGGTGGAACGCGCAGGTACCGATGGGGTCGACGCCGCGTACTTCGATCCTCCGGTGAGTGGCGCGCAGATTTTCGATGTGGATGCCTACCTCACCGGTGAGGTTCCCATCGAGGTGTCGCCTCCCCCTGCCGATGGCCCGGTGCTGGCGACAGAGGTCGTTGGTTCGACGGGTTGGTTCTCGATCCTGTTGGCGACGGTGCCAGCGCAGGCCCAAGCCGTGGCCGAGGCATGGGCCGGCGATCGGCTCGTTCTCTGGCAGGACGGGCCTGACCGTTGGTGTGTCCGAGTGGACGTGGTGGCCCGCTCGGAGGCCGACGCAGCCGTGGTCGTGAAGGCCTTGTCGAGCTTTGCGATCCTTCACGGGGACGCTGCCGTGAGCGACCTCCCCGATGGATTGCGCCTCGAGGCCTGCCGCTGAGGTCAGGCGTCGGCACACCTGTCCACGACCTCGTCACCGAAGGTGGGCCAATTGGTCGGGAGCCATGGGCGGCACGATCATGCGGGTCACGCCGATCGAGGCCAACTCGGCCGCCTTTGCATAGGGATGTCGAGAGCCGTGGCCCTTGGGAATCACCACGTGCTCGACGGTCCAGATCGACTCGACGCCAGCGGCCTCGGCTTCCTGGGCCGAGGAATGTGGGAGTGAACCGAGTTGGCCGAGTTTGGTTGCTTGGTTCCTGCCTCTAGCTTCCAGGCATGGCAACCTGCGTCCGGCATCCCGAGAACGAGGCGGGGCGACGGTGTACGCGTTGTGGTCGGGATGCGTGTCATCTCTGTCTGCGACAGGCACCGGTAGGGGCCCATTGCGTGGAGTGCGTCCGAGCATCTGCGCCATCGGCTGCCGAGGCCAGGCGGGTACGAGCTGCCCTGGGGGTGCGGCGACCGTGGGTCACTTCCTTCTTGGTGGCGCTCAATGGCGCCCTGTTCCTGCTGACGAGCAGCGCAGGCTCCGGATGGTCGATGCGACCTGCCGTGGTCCGCGACTGGACCACCCGGGCACTCCCCATTGATCGGGCTGGCGAATGGTGGCGGATCATCACTGGGGGGTTCCTGCACTTCGACTTCCGGCACCTGGCCATGAACATGGTGATGCTCTATCTCCTCGGCCGCCGGCTCGAGCAGCGGGTAGGGGCGTCACGCTTTGCGGGCCTCTATCTCTGTTCGTTGCTCGGTGGTTCCGCGGGAGCCTTGGTCGTGGCTCCCTCTGCCGCCACAGCTGGGGCATCGGGAGCCATCTACGGGGTGATGGGTGCGGTGTACGTGGTGGAGCGGTTGGCTGGGGGAGACCCGTGGCGGGACGGACTCGGTTCGTTGATCCTGGTCAACGTGATGATCACGTTCCTTCTCCCCGGCATCTCGATCGGTGGGCACATCGGCGGTCTTGCAGTCGGAGTGATGGCCGGTGCGGTGCTCGGCGACCGACGACTTGGACGGCGCAGTAGGGATCGGGTGATCGCATGGGCCGCGCTCGCTGCTCTGGCCATGGGTTCCTTTGTCGTGGCTCTGGCAGCGGCGGCTGCGATGTGATCCTGACCGGTTTGAGCCGGTCGCTTGGCCGAGGCGCGGCCCGCAGTCACTACACTTAGGGGGCCGCAACGGCTGACCCCGTCCCTGAAAGGACCCCGCATGGCCATCGAGCTTCCCGATCTGCCCTACGCCATCGACGCGCTTGCTCCTCACATCAGCGCAGAGACCCTCGAGTTCCACCATGGCAAGCACCACGCGGCCTACGTCACCAACCTCAACGGGCTGATTGCCGGAACCGATCTCGAGAACGCTGATCTCGAAACCATCATTGGTCAGGCCTCGGGCGGCATGTTCAACAACGCTGCCCAGATCTGGAACCACACCTTCTACTGGAACTCCATGTCTCCGTCGGGCGGTGGTGCGCCGGGTGGCGCAGTGGGCGACGCCATCAACTCGGCCTTCGGCAGCTACGACGACTTCCGGTCAGCCTTCACCACGGCCGCGATGACCCAATTCGGTTCGGGCTGGGCCTGGCTGGTGGATGACGGCAGCGGGCTGAGCATCATGCAGACGGCCAACGCCGACCTCCCCATGGCGCACTCTGCCAAGGCGCTGTTGACCATCGATGTATGGGAGCACGCGTACTACATCGACTTCCGCAATCGGCGCCCCGATTACGTGAACACCTTCCTCGATCAGCTCGTCAACTGGGACAACGTCGCCTCCCTGTTGTAGGCCCGATCCTGTCTGACATCGATGCCCAGCCCGTACTGCGGGCTGGGCATCGTCGTTACCAGTGGCCGATGAGCGGCTGGGCCAGACGAAGGGCGTCGGGCCAGCCATCCTCCCAGGGCAGGGCGCCGCTGCGATCGGGCCATACGAACTGCCGGACCCGCCAGGCTTGATCGCCATAGATCTCGGACAGGGTGGGGAACAACGTGGCGTGAATCTCCAAGTCCACGTCGAGGAGGGCGCTGACCAGTCCGTTGTCGAGGAGACCGGCGAAGGGTTGGCCCACCGGGATGTCGACACCTCCGGTCAGGTGGCTGACGATCAGATCGAGGAGGCCACGGGCGGCGGCTGGCGCCAGGCCGAAGATCACCATGTCGGGTTGCCCGCACAGTGCTTCGAGCCCGAAGGTGTACGAGTAGGCCGCTCTGGGTTCGGGTTGCTGCACTGGGGCGACGGGTTCGACACCCCAGCCGTGGGTGTCCAGCATCCAGTCGATCTTCTCCCGATGCTCCATCGGTTCGTAGTCCAGACCCATTCCCCCAGTGTGGCCTCCCGGGGGCTCAATCGCTGTTGCGGCGGGCGATGATGGCCACTACGACCAGGGAGATCCCCATCAGCTCGCGCGCTGACGGGGTCTGGGCCAGTGCGATCAGCCCCACGACGGTGGCGGTGACGGGCAACAACGCCTGAAGGAAGGCGAAGCGCGTCCTGCTGATGCGGCGCATCACGGTCTGGTCGAGTCCATAGGGAATGACGTTGGAGAGGATCCCTGTAGACACCGCAAGACCGAGGAGCCAGGGAGAGCTCACGGCCGTCCCCAGTCCCTCGACGCCGAGTGGGGCGATCGCAAGGGTCCCCACTGCCATGCCCACCCCGAGGCCGTCGACGTTGCTTCCTGCCGATGCCACGCGGTGGCCGAGCACGATGTAACCGGCCCAGCAGCCGCCGGCGAGGAGGGCAAAGGCGACCCCGCGCAGGGTTCCCTCAGCCTCGACCCCGGCGAGGGTGACCACCCCAGCCGCGGCTACAGCCAACGACAGCAGCGATCGCAGGGACCTGCCGCTCACCGCAGCGACGGCGATGGGTCCCATGAACTCGATGGCCACCGCATTTCCGAGGGGTAACTCGTCCCATGCGTAGTAGATCGAGGTGTTCATGGCGGCGAGGAAGACGCCGAAGCCAGCGGCCAGACCGAGGTCGGTCACCGACCAGCGTCGCCGCCAAGGGCGCCGGACAACGAGCACCACGGTTGCCGCAGACGCCACCCGCAACAGGGCGACGGTCGCTGGGGGGAGTTCGTCGAAGAGATTCACGGCCACGGCTGCGCCGATGTATTGCGAGATCGCTCCGGCCACGAAGTAGCTCTCGGCGGGTGGTCGCCGCGCCGACTCGCTCGTCGAAGGATCTCCCACCCCGGTCAGGCCGATATGGGGGTGAACCGGACAGGCAGGGTTTTGGCGCTGTTGAGGAAGTTCGAGTGGGTTCGTTGCCCCTCGCTGGTCGCTTCGATGTCAGGCAGTCGGGTGAGCAGCTCGCGGAGCATCACCGCGATCTGTGTGCGTCCGAGGCGGGCTCCGAGGCAGAAGTGTGGACCTGCCCCGAATGCCACATGGACATTCGGGGCCCGGGTCAGATCGAATTCGTCTGGTCGCTCGAACACCGTGTCGTCGCGGTTGGCCGACGGGTACCACAACAGGAGCTTGTCACCGGCCGGGATGGGCACACCGCCCACTTCGGTGTCCACGGCCGCTGTGCGGCGGAAATGCAGGACGGGGTTGGTGTAGCGAAGGGTCTCCTCGATGAAGCCCCCGAGATGCCGGTCGAGGTCGCCGACCAGCAGTTCCCGCTGATCAGGGAAGGCGGTCAGCACCTCCATCGCTCCGGTCAGACTCGACCGCGTCGTCTCGTTCCCCGCCACCAACAGCAGGTACCACAGCAAGATGACCCGTTCGTCGTCGAGTCCTTCGCCGTCGACCGTGGTGCTCACGAACCAGCTGACCATGTCGTCGCCGGGATCCTCACGCTTTCGGGCAATGACCTCTCGCCCATATGCGAAGAGTTCGTCTTTGGCCCGCAGGAAGTCCTTGACTGACCCGCCGAAGTCAGGGTCGTGGTTACCGATGATCCTGTTGCTCCAGTCGTAGAACAGGTCCACATCGGACTGATCCACCCCCATGATGTGGGCCAGTACCCGTAACGGCAGGCGTGAGGCCACGTCGGCGACGAAGTCGACCTCTCCCCGGTCGGCGATGTCATCGACGATGTCGCGGGCAAAACCTTCGATGGCCGGGCCCAGGCCGCGGACCCAGGCGGGGCCGAAGGGCTCTCGGATGGCTCGGCGGAGGGCAGTGTGGTCGGGTGGGTCCATCCCCATGAGGTTGAGACGGGTTTCCTCGAGCACGACTCCTGCGAGGTCGGCACCGGTGAATCCCCCTAGCCAGGAGGAGAAGATCTCCGGGTTGGTCGACACGTGCTGGATGTCGTCATGGCGGGTGATACACCAGAATCCTCGCCCTGCCCGGCCGCCTTCCCGGCGGGGGCGTTCGGGGTGGAATGCGACAGGGGCGCGCTCCCGCAGGGTCGCGAATGCCTGGTACGGAGGTCCATGGGAGAAGCTGGCCGGATCCCAGAGATCCACGTCGATGAAGTCGGGCGCCCATGGGCCCTGGCGGGGTGAGGTGTCGTCCATCGTCCGTCGGGGTCCCGTTGTCAGTTCTGGATGCCGAGCACGGCGGCTGCAACGCCTTCGAGTTCTTCGAACCAGTCGTCGGGCTCGCCGACGAGGATCGGTACGAACTTCGATGCGCCCACCTCCACGAAGCGTTCCAATTGCTCGCGCAGGCCCTGCCAGCCGGTCGGGATGATCTCGCCAGGGTCGACGCCGGGAGCTCTGCGTTCGAGGATCTGCCGGTAGCCAGGGGTGATGTCACCATGGGTGTAGGGGACCAGTACGCCGAAGTGCTCGGGGTCGATCGATCGTTCGGCCGCTTCGGCCGCTTCGTTGACGAGCTTCCAGCCCGCTGCAGCGGTATCGGGTGTGCAGAACGAGGGGAGCCATCCGTCGCCGAATTTTCCGCAGCGACGGAGTTCTGCGTCGGCGGCCCCACCCAGCCACAGATCCATGGGCTGCTGCATCGGCTTGGGCTGGAGTTCGACGCCGTCGAGTACGTAGTGCTCACCGTGGTGGGTGACCGGACCATCTGCCCACAATTGTTTGAGCAGGGGCAGCGCCTCGTTGAACATTCGGGCCCGTTGCCCGCGCTCGACACCGAAGGCCGACTGCTCGTGGGGGTCAGCTACTCCGAGACCGAAGGCGGGCAGGAGGCGACCGTTGGACAGACGGTCGAGGCTGGCTAGCTCTTTGGCCAGCACGGCGAGGTTGCGGCCGGGCAGGACCAGTACCGAGAAGCCGAACTTCATCCGGGTCGTCCGGCCCGCCGCATACGCCAGACCCACGATCGGGTCCGGGCTTTCACCTCCGAGTCGCTCGCTGAGCCACAGGGAGTCGAAACCCAGCTGCTCGAGGGCATCGACGAACGGGTCGAAGGTTTCGTGGTTGTTGGTGAAGCTGCGAGTTCCGAGGCCGAAGCCGACGCGTATCTTCATGGGGGCAGGGTAGTGAATATCCTCTCGCCTCATGGCCGACAGCACAGCGAACCCGCCCGCAACTCCCATCGACATCGTGAACCCGTTCCGTTTGGACGGACGGGTGTGCATCGTGACGGGGGCATCCAGCGGTCTCGGCGTCCGCTTCGCCCGGGTCTTCGCTGCGGCTGGGGCTTCCGTGGTGGTGGCGGCTCGGCGTCTCGATCGTCTCGAGTCACTAGTTCAGGAACTCCCCGATGCCCTGGCTGTGCAATGTGACGTGGCTGATGACGAACAGTGCCGGGATCTCGTGCAGTCCGCCGCCGACCGCTACGGACGGGTCGATGTGCTGGTGAACAACGCGGGGATCAGTGACGCTGTCAATCCAGCGGAGAATGCAGACGTCGATCTATTCCGCCAGGTCGTGGATGTGAATCTGAACGCATGCTTCCTCCTTAGCGGTCTTGTGGCACAACACATGATCGGCAACGGGGGAGGCAGCATCATCAACGTGGCGTCGGTGCACGGACTCGTGGCGTCTGCACCCAACCTCCAGCCGGCCTACGCGGCCAGCAAGGCGGGGCTGGTGAACCTGTCCCGAGACCTCGGAGTTCAATGGGCTCGGCACGGCATCAGGGTCAATGCACTGTGTCCTGGGTACTTCGAGACCGAATTGACCCAGGTCATGTTCGACGACGAATCGATGACTGGCTGGATCAACCGCAATACGGCGATGCGTCGCGGCGGGGCAATTCACGAGCTGGATGGCGCCCTGCTGTTCTTGGCCTCCGACGCCAGTTCGTACATGACGGGTACTCATCTGACGGTCGATGGGGGCTGGACTGCCCGTTAACGCCGATGGCCGAGTGTTGGGCACCTCGATTGTAATCTGACGATCGCCCACCCAGCGTGGTCTGATGGGCAGTCTGCAACCGTTCAACATGACCTTTCGACGATCGTTCTTTATTGCCCTGCTGTTCGGGCTGGTACCCGTTGTCGGTCTCGGTCTGGTCGCGGCCCAGGTTGCGGGGAGTAACGGGGAGGCCGATGGGCGACGACGGACCCAGCAGGCGGCTGAGACGGGCGCTGCGCTCGTCGGAGAACGGGTCGACCTGGTACGAGCTGAACTTGCGCAACTGGGGCAGCGGTCCGATTTCGTCACTCCTGCGCTGGCTGCTGCGAGGGGTGACGCCGTCGCTCGCAGGGAGGCGGGGCAGGCTCTAGCGGACCCGGCCGGTCGGTGGTGGGGCTTCTCGGCCATCACGGTCCTGGGGCCGCTGGGGCCCGTGGTCACGACCCAGCGTGCGGCCATCGCGCGGGTCGACCCGGGGTTGCTCGAGGCAGCGCGCGATGGTGAGGTCGCCATTGGGGGATGGGACGACGAGACTCGAACGTTCCAGATCGCACAGCCGTTGCCTGGTCCCCGGGGCCTGGTCGCCGTGGTCGCCGAGGTCCCCGTCGATGTCGTCGTCGGCCCCCTCGACGACCTGGATGGTGTCGATCTCCTCGTCCGCGACGACGCTGTCGCCCGGGGCGACAATGCCCTGGCCGACGCCGGGCAGGTCACAGTCCCGGTGCGCGGGTCGCCCTGGGTCGTCGTGGCCAGCCCGATGGCCGAGGGAACCTCCATCGCCCGCCTCCTGCTTGCGACCTCTGTCGCTGCCCTGGTCCTGGTGCTCGTCGCTGCAGCCGGTGCCCTCGTCGTCGGACGAACGTGGACAGCGCGCCTCCGCCGGCTCACAGCCACTGCCGACGCAATCGGTGCCGGGCACTTGGAGCGGCGGACCGGACTGAAGGGCCGTGACGAAGTGTCCCGGGCTGCAGCCTCGCTAGACCGCATGGCCGATGCCCTGGTGAGCGACATCGCCCACCGGCGTCAGATGGAGACCTTGCTCGTCAACCAGGCGCTCCACGATCCGCTGACCGGCTTGGCCAACCGGGCGAAGTTGCTGGACCGGTTGGGCGATGCGCTCGCCCGTTCGAATCGCAGCGGTCAGGTGGTCGGGTTGTTGTTCTGCGATCTGGACGGATTCAAGGAGGTGAACGACCGACTGGGACATAGCGCCGGTGACGACCTCCTGCTCCTCGTCGCTGATCGCCTACGCGCCGTGGTGCGGCCGAGTGACACGGTGGCTCGTTTCGGGGGAGATGAGTTCGTGGTGCTGTGCCCGGATCTCGGGTCGGTGCCTGATGCGGAAGTCGTCGCCGTGCGGTTGGCAGGTGCTTTCGCCGAGCCGTTCCAGATCGGCGGATCCCCGGTCACCGTGACGTCGAGCATCGGTATCGCAGTCGGTGCCGGTGGGACATCGTCGCCCGACGATCTGCTGCGTCGAGCCGACCAGGCCATGTACGAGGCGAAGGCGGCCGGGAAGTCGCAGCACGTCCTGTTCTCGCTGGCCCCAGACGAGGAGGAACGGAGTCGCGCCGAACGGATAGCGGAGGTCCGATCGGCCATGGCCGAGGGCGACGTCACCCTGCACTACCAGCCGGTCATCGACCTCAGGGCGGGAGGAGTGGTGGGGTACGAGGCCTTCCTGCGATGGCACCACCGGTCGAGAGGGGAGGTCCGGCCGCAGGAGTTCATCGAACTTGCCTCGTCGGCCGGGCTGTCAGCAGATGTCGACCTATGGGTACTCGATGTTGCCTTGGGAGAACTGCTTCCCCGCCGTAACGACCAACTGGCTCCCTCCTGGCTGAGCGTGAACCTGACGCCCGGGTCCCTGGCGGCTCCCGGTTTCAGCGGCAGAGTCAACGAGGTGCTGGCTCGCCACACTGCCGATCCCGCTTGGGTCGTGTTCGAGATCAGTGAGGCAGCCCTCAGTGGTGAGCCCGGCATCGTCCTCAGCTCGCTCGACGCCCTCCATGAGCTGGGGGTCGGACTCGCTATCGATGATTTCGGCACGGGCCACTCGTCGCTGGATCGCCTCCGTCGCTGCCCGGTCGACACGATCAAGATCCACCAGACGCTCGTACATGGCCTCGAAGCCGGTGCGGACGATCGATCGGCAGTGGCTGCGATCGTGTCGATGGCCGAGGCCCTCGAACTGGGGGTGGTGGCCGAAGGGGTCGAGACCGAGCAACAGCTCGCCACGCTGCGCAACCTGGGCTGTTCGATGGCGCAGGGTTATTTCATTGCTTCGCCTGCACCGGTGGCGGAGCTGGGTAGTGGCCCCACTCCGGCGTAACGCGAACGACGAACTACCTCCGCAGGCTGCTCAGCCCAGGGCGGGTGTGCCAGCGAACGGACCGGGATCACCCATGGCTGGGATCAAGGGCCGCGACCGCCATGCCATCGCAGACTCGACGCCATCGACAACGGAGGCCCATTGGGGCGGGTCCCAGCCCTCGGCGGACCCCAAGACGTTGCAACCCTGGTCCAGGTGCACGAGCGCCGGGAGGAACTCCAGCCCCAGTTCGCCGATGAGCTTTCGCTCGGGATCGACCAGCGTCAGATAACGACTGCCGAACTTGCCCAGATACTGACGAGCTCCGGCGCCATCGGAGGCCACGATGAAGGCGCAGCGGATGTCGGCTTCCCTGTAGTGGTTGAACAGCCGGTCTGCCGTGGGCAGGATCCAACCACTCTGGTGGGTGTAGGGGTCGATGACCACCGCAAGCATGTTGAAGGTGGTGAGCCACTGACCGAGGGACTGCTCCTCCCCGCGGTCCGTGGCGAGGGTGAGGGTGCTGGAAGGTTCTGCTGGCACGGTCGGCAAAATAGCGCACCCCCGGGTGCCTTCCCAGTATCGGATGGGTGTCCGGTCGCTCGCATACTGGGTACATGGCCAATATCGTCAGGGTGTGCATCCGATCGAACGGCTCCGATACGTCGCAAGAGCGGGGGGTGTAGACCAGGGTTCCCTCACCCGAGAAGCCGCTGACGCCCTTGCCTCGCTCGGGGGAGATCCGGCGGAGCTGGTGATGTCATGTCGGCGCATGTTGGCCCGTCACCCCACTGCGGGGGCCCTCTGGGCGATGTCGGCGCGGGTGCTCCTGGCTGCCGACCCCATGTCAGCTGCCTGGGAGGTCGCCCGCGACCTCGAGGACGATCCGACTGGCGGAAAATTGGCCGCTGCGCTTCCGGAGGATGCGGTGATCACCCTGCTCGGCTGGCCCGATGTCGCAGCAGATGCCCTTCACCGCCGCGGCGACATCGAGGTTCGGGTGCTCGATGCGTATGGCGAGGGTGGAGGTCTCGCTCGACGACTGCAGCAGGGGGGAACCGCGGTCGTCGAGGTGCCCCTGACCGGCCTGGGTGCCGCGTGCGCCGGGGCTGACGTCGTGGTCATCGAGGCGGCCGCAGCAGGTCCGACCGGTCTGGTCGCTGCAGGCGGTTCCCTGGCTGCGGCGGCGGTAGGAGCGACAGCTGGGGCGCAGGTGTGGGCCGCCATCCCTCGGGGCCGCTCACTCCCCGGTCAACTCTTCGAGGCGGTGAAGGCCCAACTCGACATGGACGCACCGTGGGAACAGGAAGAGGAGTTCGTGCCCCTCGAGTTGGTGGGCACCTTGGTGACGCCCTCTGGTCTTCGTCCACCCTCGCAGGGCCTGGAGCCCGACTGCGAGGTGGCCCACGAACTGCTCCGCTTCGGATACTGACCATTCGGGGACGCTCGACTGGCGGCCCCATCGGTCGACAGGACGATGGTGAGTCCAGCGTCATCGAGAGCTCGCCCTGCGCTGCGTCGCACGACCGACGATCGAGTCGTTGCCGGGGTGTGCGGCGGCCTGGGTGAGCGACTGTCTGTCGATGCCGTTGCAGTCCGGGTTGCCTTCGTGCTCGGTGCGATGGTGTGGGGTGCCTCCCTCGCCGTCTATGCCGTGCTGTGGTGCAGAGTTCCCGAGATCGACAGTCCGACGACCAACCCGGTCCGTCCGACGAGGATGCCATCCGCGAGTCTGGCGGGGGGCGTCGTGTTTCTCTCTGCCGCAGGACTCTTGGTGCTGCGGATGCTCGGGTGGCTCCCGCCCGATGTGCTCGTGCTCCCCCTCTCACTTGCGTTGGTCGGGGTGACCCTGCTGTGGGCGGGCCAGCCATTGCGTCCTGTGCCCAGGAGAGCCTTGGGCTCGGGTGCGATGACCTCCCCGGTGACCGGTGGCGAGACAGAAGCCAGGCATGCCGAGCCGGCGACTCGCGTCGACCGGCGTCCCCTGCCCCCATTCGGCAGTGCACTCATAGGGTCGACGCTCATCGTTGCCTGCCTCGGCGTGTTGCTGGACCGGTCGGGACTGGTCGCCGTCCAGTGGCGACTGGTCGGAGCCGTTGTCGTTGTTGTCTTGGGCATGATCCTCATCGGAGGGGCGACCGTTGGTCGGCCCCCAGGGGTCATCGGTCTGGGCGCTGTCGTCGCCATCGCGGTGCTGGGCGCCACGCTGTTCGCAGTGCCGCTGGGGAGCGGGGTCGGGGCTCGTACCCTGCGTCCTGCATCGCTGGATGGGCTTGACACCCACCTCGCTGGAGGCTCGCTGACCGTCGACATCAGCGAGTTGGATCCGGACAGCTTGGGGCCCGAACCGGCTCTCGAGGCCAGCGTGGCTATCGGAACCCTGCGGGTCGTGGTTCCCATCGGGATCGATGTCGATGTCACCGTGCGCTCCGGGCTCGGGGCTGTGACCGTCTTCGACGACGCCGCCTCGGGTCTGTCGGTCGAGCGGACGTTCGTCAGTGCGGGGGCCGACGACACCGCCCCTGCGATCAGACTCGATGCCGTCGTGGGTATCGGACGGGTGATCGTCGAGCAGGGGACGGTCCGAAGATGAATCAGAGCATCGACCTGGTCAGTCTCTTCGTCGGCATCGTCTATGTGACGTTCGGCGTCTGGGTGGTGGGTGACATCGTGGGCTCACCACCCCCGATCGTCATCGTTCTGCCCACGGTGGGCATCGGAGCCGTCGTTGCCTCCCTTGTCATGGTGAACCGCCACCGGGCCAGGCACTGAGCGATTCCGGCCGGCCGGCGCCTAGTGGAGACCGGCCCCCCAGGTCACCGAATCCTGGGCGTCGGCAGGGGAACTCGGTGGGCGGCGGGCCGACTGGCCCGTGAGCAGGGACGTCAGGCGCCCGGGTTCACATGGTTCGTGGAGGAGGTACCCCTGCACGAGGTCGCACCCGAGTTGGGCGAGCATCTCGAGTTGCGGTCTGTTCTCGACCCCCTCTGCAATCACGATGAGATCGAGTTGGTGCGCCATGTCGATGATGCTGCTCAGGATGGCCCGGTCGTGATGCTGGCGGTCACCACGCTGGATGAACTCCTTGTCGATCTTCAGGATGTCGATCGGAAACCTTCGGAGATGGCGTAGCGAGGTCTGTCCCGCGCCGAAGTCGTCGAGAGCCAACCGCAGGCCGCGGTCTTTGACCTGTTCGAGCAGGGCCTCGACATCTTCGCCCCATCCGACGAGGTTCTCGGTTACCTCGAGGATCACCTTCGATGGATCGATCCTGGTTCTGGCCATGACGTTGTCGAGGGAGGGAAAGAAGCGGGGATGGATCAGCTGCCGCGGCGAGACGTTGACCGCTACGAGGGGTGCAGCTTCCCCGTACAGCGACTGCCACACAGCTCCCTGTTCGAAGGTCCGGTCGAGCACTCTGTCGCCGAGGTCGAGAATGAGCCCTGAGTCCTCGGCGATCGGCAGCAGCACGTGGGGTTGTTGAGGCCCTCGCACCGGATGGTGCCAGCGGACGAGGCTCTCGACGGCGACGAGGGAGCCGTCGGAGAGGTCGAGAATGCCCTGGTAGTGCACATCCACGGTGTCGGCCTGCAGCGCTTTACGGAGGTCGTTCTCCAGCTGTAGGCGGTCGACCACCTCCTCGTCGATGTCCGCGCGGTAGTTCACCCATTGGGCCTTGCCGTGGCGCTTGGCTCGGTACATGGCGAGGTCGGCTCGCCGGAGAAGTTCAGCACCCCCGTCGCCGGGTCGACTCACTGCGACACCAACGCTGCAGGACACGGCCACCTCGTTGGCCGCAAGGGGAATCGGCCGGCTGATGACACCACAGATCGCATCGGCCATCGCCCCGAGCTGCTCATCGGGATCGTCGGGGCGGACCGTGTCGACGAGGATCACGAACTCGTCGCCACCGATGCGGGCCGCCATGTCGCTCGGACCGATCAAGGCCTCGAGCCGCCGTCCGACCTCCACCAGGAGCTCGTTGCCGGCTGCGTGCCCGAGGCTGTCGTTGACTGGCTTGAATCGATCGAGATCGATGAAGATGACAGCGCATCGTTCGCCACCGGCCGATCTGACTCTGATCCGACGCTCGAGCTCGTCGACGAAGTGGCTCCTGTTGGCCAGGCCGGTCAGCGAGTCCGAGTACGCCTGCTGATGAAGCTCCGCCTGCATGGCCCGGAGTTCGCCGACCAATCGACGATTCTGGAGTGCGATGGTGGCGTTGCCGGCCAGCAATTCGAAGCTGTCGGTGAGCGCATTGTCGATCAGTCCTCCGGGAGCGACCCCGCCCCGCAGGTAGACGCTCGGGTCCTCACCCGCCCCCAGTGGGCACATGATCACACCGCCGAGGCCACAGCTGGCCAGCAGGCGGTCTGTCCCGTCGAACTCACCCCACAGGAAGCGGATGATTCGGGTGGGCATCGTCGGAGAGATGACCCCAAGCGGGCCATCGGGATCGGGGAGTGCCGGGGTGCTGTCTCGACGGCGCGCCGCTTCGACGTGCCAGGAGCCGTCGCTGCGTCGCAAGCAGACGTCCGCGCTGTCCAACCCGAGGAGGAGGGCGCTTTCGAGCACCTCCTCGATCATCCCCGCGTCCAGTCGACCGATCCGTTGAGCGGACCGGGCCACGGTTTCGAGCAACCTGCTCCGTCCGGTGACCTCGGCGGTCATCTCGCGCTCGCTGCCGATCGCTCCCACCAATCGGTGGGCCAGGTAGATCCCGGGGATGGCAATGACCAGGGCGATGCCCAGCGGTTGCGAGCGCGCGGCGACTGATTCGACGAATCCCGTACCGGCATTCGACTGATCGAGGAGCGTTCCAGCGCCGAGGAGGAGCAGCCACGCCACCTCGGCACCGAGGATGCCGAACCGCATGCCCGCTTCGAGCAAGGGGATGACGAGCAGCAGGACTTGCTGATCGGATGAACCAGAGGACAGGCGCTCCGAGATGGCCAGGGCTAGAGCAGCATCGGCGGCGAGAGCAGAGAGGCTCGCCACGCTGCGAATCCACCCTCCGGCCAGCCGACGGCTCAACAGGGTCAGCGAGTTCACCATTGCGATGGCGCCAAGGAGGGCGCAGGCAGCAACGATGCGGGTGGTGATCGGCTCCCATCCGGATCCGGCCGGTGGGTACAACAGGATGACGGGTAGGAGGCCCAGGACTACGGCAACTCGAAGATGGCGGAAGCCTGTCTCCACGAGTTCGCCGACCTCACCGGTGACCGAGTACCACGGACGCCTAGGCGGCCCGGACCACCTACCAGGGTGAGGTCGCGGCCGGTTGGGAATTCCTTTCATCCGGCCAGCCTCCTTGGTGTGCCTGTTCCAATCGGTGCCAGGCGCTGGAGTCTGAGGGCCAGCGGCCAGAAGTTCTGGCCGAAGTGTCAGGGGGCTGGTCAGGCAGCGGAGGCCAGGAGTCGCCGCGCAATCAACTTCAGGCAGAGCGTCTCGTCCGCACCTTCGAAGATCGAGAGGACTCGGGCATCGACGAACAGTCGGCTCACCGAGTACTCCTCTGCGAAGCCGAATCCGCCGTGTATCTGCAGAGCTTCCCGGGTTACCCACTCGGCCGCCTTGCAGACGTATGCCTTGATCATCGACGCTTCGAGGGTGCCCTCGCCCTTGGCCATCATGGTTGCCACGGTGTAGGCGTACTGGCGCGAGCCCTGGATGATGGCGTTCATCCGGCCGAGCTTCGCCTGGGTCAGTTGGTAATCCAGGACCGACTGACCGAACACCTGGCGATCGGCTGCGTACTGGAGCGCAGCGTCGTACGCAGCTTGCATGACGCCGACCGCACGAGCCGCCGTCTGAAGTCGACCGTTCTCGAAGCCTGCCATCTGCATGTAGAAGCCCTGGCCGAGGCCGCCCTCACCTCCGATGAGGTTCTCGGCAGGCACCAGCCAGTTATCGAATGCAATCTCGAAGCTGTGCATCCCGCGGTAGCCGAGCGTCGGAATGGCTCGGCCTTCCATCGAGCCACCCTCGTCCTGGGTGAAGGCGAAGCTGTGCCCCTCGGCCTGCGGCTTGGGCACGATGAACAGAGAGAGGCCTCGGTGTGTCTTGGATCGATCCGGGTCGGTCCGGGCCAGCAGCATGAGGACATTGGCTCGTCCGGCGAAGGTGCACCAGGTCTTCACGCCGTTGATCAGCCAACCGTCGTCCGACCGGGTGGCCGTCACCTTCAGGTTGGCGACGTCGCTGCCGTAGTCGGGTTCAGTCACCGCCACGGCAACCATCGTCTCGCCGGATGCGATACGGGGGAACCACTCTTGTTTCTGTTCCTCCGTGCCGCCCCGCTCGAGGGCCCGGGTGAGAATCTCCGGTCGCGTGATGAGCGAACCGCCTGCGCCCAAGGAGGCCCGGGACAGTTCCTCTGTCGCAATGACCATGCCCAGGTAGTCGCTCTCCCCGCCGGTTGCGAAGCCTCCGTACTCCTCGGGAACCGAGAGGCCGAAGCAGCCAAGCGCTGCCAGACCCTCGATGATGTCCTCGGGAATGTCGGTGTCGTTTCGATGGATGTGCTCGGCGTGGGGCGCGATCCGGTCCTCGCCGAAGCGCCGGAAGGTGTCGGCCACCATCTCGAAGTCCTCGGGGAGGTGGGTCGAAGCCGACAGTTGGGCTACCGACGCAACAAAGGCCGGGTCGCGATAGGCGGCGATGAACTCGCGGGCTGGGTGTAGTTCGTCGAGCCCGACCCCCCAGTCGGCCTCTCGGCCGAACAACTTGCCGTTCAGGTCGTGCAGGGCATCTGCGATGAAGGTGCAGGCCAGGCGCCCCTCTGCGTCGCCCTTGGCTCCGTAGTCGATCAGTGACCTGCTGATCTCTACCGCCGATGCGGCATGGGCCAGGTCATACAGCAGGGACTGGTGGTCGTCGGCGTCGGGCAGGGCAGCGATATGGGTGGTCGCTCGTTCGATGATCGACACACCGATAGCGAGAGCTTCGGCGGCCTGCGTGAGGTCGGGTGCAGTCATTCGGCCAGCGTACGCAGGGGGCGGGCCGGTGCGGGAAATCAGTTCAAGGGAAAACCGGAGTGCCCGAGAACTCGGTGACGAAGGGAGCGATCTCGTCGGGGGGAACCGGTCGGGCGAAGAAGTACCCCTGGGCCTGGTCGCACCCCAGGGCCCGGAGACTGTCGAGGGTCCATTCGTCCTCCACACCCTCGGCCACGACGTCGAGATCGAGGTTGTGGCCGAGTTCGATGATGGAGCGGACGATCACGAAGTCGCTCTGGTTGACGGCCATGGTGCCCACGAAGCTCCGGTCGATCTTGATCTCGTCGATGGGCAACTGGCGGAGGTAGGACAGGGAGGAGTAGCCGGTTCCGAAGTCGTCGACGCTGCTCCGGACTCCCAGGCTGCTGAGGCGCTCCAGGACACCGAGGGCGAGGACGATGTCGTCCATCACCTCGGATTCGGTGATCTCTAGCATCAGGCGCGACGGATCGATCTCGGCTGCCTCGAGGCACTGCTCCACGAAGATGGGCAGGTCGGCATCGGTGAAGTTCCGGACCGAGAGGTTGACGG
>JAYPWI010000001.1:181103-199104 GCA_038135065.1 Acidimicrobiales bacterium
AGGTGGATGCCCTCGTCGTCCCATGCTCGCAACTGATCGACGCCTCGCTGGAGGACTTGGCGGGTCAAGTCCTTCACCAGGCCCGACACTTCGGCCAGCTCGATGAATTCGTCGGGGGGGACCATGCCATGCTCGGGGTGGGCCCAGCGGACCAGCGCCTCGACCCCGACCACCGACGACGATCGCAGGTCGATCTTGGGCTGGTAGTGCACGACGAGTTCGTTCTCGGTGATCGCTCGGGGTAGTTCGCCGAGGAGTTTGAGGCGGCGGACGGTGAACCGGTCGTCGCTCGGGTCGTACCTCCGGTACGTCTCGCCCGCTGACTTGGCCTGGTACATGGCTACGTCGGCTCGTTGCAGCAGAAGGTCCGGATCCGAACCGTCCTCGGGGGAGCAGGCAGCTCCGATACTGGCCCCAGCTTGGATTGGCACGCCGTCCAGGACGATGGGGTGGGCGATGGCGATCTCGAGGTCGGCGGCCACGATCTGTGCCCGTTCGGGTCCGTCTGCCACGAGGAGGAGGGCGAACTCGTCACCCCCGAGGCGGCACACGAGGTCCCCGGGCATGGCGACCTCACAGAGACGGGCTGCTACTGCTCGCAGGAGCTGGTCCCCCTGCGCGTGTCCAAGGGTGTCGTTGACCTCTTTGAACTGGTTCAGGTCGAGCACCAACAGGGCGATGCGCGCGTGCTGGTCGACGTCGAAGAGTTGCTGGAGGGCCGACCGCAGGGCCGTTCGGTCGGGGAGGGAGGTCAATTGGTCGACCTGGAGCGGAACAGGAGTCGACGTAGGTCCTGGATGGCTCACGACCAGTACCCGGTCGCTTCCCAGCGGCCAGATCTGGTAGCCGCGATCGAGGGCCACCACCTGTTCGCCGCTGTGTGCCGCGTCCAGACAGTCAGACCACAGGCGGTCGTCGTCGAGGTCGAGCCCACGATCGAGATGGCTGGCATCGAGTACCCGGAGCGCTCCCTCCTCTTCGAGTATCTGAAGGGTGTGGACCGGGGTGTCGAGGAGTCCCAGGGTGAGCCGGAGACGATCGGCCTCTTCCCGCACCGTCGATTCGTCGGTGATGTCCTGGCTCACACCTCGCAGGATGCGCCGACCTCGCTCGTCTTGGTCGGCGGTGACCGTGTCGCGGAGCCAGCGCCACGATCCGTCGCGGTGGCGCACCCGGAACTCACGCACGTGTCGTTGGCCCACCTGCAGTTCATGGGTCGTAGCCAGACGACCCCGATCGTCGGGGTGGATCAGGACGGTGAACGAACCCTGGAGTTCTGCCCATTCCACACGGTCGTAGCCCAGGAGTTCGCGCAGTCGGCCTCGGAGGAAGCGGGCACCGTCGGGTCCGGCTTCCCACACGAGGGCCGGGGCGCGGTCGAGCAGTTCTTCCTGCCGGCGTCGGATCGAGATGTGCTCGTTGCTGATCCCACCGACGATGACCGAGGTGGTGGCACCAGCAAGCCCGAACGCGACCATGAGGGCCGGGAGGTATCCCGGTTCGACCATGCGTCCGGCTGCGGTGAAGGCAAGGATCGACCACACGGTGACGCCCATGCCCCAGGTCCGTCCGGCC
Source organism: Acidimicrobiales bacterium (assembly GCA_038135065.1). Taxonomy (GTDB): domain Bacteria; phylum Actinomycetota; class Acidimicrobiia; order Acidimicrobiales; family Poriferisodalaceae; genus JAYPWI01. The sequence goes on from JAYPWI010000001.1 coordinate 182,679, forward strand.
ACCGAACTCTCGACAGCGACCATGGCCAGTGCGCATAGCAGCACGGGGGCCCACATGCCTGGGGCAACCAGGGTGGAGGTGGCGGCCAGAATGGTGATGTCAGCCCAACTGACGTACCAGGGGAAGCTGTCGCTGCGAAGGGTGAGCCCGAGCAGTAGGAGGTGCCACGGCCCGACGCTGAAGAGCAGGGCGCGCACCAGGAGATCGGTGTTGGCGCCGAGCCGTGCCGGTTCGAGGGCGATGACCAGGATGGCGATCACCACGGCCGTCCGGACGAGCACGACGAAGCGCCATTTCTCACGCGTGCTGTGGCTCATGACCCGACCGCCGATCGGTGCGGGCTTGTCCAGATCAAGGTTCACAGAGTGGATCCGATCGACGTGCCTCGCATGGTCAGAGTACCTGCGGTGCTCGTCGCGTTCGGTGACCCACGGTGGTGGTTCGCGCGGGGCGGGTGATGCGCAGCAAGATGTCGGGATGGACGAGGGAGGGGTTCGCGATCTGAGGGCAGCGCTGCTGCGCTGGGGAGCCCGGGAAGCACGAGAGCTCCCGTGGCGTGGAACGCGGGATCCGTGGGCCGTCCTGGTGTCGGAGGTCATGCTCCAGCAGACCCAGGTGGCGCGGGTGGTTGAACGGTGGCCACGCTTTCTGGAGCTGTGGCCCACCCCGGATACCTGTGCATCTGCCGAACTCGCCGAACTGCTCGGGTTCTGGCAGGGGCTGGGCTACCCGCGTCGGGTTCGCAACCTGTGGCGGGCTGCCCGGGTCATGGTGCAAGAGCACGACGGGTGCGTGCCTCGATGTCTAGAGGACCTCCTGCGGCTTCCAGGCGTGGGGCCGTACACGGCCCGGGCGGTGTTGGTGTTTGCCTTCGAGCACGACATCGGGATGGTTGACACGAACGTCGGCCGGATCCTGGCCCGTTGGAGTGGCGCTCCGTTGACCCCGGCGGCCGCCCAGCGCATGGCCGACGAGATGGTGCCCACGGGTCGGGCCTGGCACTGGGGTCAGGCACTGTTCGATCTCGGGGCAGCGGTCTGCGCGCGGCGGGATCCGCAGTGCGACCGGTGCCCTGTCGCAGGGTGTTGTCGGTGGGCTTTGGCGGGCCGACCTTCCCCGGACCCGGCGCAGGGGAGTGCTGCGGTGGGACGCGTGCAGTCGCCATTCGAGGGGAGCAACCGTCAGGCTCGCGGGCGAATACTCAAGGCCCTCGATGCATCGCCTGTCGATCAGGCAGACCTGGCCGCACTTGTGGGTATCGATGATGTGGACCGACTGGGCGCCATCGTGGACGGATTGGTGGCGGACGGGTTGGTCAGCCGGTCGGGTCGCCAGTTGACTCTCGGCGAGGAACCCTAGGCGGCGGTCTCGGCCAACAGGTGTTCGAGCAGTTCGTCGAATGCCTTGTCGGCCAGGGTCACCATCTCTTCGTCGGTGCGGTCCTGGATCGGGTGTTCGACGTAGACGGCGGCCGGGTCGAAGCCCAAGGCCTCGCCCTGGCGAGCCGCGCCGTCGACGAACTGCACGGTGGCGACGAAGACCCCGGGAACGCCCCGTCGTTCGAGATCGCTGATGTCGTGCACACTGCACGACGTGCAGCTACCTCAATCGGCGAGCGCCTCGATGACGAGGTCGCACTTCGTCGCGATCTCGTGGCGCAGGTCGACGGGAGCTGGCTTGGTGAACGTCGGTTTCGCATAGCGCTCGACCCTCACGCCGAGTTCGGTCAGCCGTTCCTCGATGCGATCGAGGAACACATGACCTCTCGGTTTGCTGATGTCCAGCAACCCCACGGTGAGATCGTCGAGCGATCGTGGTCGCTCGAGACGCTGTCGGCGATCCGGTGATGCTTCGTTGGTCGGGTCCAGCACGCGCATGTCAGCCCCCTGTTCTGAACGAGATCATGCCGGAAACTGGCCAGCGGTGCCACCCGTTGGTGTTGCAGCACCTCAATGACCGGAGCGTCGGGCCGATGGACGAAGGGTGAACGCCGGGTATGTCGAGCTGTTGCTACGCCTGATCGTGGATCGCGGCGGTTCGGACCTCCACCTCAAGCCGGGCTCACCCCCCAAGATCCGGGTCGACGGTGAATTACGCGAGATACCGGGCGCCCCGGAACTGACCCCGCAAGAGATCGACGTGCTCACCGACCACCTGCTCACACCGCTTGCCCGGCGGCAGTTCGAGGAGATGTTCGATGCGGACTTCGCCTACGCGGTCGAAGGGGTCGGCCGGTTCAGGGTGAGCGTCTTTCGGCAACGGGGTAGTTCGGCGGTCGTCATCCGCCGGGTCGCAGCGACGGCATCGCCTCCGCAGGAGTTGGGGCTTCCGGACGTGGTGGCCCGGCTGGCAGATCTCGAGCGAGGCCTCGTGGTCGTCGCCGGTCCGACCGGGGCTGGCAAGTCGACCACCTTGGCGTCGATGATCCACCACATCAACCGGACCCGTAACGCGAACGTGGTGACGCTGGAGGATCCTGTCGAGTTCCTCCACGAGGACATCAAGGCATCGGTGAGTCAACGCGAGGTGGGGGGCGACGTGGTGTCCTTCTCGCGGGGTCTGCGGGCCGTCCTGCGCCAGGATCCGGACGTGATCATGGTGGGGGAGGTCCGTGACGCCGAGACCGTCGCCGCCTGTCTGAGTGCGGCCGAATCGGGCCACTTGGTACTGACCTCGCTGCACACCATCGACGCAGCCGAGACCGTGAACCGCATGATGGATCTGTTCCCTTCCGATCAACGTCACCAGGCCCGGGTTTCCCTCGCTGCAACCCTTCGGGGCACCATCGCCCAGCGTCTCGTCCCCGCAGTTGGAGGTGGGCGCCTTCCGGTGTGCGAGGTGATGGTGACGACCGGACGGGTGCAGAAGTGCATCCTCGAGGCGGACCGGACCCACCTCCTACTCGACTTGATCGAGGATGGCGCCTACTACGGCATGACCTCCTTCGACGAACATCTCTGCAGCCTGGTGTCCGCCGGCAGGGTCGAGTGGGGTGAGGCCATACGAGTGGCGACTCGGCCCGACGAACTCAAGATCAGGATGCGTGCGGCCGGGCTCGAGGAACCGACACCCTCGTTGTACCAGTGACGGTGGCTCCCCCCGGGAGGGGGTTCGACGGCTACGCTCGCCCCAGGCGAGGACTGGAGACAAGGTGAGCGATTCCCCGAGCATTGACAGCGCGGTGTTCCGTCAGGTGCTGGGCCACTTCCCGACCGGCGTCACGGCGGTGACGGCCGTCCATGACGGTCGACCCGTCGGTATGGCGATCGGTTCGTTCACCTCGGTTTCCCTCGATCCGCCCCTGGTGGCGTTTCTCCCGGGCAAGACCTCGGGCTCGTGGCAGGCGATCCGCGAGGCAGGATCGTTCTGCGTCAATGTCATGGCGCACGACCAGCTCGAGGTGTGCGGGGTGATGGCCAGTAAAGCCGAGGACAAGTTCGAGGGTGTGTCGTGGCGACCTGGCCCGACGGGTTCCCCGATCATCGAAGGGTCGATCGCCTACATCGACTGCGCCATCGACGCGATCCACGACGGCGGAGATCACGACATCGTCGTGGGGGCGGTCGTGGAACTCGAGGTCCTCGACGGACGGGATCCGCTGTTGTTCTACCAAGGCTCCTACGGCACCTTCGGCTGACCCCGGGGTGCTCGCATCGGCTGCCCGCGTTGCGGTCGGGCTGACGTTCCTCCTCGCAGGAACCCTCAAGCTCGGCGATCGGACGTGGTCGGCCTCGGCCCGCTCCTTGGGCGTTCCAGCATCGCTCGTGCCGTTGATCGGTCCGGCCGAGGTTGTGCTGGGTGCGCTGCTGGTCGCCGGTGTCGGCTCCGACCTGGTGTCCTGGATGGCCCTGGCCGTCTTGGTCGTGCTGTCGGTGGTTCTCGTAGTGGCCGTGTCCAAGCCCATCGATGTTCGGCCTGCGTGTGCCTGCTTCGGACGCTGGTCGTCCCGGCCTGTCGGACCATGGTCACTGGTCCGTAATGCAGCCCTCATCGTCGCAGCGGTGGTCAGCCTCGCGGGCTGAAGTCGACATCAACCCGTGCAGCACCCCTTGCCAGGCAATCACTCGACACCTAGCGTGGCGAATGAGCACGCGGAGTGATGTACATCTGCTCCGTGGCCGATTCGGAGTAGGCATGGATCTGAGTTCGCTGGGACGGGACGAGTTGGTCATGCCAATGGCGGCGGACGTCAACAAGTCCCGCGAGCGCGGTCGCCAGCGTCGCTTGGGCCGTCTCGTGACGCTCCTGGGCTTGGTTGCCGCTTGGCTGTGGTGGCGCGCCCTGACCGGCCGATCCCTCATGCCGTCGTGGCCCGGCCCCGATGTGCCCCCTGAATATCTGACCCCTCTGTTGCTGGTCGTGGTGTTGGGTGGGGTGCTGATCGTGCCCATGTTGGCTGCCGGTCGATCGCCCCATGTCCAGTTCGCCCCCGAGGAGATGACCGTCGGGCTGGACGACGTTCGCGGTGCGCCGGTGGTCCGTGAGGAGGTCGTGAAGACCCTCAATCTCTTCCTGGCCCATCGCACCTTCCAGGAGGAGCTGGGCGGCACGCCCCGGCGGGCCATCCTCTTCGAGGGTCCCCCGGGCACCGGCAAGACCTTCTTGGCGAAGGCGATGGCGAAGGAGGCCGGGGTTCCCTTCCTGTTCGTGTCGTCGTCAGCCTTCCAATCGATGTACTACGGCCAGACGAATCGCAAGATCCGCAGTTACTTCAAGGCGCTGCGGGAGGCAGCCCGGCGTGAAGGCGGGGCGATCGGCTTTATCGAGGAGATCGACGCGATCGGTTCCAGTCGGCGTGGGATGCGCTCGGGCGGTTCCGGCGAGGGCATCTCGGGCGTCGTGAACGAGTTGTTGATCCAGTTGCAGTCCTTCGACGAACCTCCCCGTGGGCTGCGGGTGAGGAACTGGCTCGTGACCCGGGTCAACCGGTTCCTGCCTGTCGAGCACCAGCGGTCCAAGCGGGTGGCCCCGGCGGCCAACGTGCTCGTCGTCGGGGCGACCAACCGGGCTGATGATCTCGACCCAGCCCTGGTGCGCCCTGGGCGGTTCGATCGAACCATCCACATCGGTCTTCCTGGCCGGGAGGGACGAAGGGACATCATCGACTACTACCTGGCGCGCAAGGCCCACGATCCGGCCCTTGACGATGAGCGCAGATTGGCCTTGGCTGCCATGACGGGTGGTTATAGCCCAGTGATGCTCGAACACCTTCTCGACGAGGCCCTCGTGTGGGCCCTGCGGCGGGGCGCCACCGCAATGAGCTGGGAGGACATCCAGCAGGCAAAGATGACCGAGGAGCTCGGACTCAAGGAGCAGGTGGTCTACACCGAAGCTGAGCGGCGAACTATTGCCACCCATGAGGCTGGCCATGCGACCGTCGCCTATCTGATCGGTTCGGGGCGCACCCTCGAGGTGCTCTCCATCATCAAGCGAAGTGATGCCCTGGGTCTGTTGGCCCACAGTGACGCCGAAGAGCGGTTCACCCGGACCAAAACTGAGATCGAGGCGCAGATTCGCATTGCGTTCGGGGGCATGGTCGCCGAGGAACTGTGGTTCGGGGAGAGTGGCACCGGACCGGCCGGTGATCTGAAGGCGGCGACCGAGGCGGCAGCTGCCATGGTCGGCTCACTGGGTCTCGGCGGTTCCCTGATCAGTTATGAGGCGGCCCAGCTCCCCGGCGTTGGCAACGTGGTGGCCAAGGTCCTCGCACATGGAGACGGCCGAGCGCGGGTCGAGGAGATCCTGACCGCAGCCAAGGACGAGGTCACTGTTCTCCTCGAGCACAACCGGCACCTCGTGGAGTCGCTCCGCGATGCGCTGCTCGATCGCGAGGAATTGATCGGTAGGGAGATCATCGACGTCCTCGTCGAGGCGGGCGGCCCCGACGAGGAACTACGCATCGACCTCAGATGAGGCCCAGCACGTCGAGAATCCACGCTTGGACGAAGGCTTCGTCCCGCCAGGCGTCGTAGCGACCCGATGGGCCGCCGTGCCCGGCTCCCATCTCTGTCTTGAGCAGGATCGGTCGCCCCGACGTCGATACCGAGCGCAGCTTCTGCACCCACTTGGCGGGTTCCCAGTACTGCACTCGCGGGTCGTTCAGCCCGGCCGTCACGAGCAGGGCCGGATGATCAGCGGCCGTCACGTTCTCGTAGGGGCCGTAGGCGGACATCCACTCGTAGGCGTCGGCGTGGTTGGGATTTCCCCACTCGTCGTATTCGGTCACCGTCAGGGGAATGGTGTCGTCGAGCATGGTGTTCACGTTGTCGACGAAGGGCACCTCGGCCACCACTCCGGCGAAGAGGTCGGGGTGCTCGTTCACCATCACTCCCATGAGCAGTCCGCCAGCGCTGGCCCCCCTGGCCACCACCCGGCCCTGAGCAGCGATCCCTGCATCGAAGAGGTGTTCGGCACATGCCGCGAAGTCGCTGAACGTGTGGTGCTTGTGCTCCATGCGGCCCTGCTCGTACCACCCTCGTCCTAGCTCCCCCCCTCCGCGGATGTGGGCGACGGCGAACACGACTCCCCGATCGAGCAGTGACAAGCGGGCCGAGGAGAACGATGCCGGAATGACGACCTCGTAGGAGCCGTACCCGTAGAGAAGACATGGGGCGGGCCCAGCCACTCGATCGGCCCGCCACACGAGGCTGATGGGCACGCGGGTGCCATCGGGAGCCGAGGCCCATTGGCGAGCCGTGCGGTAGACCGACAGGTCGGTGTCGCCCAGCACGTCCAGCTGCTTGAGGACCGTCTGGGTGCCCGTCGCGACCTCGTAGTCGATGACCGATGGTGGGGTGACCATCGAGGCGTAGCCGAAGCGGAAACGGTCTGTGTGGTACTCGGCATTCGAAGCGGGTCCGATGTCGTACACCTCGTCGGGGGTGGCTATCTCGACCGCAGTCCCGCTGTGGTCGACGACCTCGAGGTGGGGGGTGGCCTCCCGCAACTCGGACAGCACCAAGAACTCGGCGAAGGCATCGACGCCCTCTAACCGGGTTCCCGGTCGATGAGGGATGAGTTCGACCCAGTTGTCGGTACCCGGATCGTCCACCGGGGCCTCCATGAGCCGGAAGTCCACTGCGTCGAGGTTCGTGACGATCAGGAGTCGATCGTTCTGGTGGACGATCCGGTACTCCACTCCTTCGTGCCGCGGTGCCACGACACGAGCCGGCATCGTGGGGTCGGCGGTTTCGATCAGCCACTGCTCCGACGTGGTCTTGGATTCCGAGCCGATGACGACGAACCGCTCGCTGCGGGTTGTGCCGACGCCGACCCAGAAGCGCTCGTCCTCCTCGGCGAAGACCACGACGAGGTCGTCTGCGCTTGCTCCGACCTGGTGTCGAACCACCCGATCGGGACGCTGCGCAGGATCGAGCAGCACGGCAAAGAGGGTCGCGTTGTCGGCTGCCCAGGCGAGGCCGTACCCCAGGCCGCTCAGGTTGTGATCGATCACCTGGCCCGATGCCAGGTCCACGACCGTGAGGTCGTATTGCTCGTCGCCGTCGGTGTCGGTGGTGTAGGCGATCCGCTGGTGATCGGGGCTCACTGCGAAGTCGCCGAGAGCGAAGTACTCGTGGCCTTCGGCCAACGCGTTCTCGTCGAGCAGGATCCCCTCGGAGTCGTCGCCCCCGCCCGGGGGGCGACGTACGTGCACCGGGTACTGGAGCCCTTCGAAGGTACGGGTCTGATAGTCCCAGGGGCCTTTGGGAACGGGGACGGACTGGTCGGTCTCGTTCACCCGGCTGCGGATCTCGTCGAAGAGCACGGCGCGCAGGTCGGCCAAGTGGGCGGTGGCCGCATCGGTGGCACTGTTCTCGGCGTCGAGGAGGTCGATCACCGCAGGGTCCTCCCGGTCGCGCAACCAGAACCAGGGGTCCTCTACGGCGGTGCCGTGTACCTCTCGGAAGTGAGGGCGCTCCTCGGCGACTGGGAAGGGCACGGCATCGGGGGTCGGGGAGGAGGCCATTCGCGGCACCGTATCGGTTCGACCGACCGATCGTGGCCCGATAGCTTGCCCCACCATGCCGATCTATGCCCTGGGTGAACACGAACCGCAGATCGATCCATCGGCCTTCGTGATGCCCGAGGCGGTCATCATCGGTCGGGTCGTCATCGGCCCGGAGTCCACCGTGTGGTCGGGGGCCGTGCTGCGCGGCGACGACAACACCATCACCATCGGGTCGGGCACCTCCATCCAGGACAACGCCGTGCTCCACGTCACTGCCGACTACCCGACGGTGGTCGGTGACCGCTGCACCATCGGACACCTGGCCCACCTCGAGGGCTGCACGGTGCACGACGGCGCCCTGGTGGGCACCGGTTCGATCGTGCTGCACGAGGCCGTTATCGGGTCACGGGCCCTCGTCGGAGCCGGTGCGGTGGTTCCCGGTCGCATGGAAGTTCCTCCTGGGGCGATGGCGTTGGGCACGCCGGCGAAGATCCGGGAAGGCGTCGACACCGATCCGCTGATCCTCCATGGCATCGAGACCTACATTCAGCGGGGTCGGACCTTCCGCGAGATCCTGCGGCGCGTGGACTGAGCCTGCGCCGACGCGGTGGCCTACGGTGGCGGCCATGACGACAGCTCAGATCGAACTCGGCCGGGTCGGCCTGTGGACCGGGGCCCTGGACCGCATGCCGTCCAGCCAGGCCGCAGAGTGGGTGGCCGAGGCCGAAGAACTCGGGTACGGGGCGATGTGGATTCCCGAGACAGTGGGTCGTGACCCCTTCGTGACGGCTGCCCTGCTCCTGGGTGGTACCTCGAGGATTCCGGTGGCCACCGGAATCGCGAACATCTATGCCCGCGACCCGCTCACCATGGCCAACACCCAGCGTTCCCTCGAAGAGGCATTCCCGAACCGCTTCCTGCTCGGCCTCGGGGTGAGCCACCACACCCTCGTGTCCTGGGTGCGTAAGCACGACTACTCCAAGCCGCTCAGCTTCATGCGTGATTACATCGAGCGAATGGACAAGGCGATCTTCCGGGCTGTGGGACCCAAGGAGCGCCCGGAGACCGTGCTCGCTGCACTCGGTCCAAAGATGCTGGAGTTGGCGGCCACGGCAACCCAGGGGGCCCATCCCTACTTCGTGCCGGTGGAACACACCGCCCTCGCCCGGGAGACCATGGGGCCCGATGCCCTGCTGTATCCCGAGCAGATGGTGGTCCTCGAGGCGGATCCCGGGAAGGCTCGGGCCATCGCACGAACCCACATGGAGATCTATCTCGGGCTGCCGAATTACGCGAACAACCTCGTGCGTATGGGGTTCGATCCGGACGAACTCACCGATGGGGCGAGTGATCGGGTGGTCGACGCCATCGTGGCGTGGGGCGGTGTGGAGCAGGCAAGGCAGCGGGTCCAGGATCACCTCGACGCCGGTGCCGACCACGTCTGCGTCCAGGTGCTGACTGAGAGCGAGGCCGACGTTCTCGACGGATGGCGGGAGCTGGCCCCCGCCCTGGTCGGCTGATCTGCAGGTGCCAGGTGCCACGGTGCTGGTGGGTGCAATTCCCACTATCGTGGTAGTGCTAATTAGCTCGGCCACGTGGCCGCCTAACCCCCGGGAGTCTCCGTGACCGACACCGACGCCAACATCGGGATCGACCTCGGCAAGTACAAGCTGGGGTGGAGCGACGAAGAGGACTATGTCTACAAGCCGCAAAAGGGCTTGAACGAAGACATCATCCGGGAGATGTCGTCGCTCAAGAAGGAACCGGAGTGGATGCTCGACTTCCGGCTCCGCAGCTACGAGATCTTCAAGTCCAAGCCCATGCCCAACTGGGGTGGCGACATGTCGGAGATCTACTTCGACGACATCTACTACTACATCAAGCCCACCGAGGGTCAGGTCGACGCGTGGGAGGAACTCCCTCAGTCGGTGAAGGACACCTACGAGAAGCTGGGCATCCCGGAAGCTGAGCGCAAGTACCTCGCCGGAGTCACCGCCCAGTACGAGTCCGAGGTGGTGTACCACCGCAACCGCGAGGACCTCGAGGCCCAGGGTGTGCTCTTCATGGACATGGATTCCGCGGTGCGCGAGCAGCCCGAGGTCGTCCAGCGATACTTCGGCACCATCATCCCGCCGGGGGACAACAAGTTCTCTGCTCTCAACTCGGCGGTGTGGTCCGGTGGCTCGTTCATCTACGTGCCACCCGGGGTTGAGGTCGAGATGCCGCTCCAGGCCTACTTCCGGATCAACGCCGAGAACATGGGGCAGTTCGAACGGACCCTCATCATCGCCGACGAAGGGGCGACCGTTCACTACATCGAGGGATGTTCGGCCCCTGTGTATTCGTCCGACTCCTTGCACTCAGCCGTGGTGGAGCTCGTCGCCCTGCCTGGTGGACGGATCACCTACACCACCATTCAGAACTGGTCCAACAATGTGTTCAACCTGGTGACCAAGCGGGCGGCGGCGTACGACGAGGCCCACGTGGAATGGATCGACGGCAACATCGGTTCTCGGCTCACCATGAAGTACCCAGCCGTGTACCTGATGGGTCCCAAGGCGTCGGGAGAGGTGCTGTCCGTCGCCTACGCAGGCGCTGGTCAGCATCAGGATGCAGGTGCGAAGATGGTCCATGCCGCACCCGAGACCACATCGAAGATCGTCTCGAAGTCCATCAGCAAGGATGGTGGCCGAACCACCTATCGGGGACTCGTTCGGGTGGAGGACGGCATGGAGGGTTGTAAGAGCCACGTGCAGTGCGATGCACTCCTCCTCGATGAGATCAGTCGCTCGGACACCTATCCGTATCAGGAGATCGGGTCGCGCGATGCCCAGATCGGGCACGAGGCGACCGTCTCGCGGGTGGCTGACGAGCAACTGTTCTACCTGATGAGCCGGGGGTTGTCCGAGGAGCAGGCGATGGGGATGGTGGTCAACGGGTTCATCGAACCCGTCACCCGGACACTGCCCATGGAATACGCAGTGGAGTGGAGCAGGCTGATCGAGCTCCAGATGGAGGGGTCGATCGGCTGATCGGGCCCGAGCATCGGGTCGTCGGCCGAGCCGAAGCTGGCTAGCGTGGTCGAGCCGAATCGACTGTGGAGTTCCCCCTCATGCGCAGCCCCCGCTCCTTCTACGCGCCCCTCGCCGTTGGCGCACCACAACCCGTACACGAGGTCCCGTTCCGTCCGTCCCGGATGATCCATTTCTTCCCGGCTTCGAACGAGAAGATGCGGTCGAAGGTGTCCTCGATGGCCGAGCAGGTCGATGTGCTGCTGGCGAACCTCGAGGACGGGGTGCCGGCATCGGACAAAGAGGCAGCCCGTGCCGGCCTCGTCGAGGTCTGCGCCTCCTGGGACCGTTCGGACACCCAACTGTGGGTGCGGGTGAACAGCCTCGACTCGCCGTGGGGACTGGATGACCTGATTGCTGCCGTGACCCAATGCGGTGATGCCCTGGACGTGATCATGGTGCCCAAGGTGGAGGGCCCCGAGGACATCCACTATGTGGATCGACTGCTGGCGCAGCTGGAGGCAAAGGTGGGCCGCCGGGAGCCGCTGTTGGTCCACGCGATCCTCGAGACGGCCGCTGGCGTGGCTCGGGTCGAAGAGATCTGCGCAGCGAGTCCTCGAATGCAGGGGATCTCGCTGGGTCCGGCTGATCTCGCAGCCAACCGACGGATGAAGACCACTCGGGTCGGCGGCGGGCACCCGGGGTACCTCGTGCGGCAAGACCCTGACCCTGGGGACAGCGATGCTTCGAGGGCCGTGTACCAACAGGACCTCTGGCACTACACCCTTGCTCGCATGGTGGATGCCTGTGTGATGAACGGCATCCTTCCCTACTACGGGCCTTTCGGAGACATCGGCGACGGGGTGGCCTGTGAGGACCAATTCCGTAATGCCTACCTCCTCGGCTGCGTCGGGGCTTGGAGCCTGCACCCCTCCCAGATCGACATCGCCAAGCGGGTGTTCTCGCCCGATCCGGCGGAGGTGGCACACGCCCGTCGGGTCGTGGAAGCCATGGGCGACGGTACCGGGGCCTTGATGCTCGACGGCAAGATGGAGGACGATGCCTCGGTCAAGCAATGCAAGGTGGTGCTTGCCTTGGCTGAGGATCTGGCGGCCCGTGACCCGGACCTGGCCGCCCTGTACGAGATATGAACCGAGGCGCTTCCCCCGATCGCATGCCGATCGGGCCTCTCCGCTAGCGAGGAGTTCACAATGACCGACTATCGCCCCCGTCGCAGCGTGCTGTACATGCCGGCGGCCAATGCGCGAGCGCTCGAGAAGGCCCGGACCATCGCCGCTGATGCTCTGATCTTCGACCTCGAGGATGCGGTGGCCCCCGATGCGAAACAAGCCGCCCGGGAGCAGGCTTGTGCGGCGGCTGCCTCGGGTTCCTATGGCATGCGCGAGGTCACCATTCGTTGCAATGGCTTGGACACGCCGTGGGGCAGGGATGATGTCACCGCAGCAGCTGCGGTTGCTCCGAGCGCAGTGGTGATTCCCAAGGTCGGGGGGGCTGCCTACCTCGACGAGGTGGCGCGCCTGCTCGACGACGGGGGAGCTCCTCCCGACACGGGGATCTGGGCCATGGTCGAGACACCGAGTGGACTCCTCAACGTGAACGCGATCGCGCACCACCCGCGGGTTCGTGCCTTGGTGATGGGGACGAACGACATGGCCAAAGAACTGCGGGCGACGCTCACAGCCGATCGGGCCGCTCTCACCCCGTACCTGGCCATGTGCCTGTTGTCGGCTCGGGATGCAGGCATCAGCATCTTCGACGGGGTGTACAACGACATCGCCGATGAGCCCGGCTTTGCCGAGCAGTGCGCTCAGGGCTCAGCCATGGGATTCGATGGTAAGACGCTCATCCACCCGAGCCAGGTCGGTCCCTGCAACGACGCGTTCTCTCCCAGCCTGGACGAGTTGGACTTCCATCGGCGGGTCATTGCCGAGTTCGAGGCGGCCCAAGCCGATGGCCGTGGAGTGCTCACAGTGGACGGCAAGATGATCGAGAACCTGCACGTCGACGAGGCGAGGCGAGTCCTTGCGGTGGCCGCCGCCATCGACGCTATGGCAGACCTAGCTGCTGAGTGAGGCCCGGGCCGGATCATTTGGCAAACTGACCCGATGCCGATGCGGACGAACTGCCGTCATTACGAATCGCGCAGCTACCCCAACGGTGACACCGTTCGGAAGTGCAATCTCGATCTGGCCCCAGAGGCGCCTTGGCGCTGTCCCGATGATTGCCCGTCGTACTCTCCCCGGCGCCTCGACGCAGGCTGGCAGCACGGCAGCCTTGGGGTGAACGACTTCGCAACCGAACCGGCGAGCCTGGGCGAGGACGACTCTATTGCTGCGTTGCTCGACGAAGCCGAGGACATCGTCAATTCGGCTGGGCCGCAGATCCTCGAGGATTTGGCTGCAGAACAACGCCGGAAGACCGGCAGACTGCCGCGCTTGTCCAAGAAGGCTCGAGCGGCGAAAAGAAAGAAGAAGCGGAAGCGCTGATCGTTCGCACGTCGGGGGATTTCCCCTACAGCGATAGTAGAATTCGGGGCCGTGTTCTCCCTCGATCAGGTCGTTGCCCTAGGTGGATCCGCAGAGGCCCAGGCGCGCCGTCGCGATGCCTTGGAACGAGCCCATGAGGCCGGCCTTCCCTCGTTCGAGGAGGAGGTGTGGCGCTATACGCCGATCGACGACCTCGTGCTCTCGCGCTACAACCTCAGTTCAGGTCAGGGGCATCCTCCCGCTCCGGGTCTGCTGGGCGACTCCATGGCAGCGGCAGCCGCCATGGTTACCTTGAGCGACGGACACCTGGTCTCGGTCGACATCGTCGATGCGCGTGTGTCGGTGATGGTCGGCGACGACGCCGACCAGGCTGTCTCTTCGGTGATGGGGGAGGCTGTTGATGTCTTCGCCGACTACAACCTCGCGCTGTGTTCGGCGCCGATATGGGTTCGGGTCGCCCCCAATGTGGTCCTCGACGGCCCGGTGGTCGTGCAGCACACCACGACGCTCGACGGCCTGGCAGTGTTCCCGCGGCTGGTCGTGACAGCGGGCGAGAACAGCGAGTTCACGGTCCTCGAGCATCATCAGAGTGATGACGTGGAGGCATTGATCTGTCCTGTGACCGAGTTGGCAGTCGGTCGAGCGGCCCGGGTTCGACACCTGACGGTGCAGGAACTCGGTCCGCGGGTCTGGCAGATTGCCTCGCAGCGCTCCGACATCGACCGGGACGCACATCTCGTGGCGTCGCAGGTCGCCCTCGGCGGCGGCTATGCCCGGGCGCGCATCGACACGCGGATGGTCGGTCCTGGATCCACTGGGGACATCAATGCCGTCTATTTCGGCCGTGGCGATGCTCAGCTCGACTTCCGCACCTTCCAACAGCACGTAGCTCCCCACACCACGTCGAACCTTCTGTTCAAGGGCGCCGTTGATGATCGGAGTCGGGCGATTTATACGGGGATGATCCGTATCGAGCCCGACGCCCACCATGTTGCTGCGTACCAGACGAACCGCAATTTGAAGCTGTCCGACCAGGCATGGGCCGAGTCGGTTCCCAACCTCGAGATCGAGAACAACGACGTGACCTGTAGCCACGCTTCGGCGGTGGGTCCGGTCGATGCGGACCAGCAGTTCTACCTCGAGTCTCGTGGAGTGCCGGCCCAGTTGGCAGAGGCACTGGTCGTCAAGGGCTTCTTCGCTGAAGTGCTCGAACGACTTCCTGAACCCGAGGTCGGACGTAGCGCCGCCGATCGCATCAGCGAGTTGCTGTCGATCGCTGAACTCGAGGGGGCCTTGTCATGACTTCGGTGACCGTCTGCTCTGTCGAGGCGCTCGCGCACGGTGAGGCCCGTCGGTTCGATGTTGAAGGCCATCGCATCGCCGTCGTTCGGATCGGTGACACGTTCCATGCGATCGGTGACCGGTGTAGCCATGCCAACTACTCACTCGCCGAGGGCCAGGTGTGGCCCGAGCACTGCAGCATCGAGTGTCCCAAGCACGCGTCTCGCTTCAACCTCGAGACCGGGAAGCCGGACGTGTTCCCGGCCACCCGACCGGTGCCCGTGTACCCGGTCGTGGTGAAGGATGGCCAGGTGGAGGTCGACATACCGTGAGCACCCTGCGAATCGAAGGGCTCGAGGCTTCTGTGGAGGGTCGGACGATCCTGCACGGTATCGATCTCGAGATTTCCAGTGGTGAGGTCCATGCGGTGATGGGCCCGAACGGGTCCGGCAAGAGCACGCTCAGCTACGTGATCATGGGCCATCCCGGCTACCAAGTGACGGGGGGGTCGATCCGCCTCGACGACGTCGACCTCTTGGCGCTTGCCCCTTGGCAACGAGCCCAGGCCGGCCTGTTCCTGGCCATGCAGTACCCCACCGAAGTGCCGGGTGTATCGCTGATCGACACCCTCAACCTTGCGTTGGTCAGCAGGTCCCGTGACACTGCAGGGCTCGTAGGTCGGCTGGCCGACGAGGCCTCCCGGATCGGCCTTCGGTCCGAGTTGTTGGATCGGCCGCTCAACGTCGACCTGTCCGGTGGGGAGAAGAAGCGTAACGAGACGGCCCAACTGGCCGTCCTGGAGCCAACGATCGCCATCCTCGACGAACTCGACTCCGGTCTGGACATCGATGCCTTGCGGGATTGTGCCGAACGGATCGAAGGCTTGACCGACAGCGGTCTGGGCGTTCTGGCAATTACCCACTACCACCGATTGCTCGACTACCTACGCCCCGATCAGGTGCACGTCCTGGTGGACGGCCGAATCGTCGAGAGCGGGGGGCCCGAGCTTGCCGTCACGCTCGAGGAGTCCGGGTATGCCGCGTATCAGCGAGGTAGTGATCAGGGCGGAGTCGCCGTCTCGATCGGCGGCTTGGGTTTGGGAAGCTCGAGCGATGCCGACGATCCCTTCGCTGACCCTCTGGAGGGTCGCTGATCGGGGCAACCGCCGATGCGCTCAGGCGAGAGCGGGTGAGCCTGCTGGTTCGGCGGATGCGTGGCTCAGATCGATCGTGACGTCCTGCTCGATGAGAATCTTCAGGGCGTCGATCATGGCACCCATCGATGCTCGCTGTTCGGCGACGATGTCATTGCGAACCTCGATGGCCGTTTCGATTTCTTCGCGATCAGCTTCCAGTTGATCGAGCTCGAGTCTGAATTCGGACCGAATGCGATCGGCCTCTGCAACTGCGTCTCGACGAGCCGTTGCGACCGTCGCCTCTGCCTTGCGTGACGCAGTGTCGAGGATTCTGCTGGCCTGCTGCTCGGCGCTGGCCATGAGTTCGTCGGCCGATTCGCGGGTGGACGTCATCAATTCCAGGGCCGATGCCTCGGCAAGATTTGCCCGCTGGTCTGCTTCGGCTTGGGCGGTGCTGACGAGCTGGTCTGCTTCGGCTTGGGCGGTGCTGACGAGCTGGTCCGCTTCGGCCTTGGCGCTGGTCAGGATCTGTGTCTCGGCCCGC
>JAYPWI010000001.1:199204-212875 GCA_038135065.1 Acidimicrobiales bacterium
GACGAGCTGGTCCGCTTCGGCCTTGGCGCTGGTCAGGATCTGTGTCTCGGCCCGCTTGATCGCGCTGCGCATTTCCTCGGTCTCAGCGCGTGCGGTGGTTCGCAGCTCCTCAGCCTCGGCGGCTGCCTCGGCCCGAGTGGCGGCTGCGGCTTGTTCTGCTGCCGTTGTGGCCTCGATGGTCCGGCGCTTGGCTTCCTCGAGGAGCAGGGCGATCTCATTGTCGGCTGCTTCGCGCGATTCCTTGACATGGCGTTCAGCTCGCTCCACGTAGGTCGCTGTCTCTGCCTTCATCTGTTCGATCTTGTCGCCGACCTTGCGGGCATGGTTCATCCGCGCTTCGGCCTCTTCGAGGATTCGTCGAGCCCGGTCCCTGGCCTCGGCCATGGCGCTCGAGGCCCGCTCTCGAGCCTCGCTGATGGTGTCGTCGGCCGCTCGCTTCGCCGCCCGCAGTGTGGAGGCGGACTCGCTTTCGACCGGGATGTCGGCGTGTGCCGCCTGTAAGCGGCTTTCCGCTTCGGCCGCCCGCTCGTTGGCGTCGAACAATTGGATCTGCAGGGCGTGTAGGTAGCGATCCACTGCGTCGGGGTCGTACCCCCGGCGGCGCTCGGCGAACGCCGGGGCTTCAGTCGACAGGTGAGAATGCAACATGACCGGGCCTCCTCGTGCACCTGGGTCGGGGATCTCGTCGTCCAGGGCACCTGGTGGATAAGCGGTTGTGGCAATGCCGGTTTACGGCGAGAGGTTCTAAGGTGGCCTCGTGCGGCCCCTCCTGTATCGCCTCTACCGGCTTTGGTCTCGCCTCCGCCGGGCCAGGCTCACCGTGGGCGTGCGGGCGTTGATCATCGACGGAGAGGATCGGGTCTGCCTGGTGCGTCACACGTATCGTGACGGCTGGTTCCTCCCCGGGGGCAGCGTAAAGGTCGGTGAGTCGCTGGTCGACGCAGTGCGCCGAGAGGTGGGGGAGGAAACGGGAATCGGCTTGCCGGAGACCCCCCAGCGGGTCCACGGCGTCTACTCGTCGTTCTCCGAACACAAGAGTGACCACATCGTGGTGTTCGTGATCTCCGACTGGGAGGTGGGTAGCCGTTCATCGGCCGAGATCGCCGAGGTCGGATTTTTCGCCCCGAACGAGTTGCCGTTGGGGACATCCGCAGCAACAAGTCGACGTATCAAGGAGTTCGTGACAGGCGTCCCGCCTGGTCATCGATGGTGAGCGAGGGGCTCAGCTGGGCTGTTCGTCGAGCGACCCGAGGAGCGTGTTCCACGACAGGGTGGCGCATTTGATGCGTACTGGGAACTTCACCACTCCACGCAGCGCCTCGAGGTCGCCCAGTTGGGTGTCCAGGGCTGCCTCGGAAGTTTCTCCGCCGAGCGACTCCTCGTGGATGGACATCATCGCCTTGAACGAACGGGTGAGGTCCCGGATCTCGCTCACCGTTTTGCCCTTCACGGCGTGCGACATCATGGAAGCCGATGCTTGGCTGATGCTGCACCCTTGGCCGCCGATGCGGAGATCGGTCACGACCCCATCAGTAAGTTCGTAGGTGACCACGACCTCGTCACCGCACAACGGATTGAAACCCTCGCTCCGTTGGGCAGGCGGTGAAGGCAACTCGCCACGATTACGCGGGTTGCGATAGTGGTCGAGGATGATCTCCCGGTAGAGGTCTTCGAGGCCAGGCACAGGGGCTCCAGGGTTCAGAAGGAGAAGAGGTCGCCGGCGTCGGCCAGGGCTTCCGCCAGAACGTCGATGTCGGTTTCGTCGTTGTAGATGTACAGCGAGGCCCGAGCCGTCGCCCCGACCCCGAGTTCGCGCATGAGCGGTTTTGCGCAGTGATGGCCGGCCCGCACACACACCCCCCGCTGGTCGAGGACTTGGGAAAGGTCGTGAGGGTGCACGTCACGGAACGCCAGGGAAAGTACCCCGCCGCGGGCGGCAGGCTCAGACGGACCGTGGATGGTCAAGTCGTCGCCGTAGCGTTCAGTGAGGGAGCGCATGGCGTATGCGGTCAACTCGACTTCGTGCTGACGGACATTGTCCATGCCGAGGCCGTCGAGGAACTCCACCGCCGCGCCGAGCCCGATGATCTCGGCGATTGGTGGTGTTCCCGCCTCGAACTTGTGGGGGAGTTCGTTGGCAGTGAAGCCATCCTTGCGGACGTCGAGGATCATCTCGCCCCCGCCGAGGAAGGGGGGCATCGAATCCAGGAGTTCGGCTTTGCCCCACAAGACGCCGATGCCGGTCGGCCCACACATCTTGTGGCCTGTAAAGGCCAGGAAGTCGGCTCCGAGGTCCTCGACCGAGGTGGGAAGGTGAGGCACGTACTGGCTGCCGTCGACGACGACGACGGCACCATGGGCGTGCGCTGCATCGGCGATGCGCCGCACCGGGTTGAGCGTGCCGAGCACATTGCTCATCGCCGTGAGCGACACTGCCTTCACGCCGTCCAGGAGGCGTTCCAGCCCATCGAGGTCTAGGCCTCCCTGTCCGTCGAGAGGGATCCACCGGATCTCGAAGCCCCGCTCGGCGGACATGATCTGCCAGGGAACGATGTTGGCGTGATGCTCCATCTCGGTGAGGAGGATGGCGTCACCGGGGCCGAGGTTCGTTCCACCCCAGGAGCGAGCGACCAGGTTGAGGGCCTCTGTTGCGTTCTTCGTGAAGATGACCTCGGACGGGGACGGTGCGCCAATGAATGTCGCAACGAGCGATCGGGCCCGTTCCATCGCGTCGGTGGCCTGCGCTGCGATCTCGTAGGCACCGCGGTGGACGTTCGCATTGATCGTCCGGTAGTAGGTGTCCATGGCATCGAGGACACAGTCGGGCTTCTGCGACGATGCTGCTGAGTCGAGGTACACGATGGGCGTTCCGTGGACCTCTCGTTGCAGTAGCGGAAATCGCCGCTTGATGTCGACGGGCAGGCTCACGACTCGAACCTCTCGTAGCCGTTTGCTTCGAGTTCGGCTGCGAGTTCCATGCCGCCGGATGTAACGATGCGGCCATCGACCATCACGTGGATACGGTCGGGTGCCAACTCGTCGAGCAGGCGTTGGTAGTGGGTGATGAGGAGTACACCCATCTCGGGACGATCGGCCTTCACTTCTCGGACGCCTCGAGCCACGATCTTCAGCGCATCGACGTCAAGACCCGAATCGGTCTCGTCGAGCAGGGCTAGGTCGGGCTCGAGCATGGCCAACTGCAGGATCTCGTTCCGCTTCTTCTCTCCTCCGGAGAACCCTTCGTTGAGGTACCGGTCCATGAAGGAGGGGTCCATCTCGAGGCGCTTCATGCATTCCTGCATCGCCATGTAGACCTCGATCGTCGACACTTCTTCGCCCTTGCGGGCCGAGATGGCCTGCCGGAGGAAGTTTCGAACCGATACGCCGGAAATCTCCTGCGGGTACTGAAAGGCAAGGAAGACACCGGCCTTGGCCCTCACGTCGGGATCCCAGGTCGTGATGTCGTCACCCCTGAGCCGGATCGTCCCGTCGGTCACCTCGTATTCGGGCGACCCCATGATCGTCGTGGCCAGGGTCGATTTTCCTGATCCATTGGGGCCCATGATGGCGTGGATCTCGCCGGGTTGTATCAGGAGATCGACCCCCCGGAGGATCGGGGGACCTTCGACCGCGCGGACCTCGAGGGACTCGATGTCGAGGAGTGGGGGAGGCGCCATAGGCACGAAGTGTATTGGCCAGATAGTTGGGTTTGCACTACGCGGGTAGTGGAAATCGGCGGCACGAACAGCGGCCTCGGGAGGGTCAATCCCAGAGGTGTTCCACGACGTCGATCCACAGTTGGGTGGTCAAGGCCATCGACTCGACGTCGATGCGCTCGTCGTTGCCATGGAACCGACTGCCGAAGTCGGCTGCGGCGAGATCGGGATTGAACAAACCGGCCCCGTAGGCGATGGCTCCCATGTTGCGGTACACCCGAGCGTCGGTGAAGCCGACGATGAGTTGAGGGTCGAGGCGAGCATCGGGGAAGGGTCGGCTCACCGCACGTTGCAGGGTGTCCCAGAGGGGCGTGTCCACCCGGCTGATCGAGGCCGGGTCATTCATGATGATCTCCACGTCGACCCGCCCGGCCAGGTCACCGAGGGCCTGATCGAGGTGGGCCTGCACCTCGGCGGTGCCTTCGCCGGGAAGGGTCCGGATGTCGACGTTGATGTCGATCTGGTCGGGGATGACGTTCGTCTTCATCCCGTGCTCGGCTCCCACCACGTTGGGAGAGAAGGTGGTGTGGGTGCAGCTGTAGAAGTGGCCTGCCGCGGGGCTGCTCGGATGGGCATCGAGGTAGTCCTCGATCTTGTGCGGATCCAGGAGAATGGCCCGGGTCTCGTCGTCGAGGTCCATACCGGCCACCTGGTTGCGCCACAGTTCATGGAACTGGGGTGGGGGTCGATAGTCGCTCAACCGTTGCACGACGGCGGCGGCGGTGACCAGGGCGTTGTCGGAGCGGAACGGACGGGACCCGTGGCCCGGGGTTCCCTTGATCCGCAGGCGCCGCCAGGCAACCCCCTTCTCGCCGACGTTCATGCCCACGACATGGCCCGAGGGAGCCGAGGAGTGCAGACCGCCGTTCTCGGTGAGCACGTAGTCGGCCCGGATCGCGTCGGGGTGATGGTCGGCCATCCACTGGGCGCCATGGGCAGACCCTGATTCCTCGTCGGCGACCCCGAAGAAGATCAGGTCGCCTCGGGGACGGAAGCCCGAGTCGGCGAGGTGGCGGAAGGCGACCGCCATCGACGAGGTGAGGTTGAGCATGTCGACGGCCCCGCGTCCCCATACCTCGCCGTCGATCAACTCCCCACCGAAGGGATCACGTGACCACCCACTGGGGTTCACGGGTACGACGTCGGTGTGGCCCATCAGACACAGGGAGGGGGCTTGGGGGTCCGATCCCTCGATGCGGGCCACCATGGAGCGCCTACCCGGTGTCGGTTCGAAGGTTTCGATGTCAACCCCGGGTCCCTCGACCACCGTGCACAGCAGGTCGCTGTTGCGAACCTCCTGCCCAGACTCGGGAGTGCCGTCGTTGACACAGGCGTTACGGATCATTGCCTGGAGCAACTCGACGGACTCGTTGGTGCGGTGGTCACGATCTGACATGACGGCATGGTAGGTGCCGACGGGGTTTCCACGTGTCCTCGGGGGCGCTGCCCCGGTGGTTCAGTCCCCTGGTCGGTGGAGACCAAAGATCAGGTCGGGGTTACCGGGAACAAACGTGTTCGTGACCTGAGATCGGGTTCCGACATCGCGGGTTCTCCTCAACAGACGCCGACCGAGCTCGAGCTGACCAGCCTCCCAGTGGCGCAGAGCCCGGTCGACCTCGGGCTCGGCGGCCAGGTGATGGGCCAACTGCCATGCATCGTCGGCCGCCTTGGCAGTTCCCGCCGCGGCGTGAGGCCGGACGGCGAACGCGGCATCTCCCATGAGACACACCCGGCCGCTGACCATGGTGGGGACCTCGACATCGAAGATGGCCTGGACGAACGGGGTGCTGGTCGCTCCCACCACGGCGCTCAGTGAGGGCGGCAAGCGGGCGTTCGCCACGGCCTGCATCTCGCGGACGTGATGGTCGGCAACCATCCCTGGGGGTACCGACAGCTCCCTGCGGGTTCCCTCTCGGTCGGTCAACAGGTCCTCGACGTCGCCCCCCTCGAGGTAGTTGCGGTACCACACGAAGTTCATGAGGCGGTCCCCCGGGGCCACCGAGCCGTCCTGGGCCGGGATGGGGTACACGAGGATGTGGCTGTTGGCGCCGACGTGGTACGTGATGGCGTCACCGAGTTCGGCGGTGATGGCTGGATCGAGAACGCTCTCGGTGCAGGTGCCCCGCCAGGCGACGTAGCCCGCGTAGGAAGGGGCCACGTCTGGGTGGAACTGTCGTCGAATCGTCGAACCGATCCCGTCGGCTGCCACCAGCAGCTCGGTTGTCCGCTCGGTGCCATCGGCGTAGGTGGCGGTCACCGCATCCGCGGTCTGCTCGACCGACACCACCTCGCTACCGAGGAGGTAGGCGGCGTCGCCGCTGCTCAGGTAGTGGTCGAGGAGGCAGCGGTAGACGGTGTTCCAGGAACTGAAGAGGTAGCGATGCTGGGCCGCATGCACCATCGAGCCGTCACGGCCCAGGTACCGGATGTGGTCGGTGGCCACGCTGATACTTGGTAGGTCGACCCGGGCCCGCTCCACGAGGTAGCGGCAGGTCGCAGGCAGGAAGCCGATCCCGGCCCCTCGTTCCTCGAGTTCTCGGGGACTGCGCTCGTGCACCTCGACGCGGTGCCCGTCATCGCGCAACAGGCACGCCGCGGTCAGCCCACCCAATGAACCGCCGACGATCTGGACCGTGCGGCCCGCTGTGGAGGGAGGTGTCCGACTCAGCCCGGAACCCCGAAGGTGGCGATGCGGTCGACTGTGCACTCGAAGAGGACGCGTCGCTCGTCGATCTCGGGATCGCGAAGGCCGTAGGTGTCACCACCGTCGGGGATGTACTTCTGCCAGATCCGATTGAGCTGCTCGGTCACCCAGGAGCCCTCGGCAGGATCGTCCTCGCTGATCTCGCGCTCGACCGTGACCTTGATCGACATCCAGTGGTACATGTTCTCCGGGTTCATGATCAGGATCGTCACCTGTGGGTTCTCCCTGATCCAGGAGGTCTTCCGTCGCTGGGCGGCCACGTTGATGAGCACCTTGTCACCCTCGTAGTCGAACCACATCGGGGTGAGGTTCGGGCGACCGTCGCGACCCATGACGGCCATGACGCAGGCGAACGGCTTGTCCATCAGCTGCTTGTAGGTGTCGTCGAGGTTGCTGATCGACGTGATCTCCTCGTGGCCACCGACGCTGAACTGATTGGGCTGTAGCCCCTCAGCGACATCGAGAAACCTTGCAACGGTGACCATGGCGCACCCCCTGTGAATGGTGTGACCAGTTATTACCAGACCTCAGCCCCTGGTGATCTCCAGGAGGTGCGGATAGGCGGCTGGGTCGATGTGGGCGTCGATGACCATCGGGCCACGTGGTGCAGTGGTGAGGGCCCGTTCCAGGTCATCGGCGCTGCTGACCGTGACACCGGCCACGCCGTGGGCACGGGCCACGTCGGCGAAGGAGATGGGTCCGTACCGCACTGCGGCGTCGCCACCGTGGTCGGGGCCTTGTTTCGCTTGGATGAGGCTCAGAGCTGCGTCGTCGAACACGATGACGGTGATGGGCAGGTCCAGGCGGGCCATCGTCTCCAGTTCGGCCAGCACCATGCCCATCCCGCCGTCGCCGGTGAGGGCAACCACCCGCTCGCCGGGGC
Organism: Acidimicrobiales bacterium; assembly: GCA_038135065.1. Taxonomy (GTDB): domain Bacteria; phylum Actinomycetota; class Acidimicrobiia; order Acidimicrobiales; family Poriferisodalaceae; genus JAYPWI01. Next base: position 206,508 of record JAYPWI010000001.1, read on the forward strand.
GGGCCAGGGCGGCGCCGATGGCGGCTGGCACTGCGTAGCCCATGGTGGCCAGTCCGTTGGAGATCAGCAGACGACGGGCCGCTGGCACCGGCCAGATCGGCATGATGGCCAGAAAGTGAGCGCCGGCATCAACGGTGACGGTGATGCCGTGTTGCCGGGCAGCCCATGCGGCTGCGGTGTCGACCAACTCGATCGGGCCGAAGCTGTCGTGTCCGTGGTCTCGCATGCGGCGACGAACGGACTCGAGATGACGGGCTCCTGCATCGGCCGGCCAGCGGTGCTCGCCGACCATGCAGTACTCGACCAGGTCGGGAAGGTGACCCACGACCTCGTGATCGATGGGGGCGTAGGAACTCTGGGTCGAGGCCCGGCTGAGGGCCATCACCGGCGCCTCGTATGACCAGGGCGCGGCAATGGGTTCCACCATGTCGACGCCGACGAGCACGATCAGGTCAGCCTGCTCGATCAGGGGGCGCTCTGCTGCGCCGTTGGTGAACGGTCCACCGAACTGAGGTGAGGTCGCGCCCATCAGGCCAGCGCCCTGGTACGTGGTGAGAACGGGCACCCCCAATCGCTCGAGGGCGCGGCGGATCTCGGGGGAGTGGGGGCCCGCCCCCGAGCCGACGATCACCAGGGGGAACGACGACGTGGCGATGGCCGTTCGCACTGCGTCGCGGTCACCCGACGGCATGGCGGGTTCGCTCCGATCGAGGATCGGGTTCGCTGCGGTTGGGTCCTGATCGAAATGGACACAGCCCGGGGGCCAGGCCCGGGCCGTGTCGACGGCGAGACCGATGGCGCCGGGGTGTAAGGCTGCGCTCATCTTGGTGACCGGTCCGAGCATGGCGACCTGGTCGATCAATTGATGGGTGATCCGGGCACGGGTGGTCGTGGACGTCGCATCAGTGACCAGGATCAGCGGGTGTCGGTCGAGTGTGGCCTGGGCTGCCCCGTTCACCGCAGCCGCCGCACCGGGCCCCCGGGTGGCCACGGCAACGCCGACCGAGTCGGTCAGATGGCCGTAGGCGGCGGCCATCATGCAGGCTGCGCTCTCCCCATGGGTCAGGACGAAGGTGATGCCGGCTCGCCCGAGGGCGCCGACCATGTCCAGGTTCGCCCCGCCCCCGGGCACACCGAAGGCGATCCGGGTGCCCGCCTCGTACAGCGCCGCAGCCAGGGCGTCCTCGACGGCGCGCGGTGCTGTGTCCTGCGGCGGCGGTGTGGTCACGTGGGTTCCGTCTCGTTGGTGGCCGGCCAGAGCGTATGCCAGGGCGGTCGCGGGCGGTTCACGGTGCGACCGGTGGGCGCTCTCTGCTGTACTTCAGGTGATGACCGACCTGCCACTGACTCACCGCACTGCTGTGGAACTCCGCACCCTGCTTGGCCGACGTGAGGTCAGCGCCCGGGAGGTGCTGGACGCGCACCTTCGCCGCATCGAGGAGGTCAATCCGGCGGTGAATGCGCTGGTGACCCTCGTGCCCGAACTGGCCATGGAACGGGCGCAAGCGGCCGACGATGCTGCGGCCCGCGGCGGTGAACTCGGCGTCTTGCACGGCCTGCCTGTCGGCCACAAGGACCTCGCCGAGACAAAGGGCATCCGGACCACCCTGGGTTCTCCCATCTTCGCCGACTGGGTGCCCGATCGCGATGCCCTGATCGTCGAGCGGCAGATCGCTGCCGGCGCAGTAACCGTGGGCAAGACCAACACACCCGAGTTCGGTGCCGGCTCCAACACCTTCAACCCTGTGTTCGGGGTGACCGGCAACCCGTATGACCTCGAGCGCACCTGCGGGGGGAGCAGTGGTGGGGCAGCCGTAGCCCTCGCCACCAGGATGCTGCCCCTGTGCGACGGTTCGGACCTTGGCGGATCGCTCCGCAACCCGGCTGCCTTCTGCAACATCGTGGGGTTCCGACCCAGCGCCGGACGGGTGCCCTCGTCGACCTCTGGAGCGGCCTGGTCGCCCATGGCCACCGACGGGCCCATGGCTCGCACGGTCGCCGACGTCGCCCTGTTCCTCCAGGCCATCGCAGGGCCCGACGATCGGGCGCCCGCGTCGATCTCGGAGGGACCAGAGGTTTTCGCCGGGTCGCTCGAGGTGGACCTGCGAGGGGTGCGGGTGGCCTGGGCCCCCGACCTCGGTGGGTTGCCGATCGACCCGGCCATTCGGGCCGCCATGGCCGGGATTCCCGACATCTTGTCGGACCTCGGTTGTGCAGTCGAGGAGGCCTGTCCGGACTTCGGCAACGCCCGCGAGATCTTCCAGAGCCAGCGGGCGTGGCTGTTCGAAATGAACTCAGGGCCCCTGCTCGATCGCTACCGCGACCAGATGAAGGAAACGGTCATCTGGAACATCGAACAGGGGCGTCAAGCCACCATGGCCAGCCACGTGAACGCATCCCGCATGCAGGCCGACCTGTTCCGCCGGGTGACGGCGTTCATGCAGGACTACGAGTTCATCGCCTGCCCGGTGACCCAGGTGCCCCCCTTCCCCCATGCGCAGGAGTACATCACCGAAATCGACGGCGTCGAGATGGAGACCTACATCGACTGGATGCGGGTGTGCTCGGACATCACCTGCACCACCCTGCCCGCCATCTCTGTTCCAGCGGCGTTCACCCCCGAGGGTCTGCCCGTCGGTCTGCAGTTGGTCGGCCGTCACCGGGCCGATCGTCGGGTCCTAGAACTTGCCCACGGTTGGGAGCAGGCGACCCATCTCGTCGACCGTCTTCCTGCGGTCGGGGCCTAGGTTCAGATCCGTTCGAAGTAGCGGATGCGCTCCCAGTCCGTGACCGCTCGCTCGTAGGCGGCCACCTCGGTCCGCCAATGGTGGAGGTAGTGCTCGACCACATCGTCACCGAAGGCGGCACGGGCCAGCGTGCCCTCCTCGAGCAGGGAGACGGCTGCGCCGAGTGAGGTGGGCACGGTGGGCAGATCAGCGGATGCATAGGCATCTCCGCCCACCGCCGATGGGGGAGTGAGGCTGCGCTGGAGGCCGTCGATCCCCGCGGCCAATGCGGCCGCGTAGGCGAGGTAGGGATTGGTGTCAGCCCCGGGAAGGCGGCATTCGATGCGCAGCGAGCGATCCCGGCCGACCACCCGGAACCCGGCCGTCCGGTTGTCGGGCGACCAGGCCAGAGTGGTCGGCGCCCAGCTCTGAGACTGGTAGCGCTTGTAGGAGTTGACGGTCGGGGCCATGAAGGGCATCAGCTCCGATGCATGGTGAATCCAGCCGGCCAGGAACGACTGGAAGGTGCCGCTCACCTGCAATCCGTCACGGGTGGTGGTGCCGGCGAACGCGTTCTCCCCATCCCGCCACAGCGAGAGATGGAGGTGGGATGACGATCCGGCTTGGTCGGCGTGGGGCTTGGCCATGAAGGTGGCCGATGCCCCGGCCTGGTCGCAGACCTCCTTGACGCACTGTTTCAACAGCACGTGGCGGTCGGCCATCTCCAGCACGTCGCAGTACCCGATGTTGATCTCGTGCTGACCGAGGCCGAACTCCCCCTTGGTGGACTCGACCGGAATGCCGGCGGCCGACAGATGGCGGCGGATGGCCCGGTGGAGGTCCTCGGTCCTCGATCCCTGGAGGAGGTTGTAGTCCTCGATGTACCAGCCGGCCGGTTCGAGATCGCCGTAGCCCCTGGCAGCTCCCTCCCGATAGCTCGTGCGGTAGAGGTAGTACTCGAGTTCGCTGGCCGCCTGGGCCTCGAAGCCGAGCTCGGCCAGCCGTTCGACCTGTCGCCGCAGGACCGTCCGAGGTGCGACCTCGACGGGCGCCACCACGTTTCCGGGGTCCTCGTGCTCGACATCGCACATCACCGCAGCGGTGCCCTCGAGCCAGGGAATCAAGCGGAGGGTTCCCAGGTCAGGAGTGAGGTGGACGTCGCCGTACCCGCCTGACCAGTTGGCGAACGCAAAGCCCTCCACCGGTTCCATCTCCATGTCCACCGTGAGGAGGTAGTCACAGGCGTGGGTGCCGTGTGGGTCCGAGAGGAAGAACGCAGCATCCAGGCGCTTGCCCATGAGGCGCCCGTAGTGGTCGGTGAAGGCCACCATCACCGTGTCAACGGCGCCTGCCTCGACGGCGTGTTGCAGATCGGCAAGGGAGAGCGAAGCCATGGATCCAACCTAATCCGGCGTTGCTTCGTCCCAGATCGGGTCAGCCGATCGGATGGGCGCGCAGGCTCTCCTTCCATGATCGGAACCTGTCGTGGACCACGCCGTCAGGTCCGTGGCCCGACGCTTCGCCCCCGGTGAAGATTTCGAAGGTCACCGTCCGGGACAGATCGCTCGGGTCGATGGCCAGGTACCGACACGGGCCTCGGGTCGGTCCGGCCCGCCAGAGCAGCCACCCGAAAATCCGCCGCTTGAACGCTGCCTCGGGGGTCCCCGCCAAGCCTCGCCCGAGTTCGAGGAGGGTCCTGGGTGCGTCACCCCAGGCGGTGGCCCCGATGTTGCGGTCCCTGGTGGGGGTTGCCGGCAGCTCGGCCGTGGTCACCGGGGTGTGATCGAACGGTCGGTCGTCCGCGGCCAGGGGGTGGGTTGGCTCGGTCACCAGCCGCGGTCGACCCACTCCTGGAGGTGGGGTCGCTCTGCGCCGATCGTCGTGTCGTCGCCGTGCCCGGGCAGGACGATGGTGTCACCGTCGAACTTGGAGAACATGCGGTCCTCGATCGACCGGATGATGGTCGCGAAGTCGCCGCCCTCGAAACCGGTCGCTCCGGGGCCACCGGGAAAGAGGGTGTCCCCGGTGAACAGCAGCGGTGTGCCCTCGACGTGGAAGCTCATCGACCCAGGGGTATGCCCCGGATTGTGGATGGTGTGGATGCGGAGGCGCCCCACCTCGATCACCGACTCGTCCTCGAGGATGTAGTCGTAGCTGGGCAGCATGGCCGCATCCTCGGCGGTGACCCCGACCTCGTAACCCGCATCCCGGATGGCCGGGATGGCTTGGATGTGGTCCCAGTGGCCGTGCGTCTCCACGACGGTTCGCACACCCAGGCTCTGGCACAGCTCGAGGAGCTGCTCGTGCTCGTTGGCCGCGTCGATGAGAACGGCATCGCCCGTCTCGGTGCACCGGATGGTGAACACGTTGTTCTCGTACGGACCGACGACCACCTTGTGGACTTCGATTCCGGTTCCCTGCCAATGCAACGTCATAGGCGAGAGGGTAGTGCTCGTGAGGTTGCGGCTATGGCCCGGATGTCGCCAGGTTGGCCGATCAGCAACTGTGAGGCATGCTGAACACATGTCTGCGCTGTCCGCCGTCGACTCCGTGGAGGTCACGGTGTCGGGGATCGACCACTCGTACGGTCATGGTCCCGTGTTGGCAGGTGTGTCGGTGGTCGCGGAGCAAGGCTCGACCCTGGTGTTGCTCGGTCCCAGTGGGTGCGGCAAGACAACGCTCCTGCGGGTCATCGCCGGGCTGGAGCGACCGGCGAGGGGTTCCGTGCGCATCGGGGACGCCGAGGTAGTCGGGGACGGTGTCTTCGTCCGGCCCGAGCGTCGGCGGGTTGGCATGGTGTTCCAGGACGGTGCTCTCTTCCCCCATCTCTCAGTCCGGGCGAACGTCGCGTTCGGGCTCGGTCGTCGGGCCGATCCCGATCGGGTGACCGCAGCCCTCGAGATGGTCGGGCTCAATGACCTCGGGGATCGGCGACCTTCGCAGTTGTCCGGAGGGCAGCGGCAGCGGGTCGCAGTGGCCAGGGCCCTCGCCCCCGAGCCGGCAGTGCTGCTGTTCGACGAGCCGTTCGCCAGCCTCGATGCGGGGTTGCGCGTCGAGCTGCGCTCACAGATCAAGCAGCTGTTGGCCGAGTTGGGCATCACCAGCATCATCGTGACCCATGATCAGGACGAAGCCTTCGTGCTCGGCGATCAGGTCGCTGTCATGCGAGATGGTCGGGTGTTGCAGCAGGACGACCCCGCTGTCGTCTACGCGCGACCGGCTGACCCCTGGGTCGCCGGATTCGTGGGTGAGGCCAACCTCGTGTCGGTATCGCGTGGCGGGTCCTCGGCTGTCGTTGCGACACCACTCGGGGATATCCCGCTGGCGCCGCAGTCGCCGAATGGGGACGTCGTTCTCGTGAGGCCAGAGCACATTGTCGTGGAGGCCGGCGATGGTGGCATCGTCGAAGCCGTCGAGTTCTACGGGCACGACACCGTCTACCGCATCCGTGTCGGCGAACTGGCGGTCAAGGCCCGAGTGGGGGCTGCGCCCACTCATCGGGTCGGTGATCTCGTGACCGCCGTGTACTGCGGTCCTCCCACCGTCGCCTACGCCGGGCGAGCGGCACTGCTCGTCGGCGCCGACGACACCTAGAGTTTGGGTGTTAGGTGCACTTTACGGATATCGAGAGGACTACTAGAC
>JAYPWI010000002.1:0-6095 GCA_038135065.1 Acidimicrobiales bacterium
ATCATCACCAGGCGCATCCCAACTAACAGTCACCTGACCATCACCCGCAACACCAGCAACATTCGACGGGGCACCCGGCACCGACGACGTTGTGGCCGACGTCGCAACCACCGGTCCGCTCCCATAGGCGTTCTGGGCCACAATCGCCGCGGTGTAGGTGGTGTCGGGGTCCAGGTCCTCGAATGTCACGGCGGTGCTGCTGCCGTTGACCGATGCGGACGCGCCGCCTGGGCTCAGGGTGATCGAGTACCCAGTCAGTGCCCCGACCCATGGGGCGGTCTCGAAGCCGGACCACTGAACGGTCACCTGGCCGGCGCCGCCGGTTGCCGCCGCCCCAGTGACAGGTCCCGGTGGCTGCGGTGGGGTGACCAGCATCCCGCCGCTCGACGCTGCGTTGAAGATTTGTGTTGCGATGTGGCTGTGTCCCGACGCACTTGGGTACGTAGAGGTGCCGACATCTGCGCCGCTGATGTCAGCGGTCGTGATCTTGGATGTCGGGGTGTCGAGGAATGCCAGGTCCTTGTTCGCCGCGAAGTAGCTGTTATAGGCAACCATCTCGTCGTCGATCGGACTGCCCGGCATGGCGTGTCGCACCACATTGGTCACGACGATGTTCGCAGCCGGATTGTGGTCCCGAATCTCGTCGACCACCAGGCGAAGTTCGGCGATCACATTGGCTTCGTTCTGAGAACCACGTGCGTCCTGGTGTCCGGCAACGACCACGACCAAGTCCGGGTTCGCTGCGTCGAGCCATTCCTCGAGTGTGCCCTCGCCTGGTTGTCCCGAGTTGCCGAACAGCAGGTGCTCGATATGCCACAGCTCGCGTCCCTCGTGGTCGAGGTCGGACATCGGTGCGATGGGCACTGCCTGTTCGCTCATGCTGCCCACGCCGTGCTGGCTGCCCACGAACTCCACCGGCACTTCGCCTGAGATCAGATCGTAGAGAGGGCCTCTGAACGGCGGTTCTTCGGCGGCCGTCCAACGCCTACCAGACGCTACCTCGTCTCCGACCACCATGACGCGGAGCGGGGGTGCGACCTGCGTCGTCGAGATGGTGAGACAGGCCACGCATGTGGTCGAGTCACCGTCGGGGTTGGTGACGACGAGGTCCCGGTCGCCGGGCTCGGCCCAGAGGTCGATGTCCAGGGTCATCGAACCCTCGGCGAGCCAGGGGACGTTGTTGTCCCACGTCGTGCGGACCAGATGGACATCCGGTCCTGCATCGACGGTGAAGCCGGCAAATAGGTTTTGACCCGAGATCTCGATGTCGACGTTGCGGGCACCACGACTCACCGTGTTCGTCATCGCGTCCACCTTGGGTTGACCAAGGGGGCCGTCTGCCAGGAGTCGACTGTTGTGCAGCACGGCGAAGATGCGCTCCGCGAGGTGCTCCTGTCCTGGAGTACCGGGGTGGCTGCCGCTGTCGTCTGGCGACCATGGATAGCCGGTGTGGAGATCGACGGTGAGCACTCGAGACGTCTCGGTCGAGAAGGTCTCGAATCGTGGCACCTCTGGGTTGAAGATGGCCAGTTGGGCCTGCCGCACGGGGTTGGTTGGCACATGGTGGCTGGCAATCACGATGTCGACCGTCGGGTCGACGGCCTGCATCTCTCGAATCGCCCGATAGGTCTCACCGAACACCCTGGTCGGCTCATCGCCGGCTTGGAAGTTGTTGGCTCCGGCGTACCAGACAATGACGTCAGGCTGGTACGTCGTCATCCACTCGGCCAGTCTGCCCTCGCTGGGCTGTGCAGGGTTTCCATCCAGCAGGTCCTCGATGGTCCACCCGTTGTGGCCCTCGTGGTCCGGATCGGTCGAGGTGAGGTCCGGATGGTCGATACGGTCGGCAAGGTTGTCGATTCCGGACTGACTGCCGACGAAGTCAACGTTGTAGTTGGCCCCGTCGAGCAGTTCGAAGAGGTACTTGCGGAAGGTGGGCTGCCCCGCTGCGTTGATTTTTTGCCCGCTGGTGATCGAGTCGCCGACGATCATGACCTTGACCGGATCGCCAACCCCGGCCGCTGCGTCGTTGCCCGTGGCGCCGAGCGGAGCGATCAGCACGCCTGCCATGACGACCAAGGCGAGAACCGCCAGCCAGGTGCGACGGAGCATGGCTCGCTGCGGAGGGGACAGGGGATCGTGCTGGGATGCCGTGGTCGAAGACCCGCTGCGTGACGTTGCCATGGTGTGTGAGCCCTTTCCGGATGAAAACCACGGAGAGTCTCACAGAAGCGCTGAGAGTGGTCAACTGCGAAAACGCCTTCTAGCGGACCAACCTGGGGCCCCAAGAACCCCAGATCGCTCCAGTCAACGGCGACGTCAGTTTTGGCAGCGCCCTCAAAGTACGAGGTAGCGGCACATTTCTTCAGTTGTGCTGTTCCATCGGTGCCAATCGGTTCGACCTTGAGGGAATTCCCGAAATTTTTTTGGAACCCATGACCCGCGGGCTCTATTCGGCCTCGTCCCGATCGGCGCCGTCATCTGCGATCGTTCGAGGGTGCACCCGACTGGGCGATGCGGGGGGCTAGCGTTGTGATCACGTAGATCCAGTTCGGCATCGCCATCCGGGCGCTGATCCGGTGGTGCGGGCTTATCGGCACTTTGCGTGAGATCTTTACACTAAGAGTGGAAATTTTGTAGGGTTGTGTGATGACCAAAGAACGAAACAAAGGCTGGCGTGCAGGCGCGGCTGGCATCTTCCTCGGGATGACGCTGGTGCTCCTGGCTGGGTCACCGGTCGGCGCTCAGGCCACGGACGATCCTGAGGCAGGCGGAGTGAGTGACGAAGGAGCCCTCGACCCCGGAAGCGGGCTCGGTGCGCCTGATCCATCCGACTCCGGGTCGGGATCGGCCGACGGCGGCCTGGCCCTCACGGGTGGCGACGTGACCGGCCTGGTGGCCATCGGGGCCGCAGCGTTGGGTACCGGTGCCGTGCTCGTGGTGTCGTCTCGCCGGCGCAGCGAGGCCACCGTCACAGTCTGATCTTCGCCGCCGGAATCGCTGGTAAAGTGCATCAGCAGGTGTGGTGGGCTGTCGTGATCACCCGGTTCGGATGTGCAGTTCGGCTCCCTAGGGTCTGAGGATGGGTGCTGTGTGGCTGCGGCCGGGTCGGGTAGCCAGCGCCCTGCTCGCGCTATTGCTGCTGTGGTTGGGTGTCGGTGCGTGGCAGGTCTGGAGCGGGGTTCGTTCGGCGCTGTCGGCAACGGACGTGATCGAGCTTGTCACTGCCAGCTATTCGACGGAAGAGGTGGCGCGTGGGGAGGCCGATGACCTTCTGATCGAGGCGCGAGACCAACTTCGCAGTGCCGCTTCGGCCTTCGGCGGTACCCGGTCACTCCTGGTGAGAAATCTTCCCGTAGTCGGACGCCATGTTCAGGTTGGCTCCGCGCTGTCGTCCGGTGGAGCTGAGCTCATCGATGTCGGACTCGACTTGGGTTCGGAACTGCGCCTGCTCGAAACACAGCTCGAAAACGGCGACATCGAGTTCGTGGCGGGATTAAACAGGCTGGTGGCCCCTCTGGAGGAGCTCGCAGAACGGACCCGCCGAGTCGACTTCGGTGCTGGTGGATCCCTGGTCGCTCCCCTGGCCACGGCCCACCGCGAGGCGGTGTTCCGCCAGCGGGAGCTGCTCGACGCGCTCGACCGTGGTGCAGATGGAGCCGCTGGTATGGCGGCCTTTCTGGAGGGCCCCTCGGACTACCTGTTGTTCGCCGCGAACACCTCGCAAATGCAGAGCGGCATGGGAAGTCTGCTGTCGGTAGCCCATGTCGAAGTGATCGAGGGTGATGTATCGGTGACCGAAGTGACCTCGGTGACCGACCTCGCTCTGCCGGCGGAGCCCGTCGAACTCGATGCCGACTATGCGGCGCGATGGGGGTGGATGGATCCCAACGACGCGTGGTCGAGCCTCGGCGGGACACCGCGGTTCGACGTCACAGCGGAGACAGCGGCTCGTATGTGGGAGGCGAGTGGTCACGAACCGGTCGATGGCGTGATGGTTGTCGATGCGGTAGCGGTGGGCCACCTAGCTCGCGTGCTCGGGCCGGTCCGTGTTGACGGCCGTCTCTACGATGAAGCCGAACTGCTGCGTTACCTCGCCCACGACCAGTACCTGGCTCTGTCCGACGATATCTATGGGGATTGGCGCTCGTATGCCGATGCCCAGGTCGAGCGACGGGACCGTCTGGCCGCCATCGCCGCCCAGTTGGTAGCTCGACTGGGGGCCGATGGGGTGGACAAGTTGAACGTCGCTCTCGCCCTTGCTGATGCGGCTCGAGGTCGACATCTGATGTTCTGGTCGGCGACCGAGACACAGCAGGCGGGCTGGCGGGCTGCCGGGTTCAGCGGTGAGTTGAGCCAGAGTTCCATGTTGTTGTCCCTGGTCAACCGGAGCGCGACCAAAGCCGACTTCTTTCTGCAACTCTCGGCGGACGTCTCGATTCAACGCTTCGAGACCCACTCCGAGGTGGTCGTGGAAGTGGAGGTCGACAACGGCATTCCCTTCGGCGAGCCGCGCTACGTCGGCGGACCACATCCCGAACTGGACCTCCGCTACGGGGAACATCTCGGGGTGCTGGCGCTGAACATCCCGGCCTGGGCTCGCAATGGCAGGGTCGATGGGGACAACCGACTTGCGGTCGCCGGCGCAGATGGGCCGACCCGGGTCGTCGGATCCTGGATCACCGTGCCCCGCGACGAGTCCGGCACTCGTGTGTTCAGGTTCGACCTGCCCCCCGACGTCACCGAGATCACCATCGAGCCGGGAGCGCGCTTCCCCGTCACCCGATGGCATTTTCAGGGTCGTCACTTCGATGACGGCCGACCGACCGTCATCGAGTTCTGACGCCTCCCCGGTGGTCGAGGCCACGCTGGCTACACTTGCTGCCGGAGGCCACGGTGTCGCGATCGTTCGAGCATGCCCTGATCTTGGGTACGGCCGCGTTGATCTCCTTTGTCGGAACCTCGGCGGTGCTCCGACTCGCTCCCCGCCTTGGTGCTGTGGTCCAGCCCGACGAGCGGCGTGTCCATGCAGTGCCGACAGCGACGGGTGGGGGCACGGCCATGTTCGCTGGTCTGGTGGTGTCCCTGGCCGTGGCGAGTCAGCTTCCGGGCTTCCGATCCGTCTTCGCCGGTTCATCGGAGCCGTTGGCCGTATTGGTGGGCTCGACGGTCATGTTCGCGATCGGGGCCGTCGACGATCTTCGGGAACTGTCTGCTCCAGCCAAACTCGCAGGTCAGGTGTTGGCGGCCAGCCTCCTGGCCACCCTGGGCGTGACGCTGTTCTTCTTCCGCGTGCCGTTCGGAGGTCTGCTCGTTCTCTCGGCGGACTGGGCCGTCCTCGGCACGGTCTTGCTCGTGGTGGTGGTGGCCAATGCGGTCAACCTCATCGACGGACTCGACGGACTCGCAGCCGGAACGGTGGCCATCGGCGCAGGTGCCTTCTACCTCTACAGCGAGCAACTGCGGGAGGCCGGTCTCATCGCAGAATCGAACCTGGGGCCCCTCCTCGCTCTGATTACCTTGGGGATCTGCCTCGGGTTCCTACCGCACAACGTTCACCCGGCTCGCATCTTCATGGGCGACAGTGGAGCCCTCCTACTCGGCCTCTTGATGGCGTCGGCGGCCGTGACGGTGGGCGGTCGGGTGGTGGATCAGTTCAGCGGCCAGGTGTATTTCTTCTTCGCCCCGGTGGTCATTCCCCTTCTGGTGCTCGGCGTTCCGCTCGTTGACACGGCTCTGGCCGTGGTGCGCCGGGCCATTCGTCGAGGTGGGATTGCAACCGCTGACAAGGACCATCTCCATCACCGTCTGATGCGGATGGGGCATGGTCATCGACGAACCGTGGTGCTGTTGTGGGCATGGACTGCTTTGCTGTCGACCGTCGCCCTCGTGCCGACCATCACGGGAAGCGGCGATGCCCTGGCGCCCTTCGCTCTCACGGGAGTCGGGATCCTGCTCGTGCTGCTGTTCCGCCCCCGTGCTGGCGAGGACGTCGAGTCGCTTTCGTCGTGACCGACGGGGTGGCGGGGCCGGAGTCGTTGCGTGCACCGGCCCCCCCGGTTCGGGGGGAACCCGCCCCCGGCCCCGATCGCCGA
>JAYPWI010000002.1:6105-10589 GCA_038135065.1 Acidimicrobiales bacterium
CGACGGGGTGGCGGGTCAGGAGTCGTTCCGTCGCCGGTCCGCACGTTGTCGGCGGTCGCCGTCCCGGCTCCGGTAGCCCGATGCACTGGGTTCGCGGGGTGGGTTCGGCTGGAGGGCAGCCGTGCCTCGTCCGGTGAGTTGCCTGAGTACCCGGGCGATCACGGCCTCAGCAGTAGCCACCAGGATCACTGCATCGAGGGTGATCGACCAGTTCTCCACGTAGTGGAGGTCGAAGCGGCGGTATGCCTCGAAGCTGGCGTTGTCTCGTGCCTCGACCTGCCATAGTCCCGTGATCCCGGGCCGGACCACGGTGCGGGCTTGGAGGGCGGGATCGAACTCGTGATGTTCCTCGGGAAGGGCCGGTCGCGGTCCAACCAGGCTCATGTCTCCCCGCAGCACGTTCCACAGTTGGGGTAGCTCGTTGAGGGAGGTCAGGTCGAGCCAGTAGCCGACCCTGGTGAGCCTGGGATCTCGTTCCATCTTGAACAGGGGGCCTGCCCGTTCGTTGGATTCATCGACCAGTGCCTGCTTGCGCTGCTCTGCGTCGGTCACCATCGTGCGGAGCTTCAGGATCGAGAATGGACGCCCGTCCTGGCCGATGCGGGTCTGCCTGAACAGTGCTGGGCCGCCATCGCCCAGCCTGATCAGTAGTGCACAGATCCCGATGACAAACGATGTAGGAACCAGCACGAGTGCTGCCACGACAACGTCCGTGCACCGCTTCGCTGTGACCTGCCAGGGGGAGAGTTCGAGCGGCTCGAGGTCGATCACCTGGCGGTACGCCAGGGTTCGGACCTGCAGGCGCCGACTGGCGAACCCGGTCAGGTGGCTGACCACCTGTACCCGCAGGCCTACTCCGAGCAGTTCACGGGTGGTTTGGTTGAGTTCGACGGGGTCCATACAGGAGGCGATGACGAACACACCCGTGACCTCGATGTCGGCCAAGGCTGCTCCGATGCCTTGGCTGCTGTCCCGCCACAGGTGCCCTAGCCCGACGCGGTCGGCTGCCGCTCGCTCTCCGAGGACGGCGACTGCGTCGAATCCCAACTCAGGGTGCTCGCTGAGCAGGTCGTACACCTCTTCCGTCTCAGGCCCGACACCGACGAGGGCAACGGGTCGACGAAAGCGTCCTCGCGTGCGCTGGGTTGTCAGCCAGGCACGGAGCGCCCCTCGGCCGGTGGCGACGATGACTGCGGTGAACAGGGTGGCCACGGCAACCGTGGCCACCGGAACGAACAGCGGTTGGGCGCGGGTTGCCAGGCCGACCCCGAGTCCGATCCCAGCCGTGCAGCGTACAAGGCGGCTCAGCTCGGCGGTCCGCTCTGCGATGACTCGTGCGTGGTAGAGGCCCGCTCGCTCGTACGTCGCCCAGTGAAGAAGCGCAGCCGCAACACAGACGACGGAGTTGGATGGAACAGCGCCGGCCCCGGCGATGGTCAGCGACGCCCACCATGCCGTCCCCACCGAGATCAGGTCCGTAGCTACCGACAGGAATCGAAGGCCCCTCGATCGACGCGGGGAACGGCCCGCCCGAGCGCGGCCTACAAGTGGCATGACCTGAGGGTTCGGATGACTGGTCGACATTGGGTCCTGTGGGTCGGGACGGGCTCTGGTGGGGTTCACCACGCATGCTCCGTGTCCAGTCGGCTGCTCGAGATCGAGTTGGAGTTCTTTCTTAGGAGCACGACCTCGGGTCATAGTTTGCGCCCGCGGGGCCCGAGTCCTAGATTGACCGTGCGACCGGCGCTGCCGTGCCGTCGACGATTGCCCCGATCCACCCCGGAGACTTCTCGCCGCATGCGAATCCCCTCGCTGACGAGCCCGCCGCGACGGGTCGCCCACGATGATGGGCTGGTTCGTGCGGTCGAGCTGGTGGTGACGCCGTTGTTGTTCGCCGGGGCCGGTTTGCTCGCAGATCGTTGGCTGGGGACCATGCCCGTTCTGACCGTGCTGTTCGGTGTGCTTGCTCTGGTGGGCAAGGTGTTGGCCGAGTGGTATCGGTACGGCGCGCAGATGGACCGGCACACCGAGGACCTCACAGCCGACCGGCCCACCAACGCCCGTCGGCTCGAGCCCACCCCGGCGGAGCCAGCGGGCCATCTCCCCACTGGAGTGACCCTCGACCGGGGGGCTGGGGCGCAGGCCGAGGTGATCGAGGGTGGCTGATCACCAGACGACGGCGAGCCCACTCGACTTGGGCGGCGATGCCCCCGAACAGGCGATTGCGAGAGATCTTGCGCGGCGTGCGTTGTACGTAGCTCCGGTGTGGCTGACCCTCAGCGCCGTCATCTGGGGTTTCGATGGTCTGGCGTCCTCGGCCTACGCCCTGTGCCTGGTCGCTGTGAACTTTCTTGCTGCTGCAGCCCTGTTGACCTGGTCGGCCCGTATCTCGCCGGGTGCGCTGATGGCGGCCGCCATGGGCGGCTTCGTGCTGCGTCTGGGAGCGATCACCGTCGCCGTCTTCTTGGTCCGCAACATGTCGTTTTTTGCGCCGATTCCCCTCGGAACAACCATCGTTGTGGCCCACCTTGGTCTCCTTATCTGGGAGACGCGCTATGTTTCACTGTCGCTTGCCCACCCGGGACTCGCTCCCCGTGGCGTACGAACCTCTGGAGGGATCCGTTCGTGAACCCACAAGCTGTTGAACTACTGGCTGCCGGGGCCGAAGAAGGAGGCGGTGGCGGCCTCCACTTCCCGCCCATCTCCCACCTCCTCGAATGGCCGGCGATCCTGTTCGACGGGACCGTCTTCGCCCTCAACAAGACGGGCATCATCTACCTGTGGGCCATGCTGGCTCCAGTGGTCCTGTTCACCCTGGCCATCCGGCGCAGTGCCATGGTGCCGACAGGCGTCCAGACCATCGCCGAGTCGTCGGTCACCTTCGTCCGCGACGACATCGTGATGCAGACCATGGGTCCGGACGGGATGAAGTTCATGCCCTTCCTGATGTCGCTGTTCTTCTTCATCTTCTTCGCCAACATCACCGAGGTCTTCCCCTTCATCCACTTCCCGGCCAACGCCCGCATGGCGGCCCCGGCGACCCTCGCGATCATCGTGTGGCTGGTCTTCAACGGTGTGGGCATCAAGAGCCAGGGGCTGTTCGGCTACATCAAGAACACGGTCATCCCACCGGGCGTACCGGGGGCGTTGCTGCCCCTTGTTGCCCTCATCGAGTTGGTCTCCACCTTCTTGGTTCGACCGTTCAGCCTGGCCGTCCGACTCTTCGCCAACATGCTGGCCGGCCACCTTCTGCTCGTGACCTTCGGCGTCCTGACGGCCACCCTGTGGACGACTGATTGGCTGGCGGTTCTGCTGCCCCTGCCCTTCGTGGTGCTCATCGGCCTGACGGGCTTCGAAATCCTGGTGGCCTTCCTCCAGGCCTTCATCTTCACGATTCTCACCGCCGTGTACATCGGTGGTGCCTTGCATCCCGAGCACTAGAGGCTCACGACCAATCCTGCGGCCCTCGGGCCGCTCCAACCATCCGAGAAAGAAACAGGAGAAGACGAGTGATCGATTTGCTCGCACAAGTAGAGGGCACGGCTGCCGAGAATGCGCTCGATGGCCTCAAGGCCGTCGGTGCCGGTCTGGGCTACGGCCTTGCCGCCATCGGCCCGGGCGTGGGTATCGGCCTCGTGGTCGGTAACGCCATCACCGCCATGGCCCGACAGCCCGAGTCCGCAGGCATGGTCCGGACGACCATGTTCCTGGGTATCGCCTTCACCGAGGCCCTCGCCCTCATCGGCTTCGTGGTCTTCATCCTCCTCAACTTCGCCTAGGAGGACCCTGTGAACGCACTGGCCAACATGCTGGCCGCCGGTGAGGCGGGTGAAGAAGGGGCGTCCAATCCCATCATTCCGGAATGGAATGAGGTGATCTGGGGTACTGCCGCCTTCCTCATCCTGTTCATCGTCATGGCCAAGTTCGCCTATCCGGCCATTCGTGGCGTGATGGAGGCCCGGACCGCAAAGATCCAGGGTGACATCGACGCTGCCGAGGGTGCCCGGTCCGAGGCCGAATCGCTGCGGGCCGAGTACGACGCCAAGCTGGCTGAGGCTCGGGCCGAAGCGGGTCGCATCATCGAGGCCGCACGCTCGGAGGCCGAGCAGGTCCGCCGGGATCGCCTGGCTGCCATCGAGCCCGAGATCGCCGAACGGCGGGCTCAGGCCGATGCCGACATCGACGCTGCCAAGGAGCGAGCGATGGCCGACGTGCGGGCCCAGGTGACCCGCCTGGCCGTCGGCGCCGCCGAGCAGGTGGTGCGGGCCAGCCTCGACGAGGCGCGGTACAGCCAGCTGATCGACGACTACATCGACCGAGTCGGCAGCTGAGGCTGCTCGACGGTCCGGTCCCCCCAGCGCGGCGGGACAGGAGAGGAACCGAACATGAGTGAACGAGTCGAGGGTTACGCACAAGCTGTTGTCTCCGCGGCTCGCGGTGACGGTGTGCTGGAGCGCGTCGCCGACGAACTGTTCCAGTTGGGC
>JAYPWI010000002.1:10599-12987 GCA_038135065.1 Acidimicrobiales bacterium
CGTCGGCACCAACGAGGAGTTGCGCAACGTCCTCACCGACAGCCTCGTACCCGCCTCGCGACGTATCGGGGTGCTCGAGGACCTGCTGGGTGACCAGGCAGCTCCTGCCACCTTGAACCTGGTGAGCATGATCATCGGCGCAGGACGGGGGAACGATCTCCCAGCCATCGCCGAAGAGGTCGTTCGCCTCGCCGCCGAAAGCAGGGGGCAGGCAGTGGCTGAGGTCCGCTCGGCCGTGGCCCTCAACGAAGACCAGCAACACCGTCTGGCTGCTGCCCTGAGCAGTGCCAGCGGGCAGAACGTGACCGTCCAGGTCGTCGTCGACGCAGACGTCGTCGGTGGCCTGGTGGCTCAGATCGGGGACTCCGTCTACGACGGGTCCATTCGCACTCGACTCGAGAAGATGAAGGAGCGTCTGTCGTGACGGACCTGAACTTCGACACCGCGGACATCGTTGCCGCGATTCAGAAGAACCTTGAGGGCTTCGACCCTTCGCTGGAGTCCGGCACCGTCGGACGCATCCTGGAGGTGGGTGACGGGATCGCCCGCATCTCCGGCCTTCCCAACGCATCGGTGAACGAGATTCTCGAGTTCGCCAGTGGTGACGTAGGACTGGCCCTGAACCTCGACGAGGAGTCGATCGGCGCCGTGGTCCTCGGATCCGTGGAACGGATCGAGGAAGGCCAGGCCGTTCGGGCCTCGGGCCGGATCCTGTCGGTACCCGTTGGCGACGGCGTGCTCGGACGCGTCGTCAACGCGCTCGGCGAACCCATCGACGGCAGGGGACCCATTGTCGGGGCCATCGACCGACGCATGGAGATCCAGGCGCCGGGCATCATGGGCCGCAAGCCGGTACACGAACCCCTGCAGACGGGGATCAAGGCCATCGACTCGATGACTCCGGTCGGCCGGGGTCAGCGCGAGCTGATCATCGGTGACCGTAAGACCGGCAAGACGTCGGTGGCCATCGACACCATCCTGAACCAGAAGGGTCTCGGGGTGAAGTGCATCTATGTCGCCGTGGGCCAGAAGGGTTCGACGGTGGCCCAGGTGGTGAACACCCTGCAGGAGCGAGGGGCCATGGAGTACACCGTGGTCGTCTCGGCACCTGCTTCGGACTCTGCGCCGTTCAAGTATCTGGCGCCCTACGCCGGCTGCGCCATGGGTCAGCACTGGATGGAGAACGGCGAGCACGCCCTCATCGTCTATGACGATCTGTCCAAGCAGGCCGAGGCCTACCGGCAGATGTCGCTCCTGCTTCGCCGCCCGCCGGGTCGCGAGGCGTATCCGGGCGACGTGTTCTACCTGCACAGCCGTCTGCTGGAGCGGGCAGCGAAGCTGTCCGACGAGCGGGGCGCTGGTTCGCTCACTGCGCTGCCGGTCATCGAGACCAAGGCCGGTGACGTGTCGGCGTACATCCCGACCAACGTGATCTCCATCACCGACGGTCAGATCTACCTGCAGGACGACCTGTTCAAGTCCGGTGTGCGTCCCGCCGTGGACGTAGGCATCTCGGTGTCTCGGGTGGGCTCTGCTGCCCAGACCAAGGCCATGAAGTCGGTGGCCGGCACCCTGAAGATCGACCTCGCCCAGTTCCGCGACCTCGAGGCGTTCGCCACCTTTGGGTCCGAGCTCGATGCGGTGTCCGCGGCCCAGTTGGCCCGTGGCTACCGGCTGGTCGAGTTGCTGAAGCAGGGTCTCAACAGCCCGATGTCGGTCGAGGACCAGGTCGTGGTCCTCTACGCCGGTACCAACGGCTACGTCGACAGCATCCCTGTCCAGGATGTGCAGCGGTTCGAGTCGGAGCTGTTGGCCTTCATGCACGGCCGTCACGCTGGCTTGATGGAAGAGATCCGCACCTCGGGCGCCATGAACGACGATGCCGTTCAGTCGGCGGTCGAAGCGTTCGCGGCCGAGTTCTCGACGAGCGCCTCAGCGGCGGCAGATTCGGAGAGCTGAGCGGTATGGCGGGCGGTCAGGAACGTATTCTTCGGCGTCGGATCAGGTCGATCGACGCTACCAAGAAGATCACCCGTGCCATGGAGCTCATTGCTGCGTCGCGCATCGTGAAGGCCATGGGCCGAGTGCAGGCCGCCAAGCCCTACAGCGAGAAGGTCACCTCGGTGATCGCCAATCTGGCCAGTGGCGGCGGAGCTGCCGACTCACCCCTACTCAATCAGGTCGGTGACGTCACCAAGGTCGCCTACATCGTGGTCTGCGCCGACCGTGGCCTCTGCGGTGGGTACAACAACAACGTGTTGCGGTCGGTCGAACGGGCAATCGCTGCGGGCCAGGCCCGGGGCGAGGACTACGAACTGATCCTCAGCGGGAAAAAGGCTGCCGCCTACTTCAAGTTCCGGGGCTACCGGATCGGAGATGCTTCCGAGG
>JAYPWI010000002.1:12997-20983 GCA_038135065.1 Acidimicrobiales bacterium
GTACAGCGATCAGCCGACCTAAGCGGACGCCAAGCGGGTCGCCGAAGTGGCCACCTCGTTGTTCGAATCCGGTGAGGTCCAGAAGGTCGTGCTGGCCTACACCCAATTCCTGTCGATGGGTAGCCAAGAGGTGACCCACGCCACCTTCATGCCGCTCGACCCCGCTGCGATCGGTGATGATGCCGAGGATGGTGGAGGTCTGCAGGGTGGCTATGAGTTCGAGCCCGAGCCGGGCTTGATCCTGGCCCGCTTGCTCCCTCGCTATGCGGAGGCACGTCTGTTCGCCGCCATGCTCGAGGCGTCGGCTTCGGAGCATGCCGCTCGCCAGCGGGCCATGAAGGCCGCGACCGACAATGCCGAGGACCTGAAGATCAATCTGACGCGGGTCATGAACCGTGCCCGTCAGGACGCCATCACCACCGAGATCATGGAGATCGTCGGTGGCGCAGAAGCACTCGAGCAGGGCGGTGATCTCATCGCCAAGGACCTGCTCGCCGACACCATCGAGGCTCGCGTTGCCGACCTCTTCAAATAGTTCCCACCAATCGACGCCTGAAGGTTCAGGAGACCATCAATGACCATGACCGAGGACAACACGGACCTCAAGCCCGGCCGGGTGGTCGCCATCGCCGGCCCGGTGATCGATGCTGAGTTCCCACCTGGAGCCATTCCCGAGATCAACACGGCGGTGACCATGACCGTCGAGCTCGACGGCGCCGATGTCGTGATCACCGGCGAGGTTGCCCAGCAGATCGGTGACAACCGGGTCCGGATCGTCTCCATGAAGGCCACCGACGGCCTGACCCGCGGCGTGGTCGTCAACAACACGGGTGCCGGTATCACCGTGCCAGTCGGTGATGCCGTGCTCGGTCACATCTTCAACGTCCTGGGCGAACCGCTCGACACCACCGACATCGGTGCAGTGAGTGATCGGTGGGAAATCCACCGACCGGCCCCCGCGTTCGACACCCTGGAGCCCAAGGCCCAGATGTTCGAGTCCGGCATCAAGGTCATCGACCTCCTCGAGCCCTACGTCGAGGGCGGCAAGATCGGCTTGTTCGGTGGTGCCGGGGTGGGCAAAACCGTGTTGATCACCGAGATGATCAACCGGGTGGCTTCCCAGCACGGTGGTGTGTCCGTGTTCGCTGGCGTGGGTGAGCGGACCCGTGAAGGCACCGACCTCTACCTCGAGATGGAAGAGTCCGGGGTGCTCGAGAAGACCGCCCTCGTCTTCGGGCAGATGGATGAGCCCCCTGGGGTGCGCCTCCGGGTCGCTTTGTCGGCGCTGACCATGGCCGAGTACTTCCGTGATGTGCAGGGCCAGGAAGTGCTGCTGTTCGTCGACAACATCTTCCGCTTCGTGCAGGCCGGTTCGGAGGTGTCGACCCTGTTGGGCCGCATGCCCTCAGCCGTGGGTTACCAGCCCAACCTCGCTGACGAGATGGGCGAGCTGCAGGAGCGCATCACCTCGACGTCGGGTCACTCCATCACCTCACTCCAGGCCGTGTACGTTCCCGCCGACGACTACACCGACCCGGCACCGTTCACGACCTTCACCCACCTCGATGCGACCACCGAGCTGAGCCGCCAGATTGCATCGCTGGGTATCTACCCGGCCGTGGATCCGCTGGCTTCAACCTCCACAATCCTGCAGCCCGAGGTGGTGGGCAACCGTCACTACACCGTCGCCCGCCGGGTGCAGGAGATCCTGCAGCGCTACAAGGAGCTGCAGGACATCATCGCCATTCTCGGTCTCGACGAGCTGTCCGAGGAGGACCGGGTCACCGTCAACCGGGCCCGCAAGATTCAGCGGTTCCTGAGCCAGCCCTTCTTCGTGGCTGAGGTGTTCACTGGTCTGCCCGGCGTGTTCGTGCCGATCGCCGAGACCATCGAGTCCTTCGAGATGCTCTGCAACGGTGATCTTGACGATCTCCCCGAGCAGGCCTTCCTCAACGTCGGCAACGCCGAAGCAGCCATGGCCAAGGCCCGCGAGCTCCAGGGCAGCTGAGGCGCAGGTCAGGAGTCACCGCATGAAGGTCGAACTCGTCTCTCCCGAAGCCGTCATGTTCAGCGGCGATGCTTCCCAGGTCCTTACCCGCACGACCGAGGGCGACATTGCCTTCCTCGAGGGGCATGCTGCGTTCATCGGCGCGCTCGACGTGGGCGAGGTCCAGATCTGGACCGATGAGGGCGTGATCAAGGTCGCAGCGGCCGGCGGGTTCGTCGAGGTCAGCAACAACACGGTGTCCGTGTTGTCGGACGAAGCGGTGACACCCGAGGCCATCGACACCGAGGCCGTGACTGCGGAACTCGCGGCGGCTCGTGAGGCGCTTGCGGCCGACAGCGAAGACGAGGCGGCAGCATTGGCCGTGCGGTGGGCTGAACTGCGTCTGCGAGTGGCCCAGGGGGCCTAGGCCCATCGGAGAGCGTCAGCGCTCTCCACAGCGCGGTAGTAGCAACCCGTGCGGGTGTTCCCTGAGGAGTCGCGTGTGTGGCATGCGCCCCCTCCATCGCGGCGGACGAGATACAGCAGGCTGTTCTGCTCGCAGTTGACCCTGATCTCGACCAGGCTCAGCGTGTCACCCGACGTGGCCCCCTTGTGCCAGATCTCGTTGCGCGACGTGGAGTAGAGGACAGCGCTACGGCGTTCGAGCGAGAGACGGAACGCTTCGGCGTTTGCGTAGCCGACGAACAGGACCTCACCCGTGTCGATCTCTTGGAGTACTACGGGCACCACCTGATGACCGTCGCGGCCGACCTTGCCGATCTTGTCGAAGTCGAGTGTGGTGACGAGGCCTTCTTCGAGGTCAGCTGACATGGGATCTGATGATACGACCGATCGAGGCCGCAACCCCAGGGGTCAGCTGAAGTCGATCGCTGCGTAGGTGCCCAACTTTTCCAGGTTGTGGGTGGCCTCCACCCGCCTGACCGTGCCGCTCCGGCTGCGCATCACCAACGAGTCGGTGACCGCGCCCCTACGGGTGAAGCGGACGCCGTTGAGCAGTTCACCATCGGTGATGCCGGTTGCTGCGAAGAACACGTCATCGGAGCGCACCAGGTCGTCCACCGAGAGCACGGCGTCGAGGTCATAGCCGGCGTCGAGCGCCTCTTTGCGCTCCCGCTCGTTGCGAGGCCACAACCTGCCTTGGATCTCGCCGCCCATGCACTTGAGCGCTGCGGCCGAGATCACACCTTCCGGTGTGCCGCCGACCCCGAACAACACGTCGGCACTGTCGGTGGCAGTGGCGATTGCTCCAGCGACGTCGCCGTCGGGAATCATGCGAATGCGAGCTCCCGTGCTCCGCACTTCGGTGATGAGATCGCTGTGACGGTCTCGGTCGAGGATCACCGCCGTCAGGTCTCGGACCGGACGCCCACATGCTTCGGAGATGGCCAGCAGGTTGTCGGTGGGCGACTTGTTGATGTCGATGACACCCCTGGCTTCCGGGCCGACGGCAATCTTCTCCATGTAGACGCAGGGGCCCGGATCGAACATGGTTCCTCTGGGGGAGATGGCGATTACGGAGATGGCATTGCCTCGCCCCAGAGAGGTCAGCGTGGTGCCGTCGATCGGATCGACGGCGATGTCGGTGAGTGCGCCGCTGCCATCGCCGATCTCCTCACCGTTGTAGAGCATGGGGGCTTCGTCCTTCTCCCCCTCGCCGATCACGACGACCCCGTTCATGGGCACGGTCTGCAGGACGATGCGCATCGCGTCCACCGCCGCCCCGTCGGCGCCGTTCTTGTCGCCGCGCCCCATCCATCGGGAGGCAGCAAGAGCTGCCGCTTCGGTGGTTCTGACGATTTCCAATGCCAGGTTGCGGTCAGGAACCTCGGGTGAGTCAACCATGCGTCAGAACCTAGCGGCCTGTGGGTGGCAAGTGTCAGTCCCGTTGTCGGGCGAGTGGGCTGTCCTCGGCCGGTATCGGTAGATTCCCCGGGGATGATCATCGCCGAGTTCGACGTGTGGCATACCCGTCCCGTAGCGCCGACCCGGCGGGTGGCCCTCGGCGATGCGCATCTTCCTGTCGAACCGTCACCGGGGATCGGCGGCATCCTTCTCGCAGCCGTCGTTGCAGTTACCGCGCATCGTCTCGACGACGATGGCCGCGAACGACTGACGACCATCATGGAAAGCCTCGAACGAGGGCACAGCCTTTCGCAACCGCAACTGCGACACCGCTTGCAGGCGGATCGTGTGGGTTTGACCAGGTCGACCCACCGGATCCGCGGAGTGGATCATCGCACCCTCGAACTCGATCTCGAACCCATCGACGCACCTGAACCACACCTGCTTGCTGCGCTGTACCAAGCTGCCGGGCATCCTCGAGCGACCCGCCGGTCCCTCTTTCTGTTGTTCCGATCAGCTACTCGCTGGCGCGACACGGCCACCCCTGACCTCCTCGACTACCTGAGCGGTCGCGGACCGTCTGTGGAGTGGGGCTCACCCGTCGCCGTCGACCCCCTCGGTTGGGCCTGTTCGATCCTGGAGTTGTCGACGGGGGAACTCGACCGGTCCGCCGTGCAGCGGCAGTACCGGCGGCTACTGCGAGCCGCCCATCCCGACCATGGCGGCGCAGCTGGCGATGCCGGCCCGCGGATTCAGGAACTGGCCGAGGCTCGCCGTATCCTCCTTGGGCGACGGTCTGCCCAACGGGCCTGAACAGGAGCGAGCGATGACGACGCAGCGAGCCGATGTGGTCGTTGTCGGTGCCGGCATCATCGGGCTGGCCACCGCCCGGCGCCACCTCCAGCGCCATCCGAGTCACCGGGTCGTGGTGCTCGAGCGGGAAGTGGGCCCGGCCCATCACCAGACGGGACGCAACAGCGGGGTGCTCCATTCCGGGATCTACTACCGGCCGGGTTCCTACAAGGCGCGGATGGCCGTCCGTGGTCGGTCGGCCATGGTCGCCTTCTGTGAGGAGAAGGGCATCGATTACGAGATCTGTGGCAAGGTCATCGTGGCCACCGGCGAACATGAACTGGCTCGACTCGACGACTTGGGGGCTCGAGCGCTTGCCAATGGCGTGGAGGCCGAACGTATCGGCCCCGAACGTCTGGCCGAGATCGAACCCCACGCAGCTGGGATCGCTGCGCTGTGGGTGTCCTCGACGGGCATCGTGTCGTACCGGGAAGTGTGCGATGCAATGGCCGCTGACATCGTCACTGCCGGGGGACAGGTTGTGTACGGGGCTGGGGTTGCCGATCTCACCGAACTGGGATCACTGATCCGGCTCTCCACCAGTGCCGGTGACTGGGAGACGCCGCTCGTTGTCAATTGTGCGGGTCTGAGGTGTGATCAGTTGGCGGACATGGTGGGGGCAGCGGAGGGGAATCGGATCGTGCCCTTCCGTGGGGAGTATTTCGAGGTGGTTCCCGAACGCCGACACCTCGTCAAGGGCCTGATCTACCCGGTGCCTGATCCGAGCTTCCCCTTCCTCGGGGTCCATCTGACCAGGATGATCGATGGTTCGATCCACGCCGGGCCCAACGCCGTCCTTGCACTGTCCCGTGAGGGGTATCGGTGGAGGGACGTGAGCCTCCGCCAGATGGGCGAGCATCTGACCAATCGCGGCCTGTGGCGGCTGGCCCGTCAGTACTGGCGGACCGGGGCTGGGGAGGTCTGGAGGTCGGTCAACAAGGGAGCCTTCGTTCGAGCGCTGCAGCGCCTCGTGCCCGAGATCGGGGCTGATGACCTCGAAGTTTCACCGGCCGGGGTCCGGGCCCAAGCGATGGACGGGCAGGGGGCCCTATTGGACGACTTTGCCATCACCGAGACCACAACCTCGGTGAACGTGATCAATGCCCCCAGCCCGGCAGCCACTGCGAGTCTGGAGATCGCAGACGAGATCGGTCGCCGACTCGACGAGCGGGTGTCCTAGGGGGCGCGCTCGGTCAGCGGGTCTGGCTTCGCCCACGTGACTGGATGGCCGCGCGACGCTCTGCCACCCGGTCGGGAGTGAAGCCGCTCTCCCTCAGCCATGCCCGGCCCATGGAGGCCTCGACCTCCCAGGCGTCGTCGACCGACACAGCGCTCGTGCGGTCGTAGGTCCGGAGCATTTGACGCACGCCCGGCTGGTCGTTCCCGATGATGTCCTCGGCCAGCGCCCGGACGGTGGGCAGCAACTCCTCATGCTCCACCACACGGTTGACCAGGCCCCAGTCGCTCGCCGTTCGGGCGTCCAGATAGTTACCTGTGAGGCTCAATTCCCGGGCTCGGCGGACGCCGATGGCCCGGGGAAGAAGCACACTCAGTCCCCAGCCGGGCATGACCCCGACCCGGGCGTGGGTGTCGGCAAAGCGGGCTCGCTCGGAGGCGATCAACATGTCACAGCAGAGCGCAAGTTCGAACCCACCCGTGACTGCCACCCCGTTGATGGCTCCGATCAGCGGTTTGGTGTGCGGTGGGAACGGGCCTCGCGTCGGTGCCCCTGCCCCCATGTTGGTACCCGAGTCCCCCAACTCGCGTAGGTCGAGCCCTGCGCAGAAGGCAGGATCGGTACCCGTCAGGATCATCACGTCGACGTCGTCGCTCGCCTCGAGGTGGCCGATGGCCTCGGGGAGCGCCCTGATCACCGCACTGCTCAGCGCGTTGCGGGCTTCGGGCCGGTTGAGGGTTACCGTCCCGATTCGGTCGGCGATCTCGGTGAGGACCGCGCCGTCCGCCCACTCGGTCGTCTGAATGCTCTCGCTCATGTCGTCGCTCCCCGGCGGACCCCGACGGTCGCCATCCCATATCCTGCCTCAGGTGGGCAGTTCGGCGGGTGCTCGAGCCATGTTGCTGACTCCTGGGGCAGGAGGATCTGCTGATCACGGAACCCTGTGCGCCCTCGAGGCTCATCTGGCCCCATTGCCCGTGCTCCGCCATGACTTTGCGTACCGTCGTGCCGGACGACGCGGGGGGCCGCCTCGGGCCGATGCCCTGGTCGTGGAATTGATGACCGATCTTCCGAACCTCGCGCGCGAACTCGGGATCGAGGTGCCGGGAATGGTGATCGGCGGACGTTCCATGGGCGGACGCGTCTGCAGCATGGCAGTGGCCCGAGGTCTCGAGGTCGCAGGCCTGGTGTTGCTGAGCTATCCGCTCCATCCTCCCGGTTCGCCCGACAAGCTGCGGGTGGATCATTTCCCCGACATCGGTGTGCCCTGTCTCTTCGTCTCGGCCGACAACGATCCGTTCGGTAGTCCGTCGGAGTTCGCTGATCACCTGGGCTCCATTCCTGCTCCCGTGACATCGGTCCTGTTGGAGGGAGGTCGTCATGATCCGACCAACCGGACCCAGGTGCAGCAGATCCTGAGCGGAGTCGCTTCCTGGTTGCGTGCGTTGTGACGGGGCCGTCGATCCCCGGTGTCAGGGGTCGGGAGCGGCGTCCTCGGGGTTGAGGTCCTCCAGTTCCCGGCCGGCTCCCTCAGTGAGGAAGAGCCACACGAGGGTCATTCCGGCGAGGGGTCCGAGCCACAGCAAGGCCATCACGGGCCCAAACGAACCCCACCGGACGCGCAGCCAACCGGCGAGCAGGATGCCCACCGAGCCGCCGACGACACCGAACACGCCAGCGATCGAGCCGGCCCGTGCCCTGACCGAGGTGGGGAACAGTTCACCCCTGATCACTCCGAGCGCCGGTAGAAGGCCGCTCGATACGACGGCGCCGACGAGGGCCAGCCACCACAGTGCCGCGCCTGTCGTGTTGTACACCGCGACGATGGCCCCTAGCCCGACGCTGGCCGCGATTGCCGTCACGATCCTCCGGCCCTTGAGGTCGGCTGCTCTCCCTGCGAAGTACAGGCCGAGACCTCCGGGGGTTGCGGTGGCGAGCACGAACAAGCTGACTCTGGCCGCCGAGAATCCGTGCTCGTCCCTGAGGTACTCGTTGCGGAACCAGTCGATGGGGGACAGGAAGAGGGCCATCAGTCCGAAGATTCCCCCCAAGATCACGATGCGCCCGAGATAGGGATTGGCTTCCAGCAGCGTTCCGAGCATGCGGA
>JAYPWI010000002.1:21055-54341 GCA_038135065.1 Acidimicrobiales bacterium
CGCCAGCACCAAGCGCAGCGCTCATGGCGAGGACCGACACCGCCCATGCTCGTGACCCGCGGGGCATCTCCTCGATGGCGAGAACGGTGACCATCGCCCCCAGGGTTGCGTTGGCCGTGCGGGTGACGAGCAGGGCGCCGGCGAAGACGACGATGTTCGGGGCGATCGCTGCGATCAGCGATCCGGAGATCCCCAGTACCATGGCGGCGCCCAGGACCCGCCGCCTGCCCCGGCGATCGGCGACCACGGAGGCTGCGACCGCGACCACGGTGCCCAGGCGCACGATGGCACCGAGTACTCCCTGGCTGAGTTGGTCGACACCAAACTCGTCCGCTGCATAGGTGTGCAGCTCTGCCGGTGCATTGGCCAGGAATCCGCTGAGCAGCACGGCGAACGCCAGGGTGCCCATCAGAGCGGATGCGCGTGGGTCGAGCCGTTGAGGGGGCGCCCACAGGGGTTGACGTCCGTCTCCTGGTCGGTGCCGTCGCAGCGCCCATCGGACAGGAAGGGCCAGGAGCCAGCCGAAGTAGGGGACGGCCACCCGGTACCGGATGGTCTCCTGGACCTCGTACTCGGCCGCCTTCTCGCGTACGACGAGGTCTCGCCGGTAGGTCGAGAACGGGCCATCCCGGCATTCGAACGCATCGTGCCCGGCCCGCCGTTCGGCTACGACATCGTCGCGGGGGGACCGCAGCTGGGCCAGGTCGTCGCTGCCGACGAGATACTGCCGGACGATACGCCGGGGACGCCGGGTCGGTGTCGACGTGCTCTGCGTCACTCCGGGGAACATACTGGAGCGGTGGAGCGCTTCGTCGTACACGAGAGTGGACCATTGGCCGGCGAGGTCGCGATCGGGGGTGCCAAGAACAGCGTTCTGAAGCTCATGGCTGCGGCCCTGTTGGCCGAGGGCCGCTTCGTGCTCCACAACGTTCCCGACATCGTCGACGTCGCCATCATGAGTGATCTTCTCGGTGCGATGGGTGTCGGCGTGCGACGCGACGGTGAGCGCCTCGAACTCGACGTTCCCTCCGAGGTTCGGCCCGAAGCCCCCTACGAACTCGTAGAACGCATGAGGGCCTCGATCGTGGTCCTGGGACCCCTGCTGGCCCGCCATGGTCGGGCCCGAGTGGCCCTCCCCGGCGGCGACGACTTCGGCCCCCGGCCAATCGACATGCATCTGACGGGGCTCGAAATGCTGGGTGCGACCTTCGACCACGAGCACGGCAACATCGAGGCTCGGGCCGACACCCTGCGGGGGGCAGAGGTGCTCCTCGAGTTCCCCTCGGTGGGGGCAACTGAGAACCTGATGATGGCCGGGGTGCTGGCCCAGGGAACGACGGTGATCGAGAACGCCGCGCGGGAGCCCGAGATCGCAGACCTGGCTGCCTTTCTGAACCGCATGGGGGCGCAGGTCCTGGGTGCCGGGAGCTCGCGGATCGAGATCCGGGGGGTGGAGGAGTTGACCCCGGTCGAGCACACGGTGATCCCCGACCGGATCGAGGCAGCTACCTATCTGGCCGCCCTCGCCGTCTGCGGTGGTGAGCTCTCGATCAAGGGAGCGAACCTCGATCACATGGCGATGCTTGCCAACAAGTTCGGCGACATGGGGATGCGAATCTCAGGTGAACCAGGGGGTCTGTGGGCCGCAGTGTCCGGTCGGCTGACGGCGGTCGACGTCGCCACCCTTCCGTACCCGGGGTTGGCCACCGACTACAAGCCCTTCCTGGTCGTCGCCTTGGCCTGCGCTGATGGCGTCGGACTGGTCACCGAGAACATCTTCACCGGCCGTTTCCGGTACATCGACGAGCTCCGTCGGATGGGAGCGGACATCAGAACCGACGGTCATCACGCCGTGGTGAGGGGGAGAGCGAGGCTCTCGGGGGCACCGGTCAAGGCCCACGACATCCGGGCGGGGGCTGCGCTGGTGGTCGCTGGGTTGGCTGCGGAAGGCGTGACAGAGGTGGGTGGTGCCCACCACATCGATCGGGGATACGCCGATCTGGCCGGTAAGCTCGCCGGACTCGGTGCCAAGGTGAGCCGTGCCTGACCCCTCGATGCCCTGACCAGATGACGTCCCTGACACGCGAACCCGACGGTCTGCTCTCCCTCGCCCGGGAGGGACACCGTCTTGCCCTTGCCCGCGTCATGTCGATGGTCGAACGTGGTGGACCAGAGGCCCGCACCCTGGGAGCGATGACCTTCGCCGACACGGGTCAGGCGCACACGATCGGGATCACGGGTGCGCCCGGGGCGGGGAAATCGACGCTCAGTTCGGCGCTCATGTCGGTGGTTCGAGACACCGGAGAACGACTTGCCCTGCTCGCCGTCGATCCGTCGTCGCCTTTCAGCGGCGGTGCCATCCTCGGCGATCGGGTACGGATGCAGGACCATGTCACCGACGCAGATGTGTACATTCGCTCGATGGCAACCCGGGGCCACCTCGGGGGACTGAGTCTGGCAACCCCCCAAGCAGTCCGGGTGCTCGACGCTCTTGGGTGGCCGTGGATCTTCATCGAGACGGTCGGTGTCGGCCAAGTGGAAGTCGACATCGCCGGGGCCGCCGACACCAGGGTCGTGGTGGTCAACCCGGGGTGGGGTGATGCCGTCCAGGCCAACAAGGCCGGATTGATGGAGATCGCCGACATCTTCGTCATCAACAAGGCTGATCGATCCGGGGCAGATGACACTCGGAGAGACATCCAGCAGATGTTGGAGCTGTCGGTACTGGGTAGCTGGGAGCCCCCGATCGTCCAGACGGTCGGAACCACCGGAGAGGGAGTGGAGGAGCTATGGCATCAGATCGGTGTCCATCGACGCCACCTCATCGACACTGGCGAGCTCGACGTTCGGCGCCGAGAGCGATCTGAGGCTGAGTTCGAGGACATCCTCCACCATCGGATCCTCGAGCAGGTGGCCGACCTGACGGGCACGGCAGACGCCGAACTCGTGCGGCAGCGCCTCCTGGAGCGTGACCTCGATCCCTATGGGGCCGTGGACGCGCTCCTGGACATGGTGACGGGCGCCTCCGCCGACTGAGCTTCAGTCGAGCTCGCCGCGGGCAAGGGCGAACGCTCGCTCTCGCTCGAGCGCCGTGAGATGTGGATCGAGCATGCGTAGCTCGGCCGCCGGTCGAAGGTTCGCCAACAATTCGGTTTCGCCGAACGCCTTCGCGAACGACACAGCGAATCGTCGCCGCCATGCGCCGATGACGGCGCGAGCCACAGGGCCGGCTCCTGGCTCGGCCGTGCGAAGAATGACGTAGGTCAGCGCTGCGTCGAAGCCTGGATTACCCGCTGCTGCATGTGACCAGTCGAACACCATGGGCCCAGTGGGGGTGAGTTTGACGTTGTCGGGATGCAGGTCCAGGTGCACGACCGAGGTGCCTTCGCTCACCCTGGTCCACTCGTTCGGGGCGTGAATGCGGCCTAGGTCGCGGTGCAGCCGGGCCAGGGTGACAGCGTGGCGACGCAGACGCCAGGGCCGAGCCGTCAGATCTTCGAGCATGGTCGGCCCCTCCAGCCGCTGCATGACCAGGGAGCCGTCGCCCCGTTGCTCGATCAGGGCGGGTGCCGGAAATCCCCCGTTTCGGACCAGTTGCATGGCAGTTGCCTCGTGGTCGAGGTCGTGACCGGCTGCGGGAATACGGATCACCTGGTCGGGGCCGAGATCCCGAACCTCGGACCCCCGGCCGATGCCGATCAAGCGCCCCGGAGCGGTGGGTGCGGTGTCCGTTGTCGCCCGGATCCGTTCGAGGATGCGTGCTCGGAGCCCCTGGAGGTTTCGTTTCCACACCCAGGTGAGCACGGGCCGAGCCACTCCTTCGGCGAGGCGCCCACCTAGGAACCACGGCAGCTTCAGTTCTTCCCGCCATTGGAACGTGGTCTCGCTGCCCATGGGTTGACCCGAGGGGGAGAGGCTGAACGTTCCCTCACCTGTCACCAGACCCTCGTGACGCACCCCGATGAGTTGGCCCGGCTCCCAGCGGGTTACCTCCATCCGATCGAGGGTGCGCAGTGGTCCGACCACGGTGCGACAGGTGAAGGTGGTGCCGATTCCCTCGGACCGGGTCGAGGTGATCTCGATCGTGGCAGCATCGCGCATCCACTCAGTGTGGGAACTGATGTCGCGGACGTAGTCCCACACGTTGCCTGGGGGCGCCGGGAGTTCGATGGTCACGGTGATCTTCATGGGCTCATCGGGGAGCGTAGACCGAGACATGACGCTGGCTCTCGTGGTCGAACAGGGTTCCCGCCCAGTCAGACCAGCGGGCGACCAAGCCAAGGCCGACTGATACAGCGAGTTCGTCGAGCTGCAGAGGGGTGAGATAGCGGATCTGCCAGGGGCGAAGACGGACGCCGTCTTCGCCGAGTTGCACCTGCTGGCCGAGGACAACTTGGCTGACCGGGTCGTTCCTCGTCACGTTCAGCACGATGCCGTCTGCCGTCGTTCGAGCGTCTACCCCGCGTTCGGGGGTGAAGCGATCGGGTACGAATGCTTCGATGACGAGGTACCCGCCCGAAGCCAGGCAGCGGCGCACCTCGGTCAGGCACGCGAGTTGGTCGCGTGCGCTGGTCATGTTGAAGAAGGTGTTGTACGCCACGAAGACCACTTGGAACGGGCCGTCCGGCAGAGGACCGGCCATGGTGCCCAGGTGCTGCTCTACGGCGCCACCGGGGTCGCGTCGGGCGAGTTGGCTGAGCATGGCAGGACTCGCATCGACCCCGACGACTCGGCACCCGGCCTGGGCAAGGGGAACGGCGATGCGGCCGGTTCCCACTCCGAGCTCCAGGACCATGCCCCCCAGGCTCAGGCCATAGATAGTTTCGACGCAGTCCGAGAGGCCGTCCATGTCGCCGTACCAGTCGTCGTAGACATCGGCGAAGGACTCCCCGTACGTGTCCGGCCCGTACCCCACGTCGTCATGGTGCCATGTTCGGGGCGAGCGCCCCACCCTGACTAGCCTGACCACGGTGGTGCACGACGGGTCCGAGCAGACGGGTCTTCGGCTCAGGACCATTCCGGGCGTTCTCGACAACGGCTTCGATGTCCCGAAGTCTCGGCCCGACATCGCTCTTCCCGTCGTCGTGGTGTTGGTGCTCCCGCTCGCCGCCGCGCGACTGGCGTCGCGGATGTGGATGACGGGTTCCGCTACGGAGGGCAGTGTGCTCGAGTTCGGCTCAGAGCAGCCGAATCTGGTCGAAGCTGCCGTGGTGGATGCCATGCTCTCCTCGTTCTCGGCAACCCTCGTCGCTGCCGCCCTGACCCCCCTGCTCCTCGGGTGCCTGCCCGCCGGTCGCGGCGCCACGTGGCTGCTTCGCCGGCTGCTCCGGCGCAGTCCTGCCCTCGTCGCAGGATGGATTCTGGTCAAGGCGATGCAGGCCATCGGGTTGATCTTCTTCGTAGTGGGTTCGGTAGCCGTCATGGTCTTCACGAGCCTGGTTGCTCCATCGATCGGCGATCGCACGGTCAACCCGATCAGAGCGATCGGCCGATCCTTTCGACTCGTCGGCAAGAATTTCGGGCGAGCGGTTGCCGTCATCGTGCTCATGGTCATCGTCGATGGGGGCCTTCGATTTGCTCTTCTCGTCGTACCCATGTCTGTCGTGTCCCTGACAGGGTGGTGGCCAGGACCCGCAGTCCTCGCAGCGGCGCAGGTGCTGGTCGACCTCGTATCGGCTGGTTTCGTGGGCATCGCCACGGCGAGCCTGTACGTCGACTTGTCGATGCGATCTGAGCAGCGCGATCTCGAGGAGCGCTTCCGACGGGTGGGGTTGGAGTGGTGACCGAGGCCGATCGTTTGAGAGAAGCAGCGGGGGAGATCCTTGCGGGCAGCCAGTTCCAGCCGCCTGGGAACTCGTTCTTCGGCCGCGTGGGGGACTGGATCTCCGACCGGATTTCCGATCTGTCGGCGCCGCTGGCTGGGAACAACTGGTTCAGCGTCCTGTCGATGCTGGTAGCGATCGGCGCGATCGCCTGGGTGTTGCGGCGAGCCACTCGGCATCGGCGGGCCGGCCGAGCACAGGCGGCACCGACTGCCGGGCGGATGGTGCGTGGCCCGTCGGCTGCCGAGCGCTGGCGTCAGTTGGCCGATGAGGCTCGGGCGGATGGAAGGTGGGACGAGGCACTGCGGTGTGAACACCGCTACGTGGTGGCCCGTCTGGACGATCGAGCCCTCCTGGTGGAACGGGACCACCGCACGGCAGGAGAGTTGCTGGCCGATGTCCAGGTACACCGAGACGTGCACGCCGGGCTCGGTGACATCACCAGCGCATTCGAGACGGCCTGGTACGGAGGGGAGTCCGTCGACCCGGCGAGGGTCGAGTCGGTTCGTCACGTGGGCGACACCGTGATCGAGGCCGGAGGCGAGGTATGAAGCGTGCGCTCCCGGTCATCGCGCTGGTCGGGTTGATCGCGTGGCTCACCACGGCGCTTCAGCCGTCGGGTTGGCGTACTGGACCTCCACTGGATCCTCGGTCGACGGATGCCGATGGTGCTCGGGCAGCCGTACTGCTCCTGCAATCCGAGCGCGTCGACGTCGCCGTCTCCGGTGTGCCTGCTCCAGGTGAGGTGGGGACCCTGGTCGTGCTGGTTGATGATCTCGATGGTGAGCAGTGGAAGGACGTGGCTCGGTTCGCCGAGGGTGGCGGCGACGTCGTCGTGGCAGATGTGACCTCACCGCTGGCCTCGCCGAGGGCACAGCAGGTGACCGGCACCGACATCATCGGGTCCTGCGAGATCCCGGGGTTCGAGGCCGTGGCGTCGATCGATGTGCCCGTTGCCTGGGTGTTCGAGCGGGGCGACAGGTCGTGCCTGGAGGTCGACGTCGGCCCGATCGTCGTCGAGCGGCGACTGGGCGAGGGCCGGGTACTGTCGGTGGGAACCGCCCAACCCTGGCGTAACGACCGACTCGTCGTCGCCGACCACGCCGCGCTGGTCGTGGCGACGGGTCGCTGGGGTTCGCCGCCGGTCCGCATCCTCGACCCCCGACCTGTCGGGACAGGCACCTCGGACCTGACCGATCTGGTTGCGTCGTGGGTGTGGGCGGGTCTGGCCCAGTTGGGGGTAGCGGCCGCCCTGTATGCCCTCTGGCGGGGAACCCGACTCGGTCGGCCGATCGCAGAGGAGCCACCCTCGGCCGTCGATCCAACTGCGGCGCTCGGTGCCGAGGTAAGCCTGACCGGTGCCGCCCTGTCGGGGGTTCTGACTGCGTCCCTTCGCCGTCGTTGGGAGGCGGAGGTCAGGACGGTCGCGATGCATCCTGATGGGTCGCTCGAGCAACTGGCCGCGCGCTTCGATATGACACCAGCCGAGCGGGATGCACTGGCTGAACCTCTCACCGATCACGACGATGCCCAGCTCCACCTGAGCGCCCTTGGACGCCTCCGGCGCATCGTGCTCGACGGCGATGCCATTGAAGTGACCGATCGGCTGCCCAGCCAGCCCACCCTGGAGATTCCCTGGAGGGAACGATGAACGACTCAGCCGGACCCGGTGACGACAGCTTGCGTCGCACGTTCATGGCGCTGCGCGACGAGATTGGAAAGGTCATCGTCGGGCAGGACGGCTTGGTTACAGGCCTTCTGACGGCTGCGTTGGCAAATGGACACGTTCTCCTCGAGGGAGTGCCCGGGGTTGCCAAGACGTTGACTGTGAAGACGTTTGCAGCGGCGCTGGATCTCGAATCTGCTCGGGTCCAGTTCACCCCGGACCTGCTCCCGGCAGACGTGACCGGGCAACTCATTCTCGATCCGGCATCGCGGCAGTTCGAGTATCGGCCAGGTCCTGTGTTCACGAATGTTCTCCTGGCAGACGAGCTGAACCGGACACCACCCAAGACGCAGGCGGCGTTGCTGGAAGCAATGGAGGAACGGCAGGTGACGGTCGATGGTCGGCCTCGACCTCTGCCCGACCCGTTTCTGGTGATCGGTACGCAGAACCCCGTCGAATACGAGGGGACGTATCCATTGCCCGAGGCGCAGATGGACCGCTTCCTGTTCAACCTCAGGGTGGGGTACCCCGCCCCAGACGACGAGGTCCAGGTGCTGCGGCGTCACCATGAAGGATTAGACCCTCATGACATCCGGGCCGCCGGCGTCCAGGCCGTGGCGGGCCCCGAGGATCTGGCTGCGGCTCGGTCCGCCGTGAACCGGGTGGAGGTGCAGGACAGGGTCCTGAGCTACATCGTGGACCTCGCCAACGCTAGCCGTAGCGCCGCCGATGTGGATCTCGGACTGTCGCCCCGGGGGTCGACCGCCCTGCTACGGGCTGCCAAGGCATGGGCCTGGCTGTCGGGGCGTGCGTACGTGACCCCCGATGAGGTCAAGGCGGTGGCAAAGCCGGTCTTACGCCACCGACTCCTCCTTGGTTCGGCTCACGTTCCGGACCTGCTGGACGCGGACCCTGTGATCGATCGGCTTCTGACCACGGTGGCAGTGCCCCGATGACCACAGGACGCCCGGTTGCACTGCGGCGCCTTTCGTTGGTCGCTGCGGCTGGAGCGATCCCAGCGATGGGGGTGTCCGCCGCCACGGGCGCTCCCTGGTGGCAGGCGGTCGGTGCGGTCACGGCGGTCGTCGTTCTCGTCGGCCTTATCGATGTCATGGCTGCGCTACCCCCGGCTGCGTTGGAGGTGACGCGAACGACTCCCAACGTCGTTCGCCTCGGTGGTGACTCGGAGCTGACCTGGCGCGTGCGCAACGCATCGCGCCGTTCGGTCACCGTGGCGTGGGCCGAGCAGATTCCGCTGTCGTTGGGCGGTGAACGACGGCGGTCGGCTCGTATCGCAGCTCGGGGCGAGGTCGAAGCGTCCACTGTGCTCTCTCCATCGCTTCGGGGGCGGCACCAACTGGGTCCGATCACCCTGCGTGTGGCAGGACCACTCGGGCTCGCCGGACGCCAGAGCAGCGTGGGGGAGGTCGAGTACCTCGACGTCCTGCCAGCGGCATTCCCGGTCCAGCCGCTGAGGGCCGGCGGAGTGCGACGAGCGCAGCCCGGGAGCGGTCCCCGCTACTCGTCGCGAGTGGGAGGACACGGTGACTTCCAACAGTTGAGGGACTACGTCGATGGTGATGATCCCCGGCTGATCGACTGGAATGCGACGGCTCGACTGGACCGCCCCATCGTGCGGACCCAGGGAAGCGAGCAGTACCGCCCGGTCATCCTCGTCGTCGATACGGGTCGGACGATGGCCGCCCGAATGGGCGGGCCACCGCTCTTGGATCATGTGATCACTGCGGTGGCGGGCTTCGCCGCTGCCGTCGACCGGTTCGGTGATCGGGTAGCGCTGCTGGCCTATGACAGCTTCCTCCGGGCGGAGGTCTCGCCGGGGCGGGGCCGCCGGATGCTGAGTGCGGTCACGGAGGAACTTCTCGTCCTCCAACCGACGCTTCGCGAGTCCGATCACTCGGGCGCCCTCGTCACGGCTGGAACCTCTGGGCGAGGACGGTCGACCGTCGTCATGTTCACCGAGCTGGACCGACCGTCTGTTGAACATCGCCTGCTTCCTGCGCTGACCCGGCATGGGGGCGCCAACTCGATCCTCGTGGCGGCTGTCCGCGATCCGTCTTGGGAGCGGATTGCCGATGACGGTGATCTCAGTTCGCCAGCCCTGGCCCTGGCTGCGGCTGCCGCTCGCCGTCTTGACGAGCGTGCGGCCTGTGTCGCAGCCATCGAGTCGTTAGGGGTTACGGTCGTCGATGCGACGCCGTCGATGGTCGTCCCGAGCCTGGTGAGTGCCTATCAGCGAATGCGGGAGAGGGAGTTCAGGGCTGCTGGGCGGGGACGGTTCCCAGTCTTCCGCTGACCCCGCGGGCCACTGCGGCTGGCCCGAGCGTCAGGATCCAGGCCCCGAAACCGGACAACGCCAGGACCCCGATCGACACGCGGATGACAGTCGGTAGCGCCGTGCCGGTGACGAAGCCCTCGATCACGGCGGCGACCGCGAAGACGCCGATCAGGCCCACCACGACGGTGACCGAGCGCTGACCCTCCTCGCGCAGGGCCGCTGTGCGTGTCCGGTCGCCCGGGGCGATGAGACTCCAACCCAGGGCAAGACCAGCCCCACCGGCCACGGTGATTGCGGCGATTTCCAGGAGTCCGTGGGGTGTGATGAGACCCCAGAACTGCTGCCACCGTCCCGCAGCCGTGAACAGGCCTCCAGCCATTCCCAACAGAGCCCCGTTGCGTACGAGGACCCAGATAGTGGGCAGGCAGAGCAGGACGCCGAGGGCGAACGCCTGGATAGCCACGAGCACGTTGTTGAAGAACACCTGTGATGCGAACTGCGCTGCGGGTTGGGAGCTGTAGTAGGCCTCGAAGTCCGTCTCGATGTACGCCTCTCGGACGTAGGCAGGCGCGCTGACCTCGACCGCCTCGGGACTCACGGCGAGCCAGGCTCCGATCACGATGGCTGGGCCGAGCAGGGACACGGCGGCGAGGCCCACCTGCTGGCGGTGCATCCACACTGCGGCGGGGAAGGACTCGACGAAGAAGCGCCGAACGGCGCCCCGGTCACGTGGTCGACGGCCGTAGATGGCCTGGTGTGACCGGGCGAGTGCCTGTGACAGTCGGTCGATGCGTTCGGGGTCCCCACGGTCGGTCCGAGCTGTGGCGAGACGAGCTGCCGTGTCCCGGTGGAGGGCCACGAGTTCGAGGCTCTCGACATCGGTGAGGTGGCGGTTGTTTCCAACTAGCTGCCGCAGGCGCGAGAGGTCCGCCTCGACGTCGTCCTCGAGATCATCGGCAGAGGGCACCCGGCTACCGTAGACCGCCATGGACGCTACGACGGTCGGGCCACTCGGTCGAGAACTCGACCGACACGACCTCGGCGTGCTGACGCCAGAAGGGGTCCAGCTGGGCGTACTGTCCGCGGGCTTGCCATCGAGAATGCTGGCCAAACTGCTCGACCTGATGGTGGCCGGCGTCGTGGCGAACGTGCTGTTCATTCCGCTGTCCGTCGCCCCGGAGTCCGAGGGGTTGTTCCTGGCGCTCAGCTTGCTGTCACTGCTCCTCGCGGTCTTCGCCTACCCCATCGTGATGGAGGCGTGTGCGGGTGGTCGGACGGTGGGCAAGCTGGCCGTCGGCTTGCAGGTGGTGACCCTGTCCGGCGGGCCGATCGGGGCCCGTCACGCGGTGTCCCGAGGCCTGTTGGGGGCCGTGGACGTGTGGGCGAGTGCGGGTGTCGTGGGGATTGTCACGATCGTGACCACGAAGCGATCACAGCGGGTCGGGGACATGGTGGCGGGCACCGTCGTGGTGCGGGTCCGACGGCCCAAGGTGGCGCCGATGGCTGGTCCCCTCGGCCTGGGGGCTTTCGGAGCGTTCATCGAGTCGCTCGATGTCGGCTCGGTGCCCGCAGAGGAACTTGAGCTTGCCTACCAGTTGTCGCATCGTGGGGACCCGTCCCAACGTCACGCAGACCGGGTGGCACGTTTGGCTGACCGGATCGACGGACGTCTCGGGGTTCGTCCGCCAGGTATGACACCCGGGGCGTTCCTCGCCTGCGTAGTTGCCGCTCGCCAACGCGGTCGAATGGCCCCGCGAGGTCTCGAGCGGGAAGGACGGTCGTCACAGGTGGCGGCCAGTCTCTAGCCTGACGGTGTGATGCTCGGCGAACCAAGCGCCTATCTCGACTGCGCCGCATCGACGCCCATGCGCGAGGTTGCGGTGGAGGCCATGCTGCCGTTCTTGCGGGAGTCCTATGCCAACCCTTCTGGTGCGCACTCGATGGCCCGGCACGCACGCACGGCGATCGAGGAAAGCCGAGAGGTCGTTGCGACGGAATTGGGCTTCAGCCCCCACGAGATCGTCTTCACCTCCGGAGGGACGGAATCTGACAACCTCGCACTGCGTGGGGTCGTGGTGGCAACCGGGGGGCTCGCTGCCTGTGCGGCGACCGAGCATCACGCCGTCCTTCATCCGGTGCAATCCGTCGACGGTCTGGTCATCGGTGTGCAGGGCGATGGCTCCGTGGATCTCGAGGACCTGGCCCGACAACTCGACCACGCCCGCTCCGGTGGGAGACCCGTGGCCATCGTCTCGGTGATGGTGGTGAACAACGAATCGGGTCTGATCACCGACCTGAGGCCTGTGCGCCAGGTGATCGATCGGCATGCGCCGGGCGCTGTACTGCACACCGACGCAGTGCAGGGGGTGAACTGGGTGGATCCGCGGACGGCCTTCGAATCGGCCGATCTAGTGTCACTCAGCGGGCACAAGTTCGGCGGCCCGAAGGGGGTCGGCGTGCTGGCCGTCCGCGACCACGTGCGACTGGCTCCCCAGATTCTGGGAGGTGGGCAGGAGGCTGAGCGGCGAAGCGGGACCCACAACACGGCGGGCATCGTGGCCTTGGCGTCCGCCCTCGGAGAGTTGGGGAGGACCAGGACCGACACCAATATCCGCCTGGCAAGCGAGCGGGATCGGTTGGCGGATGGGGTGTGCGGGGCCGTTCCAGGGGTGGCCGAGACCGTCGATCGTGCTCAGCGGGCAGCGGGCATCGTGCAACTGGTCATCCAGGGCATCGAGACGGAGGCCCTCCTCGTCCTTCTCGAGCGGGGTGGGGTGATGGCCTCAGCAGCATCGTCGTGCGCCAGTGGGGCCATGGAGCCGTCCCACGTCCTGGCGGCCATGGGGTACGACCGCATTGCTGCGGCAGGCTCCCTGCGTCTTTCTCTGGGGTGGTCCACCACATCCGAGGACATCGACCGAGCGCTCGAAGTCATCCCTCCTTCCATCCGGCAGCTGCGGACGCCAGTCGGAACAGCGGTCCGATGAGTCGCGTGCTCGTTGCCATGTCGGGCGGAGTCGACAGCTCCGTCGCAGCTGCGCTGCTGGTCGAAGCGGGGCATGAAGTGGCCGGGGTGACCCTCAAGCTGTGGGGTGGGCCGCAGGACCAGGGATGCTGCTCGGTGTCCGACGTCGACGATGCCAGGCGGGTCGCTCAGCAGCTGGGGATCCCCCACTACGTGTTCAACTACGGCGATCTGTTCGAGCGTTCGGTTGTTACCCCTTACGTTGACGCGCATCGCTCGGGTCTGACCCCCAATCCTTGTGTCGAATGCAACCGTCACGTGAAGTTCGACGCCCTACTGGATCGAGCCAATCGGCTCGGCTTCGACCGCTTGGCAACTGGTCACCACTGCAGGATCGGTTCCTCGGGTGCAGAGGCGACCCTGCTGCGGGGCAGTGACCCCGCCAAGGACCAGTCGTACGTCTTGTACATGCTCTCCGAGTCGGACCTTCAACGTCTGAGCTTTCCGGTGGGCGACCTCACCAAGGACGAGGTGCGAGCCCGAGCGCGGGAGCTAGACCTGCGTACAGCCGACAAGGCCGACAGCCAGGACGTCTGCTTCGTCACCGACCAAGCAGGCCGTTCGGGGTTTCTCTCCGATCGAATTCCGTTACACCAGGGAGAGGTGGTCGATCTCGACGGCAATCTCATCGGGGCCGTCCCTGCGGTGGAGTTGGTGACCACGGGCCAGCGAAAGGGGCTGGGACTGGGCGGTCATCCTGACCGTCGATACGTGGTCAGCGTCGACGTGCCGCGCCGTCGGGTTACCGCAGGTGTTGCCCGAGATCTGCTGACCGACCGCCAGGAGCTGCGTGATCATCGTTGGGTCGGATCACCTGTCGTCGGTCCGGTAGCCGTGCAGACCTCGGCCCATGGTGCGTCTGCGGATGGCGAACTCGATCAATCGGGGCATTTGTCGTGGCGGGTACCCAACCGGCGGGTTGCCCCCGGCCAGGCTGTGGTGTTCTACAGAGGTGATCGCCTTCTCGGAGGGGCGTTAGCCACCTGATCGCTTCAACTCAGCGGGGGATATTGCGTTCCCGTGCTTCTCGCAGCATCAGTCCAGGCCGTGTGGGGGCGAAACGCACGGCGCGGGCCACCTGCACATGAGCGACCCCGCGCCGGACAGGCACCACCTCGACCTGCCCGTCGAGCTGCGCCTCGATCTTCGCGCCGGTCGCCCCTTCGGCGACGTCGATGACCTCCTCGTCGGCCCCGACTGAGTTCTCCGCTAGGCCGATGGCGACGACGTCCTGACGTCGCAGCAGGAATGGCTCACGTGTTGCCATCAAGTCGTGGACCACGAAGCCATTGGGCACGAAGACGATCCATCGGCGGCTCAACTGGTGCATGGCTCGCACCCCGTGCCAGCAGGCCAGCCAACCGACAGCGGTCAGGGGGACACCCCACCACCTGCCCGAGGAAAGCACGAGAGGGCCCGCAACAGCGCCAGTAGCGCTGATAGCCCATGTCACCGGAAGTCCACCGGCTGCCACAGCGAGGGGAACTCGCAGCATGATGCGCCGTTCGTCGCCGTAGCTGATGCCGTCGGCGATGTCACCGGCTACCTCCGGCAGCAGGGCGATGATCAGCACGACGGTTCCATGGACGAGGGCGGAGACATCGGCGGTTCCGGACATGACGCCCACCACCGCGATGACCAATGGCCCGGGGGCCACGACCCGCAAGGCGGTGAGGGCCCACGGCCCTCTCACGAGGAGGCCGGTCAGGACGATGGTCCAGCCGATCCAGGCACCCACGGCGCACAACCAGATCAGCCCGTTGTCCTGTCCTGCGACCAAGCGGCCGATCAACCCGCCGACCGACCAGGGCAGGCCCAGCCAGGCCAGTCGCATGGCCCATAGAGCAGGGTGGCGGCGGAGGGCGCGGACGGCATCGTTGACGAACGAGATCATGGCGGTACAGCAGGTCGACCCACCTGGTCGGCGGGCTGATTCCGGCTCGTCGGTAGGCTAGCCATGTGGTGTGGCGCTACCCGCTCGTTCGGTTCCGATTCTCGTGCTGATCGGCGGTCCGAGTAGCCCGATCGGTGCCCCATGCCGCTGGTCGCAAGGTTCGGGAGAGCGGGTGGAACGATGATCCAAGAGGGTGACTCCGACCTAGTAGCCGCTGCGGCCAGGGTCGAGGCCCTGCGGTCCGAGATCGAGGCGCACAACCTCGCCTATTTCCAGTTGGATGCGCCGACCATCCCCGATGGCGAGTACGACCAACTGGTCCGAGAGTTGCGTGTGCTCGAGGCCGATCACCCCGAGCTGGCGACGGCATCGTCCCCGACGAGCTCGGTGGGTGCGGCCATCGCCACCCTCTTCGAGCCGGTCGAGCATCGTCGCCCGATGATGTCCCTCGATAATGCGATGGATGTCGCCGAACTGACGGCATGGCACCAGCGGGTCGAGCGGGGAGCCGATGGCGCATCGGTCGGCTACGTGTGTGAGCTCAAGTTCGACGGCCTGGCCGTCTCGCTCCGTTACGAAGACGGCCGCTTCGTGCAGGCGGCAACCAGGGGTAACGGTCGAGTCGGCGAGGACGTGACTGCCAATGTGGCCACTGTGGCCGATGTGCCCCAACAGCTGGACGGGAACCCGCCCGCCGTACTGGAGGTGCGGGGTGAGATCTATCTGCCCGTGTCACGCTTCGAAGAACTGAATCGGCGCCAGGTACAGGAGGGCAAGCCGGTCTACGCGAACCCACGCAATACTGCCGCGGGCAGTCTGCGCCAGAAGGATCCTTCGATCACGGCTACCCGTGGTCTCCGCTTCTGGTCCTACGGGGTCGGGGAGGTCCTCGGCGGCCCAGAATTTGCGACATCGACCGAGATGTTCGCCGTGCTCGCCGAGCTCGGTTTTCCCGTCAATCCGCACATCGATCGCTTCGACGACATCGAGTCGGTCATCGCGTTCTGTGAGCGGTGGGAGGCGGACCGCCATGCACCCGATTACGAGATCGATGGTGTGGTGGTGAAGGTCGACGATCTCGGCCTTCGTGATCTCCTGGGTGCGACCAGCAGAGCACCCCGTTGGGCCATCGCAGTGAAGTTCCCGCCGGAGGAGAAGACGACGCTCCTTCGGAACATCCAGGTCTCCATCGGACGCACCGGTCGGGCTACCCCATTCGCAGTGCTGGAGCCCGTGTTCGTGGGCGGCTCTACGGTGACGATGGCCACCCTG
Source organism: Acidimicrobiales bacterium (assembly GCA_038135065.1). Lineage (GTDB taxonomy): Bacteria > Actinomycetota > Acidimicrobiia > Acidimicrobiales > Poriferisodalaceae > JAYPWI01. Next base: position 37,031 of record JAYPWI010000002.1, read on the forward strand.
CACAACGAGGATCAGGTCGCAGCGAAGGACGTTCGCCCGGGCGACACGGTGATCGTCCGCAAGGCGGGCGATGTCATTCCCGAGGTGGTAGGGCCCGTGATCGCCCGACGCCCGGACGCGACATTGGCCTGGACGTTCCCGGTCACCTGCCCGTCCTGCGAGGGCCCACTGCTGCGCGAGGCGGGGGATGCCAATACCTATTGCCACAACGTCGCGTGTCCATCACGGGTCATCCAGGGCATCAGTCATTTCGCTGGACGTTCGGCGATGGACATCGAGGGTCTCGGCGAGCGGACCGTCGTGTTGCTCGTCGAACTCGGCTGGGTCACCGATGTGGCTGACCTCTTTTCCCTCGATCCCGAGCGCCTGTTGTCCCTCGAAGGATTCGGCCAGACCTCGGTCGACAATCTCTTGCGGGCATTGGATGCGGCCCGTGACCGACCCCTGGCCAATGTGCTCATCGGCCTGGGCGTGGAGCATCTCGGCCCGACGACGGCCGAGACCCTTGCTCGACGGTTCGGTGACATCGGGTCCATTGCAACGGCCGGAGTCGAGGAGATTGCCGCCATCGACGGGATCGGTCCCATCATTGCTGCCTCGGTCCGTGCCTTTTTCGATGACGACCATCATCAGCGCGTCGTGGCAAAACTCCGAGGGGCCGGGGTCAGGTTGGACCGGGTCGATGGTGAGCTGGATGCTCCCCAGGTGCTTGCTGGGAAGTCGGTCGTGGTGACGGGGAATCTCGATGGGTGGTTCATCTCTCGGGACGAGGCGAAGAAGGCCATCGTTGCCCGGGGCGGAAAGAGTCCGGGGAGTGTGTCGAAGAGCACCTACGCGCTCGTGGTGGGGGATGGAGCTGGCCAGGCGAAGCTCGACAAGGCGGAGGCAGCCGGCATTCGCCTCGTCGATGAGGAGGGGTTGCGAGAGCTGCTCGAGACCGGAGAACTCAGAACGCCGTCCAGCACCAGCTGAAGGCAATGGGGTCCACGTCCTCGTCAACGATGTTGATTGCCCGCATGGAGGCGCAGTTACGACCGGGCTGAATGTCGGGGACCGCGTTCCCTGGCCGCGGTGAATAGAGGAATTCTCCGAGCTGACGTGTCCCTGTCGTGAGTTGCTCGTCGGGAATCGAAACGTCATTCACGGTCAGGCTCACCTCCCAACCGGGTCCCATGTTGACGCCGATGGGTCCTTGGCGTGGACTCTGGGCGCCTTCGGCCGGTACGACCGACCGAAGTCCACTCGGTAGGAGGGTGGGAGCGGGCTCACCCTGGGTTTGGGTTGCCAGTGCGATCACGGCTCCCGCAGCGAGGAGGACGACCACGGTGACCGCGGTTGCCATACCTCGTCGCAGACTCCAGTTCGTGGGTGTCTCGCTGGTCACGAGGCCAGGATCGCGCACTCGGCTGTGCTTGGACAGTCGGTACCCTCGGCAGGGTGACAACGGTTGGCGTCGACCAGTGGATCGGTCGGGTCCTCGGCGCAAGGTATCGCTTGGTCGCTCGACTCGGTGCCGGCGGATCGGGGAGGGTGTACCTGGCCGATGACGTCCGACTCCGCCGTCAGGTTGCGGTCAAACTCCTTCACCCCGGGCTGGCCGATGATCCCAACTTTCTGCGGAGGTTCGAGGCCGAGGCCCAGGCGGTGGCCTCGATCAGCCATCCCCATGTGCTGACGGTGCATGACTGGGGCCACGATCAGTGGGGTCCGTTCCTGGTCACGGAGTACCTGTCCGGGGGCAGCCTGCGGGACCTTCTGTCCGCGGGACACCGACTCAGCCCAGCCCAGGCGGTCAAGGTTGGTCTCGAGGCGGCGTCGGGTCTTGCTGTCGCACACGCTCGGGGCATGATGCATCGTGACATCAAGCCGGAAAATCTGCTTTTCGATCACGACGGTCGCGTCCGCATCGCCGATTTCGGCTTGACGACTCCTTTGGAGGAGGTCGGCATCACCCGGAGCGACGGAGGACCGATCGGTACGCCCTCCTACTTGGCGCCCGAGAGTGCGGGAGGTGACGGTTCACGGGTGCTCGACGGGCGCACGGACGTATACGCCCTCGTCCTGACCCTCGTGGAGTCGGTGACGGGGCTGGTCCCCCTGGCCGGGGGTCGGCCAGAGGACATCCTCGCTCGACGAACGAGTCAGGACATCGAGGTGCCTGAGGAGTTCGGCCCGGCGGTGGACGTACTGTCGCAAGGGGGCCGGGCCTCGGTCGATCAGCGTCTCTACGCCCTCGACCTACGGAATGGTCTCGTGGAGAGCACGAGTGGGTTCACCGCTCCGGCCCACCTTCCCCTCGTCGGACCGCTTCCGTCGGGGACACCCCCCTACGGCGGCGGTGAACCAACCCGGGTCCCTGCTGTTCCTGCGGGGCTGCCGCCCGAGGTGGATGCCGGCCTCACCATCGACGTCCAGACGGTGCCGCGGCCTCGATGGCGGCCGACCAGGGGGTTGCTGGCCCTCGTGGTGCTGGTGCTCGGTGCGCTCGTCGGGGTTGCCGGATGGCTGGTGAGCGGTGTCGAGCCCCCTCGTACTCCGTCACACCCGGTGGGGGACTACGTCGGACGTGACATCTCCGAGGTGCGGGCCATCGCAGACGTGAGTAGTTGGGTGCTCGACGAGGATCAACTTCGGAGCGATACCGTCGCCAAGGGTGCGGTGATCAGTCAACGTCCGGCTGTAGGGGTGGAGCTGGCGGAGGGAGAGTTGCTCACTGTCGAGGTGGCGCAGGGGCCCTTGCTGCGGGTTACTCCAACGGTGGTGGGATTGGTCGCCGACGCAGCGACCCGGCGACTCGAGGCCCGGGGATTCGTCATCGACACCGTCACCCCGAGGTTCGACGAGGTTGTGCCGGCGGACCAGGTGATGGCGCTGGTCATCGACGGGCAGGTGGAGCTGGGGGGTGACCTGCGGGAGCCGGGAACCAGGGTTGCCCTGCTCGTCTCCGGGGGCCCGGTCCCCCGCACGGTGCCCCGTCTGGTCGATCTCTCGGTCGAGGACGCGTCGCTGACCCTGGCCGGGATGCAGTTGGGGCTGGTCGAGGCCTCGGAGCGGGAGTTCAGTGAGACGGTGCCCGAGGGCATCGTCATATCGCAGGACCGCCAGGTGGGCTCGCAGTTGGAGCGGGACGGAGTGGTCACCGTGGTGGTGTCCAAGGGCCCTGACCGGCGGGAGGTGCCCAACCTGGTGGGTTTGACGATCGCAGAGGCAACTCGTCGACTCGAAGAAGTGGGGCTGGTGCGTTCAGGGGTCTCCGGAGGGGGTGACATCGTCGACGCGTCGGAACCCGCGGCCGGCACCCTGCTTCCCCCAGGTGGTGAGGTGTTGCTCTGGGCTCCCAGCCGTTGAGCCCGCTCAGGGGCTACAGGTCGGGGAAGAGGGTCAGATCTCGCAGGCGTTGGGCGATTTCCTCCTCGAGGTCGGATCGGGTCACCGCGCCGGCCTGCATGGCCAACACCTTGGCGACGTCACCTTCGAGGCGAATCTTCCCCGTCATGAAGGCCTGCATGGCCACCTGCTGGTCGCCGGCAACGAACAAGTCGCGGGCGGTCTGATAGTCGGTGGTGAGGGTCACATCGGCAGTGTCGAGATGACCGCGGCCGATCCGCGGGAAACCCTCGGTGGTGTCGAGGTGCATCTCGATGGGGTCCGCGCCGAACGGGGTCTCGGTGATGACCTGGTTGATGACGATCGTCTGGTCGGGAACGGGAACCCGGTCCACATATTCCTCGTAGAGGGCGAACGCTGCATCGATCCAGTCAGGAGAAAGAAAGGTGTGACTCATCAGGTGCTCCAGTGCCATGCTCACGGTATCGGTCGCCCCAACCGATCCGGCAGAGCAGTAGGGCTCCGGCGTCGCCAGGTCCTAGGCTCGTGCGGGTGGCTTCAGGGACCAGTCCGGCGCGGCAAGCCCGGATCCAAGAGCGGCGACGGCATGACAGATGGCCCAATCCGCCGCTCTACATCGACATGTCGGAGTGCATCAACTGTGATGCCTGCCTCCGTCATTGCCCGCCGAACTTCGGCGCCATCTTCAACCACGGGATCGACGTCATCATCATTCCCGAACTCTGTTCTGGTTGTGAGAAGTGTCTCGACCCCTGTCCCGTCGATTGCATCTACCCCCTTCCGGCCGACGGGTGGCAACCTGCCCCCGAGGACTGGTGGGAGGAGCCCCTGGGCCCCGACGATCCCTATGTGTGACCACATCCTCGATCGAGCACGCCGTCCTGTCAGGAGACCAGATGAGCGCTGAACTTTCGCGCGACGTAGTAGGGCATGTGGCCCGACTTGCGCGTATCGCCCTCGACGACCACGAACTCGACCATTTCGCCGATCATCTCGGTCGGATCCTCGATCACGCATCGGAGCTCGAAGCGCTCGATCTCGATGACGTCGAGCCGATGTCACATCCCTACCCGTTGTCCAACGTGCTGCGCTCGGACACTGCGGGAGCGACCCTCGATCCCGCAGTGGTGTTGGCACAGGCACCAGCCCGCGCCGATGGGCAGTTCAGCGTGCCTCCGGTACTCGGGGAAGCGCCATGACGTCCGCCCTCGACATCGCCGCCGATGTTCGGGCTGGGCGTCGGACCGCCACAGCGGTGCTCGAGGAGCACCTTGCGGCCATTGCGGAGCGCGAAGGCGAGATCCATGCGTTCAATGTCGTCACCACCGACGAAGCCCGGGCGGCCGCTCAGGCCGTCGACGAGGCAGTTGCGGCCGGTCGTGACCCAGGGCCGCTGGCTGGCGTGCCTGTCGCGTACAAGGACAATCTGTGCACCACGGGCATTCCCACTACATGTTCCTCCAAGATTCTGGAGGGGTGGCGGCCTCCCTATGACGCAACCGTCGTGGAGCGGATGACTCGGGCGGGGGCGGTCATGGTGGGCAAGACCAACCTGGACGAGTTCGCAATGGGGAGCAGCACCGAGCACTCGGCGTTCGGACCGACTCGCAACCCCCACGACACCTCGCGGGTCCCCGGCGGATCGAGCGGGGGATCCGCAGCAGCGGTCGCGGCCGGGTTCGCCTCCCTCGCCCTGGGATCGGACACCGGAGGATCGATTCGCCAACCGGCAGCCCTGTGCGGGGTGGTCGGTGTCAAGCCGACCTATGGAATGGTGAGTCGCTACGGGCTGGTGGCCTTTGCGTCATCGTTCGACCAGATCGGACCCTTCGCATCATCGGTTGCGGATGCGGCCCTCGCCCTCGAGGTAATGGGGGGTCATGACCCGCTCGACAGCACCTCGATTCCGGCCCCCGTGCCCGCATTGGGGCCCGAGCTGGATCGGGGCGTCGAAGGGCTGCGTATCGGCCTCATCAAGGAGATGCTGGAAGGGATCGACGAGGACGTGGTGGCGCGAGTGCAGCAGGCCGCCGCAGCGCTGTCTTCCGAGGGCGCCATCGTCGAGGAGGTATCGGTGCCCGCCGTCGTCTACGGCTTGACCGCGTACTACCTGATCGCGCCGGCCGAGGCCTCGAGCAACCTGGCCCGCTACGACGGTGTGCGCTACGGCATGCGGGTGAACGGCGCCAACGTCGAGGAGATGAACGCCCTCACTCGACGGGCCGGCTTCGGGGATGAGGTGACAGCTCGCATCATGCTCGGCACCTTCGCGCTGAGCGCCGGCTATTACGACGCGTATTACGGCAAAGCCCAGAAGGTTCGCACCCTGACCCGGCGAGACTTCGATGCCGCCTACCGGTCCTACGACCTGCTCCTGTCCCCGACATCGCCGTCAGTGGCGTTCGGGTTCGGTGATCGGGCCGACCCGATGGCCATGTACCGGTGTGATGTGTGCACCATCCCATCGAATCTCGTCGGCGACCCGGCCATCTCGGTGCCTTTCGGGACGGGACGTGATGGGCTGCCCGTCGGGGTGCAGGTGTTGGCACCTGCCCTCGGAGAGCCCGTGATGTTCAGGGCCGCTGCTGCCCTCGAGCTGCTGGCCAGGAAGGTGGTGGCCGGATGACCTCCTGGGAGACCGTCGTCGGTCTGGAAGTCCATGTCGAACTTGCGACGGCAACCAAGCTCTTCTCTGCCGCACCCAACCGGTTCGGTGATCCACCCAACACCAACGTGACGCCTGTGTGTCTCGGCTTGCCCGGGTCATTGCCCGTTCTCAACAGGGCGGCTGTCGAGTTGGCCATCCGGGTGGGGCTGGCTTTGGAGTGCGACATCCGGCCGTCGATCTTCCATCGGAAGAACTACTTCTATCCCGACATGCCGAAGGACTACCAGGTCAGCCAGTACGACGCTCCTATCTGTTCGTCCGGTCGTCTGGTGCTGTCCGATGGCTCGGTCGTCGGAGTCGAGCGGGCCCACCTCGAGGAAGACGCAGGTAAGACCACGCACCTGGGCGGGGACGACGGCCGGATCCACGGCGCTCAGGCTGCCCTCATCGATTACAACCGAGCCGGTGTTCCCTTGCTGGAGATCGTCAGCCGCCCCGACATTCGCAGTGGGGAGCAGGCCCGTTCCTACGTCGAGGAGTTGCGATCGATCCTGTTGGCGATCGGGGCCAGTGAGGCCCGGCTCGAGGAGGGGTCCATGCGAGTCGATGCGAACGTCAGCGTGCGTCCAATCGGGTCCGAGGAACTGCGTACTCGCTGCGAGATCAAGAACCTCAACTCACTCCGCTCCTTGGTCAGGGCCATCGCCTATGAGGCCGATCGGCACATCGACCTCTACGAGAACGGCCTGGAGCCAGATCAGGAGACCCGTCACTGGGCCGAGGACGGTCGCACCCACACGCTGCGGTCGAAAGAGGAGGCGAACGACTATCGCTACTTCCCCGAGCCTGACCTGGTCGTGCTCGATCCCGACCCGACGTGGATAGCGGAGATCCGTGCGTCGATGCCCGTGCTCCCTGCTGCACTGCGGCAGCAATTGATGGAGTCCGGGGGAGCCTCTGTCGAGGATGCCAACGTCGTGGTGGGCCGAAGTCTTGCTCCCCTCGTCCTCGAGGCACTCGACCTCGGCGCGGACCCTGGCCGGGCCATGACCCACGCCACCCAGAACCTGGCCGTCGATGGTGCTGGTGATCTCGATCCCGCTGCGTTTGCCGAGTTGATCTCGATGGAGACCTCGGGTCGATTGACCGCAACCCAGGCCAAGCAGGTGCTGATCGAGATGGTGGAGACGGGCGACGGCCCGATGGCCATTGCCTCACGTCACAACTTCGAGGCGATGGAGGCCTCGGAGCTGGAAGGTCTCGTCGACCAGGCGATCGCTGACAACCCCGAGGCCTGGGCCAAGTTCTGTGCTGGCGAAGAGAAAGTCCAAGGGGTGTTCGTGGGGGCCGTCATGAAGGCCACGAGAGGCCAGGCGGATGGCAAGGCGGTCAGCGAGATCCTGCGGCTACGACGCGGTTGAGCTGTCAGATCGCGCGCATCAGCGCTTGACGACGATCGGCAACGTTTTCGCCTCGGCCACCCATTGTTCGACCTGGCTGAGCACGGGCATCCGTTGGACGAGCTTGTTCTTCCGGCGGTTGTTTGCAACCTCCATGGACTCGAGCAGGTTGGCGGGCTTGCGCCGTCGCAGATCTCTGACCGTGTCGACTCCGGCCGCCTCGAGCAGGTCCGAGTACTGGGTGGACACCCCTTTGACTCGAAGTAGGTCGGCCCTGTTCACCCATTCCAAGATGCGCTTGTCGGAGAGTCCGCAGGTCTCGGCCAGTTGGCGCCGGCCCTTGTTCGTCGCGCCGGCTGCCAAGAGGCTTTCGCAGGTTCTGATGTCGGCTGCGGCAAGGCGGTCCCGGTACCTGAGCCCGATGCCCTCGATGGCGGTGATCGATGCCATGCCGCGCTGTGTCCTTCCGCCGTGTGGGGCCTCGGGGTGGTGGCTATGCAACCCCGAGTCCTCGCCGATGTGCGATCACTGATGGTGGTCGGGACCCGGCACCGCCCAGTGACCTTGCTGGAACCGTAGCCACAGAGGGGCGGCCCTGAGGACCATCAACCCTGCAATTGCAGCCCAGAGCCATCCGATCCCGGCAGACGTGGAGGCCAATACCAAGCCTGCAGTACAGAATACGGCGAATGCGGCGACCATGGCTCGAGCCAGGAAGGCCAGGTCACCGGCCCCGATGAGGATGCCGTCCAAGGCGAAGACGAGGCCGTTGAGGGGCTGCATCACGGCGACGAACAACAGCACGAAACCGGTGAGGGCCACCACCGATGGGTCGTCGCTGAAGATTCGGGGAAGGATCGGCCGACCTATCAGCACGAGCAGGGCGAACAGCGCGCCGAGTTGGATGCTCATGCCGATCATTCGTTGGCCCGCTTGCCGAGCTGGCTCGATGCGTCCGGCACCCAACTCGCGGGCGACCAGCGCCTGACCGGCGATGGCAACGGCGTCCAATGCCAGAGCCAGGAGCGACCAGATCTCCATACCGACTTGGTGGGCGGCGATCTCCCCGGTGCCCCGCCGAGCGGCCAGTGCAGCGGCAAGGAGCAACGACCCACGAAGGGCCGCCGTGCGGACGACGAGGTGCGCACCTACGCGGGCCGAAGCGAGGAGTCCGGCCACATCTGGCAGTGGGGATGCGCCGTTTCGCCTGGCGGCCTGGATGATCACGCGAGCGAACACCACTCCTGCGCCGACCTGAACAATCGTTGTCGACCAGGCAGAACCAGCGATACCAGTCCCCAGGCCGAACACGAGCACGAGCTCGATGACCAGGTTGGCCAGGGCGGAGATCACGGCAACGATCAACGGTGTGGTGGTGTTCTGCATGCCACGCAGGTAGCCCGTGCCGGCGAGTGAGACCAGCAGTCCGGTGAAGCCCACGAGGCTGATGCGGAGGTATGTAAGGGCGTGATCCCGCACGGCCGACGTCGGCTCGAAGATGTCGACGAGAGGTCCCGCCCACAGGCCGAGTACCAACGAGGTGGTCACCCCGAGCCCCAGAGCCAGCCACAGCGCCTGGACTCCTTGGCGGGCGGCCGCCTGCTGGTCACCTGACCCCACCAGCCGTCCTACGAGGGATGTCGTGCCATAGGCCAGGAACAACAGGAGGGCGTGGGCCGACAGGAGGATGGCTGCAGCGACGGCTAGCCCTGCCAGCTGGTCGGTGCCGAGGTGCCCGACGATGGCGGTGTCAGTCAACACGTAGACCGGTTCGGAAACCAGAGCACCGAACGTTGGCGCGGCCAGCAGCAAGATGGGCCGGTCGTAGGGCCCCCGTCGAAACACAGTGCCGTGGCTCAGCTACGGGTCGAGCCCAGTCGGTACACGATGCCCTCCTCGTTGGACACCACGTAGAGCTCGCCAGCGGGGTCCTCCCCGAAGGCCACGGGCCGAGCGACGGACAAGGGGAGCTCGATCACTTCGGGTGTACCGCCCGGGATGACGGCGTAGATGCGGCCGTTGCAGAGGTCTGTGAACACGTAGCGACCAAGCAGCTCTGGAAATGCTGCGCCTCGGTACACGTAGCCGCCGACGATGGCGCACAGCCCTACTCCGTGGCGGTACTCGAAGTCCGGTGGTCGGTGATCGGGGAGCTGGTCGCCGACGAATCGACGGGAACCCTCGTAGGCGTTCCAACCCAGGTTGGTGCCTCCATCCCGGGTGGTGAGGTGGTTGATCTCCTCGATGCACTGTTGACCAACGTCGGCTACCCACAGGTCGCCCTGTACTCGGTCGAACGAAAGGCGGAAGGGGTTCCGCACTCCGTGAGCCCAGATGAGTTCGCTGCGACCCTCCATCCCGATGTACGGGTTGCCGGGCGCAGGGCGATATCGAGGTTCTGTGGTGGGGTCTACGTCGAGGCGGAGAATCGCTCCCAACACGGTGCCGAGGTCCTGGCCGTGATGGCGGGGGTCACCGAGTCCACCGCCATCTCCGAATGACACGTAGAGATACCCGTCGGGCCCGAATGCCAGGTCACCGCCGTTGTGCTGACGGCTCGGCTGGTCCACGACGATGATCTCGACCCCACCGTCTGCGTTCACCGAGGAACCCTCGAGCGGGTAGGCCCGCACGACACTGTCACCTTCGGCCACGGTGTGATGGAGATACAGCCAGTTGCCCGCCGGGTCGACGGTGAGACCGAGCAGGCCCTGGTCATCGCTGGCCCCAGTGTTGTCCGACAGGTCGATGACCGGCTGGGAGGAGAGGCCTGCGGGGTCGAAGGAGTAGACACGACCGGTGCGGTCGGCCAGAAAGCCTGATGTCTCGTCGACGAAGGTCAGCACGGTCGGATCGGGGAGGGTGAGGAACGGCTGCAGCTCGATGCCGAAGTTGGCGACGGGCACTGCTGTGAGCTCGGGCAGATCGGGTGGGCAGGGCTCGTTGGATGCGATGTACTCGGGAGTCTCCTCGATGGGTACCCGACTGGTAGACGTCGCTGTGGTGTTGGCAGCGAAGCCGGCCCCGGGCGATCCGTCCTCGACCGGCGTGCCGTCTGACGTCAGCGCCAGGGCAACCAGGCCCCCGACCACGACAGCGGCGATCAAGGTCAGGATCGCGATTCGACGCCCGGGCACGTCGTGGAATCTACCGGCCAGCCTGATCGATGGCGTGTCAGGCCGACGGGTGCGGGTTGCCAATCGTCTGCTCATTCGACACAATGAGCGGCGTGCCAGTTCCCATCGACGCTGTTTCCCGCCTCGTAGGGGTAACCGGCTAGGCGGGCACGTCGACGATCGAGCCCGTCCCCGCCTCCCTGCAGGGAGGCTTTTTCATTTCTGCGGCCCGAGTGGCCCCGATCACTGCCTCACTCGGAGGTTCACCATGCAACTCACCGGCGCCCAGGCCCTGGTCAAGAGCCTCGAGATGTGCGATGTCGAGGTGATGTTCGGCCTGCCCGGGGGGGCCATCCTCCCGGTCTACGACCCGATCCTCGACTCCAGCATCCGCCATGTGTTGGTCCGGCACGAGCAGGGAGCGGGGCACATGGCGCAGGGGTACGCCCATGTGACGGGGCGTCCCGGGGTGGCCATCGTGACCAGCGGCCCAGCGGCAACCAATATCGTCACCCCCCTCTGTGATGCCTACATGGACTCGATCCCCATGGTGGTGATTACTGGACAGGTGGCACTCGGGGCGATCGGTTCCGACGCGTTCCAGGAGTGCGACACCACCGGCATCACCATGGCGGTGACCAAGCACAACTACTTGGTGACCGACCCACAGGACATTCCCCGAATCGTGAAAGAGGCCTTTCACATCGCCACCACGGGTCGACCGGGACCGGTGCTGATCGACGTACCGAAGGACGTCAGCAATCTGATGATGGACTGGTACTGGCCCGAGTCGGTGGACCTGCCGGGCTACAACCCGCCGATCGGGGTCGACCCGGCTGCCGTCGCGGAGGCAGTGGCCCTCATTGAGGCGGCGGAGCGGCCGGTCATCTATGCGGGCGGAGGCCTCCTCAAGGCTCGGGCAGCCGAGGCCCTGAAGGAGTTGGTCGATCTCACCGACATCCACGTGGCAACCACCTTGATGGCTCGAGGGGTGTTCCCCGACAGCGATCCACGCTGTTTGGGTATGCCCGGCATGCATGGGAACTACACGGCGGTCACGGCGTTCCAGCGGGCGGACCTGCTGATCAATCTGGGTGCCCGTTTCGACGATCGGGTGACGGGCAACCCGGCCTTTTTCGCCCCGGACGCGAAAATCATCCACGTCGACATCGACCCTGCGGAGCACGGCAAGGTTCGGCGCCCCGACGTGGCCATCCTCGGCGATGCCAGGGTGGCCGTCGAGGCCATCATTGCTGGACTTCGGGAGGGCGGCGACGGGGCTGACCGCTCGGAATGGAAGTCCACTATCAGTGGATGGAAAGAGCAGTTCCCCCTCACCTACGACCAAGCTGACGAGGGGTTCCCCCTCAAGCCCCAATATGTGCTCGAGAAGCTGCGTGACCACTGTCCGGCCGACACCATCGTGGTGGCCGGAGTCGGCCAGCACCAGATGTGGGCGAGCCAGTACTGGCAGTTCGATCACCCCTACACATGGGTGAATTCGGGTGGGCTGGGAACGATGGGTTTTGCGGTGCCCGGTGCGATCGGGGCAAAGGCCGGACGTCCTGACACGATGGTCTGGGCGGTCGACGGCGACGGCTGTTTCCAGATGACGGCCCAGGAGCTCATCACTGCGGCCGCTGAGAAGATTCCGGTAAAGGTGGCCATCCTGAACAACGCCTACCTGGGCATGGTGCGGCAGTGGCAGGAGCTCTTCTACGACGAGCGGTACAGCGAGGTGTACCTGAGCCCCGACCACCCGGATTACGTCGGATGGGCGGAAGCGATGGGGTGTACGGGTATCCGCGTCCACAGCGCCGAGGAAGTGGTGCCCGCCATCGAGAAGGCGAACAGCATCAACGACCGCCCGGTGGTCATCGACTTCCGGGTCGATGCCTTCGAGAAGGTCTACCCGATGGTGCCCGCCGGTGGGTCCAACGACGACATCATCCTCGGTCCCGAGGGTGATGCCGACGCCAAGGCGAAGGGCACAGCACCCTCGTGAGCGCCACCCCGAATTCCCCGGACCTGCACATCCTGGTCGCCCTCGTCGAGAACAAGTTCGGCGTCCTTGCTCGAATTGCTGGACTTTTCAGTCGTCGCAGTTTCAACATCTTCTCCCTTGCCGTAGCCCCGACCGAGGATCCGGCGCTGAGCCGCATCACCATCGTCGTGGACGTCCAGGACACCGACGTCGAGCAGATCGCCAAGCAGCTGAACAAGCTCATCAACGTGCTCGAGATCACCGAACTCCATCCGTCGGGCGCAGTGGAGCAGGAACTCATGCTCGCCCGGGTGGCTGGTGGCGACCCCGAAGGAATCGAGGCGGTCATCGCCGAATACGGAGGCCAGGTCCTCGACCGCAACGACGACGAGATCATCGTCAGTCTGCATGCCCATCCTGCTGCCCTCGACGCGTGTGGGGAGACCCTTCGCCGGTTCGGCATCCACGAACTCCAGCGGACGGGCCGTATTGCGCTCGGACGCCTCACCGACTGAGATCACCAGCCACCCACCTTCTGTTCGAGTCCCTTCGAGGACGTCACATCACACCTAGGAGCAATCGATGCCCGCCACCATCTACTACGAGGACGATGCCGACCTCGGCCGCTTGGCCGGCCGAACGGTTGCCATTCTTGGGTACGGAAGCCAGGGCCATGCCCATGCGCTCAATCTGCGCGATAGCGGGGTAGACGTCGTGGTGGGGCTGAGGGAAGGCTCGTCCTCCCGAGCCAAGGCCGAGGCCGAGGGCCTTCGGGTCATGACGACCGGCGAGGCGGTGGCGGCTGCCGACGTGATCATGCTGGCCCTGCCCGACACCGAGCAGGCCAGGATCTACGAGGAGTCGATCGCCCCGAATCTGACCGATGGCAAGGCGATCGCCTTCTCCCACGGCTTCAACATCCATTTCGGTCAGATCGAACCGCCTGCGGGCGTGGACGTCTGGATGATCGCCCCCAAGGGTCCGGGCCACAACGTGCGGCGGACCTACGTCGAGGGCGGTGGCGTGCCTGCATTGGTCGCCATTCACCAGGACGCAACGGGGCATGCCCTCGAAGATGCGCTGGCCTATGCCAAGGGTATTGGGGGCACCCGTGGAGGGGTGCTGACCACGACCTTTGCAGAGGAGACGGAGACCGACTTGTTCGGTGAGCAGGTGGTGCTGTGTGGCGGCTTGACCGAACTGATCCGGGCTGGCTACGAAACCCTGGTCGAAGCGGGATACCAGCCGGAGTCGGCGTACTTCGAGACCCTGCACGAAGTGAAGCTGATCGTTGACTTCATCTACGAAGCGGGCATTTCGGGCATGCGGTACTCCATCTCGACTACCGCCGAATACGGCGACATGTCCCGGGGGCCGCGGATCATCACCGACGAGACCCGCGAGGAGATGCGCCGGATTCTCGGGGAGATCCAAGATGGCTCTTTTGCCCGAGAGTGGATCGACGAGAACCGCAACGGCCTGCCGAACTACCGCCGGATGGTCGAGGAAGGAAAGGCGCATCCGATCGAGAAGGTCGGGGCCGAACTCCGGGCCATGATGCCGTGGATCACCGCCGGGAAGCAGGCAGTGACCGACGCCAGTGGCGGCGCAGTGGAGTGACGCGGTGGCCCCGGCCACCTGCTCGGACATGGTCTTTTGTTCCGGTGTCGGGTGAGCGCTGATGCACCCTGTGGTCACCCCGCCCGCTCGCCCGGTGGGGTCCACCCTTCTGGTCGCCACCCCGCGCCTCGAGGACCCAAACTTCGCTCGAACCGTCGTGCTGATGCTCGAACACGGGGGGGCAGGCTCGCTGGGCGTTGTCGTCAACCGGCCGTCGGACACTCCGGTGGCGGAGGTGCTGCCCGAGTGGGCTGAACGGATGCCGCCCGGTGCTGCGGTTCGCCTGGGTGGCCCCGTCGAACCTGATGCCCTGCTGGCTGTCGCTACGACAACCGGGCCTGCCGAGGGGTGTACGCCCGTGGGGTCCCATCTCGCCCTGGTGGACCTCGACATGGACCCTGGCCACCTGCAACCGTCCGTCGTTCCCGTGGTGTTCGCCGGGTACGCAGGGTGGGGACCGGGCCAACTGGGCGCGGAACTCCAACAGGGTGCGTGGTGGGTCTTTCCGTCTCTGCCCGGAGATCTCGAGCTCGACACCCCACCGATGTGGTCGGTCGTGGTGGGCCGCCAGCGGTCGCCGGCCGCCCTGCTCAGTCGGTACCCCGACCAGCCCTGGGAGAACTGACGGCGAGGGCGTAGCTCCCTAGAGCACGGCGTCGGCGATGAAGTCGATGCATCTGCACAAGGCGCGGGCGTCGTCCGGCTCGATCGCCGGGAAGGTCGCGATCCTGAGTTGGTTGCGACCGAGCTTGCGATACGACTCGGTGTCCACGATGCCATTTTCCCGGAGCACCGATGACAGCCAGTTGGCGTCGAGGCCGTCGAAGTCGATCGTGCACACCACTGGTGAACGATCCTCGGGGCGTGAAACGAAAGGCTCGGCGAAGTCGCGCTCGGCGGCCCACTCGTAGATGACGCCGCTGGTCGTGGCTGAGCGCTCCACCGCCCACGTCAGGCCACCCTGTTCGAGGAGCCATGTGACCATCTCTGCAGCCAGGAAGATGGTGGCTAGGGCCGGGGTGTTGTAGGTCTGATTCTGGCGTGAGTTGGTCAGGGCGATACCCAGATCGAGGCTGGCAGGCATCCACCGGCTGCCGTCGCACAACCGCTCGATCCGCTCGACGGCGGCCGGCGAGCAGGCTGCGATCCACAGGCCGCCATCGGAGGCCAGGGCCTTCTGGGGAGCGAAGTAGTAGCAATCGACGTCAGCAGGGTCCCAGGCCACGGCTCCGGCCGCTGAGGTCGCATCGACCAGCACGAGTCCGTCGGCGTCGGGTCGCTGCGGTGGGGCAACGACTCCCGTGCTGGTCTCGTTGTGGGTGAGGGCGTATGCGTCGACGTCGGCCGGAGTCGGGTCGGGTCGGGTGCCGGGTTCCGACTCGATCACGTGTGGGGGCTCGAGATGGGGGGCTGCGTCGGTGACCTGGGCGAACTTCGACGAGAACTCGCCGAACACCAGGTGTTGGGCGCATCTGTCGACGAGACCGAACGAGGCTGCGTCCCAGAACGCCGTGGTTCCGCCGTTACCGACCACGACCTCCCATCCATCGGGAAGTGTGAACAGGCTCGCTAGGCCATCGCGCAGGCGACCGACCTCGTTGCGGACGGTGTCGCGCCGGTGACTCGTGCCGAGGTACTCGCCAGCCCGGGAGGCCAGGGCGGCCACTGCCTCGGTACGAACCTTCGACGGTCCGGACCCGAAGCGGCCGTCGGAAGGCAGAAGATTCGCCGGTAGCGAAATCGAGGTTTCGATCTGGTTCATCGGGTGCCACTATGACGTTCTGATTTTCCAGGAGCAACACCGTGAACAAACGAGTTTCCGCTGCCGTCGCCCAGATCGCCGAATCGGCGACCCTGGCCGTCGACGCCAAGGCCAAAGCCCTGCGGGCGGCAGGGGAGAACGTCATCGGCTTCGGCGCGGGTGAACCCGATTTCCCGACGCCAGCCCACATCGTGGACGCCGCCGTTGTCGCATGCCGCGATCCGCGTAGTCACCGCTACTCACCGGCCGGTGGCCAACCCGAGCTGAAGGAGGCATTGGCCGCGAAGACACTTCGGGATTCGGGTCTGTCCCTCGACCCGTCGCAGTTCCTGGTGACCAATGGCGGAAAGCACGCCGTGTACAACGCAATGGCCGCACTCGTCGACCCAGGTGACGAGATCCTCCTTCCGGCTCCGTACTGGACGACCTACCCCGAACCCATCCGGATGTTTGGCGGCGTGCCGGTCGAGATCCTGGCCGGTGCGGCAGCCGGGTTTCGGGTGACCGTCGATCAGTTGGAAGCGGCCCGTACCGATCGCACGAAGGCACTTGTCTTCGTATCGCCCTCCAACCCCACCGGGGCCGTCTACCCGCGAGCCGAGATCGAGGAGATCGGCCGATGGGCGGCTGAGCATGGCCTGTGGGTGATCACCGACGAGATCTACGAGCATCTCGTGTACGACGGTGTCGAGCATCATTCGATGCCAGTGTTGGTTCCCGAGATCGCTGACCGCTGTGTGATTCTCAACGGGGTGGCCAAGACCTACGCGATGACTGGTTGGCGGGTCGGTTGGATGGCCGGTCCGAGCGATCTGATCAAGGCGGCAACCAACCTCCAGAGCCACTCGACGTCCAACGTGTGCAACATCGCTCAGGCCGCTGCGCTGGCCGCCCTGTCCGGCGGGCTGGACGACGTGGCTGCGATGCGAGCAGCGTTCGACGAACGGCGGCAGGTGATGCACCAGATGCTCTCGGACATCGACGGTGTCGACTGCCCTCGCCCCGAAGGTGCCTTCTACGCATTCCCCTCCTTCGAGGGCATCCTCGGCCGGTCCATCGCCGGTCGGCAGATCGACACGACGCTCGATCTGGCAGCCGTGGTGCTCGAGGAGGCAAAGGTGGCGTTCGTCCCCGGGGAAGCCTTCGGCGCGCCGGGGTACGGCAGGTTCAGTTTCGCCTTGGGAATCGATGATCTCCGCACCGGGATGTCACGTCTGGCCCAACTGATCGGCGCCTGAGGTGGCCCGCATCCTGGTTCCAGAGGAACTGGGCGACGCTGGCCTCGATCTACTGCGAGCGGCCGGACACGAAGTGGACGACCGGCCCGGCATGGGTCGCGACGAACTGCTGTCGGCCGTCGAAGGAGCCGCTGGCCTGATCGTACGCTCGGCGACCCTCGTCGACGCCGAGTTGCTCGATGCCGCCCGAGATCTCCTCGTCGTGGGTCGGGCTGGGGTCGGACTCGACAATGTG
>JAYPWI010000002.1:54351-74135 GCA_038135065.1 Acidimicrobiales bacterium
GGATGAGGCCACCCGGCGGGGGATCATGGTCTGCAATGCGCCACTGTCCAACGTGGTCTCGGCGGCCGAGCACGCTGTGACGTTGCTCCTGTCCCTCTTGCGTAGGGTGCCTCAGGCGCATCAAGCCTTGGTGGACGGCCGGTGGGAGCGAAGCCGCTGGACGGGAACCGAGCTGATGGGCTCTACGGTCGGCATCGTGGGCCTCGGTCGGGTGGGTCGGCTGGTAGCCGAACGGGTTGCCTCGTTCGGCGTCCACGTGATCGGCTTCGATCCGTTCGTCAGCGAGGCATCGGGTCGGGAGATCGGGGTGGCCATGGTCAGCCTCGACGAACTGTGTGCTCGAGCTGACGTGGTGTCCATCCACCTCCCACGGACCCCCGACACCATCGGCTTGTTCGACGCGGATCGACTGGCCACCATGAAGCCCACCGCCCGCCTGGTCAACACCGCCCGGGGTGGGATCGTGGACGAGTTGGCGCTGGCCGACGCCCTCGAGGCGGGTCGACTGGCCGGCGCAGCCCTCGATGTGTTCGATGTCGAACCGACGGTCGAGAGCCCGTTGTTCGGCCGCTCGGACGTCGTGGTGACACCCCACCTGGGAGCCAGTACGGCCGAAGCCCAGGAGCGGGCAGCGCTCACCATCGCTGAGCAGGTAGAGCTCGCATTGGCCGGGGAGTTCGTACCGTTCGCAGTGAACATCGGTCCCGCCGGGTCCTCCGAGGCCATGCGGCCGTATCTTCCGCTCGGTGAGCGGCTGGGGGCGTTCCTGGGTGCGCTGGCCGGTGGCCCGCCCGACGATGTCGAGGTCAGGGTCTCGGGTGATCTGGCCGACTACGACCGACGCATCCTCGTCTTGTCGGTGCTTCGGGGAATGTTGGGTCCGGTGGCTGCGGGGCCAGTGACCTTCGTGAACGCTGACGGATTGGCCGCAGAGCGAGGAATGCTCGTCCGCGACAGCGGGCATCACGACGCAGGGGAGTTCCGCAACCTGATCGAGGTCAGGGGTGGTGGTCGCAACGTTGCCGGCACCCTGACTCGTTCGGGACGGCAGCAGCGCGTCGTGGTCATCGACGACCACGCTGTCGAGGTTCCCTTGGCCCGGCACTTGCTGGTGGTCCGCAACGAGGACCGGCCTGGAATGATCGGCGCAGTGGGCCACGTGCTGGGCGACGGAGGGGTGAACATCTCGTTCATGGGCCTCGGCAGAAATGCCCGTGGGCGCAATGCCTTGATGGCCCTGGCCACCGATCAGCCGGTGCCCGCTGGTGTGCTCGAACAGCTCGACGCAACGGAGGGCATCGAGGCGGTGATCCCAGTCGAACTGGGGTGAGCTACTCCCTAGTTAGGAGGTAGGCATCCAGGCCGGGCGATCGCCCTCGTACCCGGAGATCGACGTCTCACTCCGCAGGGTGATCCCGATGTCGTCCAGTCCCTCGAGGAATCGCTCCCGGGTCGCGTCGTCGAGCGGAAAGCTCTCTTCGAGTCCGATGGCGGGCACAGAGAGCACCCGACGTTCGACATCGACGGTCACCGAGAGGTCCGGGTTGTCGTGGAGGGCTGAACGTAGGGACGCTGCTGCGGCTTCGCTCACCTGGACGGGGACCAAGCCGTTCTTGGTGGCGTTGTTGCGGAAGATATCGCCGAAGCGGGGTGACACCACTGCTACGAAGCCGTAGTCCATCAGGGCCCAGACCGCGTGTTCTCGGGACGACCCGGTGCCGAAGTTCGGGCCTGCCACGAGGATCGACGCTCCCGTGAACCGTTCGTCGTTGAGGATGAAGTCTCGTTCGTCGCGCCATTCCGAGAACAGCCCTTTGCCGAAGCCGGTGCGTTCGACCCGCTTCAACCAATCGCTCGGGATGATCTGGTCGGTGTCGACGTCGGAACGATCGAGAGGGACCGCTCGTCCTTCGTGGATGCGTACAGCCTGCATGTGGGTCTCCTCAGTCCAGATCGGCGGGGGTGACGAAGGTGCCGGCGATCGCAGTGGCTGCCGCCACTGCGGGTGACACGAGGTGGGTACGCCCACCCCGCCCCTGCCGACCCTCGAAGTTGCGGTTGGAAGTCGATGCCGAGCGCTCACCAGGGGTCAGCTTGTCGGGGTTCATGGCCAGGCACATCGAACAACCGGGTTCCCGCCAATCGAACCCGGCTTCGATGAAGATCTCGTGCAGACCCTCGGCTTCGGCCGCTGCCTTGACGGCGAACGATCCGGGAACGACCAGGGTCCTCACCCCCGATTTCACCTGGCGTCCCCGAGCCACCTCAGCGGCGGCTCGAAGATCTTCGATGCGGGAGTTGGTGCAGCTGCCGATGAACACCGTGTCGACCGCGACGTCCGACAGGCGGCGTCCGGCCGTGAGACCCATGTACTCGAGCGCCCGGGCTGCGGTGGACGCGGCCACCGGGTCGTCGTAGTCGTCGGGTCCCGGGATCGGGGCGGAGATCGGAATGACGTGAGCGGGGTTGGTGCCCCACGTCACGTGTGGTTCGAGGGTCGAGGCATCGAGGTCGACCTCCCGGTCGAAGGAGGCACCCTCGTCGGTGGCCAGGGAGCGCCAGTCGGCAACGGCGGCGTCCCAGGCGGCACCCCGGGGGGCTCGAGCCCGCCCTCGGAGGTACTCGAAGGTCGTCTCGTCGGGGGCGATCATGCCGGCCTTGGCTCCCGCCTCGATCGACATGTTGCAGACCGTCATGCGACCTTCCATCGACAGCGCCCGGATCGCCGAGCCCCGGTACTCGATGATGTGACCGATACCGCCACCGGTCCCGATCCGGCCGATGATGGCGAGGACGATGTCCTTGGCGGTGACCCCTGCTGGTGCAACGCCCTCGACGTTGACGGCCATCGTGCCGGGTCGGGTCTGGGGGAGGGTCTGGCTGGCCAGCACGTGTTCGACCTCGGAGGTCCCGATACCGAAGGCCAGTGCTCCGAATGCGCCGTGGGTGCTGGTGTGACTGTCACCACAGACGACCGTCATGCCGGGCAGGGTGAGCCCCTGTTCGGGTCCGATGACGTGGACGATGCCTTGCCCGGGGTGACCCATCGGGTACAGGGTGATGCCGAACTCCTCGCAGTTGGCCCGCAGCACCTCCACCTGCTGTCGCCCGATGGGGTCGGCGATGGGCTGGTCGATGTTCTCGGTCGGAACGTTGTGGTCCTCGGTGGCCACGGTCAACTCCGGTCGGCGGACCCGGCGCCCGTTCAGCCTGAGGCCGTCGAAGGCCTGTGGTGAGGTGACCTCGTGGACCAGGTGCAGGTCGATGTAGAGCAGATCGGGGAGACCGTCGCCGGTCCGGACGACGTGACGGTCCCAGACTTTCTCGCTGAGCGTGCGTGGGCTGGGCGATGTCGTACTCATCGGGCGTCCTGGGTGGTCGGGGGTCGAGTGCAACCTCCGACTGTAGGCGCTGCGCTCAGGCAGGGTTCAGCCGGTCGGTCACGGCATCGATGGCCTGCTCGAGGGCAGGGACGAACTCGGAGGCACGGGTGACACATGCGTTGTGGGGTCCATCCACATCGAAGGTGGCGCATCGGGGGATGGCCGCGGCAAGCGCCCGCTGGCGAGGGGTGCCGACCACGGCATCTGCGGTGGTCACCACCACCGATACCCCGACGTTCACCGTAGGAATCCAACGGCGGCTGTCGAATGAGCCGATTCGGCGGGCGGCACTGACCAGCTGCAGCCAGTCATGGCGGGCCATCTCACCCCGTGCCCAGCGCCGAACCTCTCCTCCCGCCTCCCCGGTGAGCAGGCGGAGCCCGAGGCGGTGGCGGAGTTGCTCGGGCATCAGCCGAGTGGCTGTTGCCACGCTCCCCGCTGTGGCGAACAGCAGACGCTCTCGGTTGGTGGTATTGAACGAGGCGGCGGTCGCACACAGGACCAGGCCGGCGACCAGGCGCTGGTGGCGCCGCCAGAGCAGCTGGGCAACCGCACCTCCCATCGAGTAGCCGACCGGAATCACACGTTCGATGCCGAGCTCCTCGACGAGGGCGGCTGCGTCATCGGCGCAATCCTCGAGGCGGAAGGACCCGCGGCTGCGGATGCCCCGCCCGTGGCCTCTGTGGTCCAGGGCGACGAGCCCGAAACGTCGACCCAGCGAGTCATAGGAAGTGAACCAGTTCAGGTCAGCGGTCACCGTCCACCCGTGCAGGAGGAGCAGGGTTGGCGCGCCGGGTGGCGCGTCGACGATCCGGGCGAAGGTTCGCCCCCTACCCGGGAGGTCGATCACCCGCCCAGGGGGGAATTCGAATCGAGCCGATCGGGTGCGAGCGGGGCGCGGGGCGGTGGCGGGTGTGGGGTTGTCCAGGGTCACTGCTCGATGGCGACGATCTCCACCCGCAGTTCCGTGTCGCCCGCAAGGTAGGAAACGGTGTCACCCACGCTGGCTCCCTCGAGGGCCTGGCCCATCGGTGAGCCCGGAGAGACGACATCGAGTCCGTCACGCCGCTCCTCGATCGACCCGAACAGGAACTTCTCGGTGATGGAGTCGCCCTCGAACCGCAGTTCGACGACAGTTCCGGGGCCTACGGCATCGGACTCGGGCCCTTCGATGATCTCGCAGTTCTCGAGCACCGACGACAGGTGGCGGATGCGCCCTTCCATCTTGCCCTGTTCTTCCTTGGCAGCGTGATAGTCACCATTTTCGGACAGGTCGCCGAGGAGTCGGGCCTGCTCGATCTTGTCGGCGATGTCGATACGTCCGCGGGTGGTGAGGTCCTGGAATTCGGCGCTCAGTCGGTCGTGGGCGGACTGGCTCAGCCGGTGGGTTTCAGCCATGTGTCGAGGTTATCGAGTTGACGTGTCCCTTCGGTCGGCAGAAACTCCCGGTCGGGGCACGAACGCCCCGAGGAGGTCGGACCATGGTTCATCGCATTGCCGTGATCGGCGGGGACGGAATCGGCCCCGAGGTCACTGATATCGCCCTCGAAGTCCTGCGGGCTGCAGACGCCGATCTCGACACCACCGAGTTCAGGTTGGGTGGATTCCGATACCTCGAGGACGGCACGGTCCTGCCCGACGAGACATTGGCCGAGTTGCGGGCGTTCGACGCAATCCTCCTGGGCGCGGTGGGTACCCCTGAGGTGCCGCCAGGGGTGATCGAGCGTGGGTTGTTGCTCAAGGCGCGCTTCGAGCTCGATCTGTACGTGAACCTGCGTCCCTTCGTGCTTGCCGACGGCCACGAATTCGTGGTGATTAGGGAGAACACGGAGGGCACGTACGCCGGTGAGGGTGGCTTCCTGCGCAAGGGGACGCCCCACGAGATCGCGACGCAGGGTTCGGTCAACACCCGCATGGGGGCCGAGCGCTGTATCCGGTACGGATTCGAGTTGGCCCGCTCGCGGGAGGCCAAACATCTCACCCTCGTGCACAAGACGAATGTGTTGACGTTCTCGGGCGATCTGTGGGAGCGGACGTTCAACGAGGTAGCTGAGGAATACCCCGACGTGGCGACTGCGTACAACCACGTCGATGCGGCCTGCATCTATTTCGTGGAGAACCCGCACCGCTATGACGTGATCGTGACCGACAACCTGTTCGGCGACATCCTCACGGATCTCGGCGGTGCGGTTGCGGGGGGGATCGGCTTGGCGTCTTCGGCCAACCTCAACCCTGATCGCACGGCCCCCTCCCTGTTCGAACCAGTCCACGGATCGGCCCCCGATATCGCGGGCCGCGGTCTGGCCAATCCGACAGCGGCCGTGTTGTCCGCCGCCATGATGATGGACTTTCTCGGCGAGACGGAGATCGCCCGTCGGGTGCGAAGTGCCTGCGAGGGCGTACCTTCAGAGGGAGGAACCAGGGTCATCGCCGACGCGATCCTGGCAAACCTCTAGGAGATCATCATGTCCGAGGACCAGGGCGAAGCACCTCCCCTCGACCGTCAGGGAGTGAGGGACGACGCGTGGCCGGTCGCGGTCGAGATTTTCGACACGACGCTCCGGGACGGAGTGCAGTTCGAGGGCATCTCGGTTTCGTCCGAGGACAAGCTCAAGGTGGCTCGTCAGCTGGATCTGCTCGGCGTGCATTGGATCGAGGGTGGATGGCCTGGCTCCAACCCCAAGGACGAGGAGTTTTTCGCTCGGGCGTCCAGCGAGTTGCAGTTGCGTAACTCCACTCTGGTCGCCTTCGGCTCGACCCGCCGACCACGTGGCCGGGTCGACGAGGACCAGACGCTTTCGTCACTGATCGAGGCGCGAACATCCACGGTGTGCATCGTGGGAAAGTCGTGGGATTACCACGTGACCGAAGCGCTGCGGCAGCCCCTGGAGGAGGGGGTCGCCATGGTCGGCGACTCGGTGGGGTTCCTCAAGAGCGAGGGGCTCCGCGTCTTCTTCGATGCCGAACACTTCTTCGACGGGTACAAGCGAAACCCCGAGTTCGCTCTGCGTGTCCTCGAGGCAGCGGCTATCAACGGTGCCGACTGCCTCGTGCTGTGCGACACCAACGGTGGGTCGTTGCCCCACGAGGTGGAGGGGATCGTGACCGATGTCGTCCGCCACTTCGACGGCGTGCAGATCGGGATGCACACCCAGAACGACACCGGCTGTGCGGTGGCCAATGCCGTGGCAGGAGTGGTGGCTGGTGCCACCCATGTGCAGGGGACCATCAACGGGTACGGCGAACGCACGGGGAACTGCGACAATACGGTGCTGATCCCCAACCTGACCCTCAAGATGGGGATCGACACGGTGCCGCGCGAGTGCATCGGCCGGTTGACCGCTGTGTCGCACCACGTCGCCGAGTTGATGAACATGCCGCCCCAGCATCAGCAGCCTTATGTCGGCTCGTCCGCGTTCGCACACAAGGCCGGTCTGCACACCTCGGCCATCGCCCGTCGACCTGACAGCTACGAGCACGTGGACCCCGCCGTGGTGGGCAACCACACCCGTTTCCTGCTGGGCGACCTCTCGGGCAGAGCCTCGGTCGAACTCAAGGCGGAAGAACTCGGGATCGAACTCGACAACAAGGCGATGGTCGATGTCGTCGAGGAACTCAAACGTCTGGAGCATGCGGGCTATCACTTCGAGGTCGCCGACGCGTCCCTCGAGCTATTGCTGCGACGTGCTGCCGGTGAAGCCTTGGACTTCTTCGAGGTCGAATCCTTCCGCGTGCTGGTGGAACGGGGGCGGGACAGTGTGTTCGACACCGAAGCCACCCTGCGGGTGTTGGTCAACGGAGAGCGACTGGTCACCGTGGGAGAAGGCGATGGGCCGGTCAACGCGTTGGACAATGCCTTCCGGCGAGCAGTCGGTCCGTTCTATCCCCAACTGGCGTCAGTGCATTTGACGGACTTCAAGGTCCGAGTCCTCGACACGCAGCGCGGCACTGGGGCCGTGACCCGCGTGCTGATCGACACGGCTGACGGCGACGGGGGGTGGACCACCATCGGGGTATCGGAGAACATCATCGAGGCTTCGTGGCTCGCTCTCCGCGACGCCATGGTCTTCGGGCTGGTGCGTCAACATGCGACACCCGCCGGTAACGCTTCCTAGACTGGCCCCGATGTCAGCGCCGCAGTACGTACCGAACTCGCCCATCCAGAGGACCAGGTCGTACGTGTCACCCGACTCGGTACCTGATCCGTGGTCGGTGACCCGTCGGGCCGAGATCGGGGCCCAGCAACCGCGTGGCGGTTCGATGGGTCATCAGGGTCCAGACCAGGGCTACGCCCTTCGTCTGTGCCACCGCTTCGAGGACCGCCTCCGCCTCGTGAGCGGCGAGGATGTGCACGATGTCCATCGGGGGGTCGTGCAGGTCGCCCTCAAGCGGTCATCGTTGTTCGGGCGCGCTCCCGTGATTCACGATCTCGAGATCGGGTACCGCCTGTGGGGTTTCCTCGACGACGATGCTGCCCCCGAACTCGTGGCCATCCGGCGTCAGTTGTTCGAGGGAGTGGCCGAACGCCATCACTACGGGGCAGCTAGACGCCTCGTCGCAGCCGTTCCCGACGACACGCTTCGCATGAGTCCCGACGAGGTTGCACGGCGCCATGCTCAGGACTGGGTGGCGTTGTTGGATCTCGACACCTGATCCTGGGGGAACGATGACCGTCACCACGACTCTCGCTGACCGTGAACTCCAGCGACTGCATCGGCGGGCGTGTACCGACTTCGCAGCCCGACTGCGTCTGCCTGCATGGGAACACCTCCCCATGGCATTGGCTCCTCCGATGGCCGATCTCACCGTGGCCGACCTGCTCCGGCGCGTGGCCGACGGGAACCTCGCTGTTGCCGCTGAACTCTCGGGCCAGGTGCGGCCCGAGCCTGTCGAGTTGGGCATGGATCCGACCGAGGTGGTGGTGGAGAGCATCAGGACCGTCCTGACCGTTGTGTCCGCTCTCGACTCGGCCGCCGGGTTCTCGCCCGCCCGCCGTCAGCTCCTGTGGGAGCGGGTGGTCGAGTTGACCCTTCTGGGATACGACCTGCAGCAGGCCATCCGGGCAGGAGCTGGGCTGGACGATCTCTTGGTGGACCGGATCCTGGTGGCCAGTCCACAGGTTTCGGTGTGGCCGCACAGGCCTGCGCTCGACGTGGCGCCTTCGAGCCCTCCCTTGGTGCACTTCTTGGCCGCACACGGGCGGTCGGCCGGACTGTGGGTCGACCCCACGGATCCCACCTGCGGCACGGGCCAGTGTTGAGCTCGATGCCGTGAGCGAGTTCGACTGGTTGCGACTGCACAAACTGGCCGTCGCCGAATTCGACATCCGATTGCGGCAAGTGCAGCCGGAGTACTGGGAAGCCTCGACCCCATGTGACGAGTGGGACGTACTCGAACTCGTCAACCACAACGTGGTCGAGAATCTCTGGGTTCCCCTGATCCTGGGCGGACATGACATCGATGATGTCGGGGGACTGGACGGCAACGTGATCGGGTCGGATCCCGAGTTGGCGTGGGAAGACTCGTGGCGCGACGCCGTCGAAGCGTTCGCTGGCGCTGATCTCGACAGTGTCGTGGGGCTCGCTGCGGGTCGGACCTCGGTCGCCGAGTATCTCCGGCAGCGCACGGCCGACCTGACGATCCATGCCTGGGATCTGGCGGTGGGGGCTGACATCGAGGAACACCTCGACGACGAGCTGGTTCACGGGGTGCTTGCATGGGCCATGCCGCTGGTCGACGTCTTCGCCTCACTACCCGCGTTGTTCGAGCCGCCGACCGCGCCTCCCGTGGGTGCTGGTCCGCAGGTTCGC
Source organism: Acidimicrobiales bacterium (assembly GCA_038135065.1). GTDB lineage: Bacteria > Actinomycetota > Acidimicrobiia > Acidimicrobiales > Poriferisodalaceae > JAYPWI01. The sequence continues at coordinate 63,545 of JAYPWI010000002.1, forward strand.
CTGCTCCATCTCTTCGGAAGGGAGCCCTAGATGCCATCGAATGCGCCGACCCGCTTGAGGTTCGCCCCCGCGCCGACCGGGTTCCTGCATCTGGGATCCGCCCGTACGGCGCTGTTCAACTGGCTCTATGCGCGCCACACGGGTGGCGAGCTGGTGCTTCGCATCGAAGACACGAACGCCGAGCTCACCCGCCCGGAGTTGATCGACAACATCTTCCGGTCGCTCGAGTGGTTGGGTATCGATTGGGACGGCGAACCGGTACGGCAGAGCCAGAGAGGCCATCTCTACGACGACGCAGTCGAGCGCTGGCTCGACGAGGGTCGAGCGTATGTTGACGACGGAGCGGTTCGATTCAGGGTCCCCGACGATGGCGTCACCGCGTGGGACGACCTCGTCCGCGGGCGTATCGAGTTCGAGCATCGCCATATCGAGGACTTCGTGGTGCGCCGGAGCGACGGTTCGGCGACCTTCTTCGTGGCCAACGCAGTCGACGACCTCGATCTCGGGATCACCCACGTCGTGAGGGGCGAGGATCTGGTCAACGTCACGCCGAAGGTGATCATGTTGCGTCAGGCGCTCGGAGCCGCCGACCTACCTGTCTTCGCTCATCTCCCGCTGATCGTGAACGCTCAGCGCAAGAAGCTGTCCAAACGCCGCGACGATGTGGCCCTCGAGAGCTACCGGGAGCGAGGTGTGCTTGCCGAGGCCATGGTGAACTATCTGGCCCTGCTGGGCTGGGGGCCTCCCGATGACGTCGAGGTGCGGCCCTTGGCTGAGATCGTGGCGTTGTTCGAGTTGTCCGACGTCAACCCGTCGGCGGCCATGTTCGATCCCACCAAATTGGAAGCCATCAATGGGGAGTACATCAGGGCGATGGCGCCTGAAGCATTCGCTGCGGCCATCGAGCCGTGGGTACGGCAGGCCTCATGGGGCGAGGAGTTGAGTGTCACGGAGCTCGCAGTCGTGGCTCCCCTGATCCAGGAGCGGACGCGGGTCCTCGAGCAGACGCCGGCCCAACTCGAGTTCTTCTTCGTCGAGCAACCAGTCATCGACGCCGACGCCTGGGCCAACGTCATGGGTGGCGAGCACGCGATCCCCCTGCTGACCGGGGCGCGAGCGGCGTTCGAGTCATGCGACTGGCGGGTGGAGCAGTTGCACCGAACGCTCGCTGCCATCGGGGACGACCGGGGCCTGAAACTCGGCAAGGCCCAGGCCCCTGTGCGGGTCGCGGTGACGGGCCGAACCGTTGGTCCGCCCCTGTTCGAATCACTGGTCGTGTTGGGTCGGGAGCGTGTGCTGACCCGCCTCGACGCAGCGCTCGCTCGCTGCGGCTGAGGCACGCAGTGGCTGCCGTGACGAATCTTTGACCCGCGCATGCGGTCAGGTAGCCTGACCCCTGCGCCGGCGTGTCTCGTTGGGCTGCCGTCCGATCGGGGATGGTGTAATTGGCAACACAACTGGTTCTGGTCCAGTCATTGGGGGTTCAAGTCCTCCTCCCCGAACCACACGCACAGGGGCCCCAGAGGGGCCCCTGACCGCGTTGGGTGATATGGCCGGACGTTCAATATCCCGACCAGCAAACTTGCCTTGTGACCGTGCCGTGGTAACTTGCACCGCCACCGGGCCACAGCCCGGTGCCATCCAGGGGAGGGGGTTAACGCAGTGGCGTTGCTCGAAGTCGCAGACATCTCCGTGCAGTTCGGCGGTATCCGTGCGCTCGACGATCTGTCCTTCAACATCGAAGAAGGACAGATCCTGGGGCTCATCGGACCCAACGGTGCGGGAAAAACCACGCTGTTCAACGTGGTGAGTCGGATCTACGATCCGACTCAGGGCTCGGTCACCTTCGACGGGCAAGATTTGCTCGCGTTGCCAGCCCATGCCATCAGTCGGGTCGGTATCTACCGGACGTTCCAGAACCTGGCCCTGTGGCCGGGCATGACGGTCATCGAGAACGTCATGGTCGGAGACCACACCAGGACCAAGGCCAACTTCTTCACCTCGGCCTTCCGCCTCGGCACCCAGACCGAGGAGCGGGACCTTCGCCAGCGGGCATGGGAGACCCTCGAAGAACTGGGTCTCGAAGAGCACGCCTACAGCCCGGCTGCCGGTTTGCCGTTCGGCACACTGAAGCGCATCGAGTTGGCTCGGGCCCTCATTGCGAACCCCCGCTTGCTCCTGCTCGATGAGCCTGCCTCGGGGCTGACCCACAGTGAGGTCGACTCCCTTGCCCAGGACATCAAGGATATCCGGGACCGACACAACCTCTCGGTCCTGCTGGTGGAGCACCACATGAAGATGGTGCTCGGCATCAGCGAGCACCTCGTCGTGCTGAACTTCGGCCGCAAGATCGCCGACGGCGACCCCGATGTCGTGCGCAACGACCCCGAGGTCATCGAGGCTTACCTGGGGAGCAGCAACTGATGTCGGATGTGATGTTGAAAGTGGAGGATCTCAACGCCAGCTACGGAGCTGTCTCCGTGCTGCGCGGAGTGAGTCTCCAAGTGCCGACCGGCCAGGTCGGTGTCGTGCTAGGTGCCAATGGTGCCGGTAAGACCACGACCCTTCGGGCCATCTGCAACATGTGCAATACGTCGGGGACCGTCGAACTCGACGGGGAGGACATCCTGAAAACGGCGACCGCGGAGATCGTCCGTAAAGGTGTCGGACATGTTCCGCAGGGGCGGGGCACGTTCCCCGAGCTGTCGGTGATGGACAACCTCCTCGTTGGGGCCTACACCCGCAAGGACAACGAGATCCGGGACGACATCGGACGTTGGTTCGAGATCTTCCCTCGTCTGGAGGAGCGTCGGACGCAGCTTGCAGGGTCGCTGTCGGGTGGTGAGCAGCAGATGCTCGCCGTTGCCCGAGCCCTGATGTGTCGACCGAAGCTGCTGCTGCTCGATGAGCCGTCACTCGGTCTCGCTCCGCTGATCATCGAGGATCTGTTCGAGCGCTTTGCAGCGCTCAACAAGGAGACAGGTCTGACCATGCTGGTGGTCGAGCAGAACGCAAACTTGGCTCTCGAGATGGCCGATTATGGCTACGTCATCGAGAGCGGCGAGATCACCCTGGAAGGTCCCGCCGAACAACTCAAGAACGATCCTGCTGTGCAGGAAGCCTACCTGGGGGCCTGAGGAGGGATGATGGAACTACTCGCTGCCGGCAGCAAGTGGAGTTCGCTGCCGGACTTCATTTTCAACGGCCTGAGCCTGGGCGCGATTTATGCGGTCGTCGCTGTGGCTCTGGTCGTCATCTTCAAGGCGACGACGCTGATCAACTTCGCTCAGGGCGAGTTGGCCATGCTCGGTGCTTTCTTCGTCTATGTGCTCAATATCGAGCAGGGACTGTGGCTATGGCTGTCGATCGTGCTGGCTATGGCCATCACTGCCGGTCTCGGTGCCCTCGTCGAGCGCACGCTGACCAGGCCGTTCGACCCGGCCGATCACCTACCCGTGGTGCTCATCACACTCGGGTTGTTCTTGATCATCAACGCAGTCGCTGGTGATATCTGGAACTATCAGGTGCGCCGGGTCAACGACCCGTTCGGGAAGTTCCCCGGGTGGGTGCCGTTCTGGGGCGGTGACCGGTTCATCGAGGTCTTCGACAGCCGCCTGCGCTACCAGACCATCGGCATCTGGATCACAGTGATCGGCATGCTCGTCGGTCTCAGCATGCTGCTGAACAAGACCAGGGCCGGCCTCGCCTTCCGGGCGGTTTCCTCCAATACGGAATCGGCCCGACTGGTCGGTGTCAACACCGGCCGGACCCTCGGGTTCGGTTGGGCCCTGGCATCGGCCATGGGCACCCTGGGGGCTGCTCTGGTCGCGCCGACCCTCGGCGGTGTCAACCCGAACATGATGGCCACCATCCTGATCTACGGCCTCGCAGGCGCAGCGCTCGGTGGCCTGGACAGCATCGGGGGCGCCGTCCTCGGTGGTGTGTTGGTCGGCATCATCCAATCGGTCGTCGTGTCCTGGCTGGGCGTCGTCGTCCTCGAGCAGCACTACATGTCGATCCTCCAGCTGGCCGCAGCCTTCCTGGTGATCCTCATCGTGCTGATGTTCCGTCCGTCGGGTCTCTTCGGAACCCGCAAGATCGAGCGCGTCTGAGCGCCCAACGACTTCAGGGGGAGTTGAACCATGAGTACACCGCTGCTGATCGTTGAGAAGGGCTCGACCCAACATCGACAGACGCAAATCCTGGCCGTCATTTATGGCCTTGGCATCATCATTCTCACGCCACTGATTCTTCAGCCGTTCGAAATCGGCAAGATGAATCGGGCATTGGTGCTGAGCATCGCCATTCTCGGCGTGAACCTCGTCGTGGGGTTCAACGGCATGTTGGCGCTCGGCCACTCAGCCTTCATGGGCTTGGGTGCCTTCGTCACGGCGTCGCTGATCCAAGATGAGAACTGGGATTACTGGCATGCCATCATCCCGGTGCTGATCGTCGGGTTCCTGATCGGCCTGATCGTCGGGCTACCGGCGCTCCGAGTGAAAGGTCTGTACCTAGCGCTCGTCACCATTGCCATGGCTGCCGTGTTCCCGACCTTGGTCAACATCGAGGAGCTCGGTATCGCGGCTCGGACAGGTGGACCCAACGGCAAGTTGGTCTCCGAAGAGGTCGAGGCACCCGGGTACCTCGGCTGGCTTCCCGGGGTCGATGGGCCACGAGGTGGGGCTGCCTACCGGTACTGGATCATCGTGGTGATGGTCGGTGTGACGTTGTTGCTGATTCGTAACTACATCCGCAGCCGTCCAGGGCGCGCCGTGATCGCCATTCGTGACAATGAGGCTGGTGCGGCCGTGTACGGGGTGAACCTGCCCATGTACAAGACGGTCAACTTCGGTATCAGCGCAGCGCTGGGCACCCTGGCCGGCCTGATGTGGACGCTGGACAAGTCGTTCGTGGCTGGCCAGGACTTCACCTTCCTGCTGGCCATCGACTTCATCATCGGCCTGGTCATCGGCGGTGTAGGAACCCTTCAGGGCTCCTTGCTGGGTGGCCTGTTCGTGGTGTGGGCCCGTGACCTCACCAAGCGGATCAGCGTGCCGTTGGGCTTCTACGAGCTCAGCGGGGACGGTCCGTTGGCCAACGCCATCTTCGGCCTCATCCTGATTCTGTTCACCTTCTTCGCTCCGGGTGGCTTCGTGTCGCTGGGTCGCCTGATCTCCTCCAAGCTGATCAGGGTCGTACCGCTGCGGCCCGACGGTGATGCCATCGTGAGCGTGGACGCCATGGACCCTGGCCCCGAGGCGAACAGGGCGCAGACGGCGATGACCATGTCGGTCGTCGGACCGGTGCTGATGATCATCGGCTGGCTGCTGATGAACGTCAACAGCCTGTACGTGGGCATCATTGCCTTCGTCCTGCGATTCCAGCTTCTGGTGTTGGCGCCCGTTGCGTTGATGGTCGGGCTCAACGAACTGAAGGCGGTCGCGGCGGGCAAGCGCCCTGACTCGGCAAAGGGGCCGGCAACCATCGCAGCAGCGCTCGGCGCCGCTGGCATGGCGTTCGTCGTGGTGATGTTCTTCGTTCTGTTCATCCAGAACTACTAATCCCAGTCCGCTCGATGCGCCGTGGGGGTGAGTCACCGCTCACCCCCACGGCCGCGTCGCGCTGAGGGTCCCGAGGAGGGGCGTGGATCTCGTTCTTCTGCTGCAGCGCATCTTCGACGCACTTTTCAACAGTGCGATCTACTCTTCGCTCGCCTTGGCGTTGGTGATCATCTACCGGTCGACCGGTCTGTTGAACTTCGCACAAGGCGAGATGGCAACCCTTGCGGGCTACATCGCGTTCGTGTTGCTCGCTGGTCCGTCTCGCGGCGTGTACGGCTCGGGTGTACTCGGATTGTTGCCCGGGGTGCCATACCCGGTCGCCTTGGCCGTCGTCGGGGCGGTTGTCTTCGGAATGCTCAGTGGGGCGGCCACTGAGCGGGTCTTGATCAGACCGTTACGTGACGCACCGGAAATGGCCTTGGTGAACGTGACGATCGGCATGCTGCTCCTCATCAACTCGATGACCGCTCAGTGGTGGGGAACAGGACCGCGCTTCTTCCCACCCCTGTTTCCCACGGGACCGGGTGAGAACTTCGACATTTTCGGGGCGCGGCTGCGGTACAACACCATCGGTGCCTGGATGACCCTCCTCGTGCTGCTCGTGGTCCTCGCCGTGCTGTTGCAGCGGACTCGGGCGGGGCTTGCCTTCCGAGCAGTATCGATCGATCGCACCTCGGCTGAACTCAACGGCATCAGGGCAGGCAGAACGCTGATGTACGGATGGGCCCTGGCTGCCGGGCTTGGGGCCGTAGCTGCGTCGATGAGCGCAAACATCGTGCTGCTCGAGCCCAGCATGATGCTGCGGGTGCTGGTCTTCGCGTTCGCCGCAGCCACTCTCGGCGGGCTCGACTCCCCCAAGGGCGCCCTGGTGGGCGGGGTCATCATCGGCTTGAGCCAAACACTGATTCCCGCCTACGTACCCTTCATCGGCTTCGAGCTGGGCGTGTTGCCGGCCTTGCTCGTGATGGTCGCCGTCCTCCTGGTCCGGCCCGCCGGGCTGTTCGGCACCCGTCGAATCGAGCGCGTGTGATGAGGGCGTTGCGGGGACGGTCCCCCTGGGTGTGGGTGGCCGGGGCGCTCCTCGTGTTCTGGCTGATTTGGGCACCCATGACCAGCGACACCACGGATCTGCGTCGCTACAGCCAGGTGATTGTGTCGGTCCTGGCGGTCCTCGGCGTCAATCTTGCCACCGGGTACGGGGGGATGATCAGCCTCGGCCATGGGGTATTCGTGGCGGTCGGTGCGTTCGCCACCGCGTATTTCGTGGATGACATGTCCATGCCCTGGGTGCTGGCCATCGTTCTTGGCACACTGGTCGCCGGTGTGTCGGGGACCATCGTCGGTCTGCCCGCCCTACGAATCCGGGGGATCCACCTGGCATTGGTGACCCTGGGTTTGGCCATCGTGTTCCAACCCCTGGCCAAACGCTTTCCGTCCCTCTCGGGCGGCGTATCGGGCCGGGCTGTCGAAGCACGGTTCGATGCCCCTTCGTGGTTCGGCGATACCCGCTACGCCGATGCGGTGTGGAGGTACATCTGGTGTCTGGTGGTCGTTGTGGTGGCGATCGCGATCACCTGGAATCTGGTCAACAGCCGAGCCGGGCGAGCCATCAGGGCCATGCGCGACAACGACACAGCAGCAGCCATCTACGGTGTCGATCTGGTCCGCACCCGGGTCGCGACGTTCATGGTGAGTGCCTCCCTGGCGGGACTGGGTGGGGCGATGCAGATCGTGCTCGTCCCGTTCACCTCCCAAGAGACCTACACCGTCCAAGAGTCTCTCGTCATCTACGCCACTGCCGTCATCGGTGGCCTTGGCACGATCTGGGGGTCGGTGGTGGGGGTCGCCCTTCGCGAGATCGTGTCCTTCGTGGGCACGCAGCTCAGCGAGGTCGGCGGATTCGGCCCTGTGGGGCACGTGCTGGCGCTGCTCGATACTGATGCATTCGTGTTCGGGCTGGGATTGGTGGTGCTCACCTTCCTGTTCCCCCGGGGACTGGTCGGGGGTCGACGTTCGGGCCCCCGAAACCGAGGTCGGCTGGCGGGTCTGGTCGCCAGGCGGTACCGGGATCGAACGACGGTCTGAGTCGAGCCCCGAGCCGGGCAGATCGATCGTCACACAGTTGCTATACGAATGTTCGATTACCGAAACGCGTCCAGGGGGCACACCCGGTCGAGGTCGGATAACGTGCGGCTTGCCGAACCTAACGAGGGTTCAGCAACCTACGTTCCAAGAGGGAGGGACAAGATGACTCAAAGCCGTTTGTGGCGTCTTCTTGCTCTGCTGTTTGCGTTCTCGTTGGTCGCAGCTGCCTGTGGCGGTGGTGACTCCGACGACACTTCGGCGGGCGAAGAAACAGAAGACACGGCCGCCCCCAGTGAAGGGGAGAGCGAGGAGGAAGAAGACGACAGCAGCATCGGGGGAGGCCTCGAGCAGGAGGACCTCGAGGGCGAGCAGACCACGACGACGGTGACCGAGGAAGAGGCCGCCATCGACACCTCGACCATCGAGGGCGTGTTCGAGGCTGCCGCTGTCCGCCGTGCCGGCATCGTGGCAGAACTGACCGCAGCCATCGACAGTGGTGAGTACGGAGTTGGCGACGACGGAATCCTCCGTGGTCCGGCCGGCTTCGAGATCGACATGAACAACTGTCCCGATGACTGGAGCGACACCCATGGTCTGACTGACTCGGAGATTCGCATCGGTCACACCACTGCTCAGTCGGGCAACCTTGCCGCGTACGGCAACATTGCTTTGGGCTGGGACAACTACAACCAGTGGATCAACGACAACGAAGGCGGTGTCGGCGGTCGTGACATCACCCTGATCACCAAGGACGACGGCTACGTCGCCGCGGTGACCATCGAGTTCGTCGACGAACTGATCGAAGCTGAGAACGTCTTCGCAATCCTCACCCTGGGCTCGCCCAACACGCTTGCCGTGTACGACAAGCTCAACGAAGAGTGCATCCCGCAGCCGTTCGTGATGACCGGCCACCCCGCCTGGGGCGACCCGGTCAACCACCCATGGACCACCGGTCTGCAGATGTCGTACTCCACTGAGTCCATCCTGTGGGGTAACTGGATCAAGTCGAACCTGGCCGACGACCTGCCTGTGAGCGTTGCCGGTCTGATCATGGACAACGACTTCGGTCTGGCCTACGAGAAGGGCTTCGAGGCCTACGCCGAGGCAAACCCTGATGTGGTGTCGGAGTGGATCCCGGTTCGTCACGATCCGGCGGCCCCGACCCTCACCAACGAGGTCACCACCATTGCTGCCGCAGATCCGGATGTGTTCATCTCGATGACCGCTGGTAACCCCTGTCTGTTGGCCATCCAGGAAGTCGAGGCGGCTGGTCTGCTCGACAGCCTTCTGGCTGCGTTCACCCCGTCGGTCTGCAAGGGCATTGCTGCCTACATGGCGCCTGCTGGTGCTGCGGCCGATGACTGGTGGATCGTGGGCGGTGGCGCCAAGGACACCACCGACCCTGTCTACATCGACGAGCCGTTCATCGCCTTCATCAACGACAACCTGGCAGCCGCCGGTCTCGACCCCGCCATTTCCCTGTACGGGACGGGCTACCTCTACGGTTACCCGTACGGCGAGGCCCTGAAGGTGGCAAATGACCTGCCAGGTGGTTTGAGCCGGACCAACTTCATCCTTGCGGTGCGTGCGTTGAACATCAACCACCCGCTGCTGCTCGACGGCATCTCCTTCGGTGCCAATGGCGCGGCGGACGCGTACTTCATCGAGGGGTCGGACTTCAGCCAGTTCGATGCTGATGCCCAGTCGTGGAGCATCGTCGGCGACATCGTCGATGTGAACGGCGGCTCGCCGAACTGCGCATGGGACAAGGACAACGGCGGCTGCGCCTGATCCGAGTCCTAGCCCCCTGAGGGCTACGACGTCGCATACCGGCACTGTCGGTTGAGACCCACTGAAACCCCGGGGCTTCGGCCCCGGGGTTTCTGCGTCGGCCGACTGAATGAACGATCGGTGACGTTTCGGTGTTGTGACAGGCCGCATTTCGATGATCACGGGAAGCGACGGCAGACGTAGCATTCACGCCGCGGGGTATGTCCGTGTCCCGCGCAATATCAACAACCCGTGGAGGGAACCATGACCAAGCGCCGACTGTGGCGTTTGCTTGCCATGCTGTTCGCGTTCTCACTCGTGGCCGCAGCCTGCGGTGGCGGTGACAGCGACAGCACTGATGCAGGCGAGGCATCCGACGAAACCGCTGCCCCAGCTGAGGGCGACGGCGAGAGCGACGACGATTCGATCGGCGGCGGTCTCACCCAGGATGCCCTGGACAGCGAGCAGACCACGACGACCGAGTCGGAAGAGATCGCTGCCATCGACACCTCGACCATCGAGGGCGTGTTCGAGGCAGCAGCGATTCGCCGCGCCGAGATCGTGGCCGAGCTCACTGCGGGCATCGAGGCCGGCGACTACGGCGTCGGCGACGACAACGTCCTGCGTGGCCCCTCGGGCTTCGAGATCGACCTGTCGACCTGCCCCGACGACTGGAGCAACACCGGAGGCATCACCGATTCCGAGATCCGGTACGGTCACACCACGGCCCTGTCGGGCAACCTCGCGGCCTACGGCAACATCGCCGTGGGCATGGAGACCTACTTCGAGTGGGTCAACGACAACGAAGGCGGTATCGACGGTCGTTCTCTGGTCCTGATCGTGAAGGACGACGGCTATGTCGCTGCTCAGACGATCGAGTTCGTGGACGAGCTGATCGAGTCCGAGAACGTGTTCGCCATCGTGACCCTTGGTTCGCCGAACACCCTGGCGGTGTACGACAAGATCAACGAGGAGTGCATCCCGCAGCCGTTCGTGATGACGGGTCACCCGGCCTGGGGTGACCCGGTGAACCATCCGTGGACCACCGGTCTGCAGATGTCGTACTCCACCGAGGCCGTCCTGTGGGGCGCCTGGATCAAGGACAACCTGGCAGACGAGCTGCCCGTGAAGGTGGCCGGTCTGGTGATGGACAACGACTTCGGTCTGGCCTACGA
>JAYPWI010000002.1:74145-131424 GCA_038135065.1 Acidimicrobiales bacterium
ACGCCGAGGCGAACCCCGACGTGGTGTCGGAGTTCCTCCCGGTTCGTCACGACCCGGCTGCGCCGACGCTGACCAACGAGGTCACCACCGTGGCCGCGTCCGACCCGGACGTGTTCATCTCGATGACCGCCGGCAATCCGTGCCTGCTGGCCATCCAGGAAGTCGAGGCGGCTGGTCTGCTCGACACCCTGAGCGCGGCCTTCACCCCGTCGGTCTGCAAGGGCATCGAGGCGTACATGACTCCGGCCGGTGACGCTGCCGACGACTGGTGGATCGTCGGGGGTGGGCTCAAGGACACGTCTGATCCCGCTTACGCGGACGAGCCCTACATCGCGTTCCTGAACCAGGAGCTCGAGGCTGCGGGCCTGGATCCGTCCATCTCGCTGCTCGGCGCGGGCTTCGGCCAGTACGGCTACCCGAACATCGAGGCCCTGCGCGTTGCCGCAGACCTGCCAGGTGGTCTGAACCGGACCAACTTCATCCTGGCCGTGCGCTCGCTGAACATCTACCACCCGCAGTATCTCGATGGGATCTCCTTCGCCGCCAACGGCGCCGAGGACTCCTACTTCGTCGAGGGCTCGGACTTCAGCCAGTTCGATGCCGACGCCCAGTCGTGGAACATCATCGGCGACATCGTCGACGTGAACGGCGGCTCGCCGAACTGCGCATGGGACAAGGACAACGGCGGCTGCGGTTGATCCTTCGCCGAGGCTGATGCCTCGAGCCGGTGAACCTTCGGGTTCGACCAGCTGATCACAGGGCCCCGGGGTTGAACCCCGGGGCCTTTGTGGTTGTCTAGAGGGATGGAGTTCGGCTCGTTGTCCAGATCCGCGTCGCAGAAAGCGCGCAACGTCCTGTGGATCGCCACGGTCCTCGGCGCCGTTGTTGCCGTGAGCGGTTGTCGCGGCAGCTCGACAGGGTCCGACACGGTGACGCCGCCAACCACGAATCTGGCAGCGGTCACCACCGTGCCGGCGACCGTGCCGCCAGCCACCACCCCGGAGTTCATCCCCGACACGCCCTCGGGAACGCCCTTCCTGGATCTCAACCTGGTCGAGAAGATCGATGTCTTCCTCGAGGCCCCGAACAGCGTGTTCGCTTCGAACATTGCGGCCGAGATGGGCCTGTCGGGCGATCAGCGGTGGTCGGCCTGGTTGCTCGACCTCATGCGCTTGGGCGGGAGCACGGAAACCCAGATGAGTACTGCCCGGGCCTTGCAGGATCTCACCGGGATCCCAGCCACCGGGGATCCCGTCGTCGATTTCGTCGAGTACGGCACCTGGCGCCGTACGGCCGAGGTTGCTCCGGGTCCCGGGTATGAACGGTGGAAGACCGAGCTCTACGCCTTGGTGGACGAGGACTACCGCATCTTGCTCGGTGGGGTCGACGATGACGAGGTGTTGAGCAGGATCCTGTGGGGCGGCGTTCGGCGTGGCGGGATTCCCGAGTTGAACGATGCTCCGCGACTCACTTCGGACGAGGCGTCGTTCATGACCGACGACGAACTGGTGCTCGGCGTAGTGGTCAACGGGCAACCCGTGGCCTATCCGCTGCGGTTCATGGCCCGACACGAGCTGGCCAACGACCACATCGACGGCGTTCCGGTATCACTGGTGTACTGCACCCTGTGTCGGAGTGGCATCTTGTTCGACCGCCGCGTCGAGGGAGAAGTCCTCGACTTTCAGACATCGGGGTTGCTCATCGATTCAAACAAGTTGATGGTCGATCGCCAGACCGACACCCTGTGGCACCACCTGACCGGAACTGGGATTTCGGGGCCTCTCAAGGGCGTCGTTCTCGATCGTTTCCCCGTGGCCACGACCACCTGGCGCGACTGGCTGGCCGACCACCCCACCACCGAGGTGGTGGACACACCCGAGCCGACATACTTCCCCGAGACACCGGAACGGGCGCCAATCGCCTATGACTACACACCGGGCTCTGCGTACGCCCTCTACTACGAGAACGACAGTGTCTGGTTCCCCATCCTCGAGGAGCCAGACACCTTTGCTCGCAAGGAGGTTGTCGTCACCGTCGAACGGGGGGGAGCAGCCCTGGCCCTGGGACTGGATGCTCTGAGGGATTCGTCCCCTTTCGGCTATCACCTGGCGGGCGAGGTTCTGGTGATCGTTCCCCACGACGGCGGTGCCCGGGTCTATCTGCACCCTGATAGTTCAGTGCGCCACCTGGAGCGATTGGACATCGGCGCGGGCTCGGCAGGCAACGAGACGCTGACCCTCCCCGATGGCCGATCAGCTACGAGGTTGGTGTCGGGGCAGGCGTTCTGGTTCGCCTGGTGGGGAATCCATCCCGACACCGAGACCTGGCCAGCTTCCTGATTGGGTTCCGACGCCGATCATCTTTGGGCAGAAGTGCCGCAGTGGCTATGCTGACCCTTCGCTCGGCGAGCGTTCGTCGGGTAGGCCCCCATCGTCTAGTGGCCTAGGACACCACCCTCTCAAGGTGGCGGCACGGGTTCGAATCCCGTTGGGGGTGCCAATCGGCGTGACGTCATGTCGTGCCGCACGGTGGGACGGCTCTCCACGACCTGCGAAGGTGGCGATGACGACTCCCTGGCACCGGCATCTCCCAGCGGATCTGGGTCCCTCCGACGCCGACCTGTCGGCCGGCGGGACACTGCCCCAGGTCTGGGTCCAACAGTGGCGGGATCGTCCGGAACGGGCGGTGCTGCATGATCCCACCGAGGGGTGGATCGAGGGGAGGACCCTCCTCGAACGTTCGACCCTGATCGCAGGACGTCTCGCTCGAAGCGGGGTTGTGTCGGGAGACCGGGTCATGCTCAGCGCCTCGAGTTCGGTTGACTTGGTGGTGGCTCATACGGCGCTGCTGCGGATGGGGGCTGTAGTGGTGCCGACGAACGGGGCCTACCAGCGAGACGAGGTCGCCCACGTCATTCGTGATGCTCGCCCCACGGCAGCGATCGTCGAAGATCCAGCATGGGAGGATTGGGTCCGAGACGTCGGGCCTGATGTGGTAGTGACTGGCCCCTCGGTCGATCTACCTGACGGATCGGCTCCCTCACTGGACCAGTGCCAGGCCGGAGCTCCCGCCCTCATCGGGTATACGTCGGGCACGACCGGGCGTCCCAAGGGCGCCGTGCTGTCGCACGGGAACCTCTTGGCCTCGGTGCGAGCACTCGAACTTGCCTGGCGCTGGAGTGACGAGGACATCCTGATTCTTGCGCTGCCGTTGTTTCATATGCACGGATTGGGGGTCGGGCTCCATGGCACCCTGACGGTCGGAGCCCGAGCTGTCCTCGTTCCCAGCTTTTCCGTCGATGCAGTCCTCGATGCAGCTCGAGATCACCGCGCCACCCTGTTCTTCGGGGTACCGACGATGTACAACCGCCTCGTCGAGTCCCCGAGAGCACCAGAACTGGCACGCTTACGGTTGTGTGTGAGCGGATCTGCCGCTCTGCCGGCCGATCTGCATCGCAGGTTCGAAGCTGCGTCGGGTCAACGAGTGCTCGAGCGGTACGGGATGACAGAGACCGCCATGCTCGTCTCGAACCCCTACGACGCGGAGCGACGAGCGGGAACCGTCGGGTTTCCTCTGCCCGGTGTCGAGGTTCGCCTGCATGGCGACCCGGCGGAGATTCAGGTTCGTGGTCCCAACGTGTTCGCCGGCTACTGGGAGCGACCCGACGCGAACGAGGAAAGCTTCGTGGATAGTTGGTTCCGCACTGGGGACCTGGGAGCCATCGACCCAGACGGCTACATCTCGATCGTCGGTCGAGCCAAGGAACTCATCATTTCCGGAGGCTTCAATGTGTATCCACGCGAGGTGGAGGAGGTGGTCGCCGCGCACCCGGCCGTCGCCGAGTGTGCCGTCGTGGGTGAGAACGACCCGGAATGGGGTGAGTCTGTGGTCGCCTATGTCGTCGCATCGGAGGCGGTCTCCGACGACGACATGAAAGCGTTCGTGGGGGACAGGCTCGCTGCGTTCAAGCGTCCACGGCGGACCTACTGCGTCCCGGAACTTCCCAGGAATGCTCTTGGAAAGGTTCAAAAGCACCGGCTGTCGGGCGGGACCGTGCTGGAGGACTGACGCGAGTCAGCGGATGCCAGTGCGAATGTCGGGAGCCTCGAGGCGGACGGCATCGGCCGTAGCGTCGTCAGGCTGGTGGTGACTGGACCGCTCGGCGTCGACCCGTGCCCGGTAGTGCTCGGCTTCTTCGGCGACGTGCTCGTCGCTCCACCCCAGCTCGGCGGCCATCAGGTGGGCCGTCTCGTGAGCAATCCCTCTCCCCTGATCCCATGCTTGGACGGACAGGCGGGTGCGGCGGGTCAACACATCGTCGAGATGCAAGGCCCCCTCCCGCGCCACGGCATGGACTACCTCGGCCTTGAGGTACGGGTGGCCCACAGCGAGGGGTTCGGCCAGGTCCGGCCGCGTAGCGACCAGGTCGAGGATCTCCCCGAGTCGGTCCCCGTGGCGACTCAACAGGTGCTCGACGCTGTCGGGCATCAACCCCGTCGCAGCGGCCAGGTCGGCTGCCTGCATGGAGAGTTCTTCGTAGCCGAGAGCGCCGACCAGGGGCAGATCTGCCGTGGACGACGGGGGGAGGGGTTGGCCGAGCTCCTCGGCTAGGGCGTCTACGGCGTCCCGAGCCATCACCCGATAGGTGGTGTACTTGCCACCCAGGATCGACACGAGCCCGGGGCTGGAACGCACGACCCGATGTTCGCGGGTCACCTTGCTGGGCTGGTCGGTGGCAGTGGGCAACAGAGGTCGGAGGCCGGCATAGACGCCGGTGATATCGGCTGGCCCGAGAGGACGCCGGAGCACTTTGTTGGCGGTCGAGAGGAGGTACGCGATGTCGCCCTCGGTAGCGGCCGGACTGGTCCGATCGTACGGCCAGTCGGTGTCCGTAGTCCCGATGATCCAGTGCGCTCCCCACGGGATGACGAACAGGACACTTGAGGCGGTCCGAGTGATGATCCCAGTAGTGGAACGGATGCGGTCTGCGGGAACGACCAGATGCACGCCCTTGGACGCCCGCGCGTCCATCTCGACGCTCCCTGCCAGGGACTGGATGTCCCCGGTCCAGACCCCGGTTGCGTTGATGACCGATCGTGTGCTGATCTGCAGGGTGCGCCCCGTCTCGAGACAGCGAGCTCGGACGCCCGTCACCCGCTCTCCGCTGCGGAGGAGGTCGATGGCTTTGGCCGACGTGAGCACATGGGCACCGAGTCCGGCCGCGGTTCGGGCAACGGCCAGGCTGTGCCGAGCATCGTCGACCTTGGCGTCCCAGTACTGCACCCCGCCCACGTAGCTCGACGGGTCGAGTCCTGGTGCGACGGCGGCAACTCCGCCTCGACTGAGGTGCCGATGGCCGGGGAGGGGGTTGTCTCGACGCAATGCGAAGATGTCGTACAGGGCGATGCCTGCGCCGATGTAGGCCCGCTCCCACACGCGGTGCCGAAGTGGGTAGAGAAATGGGACTGGCCGTACCAGATGGGGCGCGATGCTCGATGCCAGACGGGTCCGCTCGCCGAGCGCTTCCCTGACCAGGCCGAAATCCAACTGCTCGAGATAACGGAGCCCGCCGTGGATGAGCTTGCTCGACCTGCTCGAGGTTCCCGCAGCGATGTCCCGTTGCTCGATGAGGGCGACGGTCAGGCCGCGGGCGGCCGCGTCCAGCGCACATCCCACTCCGGTGACCCCACCTCCGATGACCACCACATCGACCTTGCCGCGTTCGAGGGTGTCAAGGCTGTCGGCCCGTCGTCGGGGGCTCAATGAATCAGCGGACACCCGCTCAGGTTAGGGATCGAACCTACGGGAGCCTCAACGGTCGCGTCCGCGTACTGCCATGGGCACGGCAACGAAGACCGACAGTGCGATGCACAGGGTCAGAAAGACCACGAGGTCAGGCATGATGGCGCTCCGAGGGGTCTGCTGGATGACGGTTCGTCGTGGTCGCAGCGCAGATCCACCGGTTGGTTGCACCATCAGGGGGAGTCCATGTCGACGATCGACGGGTCATGGTGTCATTCGTCGGCCCGCGACCCAGGCGCTTGAGGTCGTTTCCTGACCCCCCGCAACTACGATGAGGCTCATGGCTGACCGCTTTGAGCGCTTGCTGAGATTGCTCATGATGCTGTCCAAAGCCCCGGAACCTGTGAGCTTCGACGACATGGTGGAGGTGTTCGGTCTCTATCCCGAACGTAGCGAGTCCACCCGCAAGGCCTTCGAGCGAGACAAGGCCAGCCTTCGTGAATTGGGTTTGGTCATCGGCATGACACCGCCTGAGCTTGGACCTGCTCGGTATTTCTTCGACCCCACGGACAACAACCTCGATCTGTCGACGTTCTCCGAGGCGGAGCGGTCGGCTCTGGGCGTTGCTGCCGAGATGGTCCGCCTCTCGGAGGGCTGGGACGATGCGGGCGCGATCAAGGTGGGTCTGTCCGGGGAGAAGCCTCAATTGGTGTTGGCCGGTGAGGTGCAGACACCCGAGCAGCTGCCCCGCCTGCGCGCTGCGCAATCCCAAGGACGCCTTGCCCGATTCGACTACAAGGGGGTCCGCCGGTCGGTGGTGCCCCTCGGTCTGGCCCACCGGGGTGGTCACTGGTATCTGGTTGCCGTCGAAGAGACGGACGATCAGCTCGGCGAGGAGCAAACGAAGACCTTTCGCGTCGACCGGATCACCTCCGAGGTCACCCTCGGCGACGAGCACGGTCGCACCACGGCCGGCACCGTCGATCTTCGGGAAGCTGTTCCGGACGACCCGCTCCTCATGGGTGACGCCGCTGACCTGATCGCCACGGTGCTGGTGGACGCTCACCATGCAGTCCTGCTCGACGAGCGACGTTGTCAGGTGGTCGAACAGCGTCCGAATGGCAGCGTGGTGGTCGAGAGGGCGGTACGCCACGTCGATGCCTTCCGGTCGTGGGTTCTAGGTATGAGGGATCACGCTGTGGTCCTGGATCCACCCGAATTGGTCGACGCCGTCACTTCGTGGCTCACCGAGATGGTCGAGGGGTCCTGATGGCCCGACGACGGGCCGAAGAGCGGCTCCATCTGGCGTTGGCCATGCTTCCCTGGGTCATGGAGCGTGGTGAGGCGACGGTTGCCGAGGTGGCATCGACCTTCGGTCTGACCGAAGAAGAAGCGCTCGAGGAACTCACGCTCCTGTCCTGCCAGGAGATTCCCGGCGGGGTCATCGGGACCCTCGGCATCTGGGTTGATGCCGACGTTGCGCGGGTCGAGCTGTCGGGAATTCGATTTGAACCCCTGTCGCTGACTGCTGCTGAGGGTCTCGGTCTGCGGACCGCGGCGCAAGCAGCGCTGAACCTCCCTGGCGCCGACCCCAATGGGGTCCTGCGTTCGGCCTTGGCCAAGCTCGACGATCTTCTCCAAAGCAGGGCGTCACTCGATATCGATCTCGGCGCACCCCCCCTGTTGGCGGAATTGCAGGAGGCGGTCGCAAACCGGAGCGTCGTGGCGCTCTCGTACTACGCAGCGAGCCGGGACGAGGTCAGCGTTCGGGATGTCGAGGCGCAACGGGTCTGGTACGAGGGCGGCCACTGGTACTTCCGTGGCTTCTGCCGGTTGGCTGGCGACGGTCGCACCTTCAGGGTCGATCGGATCGAGGATGCTGCCGCGACCGACGAACGTCACGAGCGTGATGTGTCCGAAGCCGATGCCGCCGTCTCGTTCCGAGATGCCGACGAGCTCCCAGTGGTCACCCTTCGGCTGCCGTCGCACGCCGTGTGGGTGGCCGAGAACTATCCGACCGTCTCTGTCAAGCAGGAGGCAGATCACCTGCTCATCGCCCTGGGGGTGTCATCGCTCGTCTTCCTCGAACGTCTCCTGTTGCAGGTCGGTCCTGGGGCGTCGATCGTCGACCTGGACGACGACGCAGCACAACTGGGCATCGGGCCAGATCTCGGTGCCCAGGTGGCCGCTCGCTTGCTGGCCAACTATCCACCCAACTGATCGGCGAACGGCACCGCAGTCGCCCATCGGCGCAGCGCCAGGGTGCGGGCCAGGCGGGCATCGCTGGCCACGTAGCGGACGAGTGCAGGGTGCCCTAGTTCGTGGATTCTGGCTCGGTCCTCGACAACGGTGGGACAGCCGATCAGGCCGGCTACCGATTTGAGTGAGCAGGACACGTCAAGGAGGCGAGGCAGGTCGTTGCGATACACCCGGTAGGCGTCGATGTGGTCATGCCCCTGCCATCGGTCGGAGAGTCCGTTCCGTTCAGGGTTGAGCCGCAGCCCGATATCGACGCCGAGGCGCGCAGCCCGCTCCTCGAGGAACGGAAGGTCGAATCCCGAACCGAACCAGGTGACCATGGTGCCCGGGTTCAACTGCCTCACCGCACTCGCCAATCTGCGAAGGATGCTCGGTTCGGGTCCAGCGAACACCTGCTCGCCGTCTGCGGTGGCGACTGCGACCGCGACTATCGATGCAATTGCGGGATCCAGCCCGTTCAGCCGTGTGTCCGTCTCGATGTCGAGGCCGTAGACCCGGTCCTCAGGGCTCCGTTGGGGAAGTCGGTGCATACCTACCACCGTGGCGAAGGGGTGTGACACGGAGCGACGACTAGGTTGCGGACATGCTGTCGACGCGAGCGTTGCTACGCAGTGGTGCCGGCTCCCTCGTCCGAGGAACTGCCCGCTGGGCGGCTCGGGTTGCTGCGGTGGGTCCTCGGGATCGGCCAGCCCACCGCTTCGGCCACTTCGGCGAGGGGTCATGCCTCGCCTGGCCGTTTGGTTCTGTCTACAACGAGCGGTACATCTCGATCGGTGATGACACGCTGATCGGCCCCCTGGTCACCATCTCGGCAGGGATGGCTCCGGGTCAGGAGATGGTGACCGACCCGGTCGTGATCATCGGCGATCGCTGCCTCATCGGCCGGCACAGCGCGCTGGTGGGGCACTTCAGGATCGATGTCGGAGATGACGTGTTCATGGGAATGGGGGTGTACATCACCGATCAGAATCACGGATACGAGGATCCCACTGTGCCCATTGGCCGTCAGATGCCGACCGAGGCGCCCGTTCGAATCGGAGCGGGTTCCTGGATTGGTTCGGGTGCCGTGGTGTTACCGGGAAGCGATATCGGACGCCACGTCGTCGTGGCTGCCAATGCTGTCGTGCGCGGCGCCGTGCCTGATTATTCGGTGGTTGCCGGCGTTCCGGCCAGGGTGGTGAAACGACTTGGCGCGACCGGGTGGTCCAGGGTCGACGACGGCTGAGTCACAGGGCGCGGGGCGAATCTGCGAGGTCGACGACTACGGCGTAGTGGTCGGAGGGGACCACTCCGTTGATCGGCTCCATACCGGTCAGATGGGCCGTCAGTGGATTGCCGAGAGGTCGTGGACGGGGCCATCCCACCAGGACGTAATCGAGGCGGCGTCGGGGCCAGGCCGTTGCGACGACATGGGGGTTCTCGCTGGACCAGGTGTCACCTGGCCCGTCGCCGACGTGGGCCCAGCAGTCCGACATCACCAGGCCGGGCACCGGAGGCTCTCGCTCACCGGTCAGCAGTCGGATCTCATCCGAGGTGGGGACGGCGTTGAGGTCACCGGCCACGATCACCGGGAAGGCTTCTGGGTCGTGGTGCTCGGCCACGATGTCCATGAGGGCCCGAACTTGTTCCTGGCGGCGGTTGCTGTGGTCGAATCGGTGGTCGAGGTGGGTGCAGATCACGGAGATCGTCCCGACGGGAGCGTCCAGTCGGACGACCAGTGCCTGGCGATGTCCCGGCCCCTCGACGGGGGGAAGTCGGTGGACCGTGCTGTCGATGACGGGCCAGCGGCTGAGGATGCCGTTGCCGAACGAGATGCCCTGCCGGAACCGCTCCGGTGTGCGGGCGTGGTGCAACCCCAACGTTGTCGCGAGGTCGACCACCTGATCGCGACCGTTCTCCTCGCTCCACACTTCCTGAAGGCAGACGATGTCGGGTTGGGTGTTTGCCAACACCTCGGCAATTGCCCCTTGGCGAGCTTCCCAGGGGCCGAACCGCCACCACAGGTTCCAGGTCACGACACGCATCCGAGCACCGTACCCGCCGCCCCGGCTCTCCAGGCAGGGACCCGGTGACCTCTGACCCCTCGTACACTCGGGCTCCATGGCAGTGGACCGCAATCGGACCTCCACCTCGTCCTTTGGTGTGTCGAGACGTGAGGGCCACGACGCATCTGCCTTCTACGCCCGCTTCACCCCACCAGCCCTGTCCGGCGATGATCATGTGCACCGCCTCGAACCGCTCGAGGACCCCTGCCTGGTGGGGGATGCCCGTGACATGCATCAGCTTCCTGATGCCTGTGTGGCGCTTGTCGTCACCTCGCCGCCCTATTTCGTGGGCAAGGAATACGAGGATGCAGTCGCCGCGGACAGCGACGATCGGGTTCCCACTACGTACTTCGACTACCTGGCCATGCTCGAAGCCGTGTTCGCGGAGTGTGTCCGGGTGTTGGAACCCGGGGGGAGAATCGCCGTCAACGTAGCCAATCTCGGTCGAAAGCCATACCGAAGCCTTTCAGCGGACGTCATCCGGATTCTGGAGGACCTCGGGCTGTTGTTGCGGGGCGAGATCATCTGGCAGAAGAGCCGGGGTAGTAGTGGTTCATGCGCATGGGGCTCGTTCCGCAGTGCTGCCAATCCGACCCTCCGTGACACCAGTGAACGGGTGATCGTTGCGTCGAAGGGGAGGTTCGACCGGGCCAAATCGCCTGCGGTGCGTGCCCAACAGGGGCTGCCCCATCGGAGCACCCTGCCCACTGACGAGTTCATGGAAGCGACGCTGGACATCTGGGAACTGCAGGCAGAGTCGGCCCGCCGGGTTCGCCATCCGGCGCCCTTTCCCATCGAGCTTCCCCGGCGTCTGATCGATCTGTACACCTACGAGGACGATCTCGTCCTCGATCCGTTCATGGGCTCGGGGTCGACATTGGTCGCTGCGGTCCTGACAGAGCGGCGAGCGGTCGGTTACGACCTCGACCCGAGCTACGTAGAGGTGGCCCGTGAACGGGTGATGAACGCTCGGGCTCGCCTGTGGCGCCATCGCCAACCTGAGGGTGAACAACCCGAATTGCCAGAGCTCGCTGAAGCCCTCGCAGCGATCAGCGACGAAGAAGTAGCGGCAGATACCACCCAGCGGCGGGCTGCTCAGGAGGGCAAGAAAGCTCAGGACATCGCACTACGGCTTCTCGAGGACAGCGGGTTCGTCCTGCTGCAGCGGGATGCGAAACTCCGCGGCGCGGGGGTGCAGTACAACTTCAAGGTCGAGGACCAGTGTGGCGGGGAGTGGTGGATCGACGTGTCGGGGGCATTCACCACTGTTCGGCCGGGCCTGTTGCGCATCGACACCCTTTGGAAGACCCTGGGTCGGGCCTCGGTGCTCAAGGCGCTCGATGCGAAGGCCAGGATCCTGATTCTCACCTCTCACCTTCCCCGACCGGGGAGTGAGGGCGACAAGGCGCTCCGGGCAGTCGGACCCTTCGCCATCTTCGATGCAGTGGCCATGTTCGACGAAGCCGCCGGCACACGTCTTGCCCACTACGGAAAGGGTGCCGTTGAGCCCCTTCCAGGGTTCTGGAAGCAGGCCGAGATCGACGCAGCAGACTGGCCGGGCTGATGTCGTCGGTGGCCTACGCAGTGGCCCGGACCGAACCGCCCCAGGTCTTCGTGGCAACCGACGTGGAGGTACTTCAGCGAGTGTTGGCCCTCGAGTTGGTTGCCAGTACGCCTGCTTCGGCTCTCGCCAGTGCCGAGCGAACGGCGATCCGGGGAGCACTTCTCGAGGAGCGCTGGGCCGATGCCGTGGTGCGGTGGATCGAGGTGATGGGGGTCGCCGTCGACGTCTACAACAACCTGCACGTATTTACCGAGAATGATGTGCCAGGGGAGGTGTTGGGTCCCCAATTGCAGTTCGCCCCCCTGTTCGAGGACGGATGACGGCTCTGCAGGCGGCGCTCACCATGCGGTGAGGACAACCCGAACAGCCACGATGGTGAGGGTCCACCGGAAGACCGTGGCAAAGGTCTCCTCGTTCAGCGACGTGAGTACCCGGGTGCCCAACCAGGTGCCGATCGTCACTGCGACCACACCGGCGACCATGACCCCGATGTATGCAGGGAAGTCGAAACCGTCCCCAGCGAAGATGCCGACCTTCACGAGGTGTCCAACGGTTTGGGTGGCGCCGAAGGTGGCAATCATGGCCTCTTTGGTCGGCAGGAAGGACCTGAACACGGGAGCAACTGCTGGACCGGTGACCCCGAACGGAATGTTCGCAAATCCGGCGATGGCCCCGAGCGGCACGAACGACCTGGACCCGCCTCCGAGCAATGACGACAGCCGCCCGAGTACCGAGGGTCGCCAGACGACCAGGAGGGCGAACGAAGCGATGGACACCCTGCCCAGTGACACGGGCATGCTGTCCGCGACCAAGAGTCCCACGAGTCCCGCGGGGATCAACAGCAGGCAGAACCTCCACACCACGGACAGGTCGATGTGCCGTCGCAGCAGCACGGATCGCGAACTGTTGGAGGCGAGCTGGATAACTGCGTGAACGGGGATCGCGACCGTAGGGTCCATGAACTGCAACAGGACAGACAGCAGGAGGATCCCCCCGCCGAGTCCTGCGATCGCGGTGATGACGGAGCCCAATCCTGCTGCGATTGCGATGAGGAGGATCTCGCTACCGTTCATCACCGTCCCGTCCAGTGGTGAGACTAGGTCTCGCAGTGGCCGGCGTCACCTGGGCAAATTCGGCCCGCCCTACCACGTTGCGGGAGTCTGCGCCACGGAAAGTGCTCATTTTGTCGGAAATGCTTGACCAGGCGGTCGTAGCACTGTCGAATGACAGGAATGGGATTTCGCGCAGGGCGCGCGACCTTGGGAGGAGGACCCCCATGGCCAACATGTCCAAGTCAGATCTGCTGTCCGCTGTCGCCGATTCGGCAGGGTGCACCAAGGGTGACGCAGAGGCCGTCATCGATGCCTTCGTGGCGCAGGTCGTCGGTGCTGCTCAGGCGGGCGATGCAGTGAGCTGGCCCGGCTTCGGGAAGTTCTCTCTCGCCGAGCGGGCCGCCCGGACGGGGCGCAACCCACAGACCGGCGAGCCCGTACAGATCGCCGCCAGTAGGAGCGTGAAGTTCTCGGCGGCAAAGGCGCTCAAGGACACGATGAACGGTTGACGATGCTCGCGGCAGCGGGCACCAACGATTGACGATGGGCGGGGTCTTGGACCCCGCCCTTGTTCGTTCAGGGGTCAGAGCTTGTCCATCAGCTTGTACAGCTCGGCCGACGCAACGCCGGCCGTCGTGCCAGCGGCAACGAGACCGTCCTCGATCCGTTGGGCGAACGCTGACTGCGCTGCACTGTCGTCGGGGTCGTTGATGCCATGGGTGGTGACGAATTGACTGCGATGCTCCAGAAGGGCGGCCGTCTTGGCTGCGCTGAAGCCGATCGTCGTTTCGGCGTGATCAGGCTCGTCGGCTTCGAAGAGGAGCAGGGCGTCCGGGCGGTGGTGGGGGAGGCCGTGCTCGGGGAAGAAGAAGGGATCGCGGGCTGCAACGATGCCTTCCACGGCGAGCAGCCCAGCGTGGCGGTGGTCGGGGTGAAGCCGATATCGCTTCCACGGGTCGTGCCCCAGCACGACGTCGGGACGCACCTGGCGGATGATTCGGGCCACGTCGGAGCGGGTGGCCAGGTCGCTCTCGAGTTCTCCGTCGACCCGGGCCAGGAACCAGACCGAACCCGTCGCCCCGAGCGCGCGGGCCGCCGCCTGCTGCTCGACGCGGCGTTCTGCCACCAGTGCCGCCTGGTCACAGGAAGGGTCCCAGGTTCCCTTGGAGCCATCCGTGCACACCAGGTGGTGGACCTCGGTACCGGCTGCGCTCCATTTGGCCAGGGTGGCCCCGCACTGGAATTCGGCGTCGTCGGGGTGGGCCACGATGGCCAGGGCCACACTGGGGGTGGGGAGATCGATGTTCATGCCGATGCTCCTTCGTCGGTCGTCGGAGGCTGGTCGTCGAGGTCGTCAGGGGTGTCGACGTCCCACTGCAGGGCTGCGATCTGATGGATCTCGACGTCGAGGCCGCACCGCAGGGCTTCTTCGACATGGCGATGCAGGGACCCTGGGCCGTAGTGGAACGAGAAGCCTGCTCGAGTGGGGACAACGAGGACGTTGGTTCCTTGTAGGTGGCGGTCCGGGACGATTGTCACGAGTCCGGGCTTGCCGATGCCATGCAGGCTGGTTGCCAGGGGCAGGTCCCCATGGCAGATCATGACGAGGTCGACGCCCTCGCCTTGCAGTACCTGGAGGGCTTCGGTCACTGCTGCGTTCAGCCCCGAGGACGACACCTCGATCACCCCCGCACCCGTCGAGTGTGCCCACCTGGTGACCTCGGGATCGTCGCAGACCACCCGTACATCCATTCCGGCGGCAGCGCGAATGACCCCACTGGCCATGGATCGAGCCAGGTCGATGCGTTCGTGCTCGTCGAGGTGGTCGGCCAGTCGGAGCTTGGCCTGCCGGAAGGCTTTCACCGGTATCACGACAACGGGTGCCGCATCCGCAGGTGCGCTCGGGCTGCCGTGGTGTGACATGGGCACGCCAGTGTAGGGCTGGTATCCGCGCAGGACTCGGTGTGGTCCGATGGGTCGGGTGGCATAGTCGCCGCCTAGCCTTGTCGGCGGCTAACCCCAGGTTCGGTGAGGTGTTCGTGACACTGATTGATCGATTGCGAAGGCGGCACCCGGAGGGTGGCCCAGGGGGACATCCCTCGGCCTTGTTCACCCCCGGGCCGGATTGGGTCCAGCCCTGGTGGTTGGCTCGACAGCGCGATCCCGCTCACGGGGCCTATCACCCTGGCGGCGCAGTCCCCGTCAATGCCGTGGGTCGTTCGTGGACCATGGTGGGGACGCTCGATGGCTCTGTGCGAACTCCCGTCGACCCGCGAGGTCTCGTCGTCGGGCGCGCAGGACGGTGGTCGCTCGATTGGTGGGTGGGGTCTGGGGAGCGCTGGCTATTCCCGTCCATGATCCCGGGGGTGCGGCAACGGCTGGTCGACGGGGCGCCCGTGGTCGAGACACTCCTTCGGGTCGGGGGCGGAGAGGTCGTGCAGCGTTGTTTCGGGGCGAACGCCCAGCTCGACGTCGTGGCCGTGGAGTTCGAGAACCTGACATCGGGGCCAGTGGCCCTGGCCCTTGCAGTCCGCCCGTACGACGTACAGGGTGGCGGACGGATCAACCAGGCCCGCTGTGACGATCGGGTGGTGGAGATTGACGGCGAGGCGGCCTTGGTGCTCGAGCGTCGACCGGGCGCTGTGGTGACTGGGACTGGTGGCATGGACCCGGCCTCGAGGCTCGACCTGCTCGAGGAGCCCGATGGTGCTGCGGCAAGATGGCTTACCTGTGACGATGGAAGTGGCGCGATGGCCATGGTCCTTCCCCTGGTCCACGGCTCCACCATGCGGGTGGCCATCCTGCCCCCGGGGTGTGGAGTCGGCGACGTGCCACCGGACGTGGTCGATCGGCTCCCCACCGGCGAGCAGGTGGCACGGGGCTGGGGACGGCACGCGACGAGTGGGTGCCGAGTGGTCCTTCCTGCAGGGAGAATCGCTGAGGGATTCGATGCGGTGCGCCAAAGCCTTCCCCTCGCCGTAGTTGGAGGGTCGGAGGTCGAGCCTGCCCCTTTCGGTCCTCCGGCTGACCCTGATGACCTGCTCGATACCGTGAGCGCCCTCGCTGAACTGGGGTACGCAACCGCCTGCCGGGATGTGTTGGTCGCCTGGGCCCGTCGACAGGACCGCCTCGGTGCGATGGCGGTCCAAGGGATCGATGTCACGGCGGTGTCCCTGCTTGCCTTGGACCGTGTCCATTCTCTGCACCCAGACGCCGGCTTCCTCGCGGCGCTGAGCGAGGTCGTCGCGGACGCAGCCCGCTGGTTGCTGCAGCAGGACGTATCTCCCGCCGGGATGCGGGCTCTGAGCGCAGCACACCATCTGCTGAGCGAGGTCGGCGCCATCCGAGCAGCCGCGGAGCTCGAGGCCCTGGGCCACGGGACGAAGCCTGTCGCGCAGACCGCACCAGACATCTCCGATCTGCTGTACGAGGACCGCTCCCGACCGCTGGGATACGACGTTCTGGCCACGGCAAAGGCCCTGGTGGAGGACATCGCACACCAGCGAACTGTCGCCCTCGATCGACTTGATGCGGTGTTGGGTCAGGCTTCTTCGTGCTGGTCTTGGCCGACCCATGTGCATCCCCGATTGGGTACGGGCACTGGCGGGGCCGGGCACGATCTGCGGGTGGCGGCTGCCGTTGCGAGGTCGGTCCGTGGTTTGCTGGTCGGCGACGGTGACGCGGGATGTCTTGCCCTGGCTCCGGTGTGGCCAGCGTCGTGGGTGGGACAGCCCGTAGAGGTCCACGGTCTTGCCTGCACTGCCGGACTGCTCTCGTGGGCCGTGCGATGGCACGGTGACCGGCCCGCGCTGCTCTGGGAAGTCGAACAGATGGGGGACCGGGCGGTGCGTGGCCCTCTGGTCGTGACCGCCCCAGGACTCGATCCACACTGGCGCGGCACGGGAGCGCAGGGGGAAGCACTCTTGGCTCCGGTGGTCGTCGAGGACGGGTCCGGCGTCGAGGCCCCGTCGGAGGGAGATGCCGACAGCCGGGGTCCGTCCTTCTCGTGAAGGGCCGAGCCTCGGTCCAAGGTGCGGATTCCTCATGAGAGTGGCCCTGGGTGCCGAATCTAAGGGGGTCCCCCAGATTTGGAGTCCCAGCCATGGGTCACCGTCGCACCCTCGTCCTCGCCGTCCTTGGAGTGCTTGCTGCGTCCTGCGCATCGAGCGTCGATCGTGATGTCCAACTGGTCGACCGCGAGCACGCCACCGTGGGGCCTGCAACCGCCGTGGTGGAGCATGCTCAGGTCGACGGGGGATCGGTCGGTGGGGTGGCAGATGTCGACGTCGAAGGGTCGCTGGCGGCACTGAACCTGGCCCTCGAGCAATTTCAGACCGCCGTCGAAGTGGTCGTCGAGGGGGTCGCTGCCGAGTGCGCAGCCACCGAACCCATCCGCAACGAACCTGGTGCCCTGCTGATCGATCGGACCTTCATCGGTCCGAGCAATCTCCGGTGTGCGGTGCTCAGCGGCGGCTACTTCGAGAACTCGGTCGTTCTCGACGTCGACCTGACGGGAGCCGACCTCTCGGGCGCCGATTTTCGTGGTGCCCGCCTGTCCGTCATCGCCGTCGGCGCCAACCTGAGCGGTGCCGATCTCAGCGGTGCCGATCTCACCGGCTCCGACCTCACCGGTGCTGATCTGACAGGGGCCATCCTCGTGGGGTCCGATCTGAGTGGTCTGGTGTCCCGCACACCGGAATTCGCTGATAGCCCGGCTGGTGGCCTCACCGGAGCTGACCTCACTGGGGCCGTCGTGGGGTGCAATTCGCTCGCCCTCAGCCCGCTCGTCGTCATGGAGGACCTCGTGTTCCGTGACTGCGACGTTCCTGACGGCACAACCGACCTCGAGCTGTCCGGTCTTGGCCTTGGAGTGCACCTGACCGGCTTGTCCTTCGAGCGGGTGCACATCGAGGTCATGAATTTCTCGGGAGCCGAGCTGGCGGGGGCTGACCTCGGCGGGTTGGGGGTGTTCCGGGCCGGGATGTCCTTCGTGGGGGCGAATCTTGCTGGAGCGGATCTGTCGGGGAACACCTTCGACGGCACCTTGTTCATCGGCGCGGACCTAACCGAGGCCTCCTTGGACGCCTCGGTTCTCGACGGTGCCGTGTTCGCCGGAGCGACCTTGCGTGAGGCATCGCTGGTCGACGTGCGTAGTGATGCGAGCAATTTCCGACAGGCCGATCTGCACAGCGTCGACTTCACCGATGCCCGGCTCTCCTGGGACGACTTCTCAGGAGCGGATCTGTCCGGCGTCACCGCGGTCGGGGTGTACGTGGTGGCGGTGGTGTGCGACGGGGTGCCCGGTGTCGTTGCCGGCAACAGCGTTCGGAACTTCGGTCTGTGTCTCTCCGCAGACGGCTCCCTGGTGTTCTGACCCACCGACGCACGGCACGGTCACCGGCCACGCTCCGTGCCCCAGGTAACGTGCCGACCGTGGCTGCACGGGGTCGATCGGTGGTGCCCTCGCTCCGGGTGGAGCAGGGGTGCTGGGACGGTGGTGACGAGGTGGTGGTCGGCGTCGACGAGGTGGGGCGTGGTGCATGGGCCGGTCCGCTGACCGTCGGCGCCGTGGTCCTGCCTCGATCGGGTCGGGTGAACGGCATCAGGGATTCCAAGCTGCTCACTCCAGCCCGGCGGGTCCAACTGTTCGGCCGGATCGACGAATGGGCGAGCGGTTGGGCTGTCGGTCACGCGTCGGAGGCGGAGTGCGACGAACTCGGGATGTCCGAGGCCCAGCGCCTTGCGACGCGACGAGCCATCGATGCCCTCGATCTTCCGGTGGATCGAGTGCTGGTCGACGGGTCGTGGAACTTCGTGGACTGGCTACCGAGCCTGGCCATCGTCAAGGGGGATCGCACATGTCTGTCGATCGCTGCTGCGTCGGTCATGGCCAAGGTCGTCCGTGACGGCCTGATGGTGGAGGCCTCCGAGCACTACCGGCCCTATGGCTTCGACGCCAACAAGGGATACCCGGCGCCTCAGCACCGGATGGCTCTCACCGGGTACGGGCCGAGCGCCATCCACCGGCGGAGTTGGGCGTTCATGGATGCCTTGCCTTGGACGGGACTACAGCGGCGGTCCAGGCCCGCCCCACAGGGCCAACTCTTCGCAGCCTGAGCGACGGATCTCGGTCGAGTGCGGGACCGCATGCCGTACTGGCCGGTCCGGCGATCGGGTCAGTCGGTGCGCTGGGTTCCGACCCGGAGTTCCCTGAACGGACTCGTCGTGTCGATTCCTGGCTCCTTGGGCAGGCCGAGCACGCGTTCGCCCACGATGTTGCGCATCACCTCGTCCGACCCGCCGGCAATCCGCATGGCCGGGAAGCCCAGTACGAAGCCGCCCCATGTGTAGGTCCCCCACTCACCCGTGTCGGCGATCAAGCGATCGCCCAACACGTCACTCACGAAGTTGCAGGTGGCTTGCATCTGACGGGTGAGTCCCATCTTGGACAACGACATTTCCGGACCCGGAGTCTTGCCGGCCCGCAGCCCGTCCATCACCCGCTGGTTCGACCAGGCGAGCAACTTGCCGTAGGAGTAGATGTTCATCAGCTGCTGACGAGCGAGCGCATCGTCAGTCATGTCGAAGTGACGAAGCATGGCGCTGAGCTTGGTGTAGCTGCCCCCACTGCCTCCGCCACCCGAGCCGATCGATGCCCGTTCGTTCATGAGGGTGGTCAGGGCGACCGCCCAACCCTGGTTCACGTCCCCGAGACGGTGGGTGTCGGGAATCCTGACGTCGGTGAAGTACACCTCGTTGAAGTTGGCTCCGCCTGTCATCTGACGCAACGGCCGAACGTCGACGCCGGGGGCCGACATGTCGACCACGAAGGCAGTCAGTCCTTGGTGCTTGGGCAGATCGAAATCGGAGCGAGCCACCACCTCACCGATGTCGCTGTAGTGAGCTCCCGATGTCCAGACCTTCTGGCCGTTGAGTACCCATTCGTCGCCGTCACGGTCGGCCCGCATCTGCAGGCTGGCCAGGTCGGAGCCTGCGCCGGGCTCTGAGAACAGCTGACATCCCACGATGTCGGCTCGGTACATGCGGGGAAGGATGTCGGCTGCCACCTCAGGTTGGGCATGGGCCTGGATGGTCGGGGCGACCATGCCCAGCCCGATACCGAAGAATCCACCGTCGGGGGTATTGAACTGGCTCTCGAGTCCCTGCCAGATCCGTTCGAAGCGTCGTGGATGGCCACCGCCTCCGAGCTCTGTGGGTCCCGAGATCCATCCGAAGCCGTTGTCGAACTTCTTGGCCCTCCAGGCCTTCGCCTCGGCGAGGTCCTGGACTTCCTTGTCCCGGTCCACCTCCTCGAACATGGCGGCCTGGTCAGGGCCCTCGCCCCACACGAAGGACCTTTTCTCTCCCTTGCGCTGGTAGTTGTTCTCCAAGAACGCCGTGGCCTCGGCCGTGAACTGCTCGTCGGTCATGTCGGCCATGTCATCTCCTGTGGTTTCGCTCGGGGCGCGGATGTGGGGTCGTCCGCTGAACACTCTTGGCGCTAGTCTCACACACATGGGTCAGCCCGTCCGTGTCGCAGAGAAAACATCGCGTGCCCGCCCCGGTGTGGTCCGGTTCGAAACCAACCGCCCGCTGACCGGTCAGGGGCACCGTCACTATGCGGGGGCCGACGATGCCACCAGCGTCGAAGATCCTGCGGACGTACTTGCCCAGCGACTGTTCGCCCGGGGTGGGGTGGAACATGTCCACGTCTACGGCAACGTGGTGGATGTGGATCTTGCCAAGGGATTCGATGCGACAGGGATCGAGAAGATCATCGTCGAGTTGTTCGCTCACTACGGCGCCTGAGCTTTCAATCGAACATATGTTCGCCTAATCTCCAGGGATGGCATCGGCCACCCCTGTCGAAGAGTCTGCTGATGCTCCTGTGCGTGCTGGGCGTTCTCTCGAGCAGCTCCGAGGGCTCGTCGGGGCGGTCAGCCCGTTGGTCATGGCTCATGAACGAGTCATCCCCGTTCTGGACGAACTCGTTCCCCTGCTGCCCGAAGGAGGACTCCGTCGGGGGTCGACCATCGCCCTGCGGGGTGACGGAGCCTGCTCGCTAGCCGTCGCTCTTGCCACCCGAACATCGCAGATGGGCGGGTGGGTAGTCGGGCTGGGGTTACCCGATCTGGGGTTGACGGCCGCCCTGGAAGCAGGTGCCGCTCTGGAACGGTGGGCGTTCGTCGATCATCCCGGCGACCGAGCTGTGGAGGTGCTGAATGCGCTGACCGCTGGAGTCGATCTGGTGATCACGGGTCCTCGAGTGACGATGGGATCAGCCCATGCCCGGCGGATGACGGCTCGCCTTCGTGAACGAGGCACCTCGGTCATGGGCATCGATCCCGGGCCAGGGGCTGGCCCGAGGCCCGACCTGACACTCGAGGTGACAGCGAGTCGGTGGACGGGCATCGAGTGGGGTCATGGCCGGCTGCGAGCCCGGCGGGTCGAGGTGGTCTCGTCGGGCCGAGGGGCGGCCGCTCGGCCCCGTCGTCTGTCGGTGTGGTTGCCGGGACCGCACGGCAAGATCGAGGTGATCGAACGAGTCGGATTCGCTACCCCGTCCTCCAGTGGCTCTGTGGAGATGGTGCGGGACGATGGCGTGCTCTCGCCGATCCGTCGTGCCGGCTGAAGAGCCGGGGAGCAGCACCAGGACATTGGTGGTGGTGTGCCCTCATTGGTCGGTGGTGGCGGCCGGTGTCGATCCGGCCGAGCCGCTGGCTGTGACGGCGGCGAATCGGGTGATCGATGTGACCCCAGCGGCCCAAGCGAGGGGGGTATCGGTCGGTCATCGGCAACGGGAAGCCCAAGCCAGGTGTCCCTCGCTCGTGATCATCGATCACGACCCTGCCCGGGATGCCCGCCGTTTCGATCCCGTGGTGATGGCGCTCGAGGAACTCACTCCGAGGGTCGAGATTCTCCGCCCTGGTTGGTGTTCGTTTCCTGCTCGTGGGCCATCCCGCTATTTCGGTGGTGACCGTCCGATGGCTGATCTCGCTGCTCGGCGGTTGGCTGAGGTGGTGGCCGGTCTGGTCGGGGGTATCGACGGGCCAGGTCCTTTTGCCCCTCGGGTGGGGGTCGCCGACGGGCACTTCGCCGGTGTCCTGGCCGCAGGGTCCGGACAACCGGGTGCTGTCACGGTGATCGAGGGCGGGGGCAGCGCCCGTTTCTTGGAACCGTTTCCCCTGTCTGCGCTGTGTGTTACCGGGTCGCCACTGGCCGGGTGGGACGGTGGGAGCGAACTGGTCGGCGTCTGGGAACGGCTCGGCCTGCGAACGCTCGCCGATGTGGCCGCGCTGCGACCTGCCGATCTCTTGGCCCGATTCGGGACTCCCGGGGTGGTAGCTCACCGTCTGTCGAGTGGGATCGACGATCGGCCACCCGATACTCGTCCGGTCCCACCTGACCTCACCCTCGAAGCGGAACTCGAACCTCCGGCTGATCGGGTGGACATGGTGGCGTTCGTGGCGAAACCTCTGGCTGAGCAATTGGTGGAGCGACTGGCGAACAACGGT
The DNA here is from genome assembly GCA_038135065.1 of Acidimicrobiales bacterium. Taxonomy (GTDB): domain Bacteria; phylum Actinomycetota; class Acidimicrobiia; order Acidimicrobiales; family Poriferisodalaceae; genus JAYPWI01. The sequence continues at coordinate 96,323 of JAYPWI010000002.1, forward strand.
CTGGTCTGCCTCTGCCTGGCGATCGAGGTGGTGAGTGATCGAGGGGAGCACAGGACCAGGGTGTGGCGGCACGAGCGTCATTTCACGGTGGCGGCCGTCATCGACCGGGTGAGATGGCAACTCGAGGGGTGGTTCGCCTCTCGTCAGCGACCTAGGGGTGGTGCCGCTCTCATTCGGCTGGTCCCCGAGGAGGTGGTGGCCGACAGTGGCCGTCAGTTGGGTTTCTGGGGTGGGCGATCCGACGACGATGGCCGAGCGGCCCGGGCACTGGCCAGGGTGCAGGGGTTGCTCGGGCCGGATGCGGTCACCGTCCCCGAGCGAGGGGGTGGTCGTCGGTTGATCGACGTGGAGCGTCGGGTGTCCCTCTCGTCGGTTGACCTGTCCCAGGAGCGGCAGGTGATGGCCCCGGATGGGGTGGGGGATCCATGGCCGGGCCGCCTCCCTCCGCCGTCACCTGCCCTGGTGCATGCCGAGCGGGTACCCATCGAGTTGTGTGACCGCAACGGTGGGGCGGTCGTGGTCAACGGACGGGGTGAACTGCAGGCCGAGCCTGCGTACATGCTCCAGGAGGGTCGCCGGCGACGCTTACGGGCGTGGGCCGGCCCCTGGCCGGTCGAGGAGCGATGGTGGGACTCTCGGCGACGGCGCCGCCAGGCCCGCCTCCAGGTGGTGGATGATGACGATGTGGCGTATCTGGTGGCCGTCGAAGGAGGAGCTTGGTGGATCGAGGCGACCTACCGATGAACCCAGCCGGTCAGCGTCCGTTGGTGGACCAGTGCCAGGGCTCACTGGGCAGATTTCGGAATCCGTAGCGAGCCGCATTGTTGAGCAGCCACCGGTACCCGGAGCTGTCCCGCCGCAGGGTTCTGCCGTTCTGGGTGAAGTCCACGGCCAACCCCCGTTCGTGCATCGACTGACCCGGGCGGGCAGTAGGTGGCCGACAACGGGTTGATGGCATCTCGTAGATGGCGTACTCGCTCGTGCCGCAGTGGGCCCGCCGAAGGGCGATCTGGCTGGCTGGACTCCGGTAGCCCCCACCCCGCAGTTGGACACCGTCAGCGGCTGCTGCCTCGATCATGGCCTGCAGATTGTCGGCGATCGACTCGTGGACGGTGATGCCGTAGACGGAGTGAAGTTGTGAGGAGGGAACCTGGTTGGTGGTCGGGGATGGTGCGGTGCCGTTGGCTCTGCGTCGTGCAGCCTCTTCCTCGAGGCGACGTCGCTCTGCTTCGCGCCTCCGGCGGGCCTCCTCTTCGGCCTTTCGCCGCTCCTCGGCGATGATTGCGGCCAGCCGGGACTCGGTTTCGCGGATCTCGGCTGCCATCTGCGCATCGATGTCTTCCAAGGCGGCTGCCTCGTACAGACGGGTCTCGAGTCGTTCCTCGGCTGCTGCTACGACCCTGTCCTGGAGAGCGACTGCATCGAGGAGTTGCTCGAGTTCGTCCTCGGCCAGCAGCCGCATCTCCTCGCGGAATGCGGCTGCATCCTCGAGGTCCCTGGTGGCTTCCTCGGTGTCGACCTGAAGAGCTCGGATCTCGTCGGATGTGTCGGTGATGTCACCGAATGCCGCGCCGACCAGGGTCTGGATACGTGCCGCCTCGTAGATGTCGCCCGTCCGAGCCAGCCCGTAGGACCCCTCCATGCTGGAGTCACGACCGAGGTAGGTCTGCACAGCCAGCTCGTTTGCTTGCTGGGACAGGGTGTCTTGGGCGCCGAGGAGGAAGGCAGCCCGATTCTCGGCCGCGTCCACGGCTGCCTCGGCGCTCTCCAGCGCCCGTTCGGCCTGGGCCAGATCATCCCGTTGCCCGGCGACCAGCAATTCCAGATCGGCGAGCGCCTGTTCGACCTCGGCGACCTCTGCGCTTGCTGCATCTACCAGGCCGGCCTGTTCGAGGATCTCCTCCTGGAAGGCTTCGCGTTCCGCCTTGAGTTCGTCGATTTCCCGCCGGAGTTCGTCCTTGCTCTGCCCGCTGGCCCGCCCCGTTACGCCGACGAGTCCGACCATGGTGATGGCGACGACCACCAGCCAGCGGGACCAAGCTCGGCCCTGCGAAGGTCCACTCGAGGTGATCCTCGTGGCGATCGTCGGGTCGTTGTGACAGCGGCCCACGGCCCGCATGGTACCGGTGGTGTGCGGCGATGGGTCATCGGGCTAGCGGGTTCTCACCGACTTGCGGATCAGCCGCCGCGCTGACGGATGGTTCGCACCGGTTCCCCGCCTCCCATCCGGATGACGTGCTCGGCGTGGCGAAAGTCGATGCCATGCAGCCGCCCCGTCCACGTACCGATGGTGAGTTCGACATCGGGTTGTCCCTCGGTGAGGCTGAAGGTGGCTTGGGCCCCCACGTTCCAACGTTCGTCGACCCGACAGCTACGAGGACCCGATGTGGTGACGGCCAGCCCGTCGTCGGTGGCCACCAGCACCTGCCGCGATCGGTAGAGCAGGTGATGGGTGACCACTGCGATCGACAGGGCTGCCCAACCGGCGCCGATCCCCACGGCCATGGCGAACCCGACGGCGAACACCACGACCCGGGCGGCAAGTGTGAGCCGTTGGGAACGCCGAAAGGCGCTGGTCGACACCTCGACGCCGCCGGACAGCGCACTGTCGAGGGTGACCCGGGCCCGGGCCGCCCGGGCGGGGGAGCCGAAGCCATCGTGGTCGGTCACGTCGCTGCGGGGAGGTCGGGCAGGGGAACGAAACCGTGAGCCGCCTCGATCTGTGCTGCCACCTGCAGGAGGAGGTCTTCCCGCCCGTGGCGGGCAATCAGCTGCACGCCGACGGGCAAGCCGTCTTCGGTGAGGTGGGTGGGAAGGCTGATCGCCGGTTGGCCAGAGACGTTCGCCTGGTCCACGAAGCCGATCAGCTCCCGAAGGCGTCCCGGTCCGTCGACTGGATCGGAGAGATGGCCGATCCGTGGCGGTGGGGCGCCCAGGGTCGGGGTGAGCAAGATGTCGTGGTCTGTCCAGAACTGGGCGACGGTGCGGGCCCACTGCCCCAGCCAAGACTGGGACTCGGTGTACATGGTGCCGGTGAGGGTCCTGCCGAGTTCGGCCGACCACCAGTTCGATGCCTCCACATCGTGCTCGGTCAGAGGTCGACCGATGGCCGCCGCCCACTCGTCGAGTTCCGCTGCCATGCCCACCGTGCGAATCACGATGGTTCGATCGGTCAACTCGGGGTCGTACCAGCCCACCGGGGCAGCATCCTCGACATGGTGTCCGAGGTCGTCGAGGAGTCGAGCTGCGTCCTCGACGGCTCGCACGCACTCGGGGTGGGCTCGTCGAACAGAGACACCGATGCGGCAGGTCGGAGGGATCTGCTGGGCCGCTGGCACCCACGACGATGGGGCGGGTGGTGCGGGTATGGGCTCGCCGGGCCAGGGTCGCCCGATCACGTCCAAGGCGAGCGCTGTGTCCCGCACGCTGAGGGTCAGCATCCCGTCGACGGCGAACCCGCCCCGATGTTCGCCTCGCGACGGGCCGGTGGAAACCCGACCCCTGGTGGCTTTGAGTCCGACGAGTCCGCAGGCGCTGGCTGGGATGCGAATCGAGCCGCCGCCGTCGTTGCCGTGGGCGAGGGGCACTACTCCGGCTGCCACTGCGGCAGCCGACCCGCCACTCGACCCGCCTGGAGAGTGATCGAGCTTCCAGGGATTGCGAGTCGGCCCGTATGCCACGGGCTCGGTCGTGATGGTGGAGCCGAACTCGGGGGTGTTGGTGCGCCCCAGACACACGGCTCCGCTGTCGCGCAGGCTTCGCCACAAGTAGCTGTCGGTGGTCCCCTGCCATTGGAGGTCGCGCAGGAACACGGCGCCGTGGTGGTGGGGCTCGCCTGCCTGCTCACAGCCGAGATCCTTGACCAGGATGGGAACGCCGCCCAGTGGTCCGGTGAGGTCGACAGGGTCGTCGAGGGCTGCCTCGTATCGGGGATGGATGACGGCATTGATGTGCCCGTCCGTTGCCTCGCACCGCGCGACAGCTGCCTCCACGATCTCACGAGGAAGAACGTCGCCACTGGTGATTCGCTGGCGTAGGGCGGTCGCATCCTCTGCTCGCCGGTCGGTGGTCATGCAGCGAACACCGGTGGAAGGCGGCTGGCCCACGGCGCAGCGTCCTCCAGTTGCCCGGCCAACTGGAGCAGTTCGTACTCACTGGCCGGCCTTCCCACCACTTGGACCCCTACTGGCAAGCCGTCGGCAGACCAGTGCAGGGGCACCGACATGGCGGGTTGACCCGTGACGTTGAACTGGGCGGTGAAGTGGAGGAGGTCGCGCAGCCGCCGTCCACCGGTCACAGGGTCACGCAGCTCACCCAGTCGGGGCGGCGGTTCGGCCAGGGTCGGTGTGACCAGGACGTCGAAGTCCTCCCACCATGCAGCCATGCGGCGCGTGTAGGTGTGGAACCACTCGATGCCCTGCACGTAGTCGACGCCGGACATGGAGCGGCCCAGGGCGACGAGGGCAGCGGTGTCGCCCTCCATGTCCTCGCGGGTGAGGGGCCGCCCCAACTGTCGTCCCAGGGCATCGACCATCTCGGCGGTGGACACCGCCAGCACCCTGGGGAACACGTCGAAGAACTCCGGATCGAACATGGGCCCGGGGTGGCTGCTCTCGACCCGATGGCCGAGTTCTTCGAGGAGTCGGCCCGTGGCCTCGACGGCGGCTGCACAGTCGGCATCGACGGGGCCCCATGACGAGGTGGAACAGATGCCGACCCGGAGTGGGGCGATCGGATCGGTGGGGGCGTTGGCGAACGGCTGTGGGGGTGGAGGAGCCCAGTACGGGTCGCCCGGCCATACCCTGCTGATGCCGTCGAGGACGACGGCGGAGTCGCGCACCGATCGGCTGACCACCCCCTCGATGGCAGCCCCCGCCCAGACGACACCTGCGTCTGGGCCAGCCGACACCCGTCCACGGGTGGGTTTCAACCCGAACAGGCCGCATTCACTGGCCGGGATGCGGATCGACCCGCCGCCGTCGTTGGCATGGGCGATGGGCACGATACCTGCGGCGACGGCGGCGGCCGATCCACCACTCGACCCTCCGGTGGAGTGGTCGAGATGCCATGGGTTACGACTGGGCCCGTAGGCGACGGGCTCGGTGGTGGGGGTGAGGCCGAACTCGGGGGTGTTGGTCCGGCCGATGTTCATCAGGCCGAGGTCCCTGAACATGGTGGCAAGGTGGGTGTCGTGGTGGGCTCGATTCCCTGCGTCGCGCAGGGCGACGTTGCCTGCGTGATAGGGGTCGCCCTCGGTGGCGCACATCAGGTCCTTGGTGAGGAAGGGAACGCCCCACAGGGGTCCCCGTGGGCCGTCGGCCTCCGAGGCGGCCAACGCGCTCTCGTAGAGGGGGTGGATGATGGCGTTGAGGTCCCCGTTCACGGCGCCGGCTCGGGCGATGGCCGCTTCGACGAGCTCCCGTGGGGTCACCTCACCTGCGGCCACGAGGGCGGCCAGGGCGACTCCGTCGGGTGGTGCCTGAGATCGGGTCATTGCAGCACGGTAGTACTCCGGGCAGGCGGGCTGGGCTTGACGGAGAACGAACATATGTTCGATTATCGCGTCCATGGGGTTCACCAACCCGGCCATGCCATGGACCGAACTCGAACGACGACTGTCAGGACGACGATTGTCCGGTGCGGAAGCCGCTCCCATGGTGGGAGACGGAGGTGATGCTCCGGCATGGAGTCGGCAACGGGCGGCATTCGAGAGGGGGGATAACCGGTGGGCGCCAGCCCGGGTTCCCTACGCCGAGTTGCATGCTCATTCCCATTTCAGCTTCCTCGACGGGGCCTCGAGTCCCGAGGAGTTGGTGGTCGAAGCGGCCCGCCTGGGCCTGCATGCCTTGGCGATGACCGATCACGGCGGGTTCTACGGGGTCGTCCGTTTCGCCGAGGCCGCCCGGGAAGTGGGGTTGCCCACCGTGTTCGGTACCGAACTGACCCTCGACGCCTGGCGTCCGGGGCGTGGTCGGGCGTCAGATCCTTCCCGCTCGGGGCACCCTGATCCTCCCGGCTCCCATGTCGTGGTGTTGGCCAGAGATCCGGCCGGATACGCAGCCCTGGGGTCGCTCGTCTCCGCCGCCCAGATGGCGGGATCCAAAGGAGCGCCTCGGCTGTCCACTGAGCGCTTCCTCGACGAGGCAGCCCGCCAGCGCGATCACTGGGCGGTGCTTACCGGAGGGCGCAAGGGCCTGGTAGCCGGGCCTCTCGTCGAGGAGGGGCCGGCGTCTGCCGGACGAATGCTGGACCTCTTGGTCGAGGCGGTGGGAGTCCGGAACCTGTTCGTTGAGTTGTGGGACCACGGTGATCCTCTCGATGTGGCGCGCAACGACGGCTTGGCCGAACTGGCCACCCACCGGGGGGTGGGGCTGCTGTGCACCAACGGTGTCCATTACGCGACGCCGGCCCGGCGGCGGTTGGCCACCGCCCTGGCTGCGGTACGGGCTCGCCGCTGTCTCGACGACCTCGACGGATGGCTGCCTCCTTCGGGGGCTGCCCATCTTCGCTCGGGTGCCGAACAGGTCCGCAGGTTCGCCCGCTACCCCGGGGTGGTGGAGACTGCTGCCCGGGTAGGGGTCGAATGCGCGTTCGACCTGTCTCTGGTGGCCCCGTCGCTTCCCCCATACCCATGTCCCGGGGGGATGGACGAGATGTCCTATCTCCGCCAGGCCACCGAGGAGGGTGCCCTGCGCCGCTATGGCCCCCGGGGAGCCGAACGGGTGACCGGAGGGTGGCGTCAGATCGATCACGAACTGGCCCTCATCGAACAGTTGGGGTTCCCCGGCTACTTCCTAGTGGTGTGGGACATCGTGTCGTTCTGCCGGGTCAACGACATCTACTGCCAGGGCAGGGGATCGGCAGCCAACTCGGCGGTGTGTTACGCCCTGGGCATCACCAACGTCGACGCGGTGTCGCTGGGACTGCTGTTCGAGCGGTTCCTGTCCCCAGAACGAGACGGCCCGCCCGACATCGATCTCGACATCGAGAGCGATCGTCGGGAGGAGGTCATCCAGTACGTGTTCGACCGGTACGGCCGACGGCATACGGCGCAGGTGGCGAACGTCATCACCTACCGAGCCCGGTCTGCGGTGCGGGACATGGCCAGGGCCCTGGGGTATGCGGCGGGTCAGCAGGACGCCTGGTCGAAGTCGTTGGATCGCTATGGAGGGCTGGGGGAGTTGTTGGCTGGATCCGACGACGGTGGTGAGGACGACGGGGTTGATGGAACGGCCTCCACCACCGATTGGCGGGGCCCAGCCGCCGAACCGCCAGATCACGGGCACGGCATTCCTCGGGAGGTGTTGGAGCTGGCGGCAGAAGTCGAACACGCTCCTCGACATCTGGGGATCCATTCGGGGGGCATGGTCATCTGCGATCGCCCGGTCGTGGAGGTCTGCCCGGTGGAGTGGGCGACCAAGGTCGACCGGTCGGTGTTGCAGTGGGACAAGGACGACTGCGCAGCGGTGGGACTGGTGAAGTTCGACCTACTGGGTCTGGGAATGTTGTCGGCCTTGCACTACGCAGTGGACCTGGTGGCCACCGCCCATGGGGTGAGGATCGACCTCGGGGCACTGCCTCAGGAGGACGAGGTCTACGAGATGCTCTGCCGGGCTGACTCCATCGGGGTGTTCCAGGTGGAGTCCAGGGCCCAGATGGCGACCCTGCCCCGTCTTCGCCCCCGCTGTTTCTACGACCTCGTGGTGGAGGTGGCCCTGATCCGTCCCGGCCCCATCCAGGGCGGTTCGGTGCACCCCTACATCCGACGACGCAACGGCCAGGATCCCGTCACCTACCTGCATCCGTTGCTCGAGAACTCCCTGACCAAGACCCTGGGGATTCCCCTGTTCCAGGAGCAGTTGATGCAGATGGCCATCGACGTGGCCGGGTTCACCCCCGCCGAGTCGGACCAGCTCCGCCAGGCCATGGGTTCCAAGCGGTCGCAGGACCGGATGGAGCGATTGCGACTCCGTCTGTTCGAAGGGATGTACGAGCGGGGGGTGACCCCCGAGGTGGCCGAGGAGATCTGGGACAAGATGGCGGCCTTCGCCAATTACGGCTTCCCCGAGAGCCACTCGGTGTCCTTCGCCCATCTGGTGTACGCCTCGTCGTGGATCAAGCTCCACTACCCGGCTGCGTTCTGTGCGGCCCTACTCACAGCGCAGCCCATGGGCTTCTATTCGCCCCACTCGCTCGTGCAGGATGCCCGACGACACGGGGTGATTGTCCTCACTCCCGACATCAACGCATCGGCCGACCAACCGGTGCTCGAGCCATGCCCCTCCTCCACGGGCGGGATGGCTGTTCGCCTCGGGTTGTCCTCGGTGAGGGGCATCGGGTCGGATCTGGCGTTGGCCATCGCCGAGTCCGGTCCGTACTCCGATATGGAGCAGGTGGTCCAGCGGGCGGGGCCGACCCTGCGCCAACTCGAAGCGCTGGCCACAGCGGGGGCGTTCGGGTGCTTTGGCCTGACCCGCCGAGAGGCCTTGTGGGCAGCTGGTGCGGTGGCCCAGTCCCGGCCCGGCCGACTCCCGGGAGTGGTCACCGGGGCAGAAGCCCCCACCCTGCCGGGGATGTCCCTGCAGGAGGAGGCGGCCGCCGATCTGTGGGCCACCGGGGTGACCCCCGAGGGTCATCCGACCCGCTTCATGCGGGCCGACCTCGACGCCCGCGGGGTGGTGACGGCGGTGGGACTGCACACCTGTCCGGTCGGCAAGGTCCTGGTGGCCGGGGTGGTCACCCATCGTCAGCGACCGGCGACTGCCGGAGGAACGATGTTCATCAACCTCGAGGACGAGACCGGGTTGGTGAACGTGGTGGTGTCCAGGGGGTGCTGGTTGCGGTACCGCACGGTGGCTCGATCGGCCACTGCCCTGGTGGTCAGAGGCCGCCTGGAACGGCACGAGGGGGTGGTCAACGTCGTAGCCGAACGAATTGATGCCCTCGAGATCGGTGCCGCCCTGGCCAGCCGCGATTTCAGGTGAACGTGGAATGGGCGGGATGGCAAGTGCGTTGACGGTGACGAGGAGTACATCCTGATGACAACGACACCCACTGCCCTACGTCCCCCTCGAACCATTGCCCGAACTACCGCCAGGCTGCGGTCCAGGGCTCGTCGTCTGCGGTCCCAGGCCGACACGGTCCTCGACCCTGTGGCGGTGGCCTACCGTCGACGAGCCGCAGAATTGGAACTACAGGCCGTTGTCCTGGACGGGCTGGTGCTCGATCGCGAAGCCGAACTTCCCTCCTGTGACCTGGCCCACTGCGAGGCGGCCTGAGTCAGAGAGCTGGTGCTTAGCCGAGGGGACGGCCGAAGGGAAGAGTGTCCTGCCAGGTCGTCATGAACGCTTCTGCCTTGTAGCAGGCGGCCATGAATCCCCCGTCGGCGTGGCCGGCCGTCTCCTCCACGAGGGCTGCGACCGTGCTCGATGTCGATGATCGAAGGTCGTCGTGGGACGTGCTGTCGGACCACCATGCGAGAGCGGGGCCGACCCCGGCCACGAAGTCAGCCGCTGTCGGGGCTCCTTGCTGACGAAGGACGGCCATGGCTTTGGACGAGATGGCCGCTGGCCCGACGGCGACGACGGGGGTGGTACCGACCATGGAGGCGCCCTGACCCGACATGGCGCCAGGGCCTGAGCCGACGAACACCACGTCGACGTCACCCTTGTAGATCTCCCACGGCTTGCCCACCTTGCCCAGTTGTTCGACGCACCCGGCACCTGCGGACATGAAGGCGTCGGTCAGGGTGGTGACGTCGAACTCTCCGGTCACGCATCCCTTGCTGGTCGAGATGCGGTGGATCACGGCTCCCTGCGCCGCAGCCTCGCGGGCGATGGCCAGTCCGACCGTGCCGAACCCCTCGATGGACACCCTGGCGCCATCGAGGCTCCCCCGGGTGCCGCTCGCCGCAGCGACGGCGCCCACCCCGACGAGTTCATCCTCGAAGCGAATACCGTCTCGGTCATCGCCGAGCAGGCTGTTGCGCTGGTCGTGGGCGAGGATGGGAGCCAAGGCGTCGTGATCGAGTCGTAGCCCAGGGCTGACCGACAGTCGTTGAGAGCTGAACTCCTCTGCCAATTCGGTTGCTGCTGCGGCGACTGCGTCGGCAGTCTGGTCGGGATCGACCTTGAGACCTAGGGTTGCCCCGCTCCGTCGTTGTTCGAGCACGGCGAACACGTAGGTCTGGTGGCGGACCAGCATGGCTGCATTGGCCGGCGCGAGCTTGGCTCCCAGGCGGGCCTGCCCGACGTAGTTGTCGGCACCGGGCAGGTCGTACACCACGAAGCCGGTGGTCGATTCCAGTTGTTTCGTCTCCACGAGGGCAGTCTGCCACTAGCTTGACTCGCCGTGTTACAGCGTTTCGATGATGCGATTGCTCTCGAGGAGATCGGTGAGGGTCGATACCGGGGTCGGTTCGATCGTGCATGGTGGGTCGTGGTCGGTCCGAACGGGGGCATCACGGCAGCCATGCTGCTCAGAGCAGCAATGGACGAGGTGGGAGAGGACCGGACTCCACGGTCCCTGACCGTGCACTACGTGCGCCCACCGGGCGAGGGCACGGTCGAGGTTGTGGTCGACGTGCAGAGCCACGGTCGTTCGGTGACATTCGTGTCGTGCCGGATGCTCCAGTCCGAGCGTCTGGTGGCCACTGCGCTGGTGGCCTTGGCGACGGAGCGGGATGCAGTGCAGGAGTGGGAACACCGGACGATGCCGAACACCCCGGGCCTGGACGCCTCCTATGTGATGGAGCCCGCTGGAGTCGACGTGCCGATCCGGGACCGATGGGACGAGGGCTGGACGATCGGGGTGCCGGGACGAACGGACACCGCCCTGAGCGGTGGCCATGAGGTCGGCGGTTGGCTCCGCCTCATGGAGCCCGAACCCTATTCGGCTCCCCTGCTCGCAGCGATGGCCGACGCATGGGTTCCTGCGGTCATGGTGCACACCGGTGCTGCCGTGCACACCCCCACCCTCGAACTCACGGTGCACTTCCGGCGCGATGTGACCCGTCTGGGGATCGATCCTTCGGCCTACTGTCTGGCGCATTTTCGACAGCACTCGGCCCATGAGGGGTTTCTCGACGAGAGCGGTGAGATCTGGGCTCCTGACGGGAAGTTGTTGGTGATCTGCCGCCAGATGGGTGTCGTGTTACCACGCCCTCCGGGTCAACCAGCCCCAGGGCGCACGTTCCGCCCCCGACATGGGGCTTGACGGCGATACGTTGGGGTGATGTTCCGTCGTGTCGTCGCCGGTGTTGCTGCGCTGGTCGTTCTACTGGGTGCTGCGTGTGGGGGCCAGGAGTCGACGGGCGATGGCACCGCCGCTGACGAGGGCGGCAGCGCAGAGACGACGGTGACGTCGGCTCCCGTCGATGACGACCTTCCCTCACCCGACACGGCCACCACTGTCTCCGGCCGGGTTCTGTCCCCGTTCGAAAGTTCGGCCGACGACCCTGCAATCGGCCAGATCGCGCCGGTTGCCGTTGGGGTCGACCTGCTGTCGGGGGATCTAGTCGAGATCGAGGCGTCGGACCGGCCACTTGTCGTTGCCTTCTTCGCTCACTGGTGCCCGCATTGCCAGCGAGAAGTCGATGACCTCACCCGATGGTTGGAGACGGACAGTTTTCCCGAGGGGGTCGATTTCGTGGCCATCTCGACCTTCGAAGATTCCACACGGGGTAATCACCCACCTGCAGCGTGGCTCGATGAGCAGGGCTGGCCGTTCCCCGTCATCGCGGATACGAAGGGCCTGGACGCAGCCGAGGCGTTCGGGGTGACCGCCGTCCCATTCTTCGTGTTCATCGACGACGAGGGCGTCGTGCAGGGACGGCTCAGTGGCAATATCGGCCCCGAGCGCCTCGACGCGCTGATGGATCAAGCTGCGACCGGATTACCTCAGGGGTCGACGGCCACTGCCTGACGGTAGAAGACCACCAACTCGGCCATGCCGATGGCCTTTCCTTCGAGGTCGGGGATCAGGTCGGCTCCCCGCTCCCCGTCTTGGATGCCGCTGGTCTGCCCCAGGGCGAGGAGTCGGATCGCATAGGTGTGCGCCTCGTCACCGGCCGGTGGTGCCGGTCCGCCCCACCCCAGCTCGCCGAAATCATTGCGAGCCTGGACGGCACCTGGCGGTACGAGGGCTTCGTAGATGGTGTTTCCGCCCATGGGATCGATGCCTGTCATCACCCAGTGCACGAACCCGTCGGCGCTCAGGTCGGTCATGATCACCGCAAGTTCCTCGGTTCCCGGGGGCACATTCGTCCATCGCAGCTCCGGTGGGACGTTGCCACCGTCGCGGGCGTGGCGGGCCGGCAGCATTTCTCCGAAGGACACCGACGGACTGCGCAGGGCGAACTCGTTGTCGCTGGCCCCCGCGAAGATGTCGGCGGTGACGGGGGTGACCGTGGTCGGGCGTGGTGTGGCTCCGTTGGTTCCTGGCTCGGGAAGGCGCCGTCCGTCGCCCCCACAAGCCACGGATGCCAGGGCCACCACGACGAGAACGGCAACGCGTGTGAACGGGTGAAGCTTCAAACAAAGCAAGTGTGACATGGTGCGAGGTGCCACGCTGGTCGGGTGAGCCCGTCCATCCCCTCCCGTCGCGAGCGCCGCGGTCCCTCCGTCGAGGTTGTCCGCCGTGCCCGGTTGCGGCGGGACCGACGGACCTCGCTGCGTGGTCTGCTCGGCCCCGACCTGGCTGGTGCGCGGCAGAGTCTCGTCGCGCTGGTAGCTGCCGGGATCACGGCAACCGCAGCCGGGCTCCTGTTGGCCGGGATCACGGGCACCCTCGAACGACTGCCGGGTCTGCTCGTGCTGGTTCCTGCCGCCATCGGGATGCGGGGGAATATCTTCGGCGCCCTGGGAAGTCGGCTGTCGACGTCCATCCACGCCGGAACGTTCCGAGTGTCACGACGGCTCGACAACGTCGTGACCCAGAACGTGGTGGCTGCCGCTGTGTTGTCGTTGTCCACGGCCGTCATCCTGGCTGTGGTGACCAAAGCCCTGGCCCCGGCGTTCGGTCTTCACCGGATCATCGGTGTCGGGGATCTCATCGTCGTGTCGGCGGTGGGCGCATTGATGTCGTCGGTCATCGTGCTCGTGGTGACCCTCGCCCTCGCCTCGGTGAGTGCCCGCAACGGCTGGGACCTCGACAACGTGAATGCTCCCCTCGTCTCTGCCGTCGGCGACGTGGTCACCCTTCCTGCCCTGTTCGCAGCCAGTGGGCTGGTGTCGATCTCGGTCTTCACACCCCTGTTGGCCATCGTGCTCGTGCTCGGATCGGTGTTCTGTGCGGGGTGGGCACTGCGGTCCGGGTTGACGATGGTGCGGGAGATCGTCCGCGAGTCGCTTCCCGTCCTCCTGGCCACTGGGGTGCTGCTCATCGTCGCCGGTGTAGTGATCGAGCACCGGCTGGCCGTGTTCGCCCGTTATCCCTCCCTACTCATCCTGGTGCCTGCGTGTCTGGCCGGGGCGGGGGCGATCGGGGGGATCCTCTCGGGCCGCTTGGCGAGCAAACTCCACCTCGGTCTGATCGCACCGACGGTGACCCCCTCCCGTTCAGCCCGTCGTGACCTCATGTTCGGATTCGTCCTCGCTGTTCCCGTCTTCGTGTTGATCGGTGGCTTGGCGGACGTGGCGGGACGGGTCTTCGGATTCGCTAGTCCGGGCTCGGTCTACTTGTTGACCATCTCCCTGACCGGTGGCCTCATCGCCACCGCCCTTGCGGGACTCATCGCCTACTACGGCACGGCGGCTGCGATCCGTCTCGGATTCGATCCCGACACCTACGGCATTCCGCTGGTGACCTCCACCGTGGACCTGGCCGGGGCGGCCGCCATCGTCACCGCCATCTCGTGGATCGTCGTCCCGTGACGTGCTCACCGATGCCCAACGGGCACCTAACCTGTAGGTCCTCCCATGGATGACAAACCCAAGAACCTGAAGGCCTTGCTCGCAGGAGCCAAGGATGCCTCCGAGTTGATGGTGGATCTGGCCTACGCGGCCCTGTACTTCGACGACACAGGGATGGCAGAAGCCGTGCTGGACCTGGAGGAGGAGATGTCCGATCTCGTACACGAGATGCGGTCCTTGGCCATGTTGGCAGTGCGTCATCCCCGGGAAGTCGACGGCATGTCGTCGGTGCTGCAGGTGGTGTCGTCGATCGAGCAGATCGCTAACGCGGCTGTCGACATTGCCAACATCGTGTTGCGAAGTCTGGGCATTCCGCGGGCGCTCGTGGTCGATCTCGCCCGAGCCGCTGAGGTGAGCCATCGCCTCGTGGTGGCAGGGGGAAGCCATCTGGCCAACCGACCGCTGAACGACATGGAACTGCCGGTGGTAGTCGGCATGCGGGTGGTGGCCATCCAGCGTGGTCGCCGATGGGTCACCGACGTCGGCGGGTCGGAGATCGTGCTGCCTGGTGACGTGCTGTTCATGCGTGGTGATCCGGCGGGCATCGTGCGCCTGCGCGAATTGGCGGCCGCACCGGTCTGGGTGCCCCCCGAGGCAGGGGCGTCGCCTGCGGTGACCGACCTGGATCGTGCGGTGGACACCCTGGTGGAGATGAAGAACCTGTCCGAAACGGCTATCGGGCTCGCCTATTCGGCCCTGGTGCTGCGGGATCATGCTCTGGCTCGGGAGGTGCGTGCCCTCGAGGAGCGGCTCGGTGAGATGAAGGCCTCCCTCCAGACCTGGGTGCTGAGAGCGGCCGCCGACAACCTCGACCCATCACCCCTTCGGGGATTGCTCCACCTGGCTGAGGCATCCGACGACATTGGAGACCAGGCCCTATCGATGGTCTCGCTCGTCCTTGGTCGTGATCACGTACACCCCGTCCTCGCCCTGGCGCTGGGGGATACCGACGATGTGGTGGTCCAGGTACCGGTGGGACCGGCATCGGAAGCCGAGAACGTGACCCTTGGCGACCTCGGGCTCTCCGTCGACCCCGGCTACCAGGTATTGGCCATCCGCCGTGGGGGTAGCTACCTCTACAACCCAAGGAAGAACGTGCAGTTGCGGGCGGGAGACGAACTGCTCGCGTCGGGACCCGAGGAGGGTCGGGACCGGCTTGCGGCCCGCTGCGGCTACCAGATCGACATCGACGAGGAAACCGGCGCCATCGAACTTTCTCCGGCCTGATGCCTCATTGTCGTCGCAAGGTGGCCGGTGTCGTGATGTGGAGAGGATGGCCCAACAGCCCCATGGCCGCCTCGCCGATCGCTTCACTGAATGTGGGGTGAGGGTGGATGGTCGAAGCGAGGTCCTCCACGGTGGCCGCCATCTCCACGGCGAGGGTGAGTTCGCTGATGAGTTCCGATGCTCCGTGTCCGACCACCACTGCGCCAACGACCGTTCCCTGCTCGTCGGCCGCCACCTCCACGTACCCAGCGGTCGCCCCGTGGGTACGAGCTCGGGCTGCCGCCGTGAACGGAAAACGGAACGTCGTGGTCGTCAGGCCCGCAGCGGAAGCTCGGTCGGGGGTCACGCCGACCTGGGCCACCTCTGGGTCGCTGAACACGACCTCGGGTACGCCCGCTGGATCAAAGGCGGCTCCCTGGTCTCCTGTGAGGGCGGCAACTGCCACGTTGGCCTGAGCTGACGCCTTGTGGGCCAGAGCAGGACCTGGAGTGATGTCGCCGATGGCGGCAATGGTCGGGGTTGCCCGGCAGTCAGGCCCCACGACGACCAGCCCGTCGGATCCCACCTCGACACCGGCCACCTCGAGACCCAGACCATCGGTGTTGGGTCGCCGGCCGACGGCAATGACGACCCGCTCTGCGTCGAGAGGGAGGTCGTGACCGCTGAGCAGCAGCCCCCCCGATGACAGGCCCGTCGCCGTGGTTCCAGTGATGACGGTCACGCCCAAGTCGTTCAACCGGCGGGCGACAACGGTGGATGCTCGCTTGTCGATAGAGGGAAGGATGCGCGGGCCAGCTTCGACGATGGTCACCTGGGTTCCGAGTTTGGCGAAGGCGGTTCCGAGTTCGACCCCGATGTAGCCACCACCCACCACGGCCATGGTCCGGGGAAGGGTTCGCAATCCCAGTGCCCCAGCGGCGTCGAGTACACGAGGGTCGTCGTCGTCGACCACGGGAAGGGTCACCGGTCGACTGCCCGTGGCCAGCACACATCGATCGAACTCGAGGTGGCGGACCATGGCCCCGTCGTCGACGGCCACCCGGCCGGGACGGCTGAAACGAGCGGTGCCTCGCAGCATCGTGACACCGGCACCTTCTAGGAGGTCATGGACTCCGGAACGAAGTCCCGCCACGATCGTCTCGATCGAGCTGCCGATGCGCTCGAGATCCACCCGGGTGTCGATCTCGACCCCGACGTGTGTCGTGCCGCCGAGGGCGGCAGTTCCTGCCGCTTGGATGAGGGCCTTGGAGGGGATGCAACCCTCGTTGAGGCACACCCCTCCGAGCTGGTGCCGTTCGACGAGGGTGACAGACAGCCCCTTGTGTGCCCCGTGGAGGGCCGCTGCGTAGCCTCCCGGGCCCCCGCCGATGACGAGTAGCTGGGTCGATGTCGCCACCTCACCAACGACCATGGTCCACCTCCGTCACCGGACCATCAGGGCAACCGGGTCGGTCAGGAGCGCGATGACATGCTCCTGGAACGCGGTCAGCAGGTCGCCGTCGATCAGGCGGTGATCGCAACCGGTTGCGATGGGCAGCGTCGGTCGGGCCACGACGGCCCCGTCCACGACGAAGGGTCGCGGGCGAATGGAGCCGAATCCGATGATGCCCACCTCGGGTGCCCTGATGATCGGGGTTGCCAGCCGGCCTCCCAGGCTGCCGTAGTTGGAGACGGTGAAGGTACCGCTGGACATGTCGGCGGCTGAGATCGAACCGTCACGGGCCGCCTTGGACAGGCGGGAGAGTTCTCCTGCCATGGTCAGCAGGTCGAGCTCGTCGGCAGCGCGCAACACGGGCACCAGTAGGCCGCGTTCAGTCGCGACGGCGATACCGATGTTGATCGCCCCGTGCACCTCGATGACCTCGGCCTCGGTGTCGATCGATGCGTTCATGGTCCGATACCGGGCTAATGCGCGGGCAACCGCTGTGACGAGGAAGGGCAATACGGACAGCCCCGCTGCCCGCTCGCCGAGCAGTTCCTTGATGCGGCTGCGGCCTGCCAGGAGGTTGGACGCGTCGATTTCGTCCATGCCGTGAATGTGGGGGATGGCCCAGGAGCGCTCCATAGCGCGGGCGGTCGCGCGCCGTACGCCTCGCAGGGGATGGGTTCCGATGGGGAGCGCGCCGAGTGGCTGCTCACCTCCCGCAGGGTTCGGCGTAGCTGCGGCGATCAACGGCACCGGGGGCGACCCCCCGAAGGAATCCGGACTCTCGGTTGCGGCTGCAAGGTCGTCGTTGGTGATGCGACCAGAGGGCCCGGTGCCCGTGATCTCTGCGAGGTCGATGCCCGCCGCTCGTGCCCGCCTACGCACTGCGGGAGAGGCTTTCACGGGGCGCCGTTGCGAGGTAGGGGTCGGCGTCGCAGGCGCAGTCGCGGGCATCGGTGACAGTTGTCGTTCCGCAGCTGCGGTGGCGATCGTGGTCGGCGACCCGTCGGCGGAGGTGATGACCACCAGGAGATCTCCGACGGTGGCGATGTCACCCACCTCGTAGTGGAGGGAGGCCACGATGCCGGCAACCGGTGAGGGAAGCTCTGCCTGGCTCTTGTCGGTGAGCACCTCGACCAAGGGTTGGTCTCGCCGAACCTGATCCCCGATCTCGACGAGCCACTCGACGATCTCTGCTTCTTCGAGTCCCTCGCCGATGTCGGGCAGCCGGAACTCGATGTCGCTCATCGGGTGGCCACCGTGGTTCGGATGGCGGCCGCAACCCTCCCTTGATCGGGGATGTACCGGTCCTCGAGCCGACCGACCGGATATGGGGCGTCGTACCCGCTCACTCGCATCACGGGAGCCTCGAGCGACCACAGCGCGTGCTCGTTGATGAGGGCGATGATCTCGGCGGCGAAGCCGTTGGTCTCGGGCGCTTCCTGCACCACGACCGCCCGACCACACTGTTCGACCGCCTGCACGATGGTGTCGAGATCGAGTGGCACCAGGGTGCGCAGGTCCACCACACGAGCCCCGATCCCCTCGCCTGCGACCTCCTCTGCCGCCCGTCGCGCCACTTCGACCATGTAGCTCCACGCGAAGACGACGACGTCGTCACCGGGCGTCACCTCTCGGGCCTGGCCGAAGGGAACCAGGTGGTCGCCGAGGGGCACCTCGTCACGAATGGATCGGTACCCGCGCAGAGGTTCGAGGAACATCACCGGATCAGGGTCTCGAATGGCCGTCGCCAGAAGGCCCTTTGCGTCGGCGGCAGAGGCGGGCATCACGATCTTGAGGCCGGGAATGTTGGCCAGCTGACCCTCGATGGCCTCCGAATGGAGTTCCGGTGTACGAACACCGCCGCCGAATGGAGCCCGCAGGGTGATCGGACCCTCGAATCTGCCTTGGCTGCGGTACCTCAGGCGAGCGATCTGCCCGGCGATCTGGTGGAAGGCCTGGTAGGAGAATCCGAGGAACTGAATCTCGGGCACGGGCACCAAGCCGGCTGCGGCCAGTCCGACAGCGGTTCCGGCAATGACCCCTTCGGCCAGTGGCGTGTCCACGACCCGACGGCTGCCGAACGCGGCCTGCAGGCCATCGGTGGCTCGGAACACGCCGCCGTTGTGGCCGACGTCCTCACCGAACACGACGACCCGTTCGTCGCGGGCCATTTCGCGATGGAGGGTGTGGTTGATGGCCTCGACCATGGTCATCGACGCAGTCGTCGCTGTATCGGTCATTGCCCGTCCTCTTGGCCGTAGTGGGCCCGGAATGCGGCTCGCTGTCGGATCATTCGTTCGGTCGGGGTTGCGTAGACGTGATCGAAGAATCCGTCGGCCGGTGTCGGGGCAGACTCGGCCCGCTGGACGGCGAGTTCCATGCGCTCGTCGGCGGTGTCGTTGGCCTCTTGCTCGTCGTCATCGTTCCACAATTTGCGGGACGTCAGGAGGCGGCGCATCGACTCGATCGGGTCGCGATCGCGCCACTCGGCGACTTCGTGGTCGGGTTGGTAGCGGGTCGGGTCGTCGGCGGTCGTGTGCGGGGCGAGGCGGTAGGTCACGGCCTCGATCAGGGTCGGGCCGTCACCGGCGAGGGCTCGGTGACGTGCAGCGCTGACGGCTTCGTGGACGGCCAGGACATCGGTTCCGTCGACCTGGATTCCCGGGAAGCCGAAGGCTGCGGCTTTGTCGGCGAAGCTCGCAGCGCTGGTTTGTCGGTGGGTTGGCGTCGAGATGGCCCAACCATTGTTGACGCAGAGGAAGATCACGGGGGCCGCCAGCACACCGGCGAAGTTGCCCGCTTCGTAGAAGTCCCCCTCGCTGCTTGCCCCGTCGCCGAAGAACACCAGGACGACTCCCTCGGTGTCTTGGAGTTGCAGACCCCAGGCCAGTCCTACCGCGTGAGGGATCTGGGCCGCCAGGCTGATCTGCGGTGGCCAGACCCGGATGGGTTCGGGCAGGTGCCCGCCCCCTGGATGGCCGGTGATGTACAGCGCATAGCGGTCGATGACCTCGTCGCCGAATCGCTGGAGGCCAACCAGTTCTCGGTATTGGGGGAGTACCCAGTCGGTCGTTGGATCGAGCGCGTGACTGGCTCCGACGATGATTGCTTCGTTGCCGTCGACGGGTGCGTTCGTACCGGCCCGACCCTGGCGCTGGAGGTTGAAGGCCCGGGTCGAGAAGACCCTGGCCCCGATCATCTCCCGAAGCAACTGTCGGAGTTGGTCGTCGCTGAGGTCGTGGGTGGACGTCGGCGCAGTCGATCCGGGTGCCATGGCGAAACGAGCCTAGTGTCGTCCGGAGTCAGGACCTGTGCTGGACGATCAACCGGTCGATCAGGCGCTGTCACCCTGCCGGTCTGCGTTGGCGGCTCCAGGGTCGCGCATCGCTTCTGCGACACCGGTGACTGCGCCGAGCACACCGGCAAACTCGGTCGGCACGATGATCTTGGTGGCTTGGCCATCGGCCATGGTGGCCAGTGTTTCGAGATACCGCACAGCCAGCAGATCGCTGCTGGGGTCGCCGTCGTGGATCGCCTGGAAGACCAGGCGTGTGGCGTCGCCCTCGCCCTCAGCCACGGTGCGGAGCTTGTACTGCTCGGCATCGGCGACCAGTCGCAGAGCCTCGGCCTGGCCTTCGGCAGCCAGGATCGCACTCTGGCGCTGACCCTCGGCCTCGAGGATCTGAGATTGCTTTTCCCCCTCCGCCCGGGTGATCTCGCTCTGGCGGAAGCCCTCCGCCTCGGTCACGGTCGCCCGACGTTGCCGCTCCGCCTTCATCTGCTCGTGCATGGCGGCCATGACATCGGCAGGGGGGTCGATGCGCTGGATCTCGACCCGGACCACCCGCACGCCCCATTTGTCGGTTGCCTCGTCGAGGATCTGGCGAAGGGCGGTGTTGATGCGGTCCCTGGAGGTCAGCGCCTCGTCGAGTTGAAGATCACCGACGAGATTTCGGAGGTTGGTCTGGGCCAGCTTGGTGATGGCAAGGACGAAGTTGGCGACGTTGTAGACCAGCCGTTGCGGGTCGGTGGGCTCGTAGAACACCACGGCGTCGACCGACACCACGACGTTGTCCGAGGTGATCACCTCCTGCGGTGGGACGTCCACCACCTGCTCGCGCATGTCGACCAGGCGGATGGTGTCGATGAAGGGGATGATGATCTGGAGACCGGGGTCGCGGTTGTCTTTGTACTTGCCGAAGCGTTCCACGATGCCCCGCTGATACGGCCGAATGATCTTTACCGCAGAGATGAGGAAGAGCAGCCCGATAACGGCTATTGCTGCGAGGACGATGATTACGGACATCAGGGGGTTTCCTTGTAGTCGGACGTCTGATCGGTTGCGGGGATGGGCCGGACGACTACTCGGGTGCCGCGGACTCCGAGGACTTCGACCACGGTCTCAGGAGCGATGTCGTCACCGTCAGCGACCGCTCGCCAGGTCTCACCATCCAGGCGAACCAGGCCTGATGTGCTGGGGCCTGCGGGGATGTGTTCGAGCACGGTTCCTTTGGCACCGAGCAAGCGGTCCGCACCGGCGCCTTCGGGCCGCGTCATTCGACGCATCGAGGCGCGGCCCATCTTCCAGAACATGGAGAACAGGGCGGCCCCGAGGCCGACGAAGACGAGCCACCCGATCCAGACGGGCGCCCCAGCGAACGCAAGAGCAGCTGCGACCCCGGCACTGATCCCAAAAGGAATGAGGATGAAGGTGCCGGGCACGGCGAGCTCACCCGCTACGAGGAGCACGGCTGCAGTCAGCCAGACCCAGCGCCACATGTCTGGTGATGTGTCCACGACAGATCCCTTCGTTGGAGGAGTTTAGAGGGTTGCGGGTTCCTCTCCGACCGCAGGACCGTGCTCGAGGCGCCGCCTTGGTAGGTTGGCTTCGATGTCCGGTCTGTCAATCCTCACGGTGCATGCCCACCCCGACGACGAGTCGTCAAAGGGCCCTGGCACCATCCGCCGGTACGCCGACCGGGGGATTCGGACGACGCTGGTCTGTTGCACTGGGGGAGAGGAGGGAGACATCCTCAACCCTGCGATGGATCGCCCCGAGGTGGTGGCGAATCTCGGCGAGGTGCGTCGGGCTGAACTCGATGCGGCGGCCACCGTGATCGGTTACAGCGAGGTGGTCATGCTCGGCTACCGCGATTCAGGGATGCCTGATTCGGACGCCAATGCGAATCCTGAGGCGTTCGCAAACGCCGACATCGACGAGGCGGCGGGCCGCTTGGTCGAGGTCATTCGCCGGGTGCGGCCCCAGGTGGTCGTCACCTACCCCGAGGTGCAAACCCGCTACCCACATCCAGATCACCTGCAGGTGACCACGGTCTCGTTACTGGCCTGGGATCGAGCCGGGGACGGCGGGTGGTACCCCGAGCTCGGTGAGCCCTGGGTACCGCTGAAGTTGTACGCGCCGGTCTGGTCGAAACAACGGCTGTTGCTGACCCACCAAGCGTTTCTGGATCGAGGCCTCGAGTCGCCCTACGACGAGAAATGGCTGTCGGGTCGGGACCGAGATGATCGAATCACCGCCATGGTGCGGGTCGACAATGCGGTGCGGCGCAAGGCGTTGCTGGCCCATGCCACTCAGGTCGATCCGGCCTCCCCGTTCTGGTTCGGCCTCCCCGACGATGTGCTGGACGAGATCCACCCCTTCGAGGATTTCATGCTCCTTCGGAGCCGTATGGAGGTGCCCGACTTCGAAGATGATCTTTTCTGGGGCATCGGGGGTGACGGCGCGATCGGGGAGGGTGAGGCTCGATGAAGTTCCTGTCCGACGATTTTCTCGCGTCGTGGATCGATGAAGAACGCCCCACCGCTGGGAGCGCTACGGGGACGATCACTTTGCAGACCGAGGGAGGACCGGACGGCAAGGTCGCTGTCACCTTCCAACTTCAGGACGGCACTGTGGTCTCCGCATCGGCAGGAGCGACGAAGGGGGCAGACATCGAGTTGACGGCTGCGTACGCCTTGGCCGCCGACCTGTTCTGCCACCGAGCAGACCCTGCAGTGGCCTTCATGCAGGGCTCACTGAAGATGAGCGGTGACATGAGCATGTGGCTCGAGGTGCTGCCAGCCCTCCAGGCCCGCCTTCGAGTTCCGGATGCCTCTGCTGCGGCGCTCGCTGCCGAGTACTGATGCGTTCAGCTTGCTGACTCGCTGCGCTGAGCAGCGCGAAGGTCGCGGTAACCGATCAGCTGCACGCCGCTTCGTTCGAGGTGGGTCCGCAGTTCGGTATTGGAGATCAGGTGATCGTGGTCTTCGACCCTGCTGCCCCAGTCGGTCGTGAGACTGCGAAGCTCGGGTAGGTCGGCGGCCGGCTGGAGTTGTAGCTCGGTGACTCCGGGTTCCACGGCGTCCAGCACCTGTTCGATACGGCGATAACGGTTGGCTACGCCGGGACCGAGACGAATCACCCGATCGGGGGCGAGCACCCCCTCGGCTGCCGTGAGCTCGCCGGCCGGGAAACCGACCGGGGTACCGGTGGAAGCGAGGCGAACCGGGAGGGCGAAATCGATTGCCAACTCGAGGTAGATGTCGAAGAACTCGGGCCGAACAGTCATCACGTCGAGGTGGCTGTCGAGGTGGGTGACGTCGAAGCCCCACAGCACGGCGCGCTCGATCTGGGCCCTGCACTCTCGGCGTACCTCGTCGAGGTCGGCATGGTCCCAAGTGTCGCCGACCGTGCGCGGGAACCCGCCGTCGCCGTCGAGGAGGGACGGTGCGTAGGTGACAGGACCCCAGCGATATAGATCGAATTCGGCGTTGAGGGTGAGGGAGATGCCGATGTCCTCACCCCTGAACCGAGCGGCCGCCTCTCGGGCCCATGGACAGGGAATATGCAAGGCCGCAGAGCTGGCCACCCCGTCTCGAAGCGCTCGGTACACGCCCTCGTTCATGGCGTGACAACCCCCGAGACCTGACGCCGAGATGATCAGCAGGCGGGCGTCAGGCTCGAACCCGAGCCGCTCCAGCAGGGTGTGGGACACGGCTCCACGATAACGGTGTCAGCGGCGATGGGTCGGGGCAGATCGAACGCACGAGCGCCGGGTGCCAATGGCACCCGGCGCTCGGCGGTGTCTCCTCGACCTTGACGGTGGTTTCGGCGGCGGCGCGGCGCACCTTGACACATTTCTTGGGTCAGCTGCGTCAGGCGAGTGGTCGATCCGGCCCGTCGCATGTTTGCCACAGACCGCGATTCGCCTCCTTGGCACGTGCCTGGGCGCGACCGAAAAGCGCTGCATGATGGGAGTTCGGCTCGTAGGTTTTCGCCGCCGCGGCCCCTATCTCTACGAGATGGTGGTTGATGAACAGCCCGTCGCGACTCCGGTGCACATATGCCAAGAGGCGGCCGTAGCGGTCACGCAGCTCGACGTCGCCCTCGAGGAAGACCTCCTCACCGGGCACCAACAGGTGCGAGGTGATGACCGTTGCCTCGTCGCCGTAGCATTCGGCGGCGAGCAGCCCTCCGGTCTTTTCTGGGGTGTCGATGCCGATGAGGCGCACCATGGACCGGTTGCCGCGCACGTCCACCTCGATGGTGTCGCCGTCGACGACGCGGGTTACCACGGCGTTAGGAGCGACCACAGGCAGTGCGCCCAGGTCAGGCGTCACCACAGGCGACCCCGATGAGGAGTCGTGGAGTTTGGAGATGGTGAGCAGACCGATGCCGCCCACGGCCGCGAGGCCCCAAAGCACCCGCCTGGTTCGGGAGAGAACCAGGCGGGTCAGCGTCAGATCCGTTCGATCAGGGTGCCGGTCCCGAGACCGCCGCCGCAGCACATGGTCACCAGGCCGAACTGCTTGTCGGCGCGATGGAGCTCGTGGACCGCCTTGGTGAGCAGGATCGATCCGGTACCGCCGAGGGGGTGGCCCAGGGCGATGGCGCCACCGTTCGGGTTCACGATGTCCATGTTGGGGTTGAGCTCACGGGCCCAGGCGAGCACCACGGCCGCAAAGGCCTCGTTGATCTCGACCACGTCGATATCCGAGATCGACATGTTGTTCCGCTCGAGCAGGTGGTGGGTTGCGTCGATCGGACCGGTGAGCATCAGGACCGGGTCACTGCCTTGCAGGCAGGTGTCGACGATCCGCGCCAAGGGACGAAGGCCAAGCTCGTCGGCACGCTCCCTGGTCATGAGGAGTACAGCGCCAGCCCCGTCGCTGATCTGGCTGGACGAACCCGCTGTGTGAACTCCACCCTCCATCACCGTTGCGAGCCCAGCCAGACCTTCGGCCGTGGTCGGTCGGATGCCGCCATCCCGAGTCACCGTGTGGGTCTCCCCGGTCGGGTTGCCCTCGTCATCGAGCACGGGGGCTTGGATGGGCACGATCTGGGTGCCGAAGCGGTCCTCTTCCCAGGCCTGGGCGGCCAGGGTCTGGCTCCGTAGGCCGAACTCGTCGGCCTCTTCGCGACTGATGTTCCACTTCTTGGCCATCATCTCGGCCCCTTGGAACTGGGTCGTGTACTCGTAGTACTCCTTGTAGCGCCCGGTGGCCGTCCGCGTTCCCTTGCGGTAGCTCGAACCCATCGGGTTGCGGGTCATCGACTCGACGCCGCAGCCCACGGCGGCGTCCACTACTCCGGCCGCAACGAGCCCATATGCGAGGTTGACGGCCTGCTGGCTCGATCCGCACTGGGCGTCGACGGTGGTGGCTGCGACGCCCAGTGGCATGCCGGCTCCGAGCCAGGCGGTGCGTGCGATGTTGGCCGTCTGCTCGCCGGCCTGGCTCACACAGCCGCCCACTACCTGGCCGACGTTGGAAGGATCGATACCACTGCGTTCGATCAGGGCTGACTGGATGTCGCTGAGGAGGTCGGTCGGATGGACTGAACTCAGCTCGCCGTTCCGGCGACCAACAGGCGAACGAACGGCTTCCACGATGACGATCTCTGACATGGGGGGCATGCTACCTGGGCCGACTTGACCGGTGCGGGCTAGGCCGCATCCAGGTCGATGTCAGGAAGCGGAGCGGCCGCCCCGAGGGCAGCACGAGCTGCCGCGATGCCCTGACGACCCAGATCCCTGGTGCGTCGGTCCAGTCGCCGAGGACGGGCCGGGAGTTCGGCGAGAGACAACTGTCGATGCATGAGTTCAGTGTCGCCAGGGGGTGGGACATTCAGTTGTCGAGAACCTCCCTGGGCCGGTGGGCAGTCGGCCGCCGGGGTGGGGGAAACGCCTGCGAGGGCCATCATGCAGCCTCGGCTGGGTGGGCGACAGCAGCGGCAGCGAGAACGGCGCGGGCGGTTGCGATGCCGGCCCGACCGCGACGCCGGGTGTCGTCGTCAAGGCGCCATGAGGGCATCAAGGTCTCGAGGGGCGTGGTGGCGGCGAGGCGAAGCTGACCTGTCATGTAGCGAACGATGACGCAGGGGTGGGACAGCGAACAACGCTCGTGACCTAACCTGCCCTGCAGTTCTTCGACCCCGGGAATCGTCCATGGAACCTCGGTACGGCATCACCGTCCCCTTCGACCGTCCGCTGCACGAACAGGCCGACCTGTACGAGGAGTTCGAGGATCTGGGCTACACCGACCTCTGGAGCTCCGAGGCCGACGGGGCCGACGGGTTCACCCCGTTGATCCTGGGGTCGCAGTGGGCGCCCTCGATGCGCTTAGGGGTGGCGATCATTCCCGCCTACACGAGGGGACCGGCCTTGATGGCCCAGTGCGTGGCCTCGCTGTGCGACGCAGCCCCTGGCCGGTTCGTCATGGGGATCGGGTCGTCGTCCAACGTCATCGTCGAGAACTGGAACGGCATCGCCTTCGACGAGCCGTATCGGCGCACCCGGGACATGGTGAGGTTCTTGCGGGCGGCCCTGACCGGGGAGAAGGTCACAGGGAGCTACCAAGGTTTTGACGTCAACGGTTTCACCCTGCGGCGGGTTCCCGAACAGCAACCGCCAATCCTCATCGCGGCGCTGCGGGAGGGCATGCTCCGGTTGGCCGGCCGGGAGGGTGACGGGGCCATCATCAACTGGCTCTCAGCCGACGACGTAGCCACCGTGGCTCCCCACGTTGCGGCCGGTGGGGCCGACAAGGAGATCGTGGCCCGGATCTTCGTGTGCCCCAATCCTGATGCCGACACGGTTCGGGCCCAGGCCAAGCGCAATATCGCCGCCTACCTCAACGTGCCCGTGTATCGGGCCTTCCACGAGTGGTTGGGTAGGGAAGAACTGCAGCCCATGTGGGACCACTGGGCGGCCGGGGATCGCAAGGCGGCGCTCGATGCCATCCCCGACTCGGTGGTGGACGAACTCTTCGTGCACGGCACGCCCGAACAGTGCCGCGAACACCTGGACCGCTACCACGCCAACGGGGTGACCACCTCGGCCATCGCCATCAGCCCCTTCGGGGGTATCGACCCGGTGCAGGCCGCTCGCGACCTCGCCCCCGCTCACCGCTGATCATCACCCATCGAGGAGAACCATGGAACTGCAGAACGTCCTGTACGAGGTACGCGATGGCGTCGCCCACGTGCGCCTCAACCGGCCCGGGGGGGCCAATGCCCTCAATCCGGCTCTGTCGAGGGATCTGCGCGAGGTCATGCTGGCCATCCAGTTCGATGACGCGGTCAAGGCGGTGTCGGTGACCGCCGAAGGGCGAGTGTTCTGCGCCGGGGGAGACCTCAAGGAGTTCCACGAAGCGGGGGACGGCCTGCCTCACCTCGCCTCGGACATGCTGGTCGACTTCCACGGGGCCATCTACAAGATGAACCGGATGGCCAAGCCGTTCGTGGCCGGTGTCAACGGAGCGGCCGGGGGCGCAGGGATGTCGATCGTCAGCGCCTTCGACCTCGTCGTGGCCGGAGAGTCGGCGAAGTTCACCATGGCCTACACCCGGGCTGGGGTGACCCCTGATGGCACCTCCACCTATTTCGTGGCCCGTCATATCGGGCTGCGCCGCATGCTCGAGCTGACCCTCACCAACCGGGTGCTGTCGGCCGCCGAGGCCCTCGAATGGGGGTTCGTCAACCAGGTGGTGGCCGACGACGAGGTCGACGACGCCTGTGCGGCCCTGGCCCAACAACTGGCAGACGGACCGGCGTGGGCTCTGGGGAACGCCAAGCGCATCGTCTACGAGGGCTACGAGAGCACCCTCGAGGAGGCAGGCGAGCTGGAGGGGGTCACCATCGCCGCCGCAATGGGTACCGCCGATGGGCGGGAGGGGATTGCCGCCTTCGTGGAGAAGCGGGCCCCCAACTTCGGCGCCTCCTGAGCCGCTGCGTCGCCGCGAGGCTCCTATTCCAAGCATCCCTCGGCAGCCAGATCGGCGATGCGATCGGCGTCGTAGCCCAACAGGTCGGTGAGCACCTCGAAGGTGTGCTGACCCATGGTCGGCCCGGCCCACCGGGGGCCGTAGGGGGAACGAGACAGGGTGAAGGCAGGGGCCTCCACGAAGGACGTGCCAAAGCTGGGGTGGGGCACCTCGCGGAAGTGCTGGCGGTGAACGAGTTGGGGGTCCTCGATGCACCCCGTGGAGTTCTGGACCCGGTGGGCGGGGACCCCGACCCCCTGCAACAGGTGCTGGAGTTGATCGGCGTCCTGGAGGGCCGCCCACTCGGCGACGAGGTCCTCGAGTTCTCCGGCCCGCGCAAGCCGTTCGGCCACCTCCAGCAGCTGCAGGTCTTCCCGACCCATCAGCCCGGCCAGGTTCTGCCACTGGATGTCGGTCTCGCATGCGATGGCGATCCATTGGTCCCCACCTGCCGGTGCAGTGGCCACCACGCAGTGCGGGGCACAGAGGAGGTCGGCGTTGCCCAGTCGGCCCGCCGGTCGGTCGTGCAGGTCATCGTCCAACAGCAGGGGGGCGATGAGCTGCATCGCCGATTCCATCTGGGAGAAATCGATGAACTGGCCCTCCCCGGTTGCTTCCCGATGCTCGAGGGCTGCGAGCAGGGCCGAGACGGTGAAGCGGGGGCTCGTGTAGTCGGTGTAGGCCGTATAGGGCCCGGCCGGCATCCGGTCGGGCCACCCGGTGATCGGATAGAAGCCGGCGAACGAGGCGCCCGCCGTCCCGAACCCGGGGTAGTCGCACAGGGGACCGTCGTTGCCCATCAGACAGCTCGACAACACGATGATCGACGGGTTGACGGCGGCCAGATCGTCGTAGGTCAACCGCATCTTTCGAACGGCCCGGGGGGTGAAGGACTGGGTGACCACGTCGGCCCATCGCACCAGGTCCTCCAGCACCTCCCGTGAACCGGGTACCGAGAGGTTCAGCTGCAGGTGGAGCTTGCCCGCGTTCGGGGAGTGATACTGCAGGGAGCCCTCGAAGTCGCCGTCCTCGCCCCGGAACGGGTTTGCCGCCCTGAGCAGTTCGGGCCTGGTTTCCGATTCGACCCTCACCACCGTGGCCCCGAAGTCGGCCAGGGTTCTGGTGGCTCCGGGTCCGGCCAGGGCCCACATCAGGTCGAGCACCTTGATGCCATCCAAGGGACGTCCGTCGGAGCGGTCGGTCGCCGGAGCCTGGCTGGCCCGAGGTCGTGGTGCGCCGAGTATCTCTGCGGTGTGTTCCCCGATCGAGGGTGGTGGGCCACCAGGTGTGAGGGGAGAGCCCGTCAACCGGGCGAAGGGTCCGGGGAGTCGCGACGGGGTGGATCGCCCCGGCACTTCGACCGGATCCCAATAGGTGCGGGCGGCGAGGTGGTCCATGTCGAGGAGGTCCCTCGTCGTGGTGATGGGGGCGATGAGAGCCCCCTGGGCGATGGACTCGTTGAACAACGCCTCCTTGGTCCTCGCCCCAACGAACGCCTCGACCACGGCCCCAGCTTCGGTGAGGACATCGAGCCCGGCCCTCCCCTCGATCACGTCCATCGCGTAGTCGACCCAGTTCCGGCGGGCCAGGTGTTCGGGGCATGCCCCCTCGGCGGCCATCCAGGCGAAGAGTCGGTTGGTGTAGGGCCCAATCACGTTGCCGAACAACCACGTCACGTTGACGTAGCCATCGGCGCAGGGGTACACGAAGCGGAGCTTGAACGGCCCGAGCTCGAGTCCGCCGGCCACCCGCTTGGCCTCGGGTGAGCCCACCAGGGAGTTCATCATCGAGAACTGGGCACAGCTGATGAGGGCCTGCTGGACCGACACGTCGACGTGCTGGCCGAGGCCGGAGCGGCGCCGCTCCCACAGGGCGATCTGCACGCCGTTGGCGGCGTCGAGGGCGGCGATCAGCCAACTCTGCGGGTGGCTGACCCGCAGGGGCGCGCGATCCTGGTCACCGGTCACTGACATGACACCACCAGCGGCCGCATTGGTCAGGTCGGTGGCCGCCCAGTCGGCCTTGGGGCCGTCCAGGCCGAAGGGGGTGATCGAGGCGGTCACCAGGGCCGGGTTGACTGCTCGCAGGGCGGCCAGGTCGACAGGGTAGGCACCACTGGTGATCAGCGCGTCGGAACCCTCGGCCAGCTCGAGGAGTTGCTGCTGGTCGACCACCACCGATCGCTTGCCCCGGTTGTACGCCCGGTGGAACAGGGATCGGTCAGGTCCCCGCTCACTGTCCAAGAAGGGGGGTAAGCGCCGAGAACGATGGCCCTCTGCGGGCTCCACACAGATGACGTCGGCACCCAGCTGGGCGAGGAGGAAGCCGGCGAACTGGCCTCGATCGTCGGTGAGGTCTAGGACGCGATAGTGCGACAACGGCATGCACGGAGGCTAGTGATCGGGCATGCTGGCGTCTGGCTCAGCCACGAGAGGGGTGTCATGCGAGCAGTGGTGTGCACAGCGTTCGGTCCACCGGAGAACCTGGTCATCGAGGAGCGGGACGATCCGGTTGCCGGTCCAGGACAGGTGGTGGTCGACGCGAAGGCCATCCCCGTGACCTTCCCCGACACCCTGATGTTGGAGGACAAGTACCAGTTCAAGGCCCCCCTGCCCTATGTGCCGGGGTCGGAGATGGTCGGGGTG
Organism: Acidimicrobiales bacterium; assembly: GCA_038135065.1. Classification (GTDB taxonomy): domain Bacteria; phylum Actinomycetota; class Acidimicrobiia; order Acidimicrobiales; family Poriferisodalaceae; genus JAYPWI01. The sequence continues at coordinate 126,796 of JAYPWI010000002.1, forward strand.
GTCAGCGAGGTCGGCGACGGGGTGGAGGGCATCTCGGTGGGTGACCGGGTGGTGGCCCGCTTGGGCGTTACCGGAGGGTTCGCTACCAAGGGGGTGTGCGACGCGTCGGGCATCCTTCCACTGCCCGACGGTGCCGGGTTCGCCGAGTCCAGTGGACTGCTCTACGCCCACGGCACGACCTACTACGGGCTGAAGTGGCGGGGTCGCCTCCAGGCCGGGGAGAGCCTGCTCGTGCTCGGGGCGGCCGGTCAGCTGGGCCTGTCGGCCATCGAGATCGGCAAGCTCATGGGTGCCCGGGTCATCGCTGCAGCCTCGAGCGAGGAGAAGCTGCAGCTCTGCCGTGACGCAGGGGCCGATCTCACCATCAACTACGCCGAGGAGAGCCTCAAGGACCGGGCGAAGGAGCTGACCGACGGTCAGGGTGTCGACGTGGTCTACGACGGTGTCGGTGGCGACTACGCCGAACAGGCCTTGCGGGCCATGGCCTGGGAGGGGCGCTTTCTGGTCATCGGGTTCACGGCCGGGATCCCGTCCATCCCCCTGAACCTCACCCTGCTCAAGGGGTGCGACATCATCGGCGTTTTCTACGGGGCCATGACGGGCAAGCAACCCGAACTCTCCGAGACGGTCACGTCGGATCTGTTGGGATGGGTGGCCAGTGGTGAGCTGAAGCCCTACATCGCCGACCGCTTCAGCCTCGATGACGCCCCGCGGGCGCTCCGTCTGATGATGGACCGGCAGGCCAAGGGCAAGCTGGTCATCGAGCCCTAGCTCGTCGGTTCCGACCGGCTGGGCAACCACGAACGCTCGACGACGAAACCGCCGAAGGGCAGGGCGCCCATGGCCATCGCGGTCACCGCTCGGTGCAGCGGCCAGGCCAGGGCGTCGCGGGAGCCAGCCACCGCAGCCACGTAGCCCAGGTACAGCACACCGTGGACGGGCCCGACCACGGTTACCCCCGCCGTAGTGCCACCCAGGTACTTCACGGCCACAGCAGCGAGCAGCACCAGGTACGAGGTCGCCTCGAGGCGGGCGATGAACCTGAGGGCAGTGAGCACGTCGTCAGTGTGGCCCAGGGCGCCGTCGACGACCACCTCGGGACACCGCAATGCCGAGGGTGACGGTCAGATGACCCCGTCGGCTGACAGGGCGGCGATTTCGTCGGGTCCGAGCCCCAACAGCCCGCCGTACACGGCATCGTTGTCCTGGCCGACGTCGTGGAACGGCTCGAGGTCTGCCAACGCCGAGCCGTGCCAGCGAATGGGGCTGTGGGGGAGAGGGACCTCGCCGAGATCGGGATGATCGATCCACTGCAGGAACTGCCGGGCGATGAGGTGCTCGTCGTGCACCACCTCGCCTACCTCGCGGACCACCGCAACGGGTACCCCGGCGCCGCCGAGCAATCGGACCACGTCGTCCCGGGTGTGGTTGGAAGTCCAACCGCTCACCAAGGCATCGACCTCGTCCATATGGGCCGCCCGGTCGGTGGTGTGCCGGAACCGTGGTTCGTCGAGTAGGTCGGCCCGGCCGATGACGTCGAGGATGGATCGCCAGTGGCGGTTGGTGACGCTGATCAGGGCGATGTGGCCATCTGTGCACGGATAGACGTCGTAGGGGGCCACGCTCATCGCAGCGTGCTTGTTGCCCGTTCTCGGCGTCTCTCCTGTCTGGTGCCACGAGAGCAGGCTCGAGCACAGGGTGTAGTAGGCGGCCTCGGCCATCGAGGTCTCCACCATGCGTCCCCGCCCCGTCGTGGCCGCTTCGTACAGGGCGGTGGTGATCGCACCGTAGAGGTGGGTGCCACCCAGGAAGTCGACGAAGGCGGCTCCCGCCTTGACCGGGTCGCTGCCAGGGTGGCCGGTGATGGCCATGGAACCCATGTGGGCCTGCACCGTCACGTCCATGGCCGTCTGGTTGGCCCCTGGTCCCGACAGGCCGTAGCCCGATCCGTGGGCAACGACCAGACGCGGGTTGACCTTCCAGAGGCTGTCTGCGTCGATCCCCAGCTTCTCGGGTACCCCGGGCGCGTAGTTGAAGAGCACGGCGTCCGCCTGCTCGACCAGGCGCAGGAACAGCTCATGTCCCTTGGGGGTCTTGAGGTCGAGGGTGATGGTCTCCTTGGCCGAGTTCAGCATGGCGTAGGAGAAGTTGGGTCCTCGGGCTCGGAGTGGCTCCCCCCGGGTCTGTTCGATCTTGATGACCCTGGCCCCCGCCAGGGCCAGGAGTTGGCCCGCGTAAGGCCCCTGGTAGATCTGGCCGAGGTCCAGCACGGTCACACCGGCCAGGGGGAGGGGCCGATCGGTGTCGTCGGTGGTCACTTGAAGCTTCCGCCGAGGATGTCGCGGGCCATGATGAGGCGTTGGACCTCGCTGGGGCCCTCACCGACCCGCCGGATCCGCAGCTCCCGATACCACCGTTCGAGGGGCAGGTCCTTGGTGACCCCGACCCCGCCGTGGATCTGGATGCAGCGATCCACCACCCGACTGGCCGCCTCGGTGGCCACCAGCTTGGCCATGGCCGCCTCGGTGCGGAACCGTTCTCCGCTGTCTGCCTTCAGGGCGGCTTCCAGCACGCAGTAGCGGGCGTGGCGGATGTCGATCTCGTTGTCGACGATCATCCATTGCACGGCCTGCTTGTCGGCCAGCAACGAGCCGAAGGTCTCCCGGCTCTTGGCCCATTCGATGGCCATCTCCTGGGCTTGGATGGCCGGGCCGATACAGCCAGCTGCATAGGGAATGCGCTGACGGCTCAGGCGGTCGTTGGCGATGGCGAAGCCGCCGTTGACCTCGCCCAGGATGTTCTCCTCTGGAACGCGGAGGTCCTCGAACTGCAGCTCGGTGGCGTAGTGGGTGGCCCGCAGGGTGTGGACCACCCGGCGGACGTGGAAGCCCGGGGTGTCCGTGTCGACGATGAAGGCGGTCACCCCGTTGCGCCCGGGGTCGTCGGAGGTTCGGGCGAAGATGAGGGCGTAGTCGGCTTTGTCGGCCCCCGAGATGTAGAGCTTCGCCCCGTTGAGCACCCACTCGGCGCCGTCCTGGTAGCCCCTGGTCTGGATGGCCCGTGCTGGGTCGGACCCGCCCGAAGGTTCGGTCAGGGCGAAGCAGCCCCGTTTTTCTCCCCGCAGGGTCGGGTACAACCAGCGTTCCTTCTGGTCGTCGGTGGCCTCGTACAGCTGGGCCAGGCCCGCACCGCCGAAGGTGCCGTAGCACGGGTTGTACAGCCCGGCCCGGTGTTGGCTCATCTCGATGGCCATCAGGGCCCTGGTCGTGGTGTCCAGGCCCGGTCCCCCGTACTCCTCGGGGATGTCCAGCCCGTAGAACCCCATCTGGCGGGTCTTGGCCTGGAGTCGGTCGGCATCGTCGGGATGCAGCTCGCCGGCATCGGGGTCGAGGTCGAGCTCGAGGGGCCGGATCTCGTCGCGCACGAACCGCCGGGTCGTCTCGATGATCATCTGCTGTTCGTCGGTCGGTCTGAAGTCCATGTCCTGGATCCTCCGCTCGTGTCCGGTCAGTCCTGGGGGTCCAGCCGCCCCACCCGTTGGGCCTGGTCGGCTTGGTGGGGGGGAAGGGACCCGTGGTCGTGCAGGTGCAGCATCAGCAACTCGTCCCAGCGGCTGCGGTAGTTCGAGGTGAACTCGTAGCGGAATCGGGTCGCGGCAGCACCGTGTCGCTCGATCTCCCGCTCCAGGGCCGATCGGATGCCGAACAGGTCGCGGGCCCCCGCATAGCCGATGGTCAGGACGGTGCCCTCATCGTCGGCGACGTGGAACACCCCGAGCTGGGCGGGGAGGGCGTCGACGGTGGCCCGGTCGAGGGCGAGCCATTCCTTGTCGAGGCGGATGCTCATCGGACGAGCCGCTCAGCTGGCCAGGGCCCCGAGCCCGGCCCCCATCAGATCTTCGAAATTGGCCCGGAAAAACCGGTCCTGGGTGTCGGCGTCGAGGTGGGCGACCTCGGCGTCGAACCGGCGCAGTGGATGACGGCCCCCCTCGACATGGGGGAAATCCGAGCTGAACATGCAGATGTCGGGTCCGCTGTTCTCGATGATCCAGCCGGTGGGTTCCGTGGGGTACGGGGTCACTCGGACCTGGCGGTGGACGTACTCCGACGGCTGTAACGACAGATCCTGCAAGCGTCGTTCGTGACGACCGAAGGCCTCCATGGCTGCTTCCAATTGGCGCATGAAGGCGGGGAGCCACACCGCCCCCAGCTCGATCACCCCGATCTTGAGTCGGGGAAAGCGCTCCAGGACCCCGTCGAGGATCAGCATCGACAGGGCCTGCATCGGGGCCGCCCCGATGGCCATGTAGGACACGGACCGGAAGTTCTCGCTACCCCCGTGGAAATCAGGTTCGGGGGGCAGACCCGTGTTGCGGTGCTGGGGGGGCATGACCAGGTCGGGGGTGGCTACGTGGAGCACGATGGGGAGCCCGGCCTCCTGGGCGGCGGCCCAAACGGGATCCAAGCCGATGTGGCTGTGGGCGTGCAGGCGGGGCATGCGATTGGGGATCAAGAGGGCGGCGGCGCCCGCTGCGATGGCCGCCTCGGCACAGGGGAGGGCCCGGTCGATGTCCTGCAGTGGCAGGTACGCCACCGGGAGCAGGCGGTCGTCGCGGGCACAGAACTCGAT
>JAYPWI010000002.1:131434-154007 GCA_038135065.1 Acidimicrobiales bacterium
GCGCCATGGGCCCGGTAGTTCTTGCGGAGCATGATCTCCCGCTCGGCGTCGGACCTGAACTGGTCGTCGACCTGCAGGTCGCGGCAGTGGTCGACCTCGGCTCCGATCGGCCCCGACGGCTCCCACAGAGGATTTCCCGCCAGGTAGGTCCTCACCGCGGCCGGCGCGTGGTGCTCCAGCCACTCGGGGGGCTCCATGGTGTGGGCGTCGGCATCGTGGATCACCCGTTCCTCGACGTAGGCCATCGCGGATCCTCCTGTGAGCTCGGGCCCACGGTAGCCGGCGGGCCGCGCCCAGTCCCCGGCCGGCCGAGCCCACCCCGGGCGACCCGGGGGGGGCTGGGCATCCGGCCGGGTGAGTGGTGCTCAGCCCGTGTGGCCCAGCGGGCGTTCCGATCCGACTGCGACGATCGGTTCGGAACGGCGAATGGGAAGTTCCATGCGACGACGCTTCCCCTCGCGGGCCCGTACCTCCCATGCCCGATCACTGCGCCGGGTGGGGGATGGCAATTGGTGATCGGTCACGGAGGTCGTTGGTGCCACGTGGTCAGGATGGCCGTCGGGCTACTCGATGCACAGGGACGAAGGTCCCGTTCTCACGGCAATGTTCGGTGACGAGAACGGTTCAGTTGGCGTGGAGTTCGGGGTTGATGCCTTCCCACCGATCGCCGTCGAGCACCCGCATCTCGGTGACCCCGGTCGCCGAGTTGCGGATCAGGAGCATCCCCGACCGCCCGGAGAGCTCACCGCCCTTGACCACTGATCCGTCGGGCAGGGTCACCAGGCTTCCTGCGGTGACGTAGAGGCCGGCCTCCACCGTGCAGTGGTCGCCGAGCGAGATCCCGATCCCCGAGTTGGCCCCGAGCAAGCAGTGCTCGCCCACCGTGATGGTCTCCTTGCCGCCACCCGACAGGGTGCCCATGATCGAGGCACCGCCGCCGACGTCGGAGTGGGCTCCCACCACCACCCCGGCCGAGATCCGCCCCTCGACCATGGCGGGGCCCAGGGTGCCTGCGTTGAAGTTGCAGAACCCCTCGTGCATCACGGTGGTTCCTTCGGCCAGGTGGGCCCCGAGGCGCACCCGGTCAGCATTGGCGATACGTACCCCGCTGGGGATGACGTAATCGGTCATCTGGGGGAACTTGTCGACCGAGGTGACGTGGATGGCAACGCCCTCCGACGCAGCCGCGGCGACGAGCTCGTCGACCCGGTCGGGCAGCACGGGCCCCGCATTGGTCCACGCACAGTTGGTCAACAGGCCGAAGATGCCGTCCATGTTGGCCCCATGGGGCTGGACCTCCCGGCGTGAGAGCAGGTGCAGGCGCAGGTAGGCGTCGGCCAGGTCGGCGGCCGGCGCTCCCAGGTCGTCGATGGTGGTCGTGATCACCTCACCGCGAATCAACCCCAGTCGCTCGGCCAGGCACGACCGGCGGGGCTCGGATCCCTCCGCTGGGTACCAGACGTCGAGACGGGTGCCCGACGCGACATCGACATAGCTGTGGCCGGTGGCGGTGATGGTCATGGATCGATCTTGGCATCCACGGCCGTGCACGGGGTAGCCCGAAGCCAGCGCCGGCCGTTGCGAGCGAATAGGTTCGGCACCATGAAGACACCGGTGTGCGACCTGCTCGGGGTGGATGTCCCCATCCTTGCGTTCACTCACTGCCGCGACGTGGTCGCTGCTGTGACCAAGGCCGGAGGGTTCGGTGTGCTGGGGGCGGCCGGGCACACCCCCGAACAACTCGACATCGACCTCCGCTGGATCCAGGACGAGGTCGGTGACAAACCCTTCGGGGTCGACATCATCGTGCCGGCCAAATACGAGGGCAGCGCCGAGGGTGGGAAGTCGGTCACCGATCTCCGCAGCATGATCCCCCAGGGTCATCGCGACTTCCTCGACGACCTCCTCGACCGCTACGGGGTGCCGGAACTTCCCGCAGACGACGCCCGGACACCCATGGCCGGTGAGGCCGAGCCGCCCATGACCTACGCCCAGGCGGTGCCCCTGATGGACGTCGCCTTTTCCTATCCGATCAAGCTGATCGTCAACGCGCTGGGGCCGCCCCCGCCCGACATGATCGAGCGGGCCCACGCCCAAGGGGTCCTGGTGGGAGCCCTGGCCGGAAAGAAGTCCCACGCAGTTCGCCATGTAGCCGCAGGGGTGGACATCATCATCGCCCAGGGGCACGAGGCGGGCGGGCACACGGGTGAGATCGGGACCATGGTGCTCGTCCCCGAGATCGTCGACGCCGTTGCGCCCACGCCGGTGTTGGCCGCGGGTGGGATCGGCACTGGCCGCCAGGTAGCAGCCTCCCTCGCCTTGGGCGCCCAGGGGGTGTGGTGCGGTTCGGTGTGGCTCACCACCCTCGAAGCGGAGACCCACCCTGCGGTGAAGGACAAGTTTCTGGCGGCCTCGTCGTCGGACACCCTGCGGTCCCGCAGTCGGACGGGCAAGCCGGCCCGCCAGCTTCGATCGGCGTGGACGGATGCCTGGGAGGGGGAGGATTCGCCGGGCACCCTGCCCATGCCCCTGCAACCCATGCTGATCGGGCGGGCCAGCCGCCGCATCGACCGGGCGGCCATGAACCCCGAGAATGCTGGCGCAGTCGAACTCTCGAACTACTTCGTCGGTCAGATCGTGGGCTCGATGAACGAATCGATCTCAGCAACCAGGGTCGTGGAAGACATGATCAGCGAGTACGTCGACGTGATGGAACGGTTCGAACAGCTCAACGGCTGAAGGGGGCGTCATGGAGCGCATCGAAGGACGGGTCGCCGTGGTCACCGGCGCCGGCTCGGGAATCGGCAAGGCCTTGGCCTTGGGCCTGGCCGCCGAGGGAGCCAACGTGGTGTTGGCCGATGTGGAACCGGGGGCACTGGGTCCGGCCGTCGAGGAGGTGGAGGCGGCAGGGGTGCAGGCCCTCGGGGTGGTGACCGACGTGACCGACGCCGATTCGGTTGGCGCGTTGGCCGCGGCCACCATCGACCGCTTCGGAGCCGTGCACATCCTGTGCAACAACGCCGGGGTCGGAGGTGGTGGCCTGATACGCAATCAGCAGTTGGTGGACTGGAAGTGGGTCATCGACGTGTCGCTGTGGGGGGTGATTCACGGCTTGCACCATTTCCTTCCCCACTTGGTCGAGGCCGAAGAGTCCCACGTCATGAGCACTGCGTCGGTGGCCGGGTTGGTGGCCGGCCCCGGGCTGGGGCCCTACAACGCAGCGAAGTTCGGGGTGGTTGCCATCATGGAGACCCTGCACCATGAGATGGCCCGAGACCCCGAGGCCGACGTCGGCGTGTCGGTGCTCTGCCCCGGGGTGGTGAACACCAATATCGCAACGGCCCAACGGAACCGTCCAGAGCACCTGCGACGCCAGCGTCCGGCCGGGGCGACTTCCACCCTGACCCCCGAGCAACGAGAGGATGCGCGGCGGCGCAACCAGGCCATCGCCGATGCGCTGCGCGAACGTGGGATGGACCCCTCGGAGGTGGCAGCCAAGGTGATCGCTGCGATGTACGAGCGTCGGTTCTGGGTGCTGTCCCATCCCGAACACCTCGACGAGATCGACCACCGCAACGGCGAACTCTCACGTCTCGAAAATCCGACCTTGCTCAGGTCGTTCACCGACGGGGAGTGACGCCGCCGCCGGGCGATCACATGGTGAAGCGGAGGTTCCGGGCTGCGTGGGCGCCCAGTGCCTGGTCGCCCGACCAACGGATGTCGCCGGCTTCGATGGCATTCTCGGGGTCGATGCGCCCACAGGCCTGGTTCATGAAGGCCATGGCATCGCAGTGCAGGGTCGCCGTGGGTGCATCGAGGAAGTCGACCTCGGCGGCCCGTCCGTCGACGGCCACGTAGATGTCCCGGTCCATGGCTCCTCGGATCTCGAAGTGCAGGCTTTGCCCGTCGGTCAGACCGATCCGCTTGCCGGCGATGTACCCGATGGAGCCCTGGACCTCGTCCAGTGACATTTCGGCTGCCGGTCCGCCATTGTCCGTGTCGAGCCCCAAGGGCGCCCGGCAGTCCCGCTCGTGCATCCAGGCGTCGAAGACGCGGACGGCCATGAAACGGCCGTAGGTGCCGGGGCCGACCGGGGTGACCGATGGCGTCGAGAAGTCGTCGTCGGTGGCTACGCCTAGCTGCCGCCGTCGGGTGTCGAAGGTGGCGGTCATCACCTCCACCAGGTCGGCCGGTGCCATGGCCATTGCCGCCTCGAACCGGCCGGCCACCTCCCCGAACGGTGGAGGGGTGTCGAGGCTCTCGGGCATCCATCCGCTGAGGACCTGTTCCACCGACACCAGATGGGCGGCCACCCCGTGGATCGTCCACTCGGGGCAGAGCGATGGCACCCCCCATTGATCGTCCCCGAGCGACCCGAGCAGGCCCATGAGGCTGGTCCAACAGGCATCGAGGTTGGCGACCACCAGGTCACGGTCCGTCATGGGTTCCTCCGGGTCATCGGTCGAGGTCGACCGTAGCAAGGGAGGCCGGAACCGTGGCCCCCCTTGGGTCTCAGGGATCGAGGCGGACCACCGTGGTGCCCACCGTTGCTCCGGCGAGCAGGTCCACGAAGGCCCCGGGGGCGGCCTCGAGACCCGCGTACTCGGTGGTGAGGGGGTCGAGCTCGCCCTGCCGCAGCCACGACGAGATCTGGGTTCGGGCCTCGGCGTACCGTTCCTCGAAATCGAACACCAGGAAGCCCTGCATGGTCACCCGATTGTTGACCAACAGGCCCGGGATGCCCCGCGGTCCGGGCCCTGGGGTCGAGGTGTCGTACTGGCTGACCGCCCCACAGCACACGATCCGGCCCCCGACCGCCATGCGGAACAGGGCGCTGGCGAGGATGTCGCCCCCCGTGTTATCGAAATAGACGTCGATGCGCTCTGGGGTGGCGGCCTTGAAGCGGTCGCGGAAGTCGTCGGCCCGGTAGTTCACGGCTGCGTCGAACCCCAGCCGGTCGCAGAGCAGGTCGCACTTGGTCTCCGAACCGGCAACTCCGACGACCTTCGCCCCGGCGAGGCGGCCCATCTGGCCGACCATGTGGCCGACCGAACCAGCGGCGGCCGACACCACCACGGTGTCCCCGGGACCTGGGTGCCCGATGTCGTGGAGACCGAAATAGGCGGTCAGTCCATTGATGCCCAACGGTCCCAGCAGGAGGGCGGGATCGAGGTCGCCGTCCACCGCGATCAACTGGTCTGCGGCCACCGTGGGCAGGCTCTGCCAGCCCGTGGGGCCCATCACCATGTCGCCGGGGCTGAACGCCGGCGAACGGGACTCGACCACCCGGCCCACCCCGGTGCCTCCCATCACCACCCCCGAGGAGGCCGCCCCGGCGTAGCTCGCCGATCCTTGCAGGCCGGCCCGCTGACCTGCCCCGATGGTCACTGCCAGGGTCTGCAGCAGGACCTCGCCGTCCTCCGGCGGGGCCGTTGGCACCACCTGGGCCACGAAATCGTCCGCCCGAAGGGCCCCCTGAGGCACCGTACCGATCAGTAGCTGGTGGTTGTCGCCCATCGGACCCCCTCGTCGGGGCCTCACCCTACCGGTGGTGTCGGACCGTCCATGCCGTCACCAGTTCGCCGTGGTGCGGTCAGGAACGAATCGGGAACCGGGCGGCCGTTCTCGTCGTCAGAATGACGAGCGACCACGGCTGGTCGACGATGGAGGAACGTCATGTCGAGATCGAGGCGATACGCGCCGACTCTTGTAGTGGTTCTGAGCATGCTGGCCATTGGGTGCGGTCGCGTCGGTGGCATGGACAGCGCGGATGAGGCGGCGAGCATCGAGGACGGTGCCTCGACCGCTGCAATGGACTTGGACGGGGAGTCCTACGAAGAAGAGCCCGATGGTGGCGCAGTCGCGAGCGGAGGCCAGTCGGGGCCCGCGCGGAACACCGCACTCGGAGCCGGAGTGGAGGGTGCCGCGCTCCAGCCAGTCGACCTGGGCCGTGACCTCGTGTACACGGCGACCTCCCGGGTCGTCGTCGATGACGTGCCGGCCAGTGCCCTTGTTGCCCAGCAGACGGTGGCTGCGGCGGGTGGCCTGTTGTTCGGCCAAGAAACGACCACCGATCCCATCCAGCGGACCGTGCTGGTGTTCAAGGTGCCTCCGTCGGCGTTCGGGGAGACCCTCGGCCGACTCGGCGAGGTCGGTGATCTGGTCGATCAACGGGTCAGCACCGACGACGTAACCGAACGCTTGGTGAACCTCGAGAGCCAGATCCGCACCGCAGAGGTCAGCGTCGAGCGTTTGCGGGGATTCCTCTCCGATGCCGACTCGGTGGCGACGGTGGCCACCCTCGAGGGCGAGTTGCTGGAGCGGGAGCGGGAACTAGAGCTACTGCGAGGCCAGGAGCGGACCCTGCGGAACCAGGTGTCGTTGGCCACCATCACCCTGACCCTCGAGCAACGGGTCTACCGCTCCTCGCTCCAGATCACCCAGACCGTCTATCAGGGGCATGACGGGGGTAGCGGGTGTCCTGGGCGGAGGTCTGTCGAACTCGGCGGTCCCGGGGAGGTGACCGTTTGCTACATGGTGCTCAACGACGGTGATCGGGTCATCGGCGAGCTGACCGTTCGTGACGAGGAGTTGGAGAACGAGGACGATGTGGTGCTGGTCAGTGGTGCCACCACCCTGGCCCCTGGAGAACAGGCCGTCTTCGCCTTCGACCTCGAGGCTCGGGAGGACGTCTGGCTGAGCGGATCGGTGCGGGGGAAGGGTCCCGATGGTGAGCCCGCATCAGCTCGGGCCGAGCAGTACTGGCTCGCAGTCCCGCCCGACGATGCTGCGCCCGGGTTCGCGGAGTCGGTGGGCCGTGGCGTTGCCGTGCTCGAGGCGCTCGTGTCGATCGTGGTGGTGGTCGCCGGGGTGACGTTGCCGCTCCTGTGGATTCCCCTGTTGGCTGGCTTGGGTTGGGTGTGGGTGCGGCGCCGACGTGCGTCCGCTGCCTCGGAGTCGACCGAACCGGTCGCCGAGGATTCCCACTGACAGGGGCGTGAGGGCCGGTAATAGGAGGGTCAGCGACAGGAGGGTCAGCGATCTAGCGGCTCGGTCGGTGTCAACCCGTCGAACGGCGGATCCGGGTATGGATTTCGTCGAGCTGTTCGATGATGGCATCGACCGAGCGGGCCCCCGCCTGGAAGATGGCGGTGGCGTTCACGGCGGCCCAGTCGAAACCCAGGGCGGCGATCACGGCTGCCCGTTCCTCGACCCGATCGAGATCGGCGTAGAACCGCTTGTCCTCCTCGGTGCGGGGTGGAGGGGCCAACTGCAGCATCGTGCCGATGCTGTCGGGGTCGCGGCCCACCGCCTCGGCCAGGGACCGGATGGTGGCCAACAACTCGAGTGCTTCCTCGTCGGTGATCCCCCCGGCCATCCACCCGTCACCCCGCTCGGCGGTTCGACGAAGCGCCGGTGGGGTCACCCCACCGATCCAGATGGGGAGCGCACTGCCCTGGGGTGACACGGGTTCCATGCCCATGTCGTGGCTGCTGTAATACGCGCCCTCGAAGCCCACCCGGCCGCCCTGCCAGTAGGCCCGAAGGAGGTCGATGGCCTCGTCCATCCGCTTGCCGCGGGTGGAGAAATCTTCCTCGAGCGCGTCGTACTCGCTGTCCTGCCACCCGACACCCACCCCGAGGCGGACCCGGCCACCCGACAGGGTGTCCAAGGTGGAGATCTGCTTGGCCACCAGCACGGGCTGTCGCTGTGGCAGCACGAGCACCTCGGTGGAGAGGCTGACCCGTTCGGTGACTGCGGCCACGTTCGACAGCAGCATCAGGGCCTCGAGGATGGGCATCTCGGCGGGGTACATACTGCGGCGGGTCGGATCGGGAAACCCCATGACCACATGGTCGAAGACGGCGATCTCGTCGTAGCCGATCTCCTCGATGGCCCGAGCCAGATCGAGGACCCGCTCGGGTCCCTCACGGTACGCAACGCTCGGAAACTCGACAGAGAGCTTCACGCGGCACCACCGGGAAGGCTGACCCGGGCGGTCCCGGGCATGATGACCCTCCCGTCCGGTGACCGCTCCTCCACATCGAGGTCGACGATGCCGTTGTCGGGGTCGACCGCGGTCACCGTGCCGTGGAAGGTGACCACCTCGTTGGGATAGGCCGATGCCCGGTTCTGCCAGTTCACGTTGAGCAACCGACCGCCCGGACCAGCCCAGTCCGTGAGGAACTGGGTCAGCCACGATCCCTGCAGGGGGCCGTGGACCAGAAGGTCCGCATGTCCCTCCACCCCGGCGTACTCGCGGTCGTAATGGATCCGGTGAGGGTTGTGACTGGCTGCGCTGTAGAGGAACAACTGGGCTTCGGTAGCCGCCTTCTCCATCACGGGAAGGGTGTCCCCGACCGAGACGTCGGCGATGGTGATCTGGCTCATCGGGCGATTCCGATCTGTCGGGACCGGGCCACCTCGACCCCGTCCTGGTTCACATAGGTGGTCTCGCGGACCTGGCGTACGAAGGGACCCTTCGAGCCCTCCTTCTGGTCCAGGGCGGCCAAGCGGGTGGTGGCCGTGATCTGGTCCCCGACACACACCGGGGCCAGGAAGTCCCACTCCTCGCCCCCGAACATCATGCGGCTCACCTCGAGTCGCACTCCGGTGCCGTCGCGGTACAGACCATCGGTGCGCAGTTCCTCCGCCGACTTGGGTTGCACCAGGGCGTGGGTGACGAAGGTGGGAGGCACGGTCAGGGTGCGGTAACCGGCTGCCTGGGCTGCCGCTTCGTCGAAGTAGACGGGGTTCTCGTCGCCGACTGCGTAGGCGTAGCGCTGGGCTTCCCGTTGCTCGATGGTCACGGTGACCGGTCCGGCGAGAACGTCGCCGATCCGGTCCAGTGACTCCTGGGGAATCAGGGAGGTACTCATGGGGCGAAGCTAGCGCCGACGGGACCCTCGCCGCTGACCCTCGCGCTGTCGGTCGGGTCGCCGGAGGCCTAGCCTGGATCGAGCGCTCGATGCGCACGTCGTCGGAGGTGATGTGATGGCCTTGTGGAGCAACAAGTTGGAGATGCCCTCGCCGGACCGGGCCCTGCCCGGGCGCGATGTCGCCATGCCCGTTCCAGCTGCACACGAGGTGCTCGGCACCTCGATGACTCCGCCCTTTCCTGAAGGTTCCGAGCAGTTCGTGGTGGGAATGGGCTGCTTCTGGGGCGCCGAGCGGGTGTTCTGGCAGGCCCCGGGAGTCATCAGCACTGCTGTGGGCTACAGCGCCGGGATCACGCCCAACCCAACCTACGAAGAGGTTTGTTCGGGTCTGACCGGCCACAACGAGGTTGTTTTGGCCGTCTTCGACCCGGACCTGACCAGCTACGAGCAGATGCTCAAACTCTTCTGGGAGAACCACGACCCGACCCAGGGCATGCGTCAGGGCAACGACATCGGCACCCAGTACCGCTCGGGGATCTACGTCTGCGACGAGGCCCAACGCGCCCTCGCCGAGGCGTCGCGCGAGCGGTTCGGTGCCGTGCTGCGATCTGCGGGGATGGGATCCATCACCACCGAGATCCTCGACGCGGGCCCCTTCTATTACGCCGAGCACTACCACCAGCAGTATCTGCACAAGGTCCCGAACGGGTACTGCGGACTGGGTGGTACCGGCCTGACCTGCCCGGTCGGGGTGGCCAGCGCCGACTGAACGCCCATCGCCTCACTCGGTGAGGAGAGGCCAGGCGGCGTCCTTGTCCGAGACGACGGCATCGCTGGTGTCGAGCGGCCATGTGACTCCGATAGCAGGATCGTCGAATCGACAGCCGCCCTCAACACCCGGGGTGTACGGGTCGGACACCTGATACAAGACCTCGGCGTTGTCGCTCAGGGTCTGGTAGCCGTGACCGAAGCCTCGAGGCACGTACAGCATGCGTCGGTTCTCAGCGGTGAGCTCGACCCCGAACCACTGTAAGTAGGTGGCACTGTCAGGTCGGAGGTCGACGGCTACGTCGAAGATCGCCCCGCGGATGCACCGCACGACCTTGACTTCCTCGTGGGGTGAACGCTGGAAGTGCAGGCCGCGAACGGTGTTTCGATACGTGTTGCCCGAGCTGTTGCACTGCACGAAGGTCGTCTCGAGACCGTGTTCGGCGAATTCTGTCGTGCAAAAGGTCCGGGCGAAGAAGCCGCGGCTGTCCCCGATGAGGGCGGGATCTATGGTGAAGACGCCGGGCAGTGGTGCAGGCGTGAACATCATGGCAACGCCTCGTAGCGCTCGATCTGCGCCCGTGTGAGGGCAGCGATGTCGCCGCCGGAGGCAAAACACGAGTACCACTCGACGATCCAGTCGAGGGCCCCCGACAGATCGAGCCGCGGTGACCAGCCCAACTCCGCCCGGGCCTTGCTGCAGTCGAGTTTGAGGTAGGTGGCCTCGTGCGGTCGCTCCCCGTCCCCGGTCGTCTGCCACGATGCCCCGGGCCAGCGTTCGGTCAACCGATCGGCGATCCAGCCGACGGTGCGAGCGTCGTTGTCGAACGGTCCGAAATTCCATGCCCCGACCACGTCGCGTCCTCTGAAGAGGCGCTCGGCGAGCGTGAGATAGCCACTGAGTGGTTCGAGGACGTGCTGCCACGGCCGGATGGCATCGGGGTTGCGAACCACCAGCGGTTCTCCGGCGAGCACGGCCCGCATGAAGTCGGGGATGATCCGATGGTCGGCCCAGTCGCCGCCGCCAATGACGTTGCCAGCTCGTGCCGATGCGAGACGAACCGACGACGTGTCGCTGAAATAGGACCGGGAATAGCTCGCGGTGAGGAGTTCACTGCACCCCTTGCTCGACGAATACGGGTCGTGGCCCCCCATCGGGTCGCCTTCCCGGTATCCCCAGTGCCACTCCTGGTTCTCGTAGCACTTGTCGGTTGTGACGTTGAGGACCACACGCACCGATGGACACTGGCGGGCGGCCTCGAGGACATGAGCCGTGCCCATCACGTTGGTCATATAGGTGTCGATCGGGTGGTCGTAGGAGGGCACGACCAGGCTCTGCGCGGCTAAGTGCAGAACGATGTCGGGTTGGTGTGCGTTCATCACCCGGGTGACCGTCTCGAAGTTCCGGATGTCGCCGATGACGTGGCGTGAGAGCGCGTCTTCGACGTCTGCTGCGTCGAACAGGGACGGTGACGAGGGTGGGTCGAGAGCGAGGCCGGTGACCTCTGCGCCGAGTTGGTCTAGCCAGAGAGCGAGCCAGGCGCCCTTGAAGCCCGTGTGGCCGGTGAGCAACACGCGGCGGTCCTGCCAGAAGTCGTGGTTCACGACCACACCTTCCACGGCGCATCGCCTGATGCCCATAGATCCTCCAGCAGCATCTTGTCCCGCAGCGTGTCCATCGGCTGCCAGAAGCCGCTGTGCTTAAAGGCGCTCAGTTGCCCGTCTCGGGCCAGATTCATGAGGGGTTCTTGCTCCCAGGTGGTGTGATCGCCCTCGATGTACTCGATGGCCTCCGCCTCGAGAACGAAGTAGCCGCCGTTGATCCAGGCCCCGTCCCCAGTTGGCTTCTCGTTGAAGGAGTTGATCATGGTGTCGTCTTGGTCGAGGGAGATGGCCCCGAATCGGCCGGCCGGTTGGGTGGCAGTGAGGGTGGCGAGGCGCCCCTGGGCCCGGTGGAATGCGACGAGGTCGCCGATGTGGACATCGCTCACTCCGTCGCCGTAGGTCAAACAGAAGGTCTCGTCACCGATGTAGTCCTTGACCCTGCGCAGGCGCCCTCCGGTGAGGGTGTCCGAGCCGGTGTCGACCAGGGTCACCCGCCATGGCTCGGTTGTCTGGCCGTGAAACTCCATCGAATTGCGGGACATGTCGAAGGTGATGTCGGAGGTCCGGAGAACGTAGCTGGCAAAGAACTCCTTGATGACGTGAGCCTTGTAGCCGCAGCAGATGATGAAGTCGTCGATCCCGTGGGCCGAGTAGATCTTCATGATGTGCCAGAGGATCGGCATCTCGCCGATCTCGACCATGGGTTTTGGTCGGATGTTCGTTTCCTCACTCAGTCGGGTACCGAAACCGCCTGCGAGGATGACTGCCTTCATGGTCGAGATTCCTCCATCGGCGCGAAGGGCGTCGCCCATTGGTGGACGAGTGTAGGGTCGCGGGGCCCGCCGTCTGACTCGGTTCTCCGTCACTGTCGGCTCGAGGCAGAACGAATGTGAGGCCATCGCAGCGGGGTCGCCGGTCAGGCGCTGGTTACGGCGGTGCGCACTCGAACGAAGTGGGCCACGAGGTCGTCGTGGTTGGTGTGGGCGTTGAGTCCGCTCGGGTTCGGCATGACGTAGACGGGTCTGTCCCCAAGGCTGATGGGCTGGGGACCGATCACGGCGCCGCGGTCGCCGGTAGCTGCCCGCCATCCGGTAATGCCGACGATGCAGACAAGCTGTGGTTCGAGCCATCTGCAGAGGGCGTCGAGGCGGGTCAGCCCGCGCGCGTACTCCGATGGCGCCAGGGCGGCAGCTCGCGGCGTTGCTCGCTTGACCAGGTCAGTCATGCCCACCCCGTGGTGGTCGAGGGCATGGCGGGGGTTGCCTGGTTCCGACACGAGCCCGGCAGCCATGGCCGCAGGCCAGAATCGATTTCCCGGCCCGGCGAAGCCGTACCCGGCTGTTGCGGCGTGCTCGCTGGGGTTGAGGCCTGCGATCATCACCCGCATAGCGGGCCCGACCGTGTCGGCCAGCGAGTGGGCGCGGCATGCTTGCACCCGCCAGCGAGAACGGTCGGGAGCGCAAGGTGGGCGGCTCACGGTGAAGCCCCCGCCTTCGATGAGATGGCCGAGATCCATGCCGTCCGTCAGTTCCGACCAGGGGACCGAGCCCTCGACGACGAGTGGCGATCCGACCTGCAGGACCCGGTGCGCTTCGGCCAGCAACATCGGCCACCAGCGCGGCTCCCGCCACGTCTCGGAGAACGCGATGGTCGCAGAACTGATGCTGGAAGTCGGTACCGGCAGCGCCCTGGCGGTCGAACTCAGTTCGGCGGGGGCCGGTCCACCGATGGACAGCGCGACCCCGGTGCGGCTGACCTTCACATCGAGGTGGCGGGTGTGGGTTGGCCCTGCCTCGGAGGCCCTCATCCGAGCGCTGCTGCAGCCGCCTCCATGGTTGCATCGGTGACCGCTCGCCGATCCTCGCCCCATGGCAGGGGCATCAGCACGGGGTGTTCGATACCGGCATCGATGTAGGTGCGCACGAAGTCCGTCACCTCGTCGGCCGATCCGATGAAGTCGATGGCCTGGATCATGTCCTCGCTGATCGCAGCGAGTGCCCCGTCGCGATCTCGCTCGGCCTGGCGAGCTCTCAGCTCGTCGACCTCGGCTGCGAAGCCGGCGGCTCGGAACATGTTGGCGTAGCCATCGGCCATCGCGTAGTTGAACAGATCCCGGCGGGCCGAGCCCGCAGATCGCTCTAGGTCGCCGACCGCAGCGTGGACGTAGGCCATGATCTCGGCGTCGCCCCCCTCCCGAACCGTTGCGATCGCAGTGGGGACGTGGTTGGCCGGGATGTAGTTGAGCAGGACACCGTCTGCGATCTCACCAGCCAGGCGCAGCATCTGCGGGTTGAGGGCCGCCAGGACGATCTTCGGGCGCCGCTCTCCCATGCGCATGCCGAGCCGGAAGCGTTTCACCGACCAGAAGTCGCCCTCGAAGGTGACTGACTCGCCCGACAGGCATTCCCGCAACAGGGCTACGTATTCCCGCATCATGGCGATCGGCCGCTGCGGCGCTGGGACCCCGTGCTGGCCCAGGATGCCTGGAGCCGAGACACCGAGCCCGAGAAGGACATCCCGCTCGGGACTGAGGGCGGCCAGCGTGGCGGCTGTCATGGCGGCCAGTGGGGGCGTCCGGACCTGCACGGGGACGATGCCCGTGGCCAGGTCGAGTCCAGGGGCGACGGCGGCCACTGCCCCGAGGAGGCTGAACGCGTCGGTTCCCGTTGCTTCCACGGTCCACAGCGATGAGTAGCCCAGCGACTCGGCCGATCTCGCGATGTCCATCACAGCAGGGGGACCCAGGACCCCCAAGCTGCCGAAGGTGACGCCCAGACGGGGAGAACTAGTCATAGCGGGCACGCTACCCGGCCGATCCAGGCCGTGGGGTGGTCGACGGCGCGCCTCGATCGCCACATCGATGGGACCTCCACACAGTGAACGATCACGCTAGGGTGACGGCACTGGAATACCAGGCGACCTTGCGGTCGTTGGAAGGCGATGATGACTGATACTCAGGATCCCCAGATCATCTCCGAGGCTCTCGATGTGATCGACAGCGCGCTGAATGACTTCTTGCACCGCGAGCTCGTGTCCAGCAACGAGATCACCGATCTGCTGCTCGACGTTCGCACCCTGCTGCGTCGTGGTGGTGAGAAGTCGGCTCCGTTGGGGAGCTGAGCTCTCGATATCGCCGGGCGCGCAGCTCGTCAGCTGCGGCGGCCCCACACGAAGCGTCGTGCGAGTCGTCCCAGCGCCCATCCGACGATGGTCCCGGCAACGACGTCGCTGGCGTGGTGGAGGCGGACATGGATTCTGGAGGTTGCCACCACGGCGCCGAGCAGGGGCAGGGTTCCCACCTTCGTGCCCGGTGGGCGGAGAACTGTCACTGCGCACCAGGCAGCTGACGAGTGCCCGGAAGGGAAGCTCGAGGTGACGGGCTGACGAAGGTGGTGCGACGATGTGTTGTCTGCCGCCGTGCTGGGCCGGGTGCGTCGCACCAGCCGCTTGATGCCCTGGTTGACGATCAGGGACTCGAGACCCATGACGATGCTGAAGCGCACTGCTCGTCGCCAGCTCCACCGACCCGTCAGCGCGCGGCCGATGCCGATGCCATGCCAGATCATGCTGAATTCTCCGGCGTTGGTGGCCGCGAACATGATCCGGTCGATGAAGGGGCGTTCGCGCCATCTTCCCCACCAACGGTCGACGCGTCCGTCGAGGTCGTCGAGCGTCCGCCCGCCGGTCACGGGAGGTCACCCCGAAAGGTCGGTCGGTGCAGGACGACATGGCACGCTCGGATGCGGAGACTACGGTTCGGCCGGTGACTACCGATGACGTTGCCGCAGTGATCGCGACCAACGATGCCTTCTATGCCGCCTTCGAGGCTGGCGATCTGCGGTCGCTGCTGGCGCTCTGGGAGCAGAACGACGATGTCTTCTGCACCCATCCGGGTTGGCCGGCCTTGCACGGCTGGGAGGCGGTACGGGCCTCCTGGGAGCGGATCGGCATGGGCCCGGGCACCCAGCAGTTCATCCTCACCGATACCCGCGTTCACATCAGCGGCGATCTGGCCTGGGTCACCCTCGACGAGAACCTGCTGGGGCATCGTGCGAGCACGGTGACCTCGGTCAACGTGTATCGGCGTCAGCCCGACGGGCGATGGCTGATGGTGGCCCATCACGGCTCGCCGGTCATGGCAACCTTCGATCACTGAGGGCCCGCTTCGCTGGTACTGGTGGTTGCTTGACGCAGCAGTTCCTCGAGCGGTGGCGTGATGGGCGGTAGGTCGGGATTGGTGGCCGGCGCTATGGTCAGCGACGGGCCCTCGTCCTCACCCTGCGGAGGTGGAATGAGGAGCTGCTGCCCGACGTAGATCCGTGTGGGGTCGGCGATGCCGTTCTCCCTCACCAGGGCGTTCAGGTCGATCTCGAATCGGTTGGCGATCTGGACCAAGGTGTCGCCCCGTTGCACCGTGTAGAAGATGCGTAACTCGACCTCGGTCGTTGTAGTGCTCGAGGTGGCGATAGTGGCGCCGGTGGAGGTTTCGTCGGCCGAGTCGGTGGACGTGTAGAGGCACCCGGTCGCCAAGATTCCCAGGAGGGATATCGCCGGGCCGAGTCGGACGGTGCGTCGACCTAACGAACGGCGCCGTGCCCTTGCGGACAGCGCAACCATCATCCTGCGGTCGTCGAGGTCGGGGCAGCCGTCGTGGGTGGGGGAATGATCAACGTCTGCCCGATGCTGAGCAGGTCGTCTTGGAGGCCGTTGGCCTCCCTGATGGCCTCGACAGAGGTGTTGAAGCGGCTGGCGATCAAGCCGAGGGTGTTTCCCGGCTGGACCGTGTAGATCTGGCGTTGGACCACCGGTTCGGTCGTTGTGGTCGTGAGATTGAGCGGCAGGGTGGTGAGCACCGGCAGGGTGGTTGGGACAGGGCCGACTTCCTCGCTGCCCCCACACCCGCCGATGAGGGCAACCAGGGTGACCAGTCCACACATGACTCGACGACTGCGGCCCATCGCCTGACACGCTACCGCCGGACTGCGATGGTGGGGTGGCGTCGGAGGGGCAGGTTCACGACGACGTGGCGACGGGGAGCTGCCCTGGCCAGGTGGCCCGATCGGCTCCGGCTACGAAGGGCTGTGACTCGCTCGGGTCGACGGTGAGGATCTCTACACCGTCGTCGTGCAACACCACGGTGTGCTCGAACTGGGCTGTCCGGCTGAGGTCCTTCGTGGTGGCCGTCCAGCCGTCGTCCCACAGGTCGGCCCGCCAGTCGCCGATGGTGATCATCGGCTCGATGGTGAAGGTCATCCCGGGTTCGAGCACGAAGGAAGCGGATGGGTCGAAGTAGTGGGGGATGTTGGGTCGGTGGTGGAAGATCTCGCCCACACCGTGGCCGATGAATTCCCTGACGACGCCAAAGCCATGTTGCTCTGCGTGGTCTTGGATGGCCCGACCGATCTCATTGACCAAGCCACCGGGTCGTACCGCCCCGATTCCCAGGTACAGGCACTCGCGCGTCACCTCGACCAATCGTCGGGAGTCGGCATCGACGTCACCCACGAAGAAGGTCTCGCTCGTGTCGCCGTGCACGCCATCGAGGAAGATCGTCACGTCACAGTTCACGATCTCGCCATCTCGCAGGGGTCGATCGTCCGGGATGCCGTGGCAGATCACCTCGTTGATCGATGTGCACAGCGACTTGGGAAAGCCGTTGTAGTTGAGGG
This sequence comes from Acidimicrobiales bacterium, assembly GCA_038135065.1. Classification (GTDB taxonomy): domain Bacteria; phylum Actinomycetota; class Acidimicrobiia; order Acidimicrobiales; family Poriferisodalaceae; genus JAYPWI01. Next base: position 148,356 of record JAYPWI010000002.1, read on the forward strand.
GGCTCGGATAGCCACCCTCTGCGAGGCAGGCTTCGTGGCAGACCTCGTCGAGGTGGTCGGTGGTAACTCCCGGGGCTACCTCGGCTGCTACCGCCGCGAGCACCCTGCGGGCAGCGGTACCTGCCGTGCGCATGCGCTCGATCACGGCCGCGTCTTTGCGGAGGTCGGCAGGTGCGGTTGCCCGAGGGCGTCCGGTGAGGGCGTAATCGGGGCGCCCGATGTGGCCGGGCACCGAGCGCATCGGCGACAACCGACCAGGCCGGATGGGATCGATGTTCGATCGAGAGCGGGGTGCGGGTCGACGTCGCTTACGTTTGACCATCGGTGCCCACGCTACCGGTCTGCTCGTCGGGCATCTCGGGTGGGGTGACCGGATGTGGCCGGGCGGCCATGTCGATGATCGTTGCGTGCAGATGCTCTGCAGGGTCCGGGGACTCCGCAGACCCCTGCAGGTGCAACTCGGGACGGTCGCCGTGGTGGAACGCGGTTCCAAGGGTGAGCACATTGCCCTCCGCCATGGCGATCCAGTACCCCTCGCCCGTGGCGTTGACCCCGAGGGCGACGGCCGGACTCAGATCACATCGGCCGGTGCCTGGCGCAGACCCGAGGAACGGCGCGTCGCCGTAGCTGAAGACCCCGCCATCGGCCGCGTAGAGCCAGTAACCATCTCCTTCGGGTAGGACGGCCATGTCGATGACCGGTGCGACGAGATCGAGGCTGCCTGCGCTTCCGAAGAAGGTGGCCGTGCCGAATGCGAACACCCCTCCGTCCCCGGCCACCAGCCAGTAACCCTCACCGTCAGCGGTTGCCGTGACCCCGATCACCGGTGCATTCAAGGTTCGGTCGCCGAGCGACCCCAAGAAGGCAGCGGTGCCGAATGCGAAGATGCCCCCGTCGCCGGCCACCAGCCAGTAGCCCTCACCCGTGGGATGCGATTCGATGCCCAGTATCGGGGCATTGAGTTCGTGGTCCCTCATGTCGCCGAGGTCGGCCGCGTCGCCGAAGGAGTGGACCTCACCGAGCAGGTCGACGATCCAATAGCCCTCGCCGGTGGGTGTGGCAGCCATCGACGCCGCCGGGGTCTCGATGCCCTCGGTACGCAGATCGCCGAAGTGGGGCGCGTCGAATGCGTGGACCCGGCCGCTGCTGTCGAGGAGCCAATAGCCCTCCGATGACCCAGGGTCCGGTTCGGCCGGCGGGTTGACGTTCTCGCCTTGACACGCCTCGCGGTCGGCTGCCGCCTCTACCGATGGGAAGGGGTTGATCCAGTAGCCGTCCGGTCGGCGAATTTCGAAGTGCAGGTGGGGTGGTGTCTCCTCGGCGTTGCCACTGTCACCCAAGAAGCCGACCGTCTGCCCGGCCTCGACACACTCACCGGGTTGTACGGCGAAGGCCAGGTCGTAGTCGTTGGCGCCGTCGTCGGTGCCGGGTGAGTCGTTGTTGAGGTGGATGTAGCGGTACTGCCAGCCCTGGGAATCGGTCAGGGTCAGCATGTTGCTCTCGCCCGGATCACCCCAGTTCAGGTAGGTGATGCAGCCGGCTCTGGCAGCCAGTAACGGGGTCAGTTTGTCGCCCATCATGTCGACGCCGAGGTGCCGACGCCCGCCGCTACGGGGTGCCAGCCAGGAGTCCTGGAACCAGACCCGACCATCGACTGGGTAAACGATCTCGCGGATGGAGGTCTCTCCCTCGACCACCTCGGACCAGCCGTCGCCTGCCAACACTGCGCGGGCGCCGAACGTGCTCAGGGTCAGCGCGGTCCCCAGGGCGAGGCCTCGGCGGACCCACCGGGACCCTGAGCGGAGGTTCGACGCCATGACGGGACCCCACCGTAGTACCCCCGCTCGAGCGTCGGTCATCGCCCCACCTCCTCGTCCGACCATGTTGTCGACTCGAGGCCAGGCCGACTTGAGGTCTGTGGCCGGATCGGCTCAGTCCTGGCTGCGAAGCATCTCGAGCAGGAGGCGGAACTCCTCGGCCGTGGTGGTGGGGACCAGGTAGTCGGTTTGATCCTCGATGGCGTCCCAGTGCTCGAGGATGTCTTCGGGGGAGTGACCGGGGGAGCACCAGCCGCGGGTCATGCCGACGAAGAAGCGGGCCACCCGGCCACCGCCCACGCTGAACGTCTCGCCGTTCACCGGGCAGTCCTCGTGGGCCAGCAGGGTTACCAGGGGGGCGACCTCGCGGGGATCGACTGCGTCGGCCAACGCTCCCAACAGTTCTTCGGTCATCCGGGTCCGGGCCACGGGCGCGATGGCGTTGCTCTTGATGTTGTACCGCTCACCCTCCTTGGCCAGCACGTTGGTGAACCCGACGAGGGCCATCTTTGCCGCGCCGTAGTTGGTCTGGCCGAAGTTGCCGATGATGCCCGAGGCCGATGCGGTGTTGATCACCCGCCCGTAGCCTCGCTCGCGCATGTGCACCCAGGCCGGTCGGGTCACGTAGAAGGCTCCCTTGAGGTGGACGTCGACGACGGGGCTGAGCAGATCGTCGGTCATGTTGTGGAAGGTCTTGTCCCGGAGAATGCCCGCGTTGTTGATCACGATGTCGATCCGGCCGTAGGCCGACATGGCGCTCTCGACGATGGCGGCCCCTCCCTCGGGGGTTCCCACCGAGTCGCCGTTGGCAATCGCCTCACCGCCGGCTGCGTTGATCTCGTCGGCCACCCGCTGGGCGGGTCCACCGTCGCCGCCGGTGCCGTCCACTGCGCCACCGAGGTCGTTGACCACCACCCTGGCTCCTCGGGAGGCGAGGAGCATGGCATGCTCCCGGCCCAAGCCACCTCCGGCCCCGGTGACCACCGCCACCTGTCCGTCGAATCCCAACTCGCTCATGGTTGCCTTCCCGTGGCGCCCGATGCGCCGGTTGGTGCGTTTCGAATCAGCGTGTGCGCTGGTTCGGCGCACGCGAAGCTAGGGGTATGGAAGCACAGGTGCACGGGCAGGTAGCAACCGGTTGGGAACCGGTTCGGGAGGCGTTCGAGGAGAACTTTGTCTCCCGGGGCGAGGTCGGGGCGTCGGTGTGCGTCACCCACGAGGGGACGACCGTCGTCGACCTGTGGGGCGGCTCGGTCGACCGGGAGGGCACTCCGTGGGAGTCCGACACCCTGGTCACCGTCTTCTCGTCCACCAAGGGAGGGGTGGCCCTGTGTGCTCACCTGTTGGCCGACCGGGGAGAGCTCGATCTCGATGCGCCGGTGGCAGAGGTGTGGCCGGAGTTCGCGACCCGGGGCAAGGAGCAGGTCACCAACAAGATGATGCTCAACCACACGGCCGGAGTGCCCACCTTCGCTGACCCCCTGCCTGAGATGGCCGCTGTGGACTGGGACCTGATGTGTGACCGCTTGGCCGCCGAGGAGCCGTGGTGGGAACCGGGAACTCGCAACGGGTACCACATGCTGACCTTCGGGTGGACGGCGGGAGAGTTGGTCCGCCGGGTGTCGGGTCGCTCCCTCGGCGAGTTCTTCGCCGCCGAGGTGGCCGGACCGGCAGGAGCCGACTTCCACATCGGGCTCGACGAGGCCGAACACCACCGGGTGGCCAAGGTCATCCCCTACAAGGCGCGGCCCGGGGAGGAGTTCGGGGAGTTCACCCGAGCCCTGCTGGCTGATCGGGAATCGCTGCAGAACAAGGCCTGGATGAACCAGGGTGGGTTCGACCCCAATGCTCCAGCCACCTGGAGCGCCGAGATCGGTGGTGGGGGCGGGGTGGCCAATGCCCGGGGCATGGCCCTGGCCTATCGCGGGGCTGCCACGGGCTCGTTCGTGAGCGCGGGGCAGACCCGGCGGATGAGTCGAGTCTCGGTGGCCACCGAACGGGACGCCACCCTGTTGCTGCCCACCCGCTTCGGTGAGGGCTTCATGCTGTCGATGGACAACCGCCGCCGCCCCTTCGGTGACACCGACTCGGCGATCATCGGGGTCAACGCCTTCGGCCATGTGGGGGCCGGTGGGTCGATCGGGTTCGCCGACCCGGACCTGGGGATGTCGATGGGCTACGCCATGAACAAGATGGGCAAAGGCATCCTGCTCAACGACCGGGGTCAGTCCGTTGTCGACGCGGCGTATCGGTGTGCGGGAGCCACCGATGACGCCAGCGGCAGCTGGGTATAACCGGGCCCTGACTCAGGCTTGGAAGCGCTGTTTGGCCTGCTCGAGCTCGGCCAGGATCTCCTCGGTGTGTTCGCCGAGGCGTGGGGCCCGACGGTGCACCCCGGTGGGGGTGGCCGTCATCTTGATGGGTGACGCCACCTGAACGATGGGCCGGCCGCTGGGTTGCTCCACGGCCACCAGCATTTCCCGGGCCGTCACATGGGGATCCGAGAAGAGGTCGCCGGGAAGGTTCACCGGTCCGCACGGCACGCGGCCACCGATGGCGTCCAGCACTTGGGCGTTGGTCAACGAGGCGCACCAGTCAGCCAGGGCGGTGTCGATCATCTCCCGGTTGCGCATACGGCCTCGCAGGGTCCGACCCTCCTCGGCCTCGATCCACTCGGGATGCCCCATGGCCTCGGCCAGGATGTAGAAGTGCTTGTCGGTGGGGGACGCGATGGCCACCTGACCGTCCTTGGTGTCGAACACGTCGAAGGGGGCGATGAGGTCGCTGCGGTTGCCGCTGGGCGGGGTGTCGTAGGCCCCCATGTAGGAGTACCGCATCATGCCCATCTCGCTGAGGGCCATCATCGAGTCGACCATGCCGACGTCGACGAACTGGCCTTCCCCCGTGCGCTGGGCGTGGACGATGGCGGCCAGGATGCCGACCGCCCCCACCGTGCCTGGGTAGATGTCACCCACGAAGGGTCCGACCTGGATGCGATTGTCGGGGCCGGTGCCGTTCTGGGCCACCAGTCCCCCCATCGATTGGGCGATGACGTCGTAGGCCGGCCAGTCGGCGTAGGGGCTCTCCCCGGTGCGAGGATCACCGAACCCGCGGATGGCGCCGTAGACCAGACGGGGATTGCGGGCGTGGAGTACCTCCCAGCCGCAGCCCATCTTGTCCATCACCCCGGCCCGCATGTTCTCGACTACTGCGTCGGCTGTGTCGACGAGCTCCATGAAGGTCGCCCGGTCACCCTCGTCGAACAGGTCGAGGACGATGCCTCGCTTGTTGCGGTTGTAGGTGCCGAACGATCCGCCGTAGGCCCGCTCCTGGTCCTCTCGGGTGTAGGGGGCCATGGGTCGCTGCATGTCCCCACGGGGTGGTTCGATCTTGATGACGTCGGCACCGAGGTCGGCCAGCATCATGGTCGACCAGGGACCGGCGATGGCCTGGGTGCAGTCGAGCACCCGGATGCCCTGGAGGGGACCGGTGGGTCCGCCCGTCATCTGGCTGACCCGTTCGTGGGCGGTGAGGTGCTGCTCTTGGGCGTCGGTCATGGCCTGGAACCGTAGCCAATGACCGGAGGCGGAACCGCTGTCCCGGTGCCGGTGTCGGCCCAGCGAGTCGACCGCGAACCCGACCAACGGCGACAATGCAACGGTGAACAGCCCACCTGTGTGTGTCGAAGCCCTGGCCCTGGCGGTGGCCGCCCCGGTGCCCGCCGGGGGGGGGGGAGCTCCGGGGGCGGGGGCGTGGTAGGCGGGCGCGGCCCAGGGGCGGCCGGCCGGGGGGCCCGGCGGGGGGGTGGGGTGAGGGGGGCGGTGGGGCGGGTGGG
>JAYPWI010000002.1:154017-191893 GCA_038135065.1 Acidimicrobiales bacterium
GGTGTGGGGAGCTCCGGGGACGGGGAAGAGTTCGGCGGTCGCGGCCATGGCTCGGCGGGCCGGGCTGCCCTGCGAGGTCGTGATCGCCAGCATCCGGGAGCCCAGCGACTTCGCCGGTCTCCCGATCGTGGCCGGGGACGGGGTGCGGTTCGCCCCTCCCCAATGGGCCGTCAACCTTTCCGAGGCCGGACGAGGGGTGCTTTTTCTCGACGAGATCTCCACCGCTCCCCCCGCCGTGCAGGCAGCCCTGCTGCGGGTGGTTCTCGAACGGGTGGTCGGTGACCTGATCCTGCCCGAGCAGGTGGCCATCGTCGCCGCAGCCAATCCCGTCGACCAGGCGGCCGACGGGTGGGACCTGTCCGCGCCCCTGGCCAACCGGTTCTGTCATCTGCAGTGGGCGGTCGACCCGCAGGAGGTGGCCACCGGCCTGGTTGCCGGGTTCCCCGATCCCGAGCCGCCGGCCCTGGAGGCGGGGTGGGAGGCCACCATCCCCCAGGCGGCGGGCATGGTGGGGGCCTTCGTGACCCTGCGGCCCTCACTGCTGAGCGCTCCGCCCACCGACCGCTCGGCGGCGGGGCAGGCCTGGCCGTCACCCCGCACATGGGAAATGACGGCCCGCCTCCTCGCTGCGTGTGAGGCGGCGAATGCCTCGATGGCGGCCCGTCGGATGTTGGTGGCGGGGGCGGTCGGTGAGGGGCCGGGCCTGGAGTTGCTCACCTGGCTCGACGAGCTCGACCTGCCCGATCCCGAAGCCCTGTTGGCCGACCCGACCACCCTGGACCTGCCCGAGCGAGGCGACAAGCGCTACGCGGTGCTGTCCTCGGTCGCCGCTGCGGTGGCGGCCGACCTGTCGGTCGAGCGGTGGCAGGCCGGTTGGAAGGTGCTGGGGATGGCGGCCGACCAGGCGCCCGACGTCGCTGCCATGGCCGCTCGGGTGCTGGCCCGTATCCGCCCTGACGGGGTGGCCGCGCCCCCGGAGGCAGCTCGCTTCGTTCCCGTCCTGCGTGAGGCCGGTCTCGTGCCGTGACGAGCGGGCGCGAACCCGACCTGGCCCCCGCCGCTCGCTTGTGGGCCGCGCACCATCACCCGTACCTGGCGTCTGCCTTGTTTGCGATGCGCATGCTGTCTGCCCCGGGGTCGGGTGGGGTTGCCGTGGACGAGGCCTGGAGGGTGTACGTCGATCCCGACGTCGCCGGGCTGTGGGGGGCTGATCGCCTGGGGGCCGAGCTGGTCCATCTCAGCGGACACCTGCTACGGGACCATGCCCGACGGGCCCGGGCGCAGGGACTGCAGGCCGATGAAGTGGACCACTGGATCGATGCGGCGGATGCAGAGATCACCGACGACCTGGCCGCCGATATCCGAGCACGGCTCGATGCGGCGACCCCTGACGACCTCGATGCCCACGACGGCCAGTTCGCCGAGGAGTACTTCCGCTTCGGTGCCCCCCGACCCCAACCGCCGCGGGACTGTGGTAGCGGCGCCCATGGTCACGATCGGCAATGGAACGAGCCCCACGGGGGTGATGGGGATTCCGAGGGGGTCGACGCAGCCGAGGCCGACCTGATCCGCCGGAGGGTGGCCCAGGACGTCATGGATCACCAGCGCCGGGAGGGGGCACCGGCTGGTCTGGTGAGGTGGGCCAACGGGGTGCTGCATCCGACCGTGGACTGGCGCACCGTGCTGGGTGCCGTGCTGCGGAGGGAACTGGGGGCCACGACCGGCGCCGTGGACTACTCCTATGCCCGTCCGTCGCGACGGGCCGCCGCCACGCCGGGGGTGGTCCTGCCCAGTCTGCGCCGGCCCCGGATCGGGGTGGCCGTGGTCCTCGACACCAGCGCCTCGATGGACGAGGCTCGCCTCGCGCTGGCTCTGACCGAGCTCGATGGGTTGCTGCGGTCGTCGGGGGTGCGGCCCGACGACGTCGTGGTGGTCACTTGCGATGCCGACGCCCAGGGCCCGCAGCGGGTGCGATCGTCCCAGGAAGTGATCCTGGTCGGGGGTGGTGGGACCGACCTGGTGCGGGGCCTGACGGTCGCCCTCGAGGCCCGACCCCGCCCCGATGTGGTGGTGGTGGCCACCGATGGGTTCACCCCCTGGCCGTCCGAGCCGCCCCGTTGTCCGATGATCGTCGTCCTGATCGGTGACGACCCGCCCTCTGCCCCGTCGTGGTGTACCGAGGTGCGCGTCTCGGGGTGACCGAACGCCGACCCGGTCCCCGCAGACCTCAGAACGCCCCGTGGCGGCCGGCCCCGTCACGGAATTTGGTCGCTCCTCGTCGGGTTTCGCCGCTGGCGATGACCTCCCGACCCAGGAGGGTCTCGTGGATGAGAGCGGAATCGAGGGGCATGCCCCACTGCTCGTAGGAGGAGCGCCGATCGGCTCGGAGGCAGCGCTGGGGGAACTCGGCCAGGTCGTTGGCCAGCTCGAGGGCGGCACGCAGGGCGTCCCCCGGCTCGACCAGGCGGTTGGCGAGACCCATGGACAGGGCTTCGGGACCCTCGACGGCTCGCCCGGTGAGGATCATGTCAAGGGCATGGCTGTGCCCGATGAGGCGGGGAAGACGCACCGTGCCCCCGTCGACCAGGGGTACCCCCCACCGGCGGCAGTAGACCCCGAACACAGCGTCGCGGGCGGCCACCCTGAGGTCACACCACACCGCCAGCTCGAGCCCACCGGCCACGGCGTACCCCTCCACCGCGGCAATGACGGGCTTGGAGAGCAACATCCGGGTGGGGCCCATGGGGCCGTCGCCGTCGACCTCCACCACGTTCTCTCCCTCCCCGGCTGCCACCGCTTGCAGGTCGCCGCCTGCGCAGAAGACCCCCGAGGATCCGGTGAGCACGGCCACGCTGCGATCGGGGTCGCCATCAAAGCGCCGGAAGGCGTCGGCCAGGGCGGCCGCCGTCGTGGCATCGACCGCATTGCGTCGGTCGGGTCGGTCGATGGTGACGATGGCAACCGGCCCCTCGGTCTCGTAGTGCACGGTCATGTCCGTCCTCCTTCGGTGCTGCGGGACCCTAGGGTGGCCGCCATGGAATCTCTGGTCAGCACAGCATGGCTCGCCGATCACCTCGACGACCCCGATCTCCGCATCCTGGAGTGCACGGTCCACCTGCGGCCCGGTGATGGAGGGTTTGTGGCCGAATCCATGTTCGATACTTGGGCGCAGGGCCACATCCCCAACTCTGCCTACGCCGATCTCACCACCGATCTCAGCGACCCGGACAGCGATCTGCGCTTCACCATGCCCACGCCCGAACGGTTCGCAGCGGCGATGGAGGCTCTGGGGGTGGGGGAAGGAACCCGGGTGGTGCTCTACGACCGGCGGATGACCATGTGGGCCACCCGGGTCTTCTGGATGTTGCGGGCCTTCGGCTTCGAACAGTGCGCCGTTCTCGACGGCGGGTGGAAGTCCTGGACCGGGGAGGGGCGGCCGGTGTCGACTGCGTCGGCACCCCAGTACCTCGACGCCTCCTTCGAGGCTCGACCCCGCCCGGAGATGATCGCCGAGCTGGCAGCCGTGCAGGCCGCCGTCGGCGACGGTTCGACATGCATCGTCAACGCCCTGTCCCCTCAGAACCACGACGGCACCGACCTCAGCTACGGCCGGGCGGGCCACATCCCGGGGGCCAGCAACGTTTTTGCCGTGTCGCTGGTCGATGCTGACACCCAGCGGTTCCTGGCCCGGGACACCCTGGCCGCCATGTTCGATCACCTACCTGCCGAAGGGCCGATCATCACCTATTGCGGCGGGGGCATTGCCGCCACCAGCGACGCCTTCGTCCTCACCGAACTGCTGGGGCGCCGGGAGGTGTCGGTGTACGACGGTTCGTTGAGCGAGTGGACTCGTGACCCCGAGCGACCGCTGGTGGTCGACGGCTGACGGGTCGCTGATCGACCCCGGCCCTGGTCAGGCGAAGTTCGGGCGGCGCTTCTCGACGATGGCCGCCCTGCCTTCCCGGACGTCGGAGCCGGTGAAGCCCAACATCTCGAGGGCCACCGAGGTGTCGAAGGTGGGGCCGGCCATGCGCAGCCAGTTGTTCAGGCTGTACTTGGTCCACATGATGGCCGATTGGCTGCCCGCTGCGAGCTTGCGAGCGACCTCGTAGGCCTTGTCCACCACCTGATCGTCGTCGACGCACAGGCTGGCCAGTCCCATGGCTTCGGCCTCCTCGCCCGTCATCGAGTCGCAGGTGAGCAGGTAGTACTTCGACTTGGCCATGCCGCACAGCAGGGGCCAGATCACTGCGGCATGGTCGCCGGCGGCCACCCCCCGCGTGGTGTGGCCGTCGAGGATGCGGGCGTTGCGGCCGATCACCGAGATATCGGCCATGAAGGCCGCCGCCAAGCCAGCTCCGACGGCGGTGCCTTCGATGGCCGAGATGATCACCTTGGAGCAATTGATCATGTTGTAGACGATGTCCCGGGCCTCCCTCCACGCGTGCATCCGGAAGTCGGCATCGTCGATGATGCGTTCGATCATGGCCAGATCGCCACCGGCGGAAAAGGTGCCGTTCGCTCCCCGGATCACGGCCACCCGGGTGTCGGGGTCGGTGTCGACGGCCCGCCAGACGTCGGCCAGTGCCAGGTGCTTCCCCTCGTCGACCGCGTTCATCTTGCCCGGGGTGTCGATGCAGATGTCGAGGATTCCGTCCTCGTCGGGACCCGTAATGGTCAGTGCAGAGAAGTCGGCGTAGCGATCGGTCATGGGCAGTGAACCTAGTTGGTGAGGTCGGGGCGATGTCCCATCGTGGGATCCGAATGGATGCGCGGTGGAGGGCGTCTACTGCGCGTCAGCCCATCAGGGAGTCGCGTTCCCGCTCACCCCGCAGGACCTCGGCCACCATCCGGATCTGCTCAGGATGACCGAACGTCCGCTCCCATGGGTGGAGTAGGCGGTCGCGCCCGTACCGGGGAATGACGTGGACATGGAAGTGGAACTGCGATTGGTCGGCATGGGCCCCGTTGTTGTTCAACAGGTTCACCCCGAGGGGTTGGAGGCGTTCTTTCATCACGTGAGCAACTGCTCGGCACGCCTGCATGACATGGGCTGCATCGTCGTCGTCGAGATCCCAGACGTCGACGACGTGTCGTTTGGGGACGACAAGGCAGTGTCCGGGGGTCATCGGGAGCAGGTCCATGAAGGCGAGGGCGTGCTCGTCCTCGTGGACCTGCTGCGATGGCGACGTCCCGGCAACGATCGAACAGAAGGTGCATCCGGCCACGACTGGCGAGGGTAGTGCCCACATGGAACGCTTCACCGCCGTGAGCCCGCCCCGCACCGTCGCCACCCGGCGTCGCTCGATGATCCTTCGCCGCTGCGTGACCCTTCCGGCAGCCCTGATCGGGTTCCCCATCCTGGTGCTGGTCTCACCGGCCCTGGCCGTTGTGACGATCATCGTCGACCTCGTGGTGGCCCCGCGTCGCTTCCCGACCACACGACTGCTGCTGGCAGTGGCCGGTTATGCAGCCATCACGGTCGCCACGCAGGTGTGCGTCGCGGCGGTATGGGCGTGGAGCCTGTTCGGCCTACGGAACTGGCACCACGCCAACCAGGACCGTCTGGCTCGCATGACCCGGTTGTGGGTGGCGGTGGTGAGTCGCTGGTTCGGATCGACCCTTGGCTATCGCCTCGAGGTGGACGGGGACGAGCTCCTGAGCGGCGGCCCGCTCCGCGTCTGCGCCCGACACCCGTCGATCTTCGATTCGTTCCTGGCTCCCCTGTTGGTGACCCGGGACGGAGGTTTGGGCATCCGCGTGGTGTTGATGAGAGAACTCCGCCTGGAACCCAATCTGGACATGGTCGCCCATCGGGCACCGCATCACTTCGTGGAGCGCTCGGGGGTGAATCCCGAAGCGGAAATCGAGGCGATCGCCCGACTGGCCAAGGATCTACCGACTGACTGCGCAGTGATCATCTTTCCCGAAGGGCGTTTGTTCCGACCCGAGGTGCGGGCCCGGATACTGGCTCGTCTCGAGGCCAGCGATCCCGAGGCCGCAGCTCGGGCCCGCGAATTGGACCACCTGCTGCCGCCCAGGGTCGGCGGGCCTCAGGCGCTCCTCGAGGCTGCGCCCCACGGCACCGACGTGGTGTTCGTCGGGCATGTGGGATACGAGGGCCTCACCGATCCGCGGACGCTGTGGCGTTCCATCCCCCTCGCCCTACCGATCGAGGTGAGAGCGGTCCGGCACAGGTCGGCGGAGATTCCGGTGACCCACAACGACAGGATCCAGTGGGTGCACGATCGCTGGCGGGAGATGGACTGCTGGGTCGGCGAACGACAGGCCCGCCGCCGAGGTCTCAGCTGCGGCGGAGGGTGACCCGCTCGATCCGATGATCGGCGCCCTTGTGGAGCACCAGGTCGGCCCGGGCCCTGGTGGGCAGGATGTTCTCTAGGAGGTTCGGGAGGTTGATCGAGCGCCAGATGGTTCGTGCCACAGCCTCGGCTGCGTCCTCGGGCAGATGGGCGAAGCGGCTGAAGTACGCGCTCTGCTCTCGGAATGCAGTTGCACGAAGTTGTTGGAATCGTTCGACGTACCACGACTCGAGGTCGTCAGCCTCGGCATCGACATAGATGGTGAAGTCGAAGAAGTCCGAGACGAACGGGGTGCTTTCGGGGGATCCGGTCTGCAGGACGTTCAGCCCCTCGACGATGAGGATGTCGGGCTGTTCCACCACCTGGACCTCGTCGGTGATGTCGTAGGTGATGTGGGAGTACACGGGTGCCTCGACCTGTTCCTGACCGCTGGTCACCAGTTGCAAGAAGTCGACGAGAGCGCCGCGTCGATAGGACTCCGGAAACCCCTTGCGTCCCAAGATCCCCCGCTCTTCGAGTTCGGCGTTGGGGAGCAGGAAGCCATCGGTCGTGAGAAGGTCGACCTTCGGGTGATCGGGCCAGGCGGCCAGCACGGCTTGCAGGATGCGAGCCGTGGTGCTCTTGCCCGCTGACACGCTGCCAGCGATGCCGATCAGATACGGACGTGACGGCTGTGCTCGCCCGAAGAAGCGGGAGATGTCGCTGCGCAGTCGGCAGGCGGCCTGGACCCGCAGGTTCAGCAGCCGGGACAGGGGAAGATAGACGTCTCGCACTCCCTCGACGCTGACCGGTTCGACTCGACCGCTCAGCTCACGGATGTCGTCCTCCGACAGGGGGAGAGGGGTGCTGTCCCTCATGCACGACCACTGGTCACGGCTGAAGGTGAGGTGTTCCGATGCGTCGGCGGGCCCAGCCACCACAACAGGATGGTTCCCACGCGAGGGTTGCTGCAACTGATCTCGCGTTCGGTAACGACCGTTGGTTCGGTGAATCAGGATCCAGCGAGCGACCCGGTCGGGGTGAACATCCCGCGCCGCCAGCGCCGAGGGGTGCAGATCAGGGCGCGCGGGTAGTCCTCGAACATCCACCGGGCGAAGTGCCGCCGCGTCCAGTCCGAGGTGTCCACGAGGCGGAGGGCGGATTCGGCGGCCCACCGTCGTGCGAGTAGTGAGCTGAGCACCCGGGCCATGCGGTCGTCGGCTCGGAGGTTCCGGGCGATCAGCGTTCGGTACCGAGAGGCGACGACACCGGTCGGACCTCCTCCAGCTATCGCAGTGGCAGCCAAGCGGCCTGTCTCGAGGGCCTGTCCGATGCCTTCGCCGGTCATGGGGTCGGTAGCGGCTGCAGCATCACCGACGAACAGCACCCGCCCTGCTGTCAGGTCGAGGTCGCCGATGCGGGCCGGGATGGGCCATGCTCGGTAGGGGCTCTGCGGTGTCAGCTCGCCGAGGACCGCGCGGATGTGGGGCCGTTCGAGCAGTTCGGCCCAGGTTCGGGCGAAGTCCTTGCCCGACAGGGCGTCACCCCGCACGATTCCGTAGCCCACGTTGACGACTCCCCCGGGAAGGGGAAACGACCACGCATACCCAGGCAACAGGTCAGGTTCGAACCAGACCCACTGATCGCGTGATCCTTCCCCGGTGGAAGTGAAGTACTGACGGGCTGCGTGCCAATCACCTCGATATCCGCTCTGGGCGGTGCCCGTCGCCTTGCGGACAGCCGACCACATCCCGTCGGCCGCAATGAGCCAGCGGGTGGACATTGTCGAACCATCGGACAGTTCGAGGCTGACGTGGCCCTCCCGTTCGCGCTGGGTGAGACCGACGAAGCCCAGGCCCTGCCGCACGTCCACCCCGGCCTCGCCTGCACTGACTACTAGATGATGATCGAGTTCCATACGAGACACGACCGCCGAATGATGTCCACCGTCGGCGGGCATGGGGAGGGTCAACTGCCGACCCCTCGGGCTGCGGAGCCGAACGCGCTCGACGGGCTGCCAGGAAGCGGCGCGGCGAGGGTCGATGCCCAAGTGCTCGAGCTCGCCCAAGGCGAGGGCCGTCAGGCCGTCGCCACAGGTCTTGTCCCTCGGAAACGTTGCCCGGTCGATGACGAGGACATCCAGGCCAGCTCGGGCAGCGGTGAGTGCGGCCGCAATCCCTGCGGGGCCTGCACCGACCACGGTCACGTCGATGGTGGACACGGCCAGGAGGGTACTCAGTCGATAGTGGGAAGCGACCGGCCTGCGCGGACGGTCCAGGTCGCCGCATCGGTTGCCTCGTCGCCGGGGCGCTGCGCGTCCACCGACCGCAACCGGGCGGTCACCCGATCTCGTTCGATGGTGACGAGAAGGTAGCCGTGTACGTCCGGCCGAAACAGGCTGAAGCCTCGCGACGCGCCGAGGACCAGTCGCAGCCCCAACGCCACAGTGGGGTCCATGCGTGTGGTGACCGAGGGAGCCACGAACTCGGGGATGGCAACGCCCCCTGCCCGTACCTCTGCCGCAGCAGCGGCGTGGATGTCGCCGCTGAGAACGAGGCTGCGTGGGTTTGTGGCCATACCCGCAACCACCCGTTGGCGGGCGACGGGGTATCCGTCCCACTGGTCGTTGTTGATCGCCGTGGTACCGCCCAGGGTCACTGATGTGTCTGCCATGACTGTTGGTTGGGCGATGATGTCCCAGCGCCCGTCGTCGGCCACCCCCTCCAGGAGCCATCGTTCTTGTGCCTCCCCGAGCATCGTCCGATCAGGGTCTTCGAGGTCCGCACACCAGTCGGCGGCCGGTGGGAGGGAACCGGGCCGACAGACCTGGGTCGACCGGTATTGGCGCCCGTCGAGGAGCCACAGGCGGCACAGCTCACCGAGGTCCAGTCGTCGATGCATGATGAGGCCGCCGCTCGCATCCGGGGGAGGGATCGTGCTCGCCTGCTGCTCCCACCAGGCTCGGTAGGCACTGGGCCTGCGCTGGTCGGATCGGGTGCCAGCGTCGTTCTGGGCGACCTCGTGATCGTCCCAGATGGCCACCAGGGGCGCCGATGCGTGGAGGAGTTGGAGGTCGGGGTCGCGTCGGTAGGTGCGGTACAGGCGGCGGTAGTCGTCGAGGTCGCTGGGGTCATACATTCCCTGACTGCGCACGAGTGGCGGGGTGCCGGGTCGCCCGTAGATGTAGTCGCCGAGGTGAACCACCAGGTCCGGTTCGTCCTGGGCCAGCGCACCGAGGGCGGCGAAGGTGCCTTCCTCGAAGTGCTGACAGCTGACCACCCCGAGTCGAATCGACGTTCCGCGACGGGCCGAGGTTGATGTTCGACCGATCGGGGATCGGTGTCCCTCCCACGTGAACCGGTAGAACAGCGGATCCGGGGGAAGGCCTGCGACCGATACCCGGAGCGTGTGGCCGTCCTGGCGGAGGGCCTGGGCTGTGCCCTGGGCAATGGGGGCGGAGAATCCGGGGTCGAGGGAGATCTCCCACGACACGAGGGCATCGCCAGACGTGACAGGCTCGGTGTCCCCGACCAAGGCAGTCCACAACGTCACGACATCAGGACCCGGATCACCACTGCCGACTCCGTTGGCGAAGGGAGCGGACGCGGGACTATCGACGGACCATGCTGTTGCCGCAGCAGGAGCTGTAGTGGGCGGCTCGGGCCCGACACCTGACGGTTCCGCCGGTTGAGTCGGCAACGAGGGGCGGGCAGGCGGGGCCACCTCGCCACGGGGCGCCCTGCTGCAGGACGTCAGGATTGCTGCGCCCGACCACGCAACGAACCTGCGGCGATCCACCTCAGTCGCCCTCGCCCTCGGGCGTGGTGGTCGTGGTCGTCGTGGTGGGTGGGGCTGTGGTGGTCGTGGTGGGTGGGGCTGTGGTGGTAGGTGCCGTCGTGGTCGTGGTCGTGGTCGTGGTCGTGGTCGTGGTCGTGGTCGTGGTCGTGGTGAGGGAGGGGTCGGACACCGAGCCGTCGCAGTTCAGGCCCTCTTCAGGCCGATACACGGCGAAGACGCTGTCGATCACCTCACGCCCGTCCGGATAGGTACGAATGCGGCGGGTGGTGGCCCGTCTGCACTGATCGGCGAAGGTGGTTCGAGGATCGAGGGCCTCCACCTCGATGTGCTTGGTCGAGTACATCTCGACGGTGATCGACGTCGGGGTGTAGCGCGTCCAGATCAAGACGCCGTAATCCGTGCTGTTGCGGATGACGAGGTCCGGTTCGGGAAAGCTGATCGTCGCCTCACGGCCGTAGGGATAGCGAGAGAAGTAGATGGAGTGGGCTTGGTAGGAGTCGAAATCGAGTCCGGCGAAGAAGGCGGTGTTGAAGATGGTGGTTGCGAATTGCGATACGCCCCCGCCGATGTCCTGGACGAGGACGCCCTTGGAGATGAACCCGCCGGGTACGAAGCCTCGTTCCTCGGTGCGTCGGCCTACGTAGTCGTTCAGGGACAGTGAGGCGCCTGGAGCGATCACCGCTCCGTGCATGTAGTCGGCGAATTTCTGGATGTTCGAGACCCTGCCCTGGCAACAGGGGTGGTACGTCGTGAACGACGCAACGAGTTCGACCACTCCGAGGGACTCGAGTTCCTCCACCCCTTCTCTCGGGACGGCCGGTCGGGTCGGAAGTTCGTGCACGGCGTCGGCCAACCCCCGCTGCAGGGCGCGCTGCACCACGTAGGGAGCGTTGGCTGCGCAGCACACGGTGCCTCCGTCGGACGACACGATGCGCACCTCGCCATCGACGACGTCGAAGGTCGCCACACCGCTGCCCGTTGCGCCCGGGGCCATGAGCGCTTCGAGGTCCGGCAGGATGCGATCGACCTCGAGGTCGACCACGGCCCCTGCGTCGGTGACCTCACTGCGGAACCAGCTCGCCACCATCTCCCGCGGGATGGTCGTCTGGAAGTCGTTGATCCGCACCTCCAGGCTGGTGTCGATCAGAGCGTTGGCGGCGTCGACGGGCCCCTGGAGGTCATCGGCGCCGAGGCGGGACGGCACGATGACCAGTTCGGCCTCCACGACGATGGGGAAGCGGCCCGCGGCGACAGCTGCCGGAAGCTTGGCCACGACGTCCTCCACGTCGATGCCGTGACCGGGACGGGCATCGATGACCTGAAGGCGCGAGTCGATGACTTCGATGGTGGGCTCGACGGGCTCGGTGCGAAGCACATCGGTGGCCTGTAAAGCCGAGCGCGTCGTGTCGAGGTCGATTGCGAGCTCGATCTCCACCTCGTCGAGGCTGACGACCCTACCGAGCCAACCGATCGGACCCGAAGCGCCGGACCCGGCCGCCTTCACCGCTGCGAACGTTGCCTCGACGTCCACGCCGACACCGAGTTCCCCTGCCGTCCACCTGCTCGAACCGTCGACGGTCTCGATGACGATCTCGGAACGGCTCACCTGGGCGGCGATCAGGTCGATTCGGGCGAGCAGCTCTGCATCGCTCAGACCGCCCACCGTTTCTCCGGCCACGCTCACGTTGCGTTGGACAGTGTCAGCGTGGCGAGCCCGGTCGATGAGCCAGGCCCCGGTCACCACCGCGATGACGATCGAGGGAATCCCGACCATCAGCACCCATCGGGGAATCCTGATCGCGTCACGCACGGACACGCATGGTACGGCGGCCGGTCCTGCATGAGGTCGCGGCACGGACATCGTCTGTGGGCGAACACTTCAGTCGTTGGGGGCCGACCGCTCCAAAATCTGCTAGCAAAACCAAGGGCGCTCCCGGGGTACGGCGTTCGAATCATCGTGTGCGCGTCGACCGGGGGGCGTCGCTACGCAGGAAGGACGCAATACGTCATGAGCAAGCTGTGCGAAGGCCGGGTTGTCATCGTCACTGGTGGAGCCCGCGGTATCGGGCGTGAGCATTGTCTGATGCTTGCCGAGCACGGGGCCCGAGTGGTCGTCAACGACCTGGGTGGGGCCCGGGACGGCACGGGATCCGATCTCGGACCGGCAGACGAAGTGGTCGCCGAGATTCGCGACATGGGTGGCGAAGCGATCGCCAACGGCGATGACGTGTCGGACTGGGAGGGTGCCCAGCGTCTCGTCAACCAGGCGATCGAAACCTTCGGCGATCTTCATGGCGTGGTGAACAACGCCGGCATCCTCCGCGACCGGATGCTGGTCAACATGACCGAGGCAGAGTGGGATGGGGTGATCCAGGTCCACCTCAAGGGCACCTTTGCCCCGTCGCGGTGGGCCGCCGCGTACTGGCGGGACAAGGCCAAGGCTGGTGAGACGGTCAATGCGTCCATCGTCAACACCAGCTCGGTCTCGGGCATCTACGGCAACCCGGGTCAGACGAACTACGGGGCGGCCAAGATGGGCATCGCGGCCTTCACCATCATCGCGGCCCGTGAGCTGCAGCGGTACGGGGTGCGGGTCAACGCAGTTGCCCCCGGCGCCCTCACCAGGATGACCGAGGACCTGGGCATGGGGTCGGCGTCGGAGGAGGACAAGGCTCTCATGCACCCGCGCTACATCGCCCCGATCGTCACCTGGTTGATGAGTGCCGAATCGGCGGATGTGACAGGTCGCGTCTTCGAAGCCTCAGGACGGCTGCTGGGCATCGCCAACACGTGGCACCGAGGGCCCGTGCACGATGCCATCGACGACCCGACTCAGATCGCGGATGTGGCTCGCCAGTTGGTCCGAGACGCCCAGCCCAACTCCGACATGCAGGGTGAGCCCTACGATGGCGGCCTCATCGGCGGCTAGCCGAGCCAGCGACGACGATCACAGCGAGGAGACAACGATGGCCATCAATCCAGATGCAGTCGGGGCTACCGGCGGGCCGGCCAGCCGCTCGTGGACCTACCGGGATTCCCTGCTGTACGCAGTGGGAATCGGGGCCGGGTCCGAGGACCCGTTCGGCTCGGAGCTCGAGTTCACCACCAACAACAGTCATCACATCGAACAGAAGGCGTTCCCCACCCAGGGGGTGGTGATCGGCTTCGGCTTCGGCGGGGCGATCAGCCAGGTCGGTGAGCTGGACTGGGGCAAGTTGCTCCACGGCTCGCAGGGCATCACCGTGCACTCGCCGATTCCGGTTGCCGGAACGGTGAGCATCACGGACCGGGTGACGGGGATCTGGGACAAGGGCGAGGGAAAGAATGCCATCATCGACACCGCGGTCTCCGCAGTGCTCGAGGAGAGCGGTGAGGAGCTCTTCGAGCTGCGGTCGTCCGTGGTGATCCGGGGGGCCGGCGGATTCGGCGGTGTCGAGGGCGACACGGCACCCAAGGTCAGCGCTCCGGATCGGGACCCCGATGTCGAACTCACCTACGCGACGCGGACCGACCAGGCCCTCACGTATCGGCTGTCGGGCGATTACAACCCGCTCCATTCAGATCCGTGGTTCGCGACCGAGCTGGCCGGGTTCCCTCGGCCCATCCTGCACGGCCTGTGCACCTACGGGTTCACGGGACGAGCCCTCTTGCACACCCTGTGTGACGGCAACCCCGAGCGATTCGTGAGCATGGACAGTCGGTTCAGCTCGCCCGTCTTCCCCGGGGACACGCTGACCGTGCAGGCATGGGTCGACGGAGAGCAGGCCGTGTACCGGACGATCGCCCAGAAGGGGACCGACGAGCAACGGGTCGTCATC
This sequence comes from Acidimicrobiales bacterium, assembly GCA_038135065.1. Lineage (GTDB taxonomy): Bacteria > Actinomycetota > Acidimicrobiia > Acidimicrobiales > Poriferisodalaceae > JAYPWI01. The sequence goes on from JAYPWI010000002.1 coordinate 167,933, forward strand.
GACAACGGCCTCTGCGTGTTCAGGTCCTAGGACCATGGGCGTGTCGGACGATCGCCTGTCGAGCACTCCGGGTCGACTGGCCGAGGTGTACCTCGGGGAGGTGGTCGCCCGCGGCCGCTTGGAACTCATCGACGAACTCGCCCACCCCGACATGGTGGACGAGGCCAACCAGGCCTTCGGCGGGCCTGCGGGGCGCGACGGGCTGGTGGCCCACGTGGTGGGGTTTCGCCGCAACGTCGGGGACCTCGAGGTGTCCGTCGAACGGGTGGTCGCAGCAGAGGACGAAGTCATGGCTTGGTGGACGTTCACCGGGGTGCACCGAGGACCGTGGTTGAACAAGCCGCCGACCGGTGAGCCCATCTCGGGCACGGTGTTCAGCTTCTTCGAACTCGAGGACGGGCTGATCAGCCGGTACCGGGTGTGGTTGCACGCAGCGTTGGCTGAGGCGGTGATCTTCGATTCGTCCCGGCCTGTGGTCCCCCGGGCCTGACGGCGAACGCAGTCTCCGCTCCACGGGCGCTGTCAGGAGAGCAAGATGGAGGCGGGTTGTCCGACCAGGGCCATCCGAGCCGAGACCTGAGGAAAGAGGAAACCACCATGGGACGTCTGGACGGAAAGGTCGCCGTCATCACGGGGGCGGCCAGCGGCATCGGTCGCGCCACCACTGAGCGGTTCGTGGCCGAGGGCTGCAAGGTGGTCGTCGCCGACCTCCAGGAGGAGGTCGGCGCTGCCTTCGCTGCCGAGTTGGGAGACGACGCAGTCTTCGTGCCCTGCAACGTGGTCGACGAGGGAGCGGTGTCGGCAGCCATCGGTGAGGCCACCGACCGGTGGGGGCGACTCGACGTGGTGTATGCCAACGCTGGCTTCGTCGGGGCCACCGGTCCCATGGCCTCGATCACGTCCGAGGAGTACGACACCACGATGAACGTGCTGCTTCGCGGTGTCTTCTACGTGCTCAAGCACGCAGCACCGGTCATGACCGAGCAGGGATCGGGCTCCATGATCGCCACCGCGTCGGTGTGTGGGCTCGAGGCCGGTATCGGCGCCCACATCTACACGGTCGCCAAGGCTGGCGTGATCTCGATGATGCAGTCGATGGCCCTCGAGATGGCCGAACACGGGGTCCGGGCCAACGCCATCTGCCCCGGGTACATCGCGACCTCTTTGATGGCTGGCCGGACCAGAAGCCAGGTCGACGACGCTGAGACGGCGAGTCGCCTCGATCATGCGCGCGACGTCATGGGCCACGCCCAGCCCATGCACCGGGTGGGTGAGCCTGACGACATCGCGAACATGGCGTTGTTCCTGGCCTCGGACGAATCGAGCTGGGTGACGGGCACTGCCCAGGTCGTGGACGGTGGCCTCATCGTCGGCAAGCCTTGGAGACGCCAGCCGGCCGTCATGACCGAGGCGCGACCCATCACGATGTACAAGGTCTGACGTCATCCACTGAGAGCAGCATCTGGGCCCGCTGTCGCAGTCGGCTTCGCAGACGTCGGGCGCCGATGCGATCAGAAAAGACGCAGCTCCCCGTTGTCGAGTCCCCGCAGGCCGTCGTAGTCCAACACCACGCAGCGAATGCCCCTGTCCTCGGCCAACACTCGGGCCTGGGGCTTGATCTCCTGGGCGGCGAAGACCCCGCCGACCGGTCGTAGGGTGCCGTCTCGGTTGAGGAAGTCCAGGTAGCGGGTGAGTTGCTCGACCCCGTCGATGTCGCCGCGGCGTTTGATCTCGACTGCGATGGCGAGGCCTTCGGCATTGCGGCACAGCAGGTCTACCGGGCCGATGTCGGTGGGGTACTCGCGCCGCACAAGTACGGCTCCCGCCTCGATCGTGTCAGGGTTCGCGGCGACCAACTCCTGGAGGTGAGCCTCGACCCCGTCTTTGACGAGGCCCGGGTCGGTGCCCATCTCGGTGTTGGTGTCCGACAGCACCTCGTGCATCGTGATGATGAGACGTTCGCCCTTGTCGTTCGACACCCTCCACCTGAGCTGCTCTGACCCGACAGGAGGCTCCTCGACCAACCTGTTCGGTGCGTTCATCCAGTTCAGCGGCTTGTACGCCCCACCATCTGCGTGGATGGCCACGCAGCCATCGGCCTTGACCATCACTAGCCGGACGGCTTCGGCGAGGTGGGCGTCGAGACGTCCCGAATAGTCGACGGTGCAGCGGGTGATGACCAGGCGCATCGCCCCGGCACGCTAGTCAGCGGCCGCTGCTAGGTGGGGACAGAGAGTCCCGACGGTGTCATCACACCAGGGCGTAGGTGGCCGTCAGCTTTGGGTCACCGTGGTCGTCGACCACCACGGCTCGACCCGTCTCGACGAGATGGAGCATGTGGGCGTGCACCGACCCGGCCGCCGGGTACCACAGGCGCTTGTCGTAGCCCTCGTACATGGTGGGAACGAAGTCAGCGATCTTCTGCGGCCCGTCGGCCAGGTAGCCGATGATCTGCTCCTCGCGTTCTTCTCGGTGCTCGATGAAGCTCCGCACATAGGAGGTCGGGTCGGGGATCGAGGGCCCGTGGGTCGGCCAGTAGCGCTCGTGGTCGAGGGGGAGCAGCTTGCGCAGCGAGGCCATGTAGTCCCTCATCGAACCGTCGGGCGGGCCGACCACGCTCGTCGCCCAGCCCATCACGTGGTCACCCGAGAACAGGCTGTTCTCCTCGACGAGTTCGTAGCAGAGGTGGTTCGAGCAGTGTCCGGGGGTGTGCACGGCGCGCAGTGTCCACCCGTTGCCCGACACCTGATCGCCGTCACGCAGGGCGATGTCGGGGACGAAGTCTGTGTCGGCTCCCTCGCGTTTGAGTTCGTCGGGCAGTTCGTCGAACTCCTTGCGGTACCGCTCCTGTTCCTCGGTGGAGATGTAGGCCGAGAAATCGACCCGATCGTCGGGATCGTCGGGCCGCACAGCACCATGGGGGCCGAAACCGTAGGAGATCGCCCCGGACCGCTCCTTGAGATCGGCGGTCAGCGGAGAGTGGTCGCTGTGGGTGTGGGTGACGAAGGCATGGGTCACCACCTCGTCGGGCTCGAGGGCAGCCAGCACATCGTCGAGGTGAGAGGCCAGTGGTGGCCCTGCATCGATCACGGCCACCTCGCCGTGGCCGACGATGTACGTTCCCGTTCCCTTGAAGGTGAACGGGGTCGGGTTCTTACAGATGACCCGGCGGACCATGGGGGTCACCCCGATGACGGCTCCGTAGTCGAAGTCGCCGATGTCCCGGTAGTGCTCGATGGTTGCCATGTTCAGCTCCAGCAGGACGCGATGAACGCATTCGCCCGACCGTTGGCGACCTCGCCAGCGGGCCCGGGTAGCACCGTGAAGCCGTGGATGGCCTCCGGGTAGACGTCCAAGGTGACGGTGTTGCCTGCGGCCTGCAGTCGAGCGGCCATGAACAGGGAATCGTCGAGGAGTGGATCGTTCGTTCCCACGCTCATCAGTGAGGGCGGCAAGCCGCTCAGGTCGGCCCACAACGGTGAGATGTCGGGATCCCGCAGGTCCTCGCCGTTCTGGAGAAAGTGGTCATAGAACCAGCGCATGGTGTCGGTGGGGATCAGCAACAGCTCGGTACCGGCAACCTGGCTGGGGGTCATCGACAGGTCGAAGACGCCGTAGACGAGGTTCAGGCCCTTGATCCGTTCGAGGGCATCGTGCCGGTCCCGCAGGCGCAAGGCGGTCACGGCGGTCAAGTGACCACCCGCCGACTCACCGCCCAGGACCACATCGCCGACACCCCACTCGGACTGGGCGTGTTCGAGGACCCACAGGGCAGCAGCCTCGCAGTCGTCGGGACCGGCTGGATAGGGCTCCTCGGGAGCAAGGCCGTACTCGACGGATACCACCACTGCCTGGCCGCCGCGGGCTGTTGCGTCGTGCTTGGGATCTGCGGTGAAGGCCGACCCGATGACCCAGCCCCCTCCATGGATGTGGAGGTAGACGCCCTTGGGGTTCTCCGGCACGAAGATGCGGAGGGGGATCTCTCCCCGAGGACCGTCGATGGTCCGAGTGATTCCGTGCTCCAACACGGGCGGCTGGGGTACACCAGGAAGACCGGCTCGGGCAGTTTCGACCGACCCTTCGTGGAACTTCGGGTGGGGAGCGAGCATGGCGGCAACGGCGGCATTGCCAGCCGCAGTGTCCTCGGCAAGGGCGGAGAGTTCAGGGTCGTCGAACATGGCACGACGGTAGCCCTAGACTCCCCAGGCGTGCTGATACTCCTGTCGCCCGCCAAGCGCCTCGACTACGAGACGCCCGTGCCGACCCGTAAGTTCAGCGAGCCCCGGATGGTGGATCGCTCGGCTGAGCTCATGAGCGTGCTGGTGAAGACGCCCCCCGACGACGTCGCGTCGTTGATGTCGCTGTCCCCGGCCCTCACCGATCTCAACGTCCAGCGGTACCAGGACTGGGAACCCTCCTTCTCACCGGACAACGCTCGGCCGGCCGTGTTCGCATTCGACGGTGACACCTATGCCGGCCTCGACGTCGCCCGCTTCGGAGAGCGGGATCTGACCCACGCCCAGAAGACCATCAGGATCTTGTCGGGGTTGCACGGTGTGCTGCGTCCCCTCGATCTCGTCCAGCCGTACCGGCTCGAGATGGGAACGAAGCTCCGCACTGCCCGAGGCGACGATCTCTACGCCTACTGGGGATCTGCGGTCACGGAGACCATCAACGACGATCTGGCCGAACGGAAGTCGAAGGTCGTGGTGAACCTGGCCAGCAACGAGTACTTCGGAGTGATCCAGCCGGAGCATCTGCAGGCCCGTCTGGTCACTCCGACCTTCCTCGACGAGGTCAAGGGCCAGTACAAGGTCGTGAGTTTCCACGCCAAGAAGGCCCGCGGCGCGATGGCTGCGTGGTTGGTGTTGAACCGGGTGTCTGCGGTCCGGGCCCTGCAGGACTTCGATGATCTCGGCTACCACTACGACAGCGAGCGTTCGACTCCTGACGCGCCGGTGTTCCTTCGCCCTGCGGCCTGAACGCCTGACAGCGTGGAGCGCTAGCGTCGCGCCCATGGGGGACAGTGCGTTCGACAAGGACCGGGCCAAGGCCTTCGGTCAGCAGATGGTTGGCATTCTCAACGGCGGTGCTGCTGCGCTGTTGATCAGCGTCGGTCACAAGACCGGCCTGTTCGACGCCATGGACGGTCGCGATCCGGCCACCTGTGAGGACATCGCCGAGGCAGCCGGTCTGCATCCCCGCCCGGTGCGGGAGTGGCTGAGCGGGATGGCCTGTGCCGGGGTGGTCGACTTCGACCCAGCGACCGAGCGCTTCCATCTGCCGACCGAGCACGCTGGCCTGTTGACCCGACGGTCGGGGCCCCTCAACCTCGCCATCCAGGCCCAGTACGTGGGTCTACTCGGCTCGGTAGAGGAGCAGGTTGCAGCGGCCTTCGCCGACGGGAGCGGGGTGCCCTACGACGAATACCCGGCCTTCCAGGCCCTGATGGCCCAGTCCTCGGGGGAGCGGCAACGTCGTACCCTCATCGATGCAGTCGTTCCGCTGTTGCCCGGTGGGCGGGAACTGCTCGAGGGGGGCATCGACGTTGCCGACGTGGGGTGCGGCAGCGGCTTGGCCATGGTGCTCCTCGGTGAAGCCTTCCCGGCAAGTCGATTCACCGGCTACGACTTCTCGGCCGGGGCGGTCGAGATGGCCCGGGAGCGGGTGGCCGAGGCCGGTCTGTCGAACGTGTCGTTCGAGGTGGCGGATGCTGCCGAACTGGACCTGACCGGCGCCTATGACCTGGTGACGACCTTCGACGCCATCCACGATCAGAGCCGACCTGCCGAGGTGCTGGCGGCCATCCATCGGATGTTGCGGCCCGGTGGTACCTACCTGTGTGTCGAGCCAAAGGCGTCCAGCGATCTGGCCGACATGGTGTCGGAACCGATGGGCACGTTCCTCTACACGATGTCGGCCATGCACTGCATGCAGGTCTCGCTGGCCTACGGAGGCAACGGCCTTGGGGCTGCGTGGGGTCATCAGCTGACCACCGAGTACCTCACGGAGGCCGGCTTCGTGGACATCGAAGTGACGTCGGTTCGAGAGGACCGGGCCAACTCGATGTTCCTCGCCCATCGCTCCTGACGGGTCGGCTTCAGAGCAGTCCGTCTCGCCGGGCTGCGTCGGTGAGTTCCTCCCGGTGGTCGGGATGAGCGATGGCGATCAATCGCTCGGCCTTCTGGCGTACGGTCGCATCTCGCAACCAGGCAACGCCGTGTTCGGTGACCACGACCTGTGTGTCGTAACGGGTGCCCGTGACGGTGTTGGTGCCGATGCGGGGGACGATCCGTGACGTGCCCGACTTCCCCGCCACCGACGCCAGCATGTGGATCGACAACGCATCGTCGGACAACTGACAGCCACGCAGGAAGTCGAGTTGACCGCCGACGCCGCTGAACTGGACGCCATTGATCATCTCTGCATTCACCTGGCCGAGCAGATCGATCTCGACGGCGGAGTTGATGCATCGCATATCTCGGTTCTGGGCGATGACCCGAGGATCGAGGGCGACATCGGCATGAGTGATGCGGCAGGCCGGGTTGTCATCGATGTAGGCGAAGGTCTCGGGCAGGGAGATGGTGAACACTGCCACATGCGGGTAGATGGTCTTACGTGCGCCGGTGGCCGCACCGCTTCGCATGAGGTCGATCAGGCCCTGGCTGAGTACCTCGGTGTGGATGCCGAGGTCCCGCTTGTGTGTCATCGCCGACAGCGCTACCTCGGTCAGGCCGCCGATGCCCGACTGCACGGTGGCTCCGTGGGGGATCAACTCGTCGAGCGCGCCGATGAAGGGCTCGAGTTCGTCCGGCGGGCGCCGTTCGTCGTACACGGGGGTTGCCCCCTCGGAGGGGATCTCGATCAGGGCGTCGAAGTCGTCGATGTTGAAGGCGTCGCCGTGGACCTGGGGCACCACGGGGTTGACCAGTCCGAAGACCAGATCGTCGGGTCCCCGAGGTCGATCGACCATGGCGGCGTTGCCGCCCATGACCGATCCGGGCCGGACCGTGCCATCTGCCAGGGGGCTGGCCACCTGCACCACCGAGACGCGGGCCGGGTTTCGACGCACGTACGCAGCCCAGTCCTGCAGTCGAAGGGGGATCATCTCGGCGCTGACGCCGGATTGGCGGAAGATCTGGCTCACGAAGGGAGCCACCAGGGTGATCCCCGGGTTGCCTGCAGCCGCCACCCCACCCCTACGGGGTGCTGGGACGAACAACGTCACGTCCTCGAGGTCAGAACGGGCCCCGAGGGCCTCGAGGAAGGCGACGGGCTCCGCAATGCCGCAGTTGACCCGGTCACCGCTGCGCACCGTGGCTGCAGCGGCCTCGGGAGTGATGACCTTGTCCGGGTAGGCGGCTCGCCAGTCGAAATGCTCGGGCATGGGCATGCACGCTATTGCCTGAGGGCTGCGTGCGGTGGCCGAGCGGAGCCTCGTCGGGCAGTGGACCTGGTGGAGATACGGGACTAGCCGCCGCCCATCCGCCGCACGATGATCTCCCGCCGTTCTCGCAGTTCGGACCAGGTGAGGCGCTCCACCTCGGGTTCGAGCCCCAGCGATGCCTTGAAGCCGTCGAGGTCGATGTCGTCGGGAGCGGCGACGTCGAGGCCGCTGTCTGCGGCCAGTCGTTCCCCGTGGGTCATGGCGAAGTGAAGGGCGATGTGCTGCACCTCGGCGATCAGGTCGATGTCGGGGGCCAGGTGGCCGATCATCGACGACAGGAAGATGAGGTTCTTGACGAAGAGCATCAGGGGCTTCGGCATCCGGGCCCCGTACCCCAGGAGCGCCTTCACCACTCGCTGCATCTCGGCCAGGAGTTCCTCCTGGCTCAGCGTGGTCGGATCAACGGGTGGTCCGTCGAGCCCGAGGTCGCTGATGATGGCGTCGAGGTCCGCATCAAGGGGCAGGGCCCCCAACTCGGCCAGGGCGCCCAGTTGGCCCTTCACGTCGTTGACGGTGGCCGTCATCATGAGCCGGACGAACGCCCGACGTTGCGGATCGTTCATACGACCCGTGATCCCGAAGTCAAGCAGGGCCACCCGGCCATCGGGTTGGACGAAAAGATTGCCGCCATGGAAATCCCCGTGGAAGACCCCATGCAGGGTGCAGGACTCGAGAAAGGCGACCATCACGTTGCGCACCACGGCGTGGGTGTCGATGCCCTCGGCCTGCATCCCCTCCACATCGGTGAACGCAAAACCCTCCACCCGTTCCATCACAAGCATGCGGGGGCTGACCAGGTCCGGATGTGGTCGCGGCACCACCCAGTCATCCTGCTCGAGTCGCCGTAGCACCCGCGCCACATCGAGGAGATTTTGGGCCTCGAGACGGAAGTCGAGTTCCTCGGTGATGGTCTCTGCGAACAACTCGACCAAGGCAGGCGGGTTCGCCAGCGCCGACACAGGGATGCGACCGACCAGCATGGGGGCAAGCCAGGCCATGACCCGCAGATCGCGCCCCACGAGCGTGCCGACCGTGGATCGCTGCACCTTGACGACCACGTCCTCGCCGGTCACCAATCGTGCCCCGTGTACCTGGGCGATCGACGCGGCGGCGATGGGTGTCGTCTCGATCGAGGCGAAGATCTCCGAAGGATCGCGGCCCAGTTCACGACGGAGCGTTGCCTCGACGAGATCGAACGGTTCGGGGGTGACCCGGTCACGACAGAGCGAGAATTCGCTCACCAACTCGTCAGGAAAGAGCCCCTCACCAGCCGAGATGATCTGAGCCAACTTCACATAGGTTGGCCCGAGGGCCTCCATTGCCCTGCGGAGGCGGACGGCGAGGCGATGACGGCGCTGTGACCGGTCGGCTCCCCTTCGGTCCAGGAGCCACCACAGGGCGATCGCCCCGCCGAGTCGCCAAACAGTCACGACCAGCCGGCCGATCGGTGGCCGGCGGGAGCCGCGGACGAGGGCAGGGACGGCCTGACGGGTTCGGGTGCGAACCTGATCGAGTCCCCGCAGCCATGAGATGGCCGAGGGATCGATCAGCCAGGGCGGCGCTGCCGAGAAGGTGCCTTGGGCGGCGTCGAGGGGAAGCTGTCGGGGGGACATTTCCCCACTTTGTCCGAATCTCCTCTCGACGGCACGATCACAGCGGGCTACAGTCTCGCCCAACAAGGGTGACGTCGGTCACATCATCCCTCGGGAATGTTGGCAAAGCGCCCGTCATCATCATTCGTGCTCTTCGCTGGGGGGACCAGCAACACAGGGGCCGTGATTTGGCCGGGTGGCCGCCACGAGGGGGAGGCGGCCACCCGGTCCAACGGTTTTGGACCCTCCTGCGAACCTAGGGGAGGCATCATGGTCAGCCGCTATTTCGTCGAGACGGCTACGTCGGAGCGGTATCCGCTGTGGACCCGAGCAAATGTCGGCGAGGTCTTCCCTGATCCGGTGGCCATGTCCACCTTCGACTTCGCCTTTCTCAACGCCGACGGCATTCGCATGTCGGAGCTCGGATTTCGAGACGCCTACATCCGTATCGGTGCCTTCACCGAGGACGAGCTCGATCCGGACAACCCGGTGTTCCTTGGCGTCTTCGGCGGATACTGCTACCTGAACGCGTCGCTCAGCCGGATCTTCGGCGAGCGAGCCCCAGGGCTGTCGGCCCAGGCCATCGACGATGCCTTCTATGGCAACCAGCCCGGCATTCCTGCCTACGAGCCCCACCCGGACGATCCCTCACCCGAGGCGGAAGCTCGGATCGGGCAGACGTTCGGGTGGGCGCTCACCACCGATGGCCTGCCCGATGTGGCATCCCATGCGCGGCAGGTGGATGCGATGCGGGCTGCTCGGCCCGATTTCGCAGCGATGGGTGACCGGGAGTTGGTGGACTGGATCGAGGACACCTTCAACGACGGCTTCCGGGAGCTGTTCGCCGAACACATCTTCATCACCTTCTTGTCCACCGTGCCCCTCGGCATCGTCACCGCGGTCTGCGAGGCTCTAGGACGCCCCACCGACGTGCTCAAGCTCGTTGCCGGGCTCGGTGACGTGGAGTCGGCTGCGCCTGCGGCCGCGATGTGGGATCTGGGGCGGACCGTTGCGGGCTCCGCCATCCTGGGCGCCGTCTTCGACGAGGGAGTCGACGGGCTGTACGAACGCCTGCAGAGGTCGGACACCGACGACGGGCGGGCGTTCTGCAACCAGTTCGAGGAGTTCCTCTACGCGTACGGAAGCCGGGGGCCCAACGAGTGGGAGATCAGCTGCGAGACGTGGGAAACCGAGCCTGACCTCGCGCTGGCCGCCATCGACCGGATGCGGCTCTCGCCGGCGTCGGCCGCCCCGCTGGGACATCAGCGCGAACTCGCGGAGGAACGCGAACGACTCTCGGCCGAGATCATCGAACTTCTGGCCGCAGATGCCGGGGCCCAGGGGCAGTTCATGGCCGGCTTGCGTGCCGCATCGATCTTTCTGCCCGGACGTGAACGGACCAAGACCAACTGCGTCAAGTTCATCCAGGAGGCTCGGATGGCATCCCGCGAGTTCGGTCGTCGCATGGTCGAGCGCGGCACCTTTCCCACGGTCACCTCCGGATCGATGCTGACCTTCGACGAGCAGCGAGCAGCCATCGACGCCCCCGACGGAGTGGCCGAGACCATTGCCGAACGGCAGGCCATCTTCGACGAAGTGGCCCAACTGCAGGAACCGTTCATCATCCACGGCGATCCACCACCGTTGTCGGATTGGCCTCGGCGGGACGCCGTGCACCATGAGGTGCTGGGGGTCGGGGAGTCGATCCAGGGAATGCCCGGCTGCCCGGGCGTGTCACAGGGACGAGCCAGGGTGGTCCTCGACAGTCACGATCCGACTGCTCTCAGCCCGGGTGACGTGCTGGTTGCGCCGATCACCGACCCGTCCTGGACCCCATTGTTCGTCCCGGCCGGAGGGGTGGTGGTCGATGTCGGCGCGCCGTTGAGTCACGCCATCATCGTGTCGCGAGAACTGGGGATTCCCTGCGTGGTGTCGGCGACGGGGGCCACCAAGCGGATTCCCGATGGCGCCCTAGTGGAGGTCAACGGCGAGACGGGAACAGTGACCGTCCTGGAGGTCTAGGCGATCACGGCTGCCCCGTTGGGACCGGGCGATTCATCGAGCCCAAGAGGCCGCTCGGCGCTCGATGAGAGCGCTGACCCCTTCCCGGTAGTCGGGCTCTCGCATCGCGGCATCGAGAAGGCGGTCGGACTCGGCGACCGAGGTGCCCACATCGCGGTGCTGGTCGAGATAGATCTGTCGTTTGGTCGTGGCCAGTGAGTGGGGGGCCACCCGATCCAGAAGTCGACGGGTGTATGACGCAACGGTCGAGGACAGTTCGGCGGCCGGCACGACCTGGTTGAACAGGCCCCAGTCGGCCACCTCGGACGCTTCGAAGATGCGGCTCGACAGGAGGAGATCGTTGGCTCTGGTCAGGCCGATCTGTCGAGGGAGCAGCCATGACAGCCCGTACTCGGCGGGTAGCCCGATCGGGCCGTGGGCGGTGGTGACCTTGGCGGTGGAGGCCGCAAATCGAAGGTCGCAGAAGCAAGCGAGGACCAGCCCGACCCCGGCGACCGCCCCGTTGACGGCGGCCACGGTGGTGGTCCGCAGGGCCATCATCCACGCGAAGTTCTGGTCGAACTCCTGTTGCACGCCGTAGCCGGGCATGGCGAGGTCCGTCGGGGTGCCGGGGTCGTAGCCCCCCTTGTCGGCGTGGCCCTGTAAGGCTTCTGTGTCCGCGCCGACGCAGAAGTCGGTGCCTGCCCCGGTGATGATCACCGCTCGAACGCCAGGATCGGCCTCGGCTTGGGCCATCAGCCAACGAAATTCGGTATGCATCCTCCCCGTCCAGGCATTGCGTCGATGTGGGCGGGACAGGGTGAGGGTGGCGGTGTCACCGTCCACCTCGTAGGTGGTCACTTTCAGTTCCACAAGTGATGCTCCTGTTGCTGGACTCCGACCGATGAGTCAGCCTTCGATGGCTCGTCGCAGCGCGGTCATCGAGTCATCGGCCAGTTCCGGTCGGCAGATCACGAAGTCGGGAAGCCACGGATCCGCGTCGTTGTATTGCAGGGCCGACCCGTCGCAGCGGCTGACGTGGCAGCCCGCAGCGATGGCGACGGCGGCCGGGGCACAGTTGTCCCACTCGTACTGGCCGCCGGAGTGGGCATAGATATCGGCATGGCCCAAGAGAACGGCCATCGCTTTGGCTCCCGCCGAGCCGAGTGCGTAGAGCTCGGCGCCGATCGCCCGGGCCACGATCACGGCTGCTGCTGGGGGACGGGTCCGGCTCACCACCATGCGGGGCGGGCCACCCTGGGGGGGTGGAAGGTCTGGTGGGTCGTCGGTTCCCAGGGTGATGCCGACGGCGGGGAGGGCAACGGCTCCCGCAGTCGGAACGCCGTTCTCGGCCAGGGCGATGTGCACGGCCCAGTCGGTTCGGCCCGGCTCGCTGAACTCGCGGGTCCCGTCCAGCGGGTCGACGATCCACACCCGCTCCTTGTGCAGCCGAGCCAGATCGTCACGACCCTCCTCGGAGAGGATGCCGTCGTCGGGGAACTGACGCCGAAGCTCCTCGACGATGAAGTCGTGGGCCTCGAGGTCGCCGGTGTCGCGGACCGTCCAGGTGTCGGCACCGAGGCGAAACATGCGGTCCCGTACCGCGACGAGCAGTTCGCCGGTCGCCTCAGCGATGTGCCGAGCTGCGGCATGATCAGCGGCGGTCGCCACGATGAACTCCCGTCGTGTGATGCGGACCATTGCACCGTAACGGAAAGGGCACCCGGGCGTTGGTTCGCCACCGGTCGGGGAGGTGGCTAGCCTCGCAGGACGCCCTTGCGGACAGATGGGGGCAGAAACAGACAGGCGACGTCGATCGTCGCCAGGGAGGCAATATGCGAACGACCCGATCGTGGCGACTGCTCGCCGCGCTACTGGGCTTCACCCTCGTGCTGGCCGCGTGCAGCAGCGGGGACAGCGACGAGGCGACCGAAGAGAGTTCTGAAGCAGCGGACACGACGGTGGCGCTTGCCCAGAGTGACGGCTCGCTGCTCGACGAGATCAAGGCGCGGGGCACCCTCAACTGCGGTGTCTCGGGTGCCGCTGTCGCCTTCTCGGTGACCCAGCCCGATGGCAGCCAGGAAGGCTTCGACGCCGATTACTGCCGCGCCGTGGCTGCCGCCATTCTCGGAGACGCCAATGCGGTGAACTTCGTGGCACTGACCGCCGCCGAGCGCTTCACTGCAGTGCAGACTGGCACCGTCGACGTGCTGATGCGCAACACCACCTGGACCCAGAGTCGTGACTCCGAGGTCGGCATGGACTTCGGCCCGACCACCTACTACGACGGCCAGCAGCTGATGGCACGGGCCGGCGACGGCTTCTCGGGATCGAGCGGTGTCGCCGACATCGACGGTGCCGTGGTGTGCACGAACGCTGGTACGACTACCGAGAAGAACATCGCTGACGCGGCCGAGGCGGCCGGGGTGACCATCACCCTGCAGACCTACGAGGACTTCGACATCGTCACCGACAACTTCATCGAGGGTGCCTGCGACATCATCACCACCGATGGTTCGGGCCTGGTGGGCCGTAAGGCCGAGCAGCAGCCGGACGATCAGGAGTGGGTGATCTTCCCGCCGACCCCGATCAGCAAGGAGCCGCTGGGCCCGACATACGGCCAGAACGACAGCGCCTTTGCCGACGTGGTCAACTGGACCGTCTACGCGACGATCATCGCTGACGAGAACGGCGTGACCTCGGCCAACGCGGCCGAGATGGCGGCCAACCCGCCGACGGCCGAGATCGGCCGCCTGCTCGGCGGCGAGGGCGAGCTGCAGACCGGCATGGGTCTGTCCCCCGATGCCTTCCTGCAGGTGATCAGCCAGGTCGGTAACTACGACGAGATCTACAGCCGCAACCTGAACCCGGTCGGGTTGACCCGTGACGGGTCGGCCAACGCTGGCTGGCTCGACGGCGGCCTGATCTACGCTCCGCCGGCTCGCTGATCCGGCAGCGGGTCGACGCCGGTGATGGTGTCGGCCCCACACAGGCTGACTGACCCGGCGGTCGGGGACCACGGTTCCCGGCCGCCGGGGTCGGTCGTGTGCTCGAACGACCTGCGCCCCAGAGGATCCCGAGGTTGACTGATTCATCCCTCGCCACTGCCGCTCACCAGCGTCCCCCCTTCTACCGCGACGCGACCGTGGTCAAGTGGTTGGTGCAGGTCGTCACCCTGGCCGTGGTCCTGGGAGCGCTGTTGTTCCTGGCGTCACGCGCCGGAGACAACTTGCAGGCCAGGAACGTGCCCACCGACTACGACTTCCTGTCGGTCAACCCGGGCATCGACCTCTCGGAGGGCATCGACACCGACCCCGAAACCGGCGGGCGAGCCCTGTGGGTGGGCATGGTCAACACACTGCGTATGGCTCTGGCCGGCATCGTCGTGGCCACCGTCCTCGGCGTGCTGGTCGGTCTGGCTCGCCTGAGCAACAACTGGGTGCTGAAGAAACTGGCCAGCGTCTTCATCGAAACCCTGCGCAACATTCCGCTGCTGGTACAGATCCTGCTCATCGGGGCGATCCTGGCCGGCCTGCCTCGGGTCGGGCTCGACCAGGGCCCGTGGAATGGCTGGATCCATATCTCCAACAAAGGCCTCTCCATCCCGCGGGTGCATATCGCAGATGGCTTCTACCAGTGGTTGCTGGTCGTAGGACTCGGCGCAGTGGCCGGGCGTGTGGTGTATCGCCGCCGGGTTGCCCTGCACGATGCCACCGGTCGCGACACCCAGCCCGTGCTCAGCGCCGTTGGCATCGTGGCCGCCTTCGGAATCGTCGGATGGTTCATCCACCCGCTGTTCGGCTGGTTCGGCGCTGTCCCCGACGCCATCGCCAGTGGACTCGACGCCGTCCCCCAAGTCGCTCTTCAGGCGCTGCTCGGTGTCGGGGCGGTGGTGGTTGCTGTGTGGTGGATCCGGCGGTTCCTCGATCAGCACCGCACTCCCGCAGGGCTGGCCCGGCTGACCGACGACGACTATTTCCGCATGATCTTTGCAGCGGTGGGGGCAGCGCTGGTCGTCGCCCTCGTTGTGCTGTGGCCGGGTCTGTCGAGCTGGATGCTGAACTCGGGCCGTGATCTCTTCGAGGTGCTGGGCGACAAGTTCGGCGACGGGCGGACCGGGCGCCCCATCGATGCCCAGCGGCCGAACATCGTGCAGACGGGCAACTTCCCCAACTACGGCCCAGCCGGGCTGAACCTGTCGATCGGGTTCGCAGCAGTGTTCTTCGGGGTCGTCCTGTACACGGCGGCCTTCATCGCCGAGATCGTCCGCGGCGGCATCCTGGCCGTCCCCAAGGGTCAGACCGAGGCCGCCGCCGCAGTCGGCTTGCGTCGCTCGACGGCCCTGCGGCGGGTCATCTTGCCCCAAGCCTTCCGCATCATCATGCCGCCGATGGGCAACCAGTACCTGAACCTCACGAAGAACACGTCGCTGGCCATCGCCGTGGGGTACAGCGACCTGGTCCAGGTAGGCCAGACCGTCTACAACCAGACCGGCAAGACATTGCCGGTGGTGTCCATCTGGATGCTCTTCTACCTGGCGTGCTCTCTCACCATCTCGGTGGTGGTCAACGCGATGAACGTTCGCCTGCGGATCGTGGAGCGCTGACATGGCTGAGTTGGAGACCTCCCGCCCAACGCCGCTCTCATTGGGTCCGGACCAGGTCGATGTGGACTATGCCGGGGAACGGGAGGCGGGTCCGCCGATCCAGCCCGAGGTGCCTCCCGGCCAGTGGCTGCGGGAGAACTTGTTCGGCAGCGTCACCAACGGCGTGGTCACCGTGGTGTCGGTGCTCTTCGCCCTCTGGGCGGCCCGGGGTCTCCTGAACTTCGTGTTCAGCGAGGAGCGGCAGTGGGCGGCGGTGCGTACCAACCTCCGTCTGCTGTTCACCCAGGCGTACCCCGAGTCGCAGTACGTGCGGGTGTGGGTGTCGCTCGGTCTCTTGGTGGCCCTCGCCGGAGTGAGCGCGGGTCTCTGGGCTCGCTGGGGTGGGGTTCCCCTGGGGCGGGTGGCCCGATGGGCCCTCGCTGCCGGAGCCGGGATCGCCCTTGGCGTCGTGCTCCGGGAGCCGGGGGCCCGGTTCGACGAAGAGGGCGAGCCCCTGCTCGACGCGGCCAATCAAGTGGTGCGCCAGAGCTTCGGGCAGGCCATGGCGGACCGGACCCTGTGGTGGGTGGCAGCTGTCGTCCTCCTGGCCGTGGGACTCGCGGTCTGGTTCGGGGTTCGAGAGCATCGGCGGAGCGTGTACGTGCCGGTGACCGTGCTGGTCGGCACAGCGCTCGGACTGGCCGTGGGAAGCCTGTGGGTGGTGCCGTACGGCCACTACGGATTCGCCAATGGGGAGTTCCTTGCCGAGCCCGGACGGACGGTCGTGCTGTCCACCAAGGTGCCCTGGACGGTCATGTTCGTCCTGCTGGTGGGGACGACCTATCTGGGTCGCTGGGTTCGGTCGATGGACTGGCAGTCCCGGGTCGGTCCATTGGTCAACATCGGATGGGTGCTGAGCCCCTTCGTGACCTACTGGGTCATCCTGCGTGACCCGGCCCTCGACTACGGGTACGTGGCGCGGGTCGATCTCCCTCTGTTCGTCGCCTTCGCGGGGCTCGGGGGCCTCGTGCTGTGGGCCCTCACCTCCCCTGGGATCGGGGAGTCGGGCCGGGTGATCGCCGTGGGGTTGCTGCTGTTGGCCCTCCTGCACTGGGTGGCCGGGTTCGCCGGTTGGTATCCGATGCTGCAGAAGGTGCGGATCAGCTTTCTGGTCGTCGCCCTGTTCGCCCTGGCCGCCCCCAACTTCGCTGGTGGAGCATCCAAGCGACGGCGATTCCTCGCCGGCTGGGTACTCACCATCGGATTGCTCCATTACGTCATCACGATGATCAACACCCCTTCCACGGTGGTGACCCCCAGCGACACGTTCCTCGGTGGATTCAGCGTCACCCTCTTCGTTGCGGTGATGACCTTGATGCTGTCCTTCCCTTTGGGGGTGCTGCTGGCCCTGGCCCGCACGTCGCGCCTGCCCATCTTTCGGGTGCTGTCCACCGTGTACATCGAAGTGCTCCGGGGGGTTCCCCTCATCACCATCCTCATCTTCTTCTCGGTGATGGTGAATCTCTTCCTCCCTGGTGGGATGTCAATGGCGGAGCTGGCTGCCGTGGTGGTGGGGTTCACCCTGTTCTCGGCTGCCTATCTCGCAGAGAACGTGCGCGGTGGGCTGCAGGCGGTCGGGCGTGGACAGTACGAGGCGGCAGACGCCGTCGGCCTCACCAACGTCCAGCGGACGGCCTTCGTGGTGTTGCCCCAAGCCCTGCGGGTGTCGATCCCTCCGCTGGTGGGTCAGACGATCGCCACCTTCAAGGAGACATCGCTGCTGGCCATCATCGGCATCTTCGACTTCCTGCGCATCGCCAATAGCGTGATCCCGTCCCAGACCGAGTTCCTCGGTGTCAAGCGCGAGGGCCTCCTCGTGGTGTCAGCCGTGTACTGGATCTTCAGCTTCACCATGTCCAAGTACAGCCAGCGGATCGAGCGTCGTCTCGGTCTGGGTGAGCGATAGGAGTAGCCGATGAGCATCAACGACGCGACCGCGGCGGTCAGCGAGGAGTTGGCGGCCCGCCAGGACATGATCGTCTGTCGGGGAGTGGACAAGTACTACGGCGACTTCCAAGCCCTCAAAGGGGTCACCGCGACCGTCAAGGAACGCGAGGTGGTGGTGGTGCTGGGGCCCTCGGGTTCGGGCAAGTCGACCTGGATTCGCTGCATCAACCGGCTCGAGGTGCACCAAGGGGGCGACATCGTGGTGGACGGGGTCGAGCTGACCAATGATCTCCGCAACATCGAGCGGATCAGGTCCGAGGTCGGCATGGTGTTCCAGCAGTTCAACCTCTTCCCCCACCTCTCGGTGCTGGACAACATCACCCTGGCTCCCATCTGGGTGCGCCGCAAAGCCAAGGCCGAGGCCGAGGAGCAGGCCATGGCCCTGCTCGAGCGGGTGGGTATTCCCGAACAGGCCGCCAAGTATCCGGGACAGCTATCAGGTGGTCAGCAGCAGCGGGTGGCCATCGCCCGGGCCCTGGCCATGGAGCCCCGAGTCATGTTGTTCGACGAACCCACCTCGGCCCTCGATCCCGAGATGATCAAAGAGGTGCTGGACGTGATGAAGGAACTGGCCCAGTCGGGGATGACCATGATGGTGGTCACCCACGAGATGGGGTTCGCTCGTGAGGTGGCCGACCGACTCATCTTCATGGAGGGCGGCGAGATCGTCGAGGTCGGCACGCCGGAGCACTTCTTCAACAATCCCACCGAGGACCGGACGAAGCTGTTCCTGTCACAGATTCTCTGAGCTGGACCCTTCGGTCGGATGGCGGCAGGGTCGGGATGAGGGTGCTGGTCCTGACGGGGAAGGCGGGTCAGTCCCCGGGTTCGCCGTAGGGAGCGTCGGCCTGCTCGTAGCAATCGGGGTGGTAGTGCTCGACCCGGTCCCACTTGTTCTTCACGTACACGTTGCAGATGATTTGCTCCGCCCGCACCCTGGCCCGGAACTTGATGAGCTCGCCGCACACTGCGCAATAGGCCGAATTTCCTGCATCGACCGGGCGCACCACGGCACGGCTCTTCCACTTCTTCGTGGTGCTGGTGTTGGTCGAGGTCGGGGCCATGGCGGAGGTCTCCAGACGGGTTCGGGACTCGGTGGCTGATTGCAACGAGGCAACCTAGCCATCATTCGCGCGGAAATGGGTGATACTCGCGCGGTCCGCGCGAGAAATGGCTGCTCAGCGCGCGAAAAAAGAAGTCTGACCAGCAACTTCGCGCGTTCCGCGCGAACTAGAACATGTGGATCCTCAGCGGGCCAGCGGCTTGTACTTGATGGGCCGAGGCTGGTCGTCGAGGCCGAGTTCCTTGCGGCGGTAGGCCTCGTAGTCGCTGAAGTTGCCCTCGAACCACCGGACCTGGCTGTCTCCTTCGAAGGCCAGGACATGGGTGGCGATCCGGTCGAGGAACCAGCGGTCGTGGCTGATCACCACGGCGCAGCCCGGGAACGCGATGAGGGCTTCCTCGAGGGCTCGGAGGGTGTCGACGTCGAGGTCGTTGGTTGGCTCGTCGAGGAGCAGGACGTTGCCGCCCTGTTTGAGCACCTTGGCGAGATGGACCCGGTTGCGCTCGCCACCGGAGAGGTCGCCCACCAGCTTCTGCTGATCCGGGCCCTTGAAGTTGAACGATGCGACGTAGGCCCGCCCGTTGATCTCCCGATTCCCTACCTCGACAGTGTCGTGGCCGCCCGTGATCTCCCGGTAGACGGTGAGATCTGGCTGGAGGCTGTCCCTGGACTGGTCGACGTAGGCCAACTCGACGGTGCTACCGATGGCTAGGTCACCTCCGTCGGGTTGTTCATGCCCGGTCAGCATCTTGAACAGGGTGGTCTTGCCCGCTCCGTTGGCCCCTACAACGCCCACGATGCCGGCTGGGGGGAGGATGAAGCTCAGGTCCTCGATCAGCAGGCGGTCGCCGAATCCCTTACGTAGACCAGCGGCATCGATCACCTGATCCCCCAGGCGGCGGCTCATGGGAATGCTGATCTCGAGCTTGGACCCGCCGCCCCGATTCGCTTCGTGCTCGGCCAGCAATTCGGCGTAGGCGCTCAGTCGGGCCTTGCTCTTGGCCTGACGGGCCCGAGGCGCCATGCGCACCCACTCCAGCTCCTGCGCGAGGGTCTGCTGGCGGGCACTGGCTTGTTTCTCCTCCTGCTGCAACCGCCGCTGTTTCTGCTCGAGCCACCCGCTGTAGTTCCCTTCGAAGGGGTAGGCATGCCCGTGATCGAGTTCGAGGATCCAGCCGGCGACGTTGTCGAGGAAGTAACGGTCGTGGGTCACAGCGACCACGGTTCCGCTGTAATCCTGGAGAAAGCGCTCGAGCCAGGCCACCGACTCGGCATCGAGGTGGTTGGTGGGCTCGTCGAGCAAGAGCAGGTCGGGATGGGCGAGCAGGAGGCGGCACAGGGCGACCCGACGGCGCTCACCACCTGACAGGGTTGTGACATCGGCATCGGGGGCAGGTACGCGCAGCGCATCCATGGCGATCTGCACCTGGCGTTCCACATCCCAGGCGTTGGCAGCGTTGATGCGATCCTCGAGTTCGGCTTGTTCGGCCCCTACCTTCTCGAGGTCGGCGTCGGGATCGCCCCACATGGCCAACACCTCGTTGTAGCGGTCGATCAGGGCCTTGGTCGCCGCCACGCCTTGCATGACGTTGCCCATGACGTCGAGGTCCGGATCGAGCTCGGGCTCCTGCGGGAGATAGCCGGCCGTGTACCCAGGCGACAGCCGAGCCTCGCCGGTATAGCCGTCGTCGAGGCCCGCCATGATGCGCAGCACAGACGACTTACCTGCGCCGTTGTGGCCGATGACGCCGATCTTGGCCCCGGGGTAGAAGGCCAGGGTGACGTCCTTGAGGATCTCCCGGTCCGGTGGGTAGAACCGATTGAGCTTGCGCATTGTGAAGATGAACTCGCTGGCCATCGGGAGCCCGCCTCCTGTGATCTGCCGGCTCGGGGGCCAGCACGGGGGACCAACGTATCGGCCTCGGCAGCTGCCCGGGCAACGACGGGGTGCAGGCCTGGCCTGGTTGCGGGTTGGGCATCGGTAGCCTCTGTGGCGATGACCGCCAACGACCCTCGCCTCGGCCCCAACTCATGGCTCGTCGAGGAGATGTACGACCGCTGGCGGGCCAATCCTGGGGCGGTGGACCCCAGCTGGCGGAAGTTGTTCGAGCAGCAAGACGGGGCTGCCCTCGCCGAGGTCGACTCGTTCTCCGAGGGGTTCGACCTCTTTCTGGACGAGCCCGGCCCGGTCGAGACACCCTCGATCGGACGGCATGTTCTCGAAGTGCCCACGACGGACCCCGTGGCCACAACGCCGGAATCGGAACCAGCACCGGCGCCGGCTGCGTCCCCGTCACCGGACGAGCCGGGCCGACCCCTCCGGGGGGTGGGCGCGTTGATCGCCCGGAACATGGAAGCCTCGCTGACTGTCCCCACGGCCACCAGCTATCGGCGGGTGCCAGCCAAACTCCTCGAGTTGAATCGCCGTTTGATCAACGACCACCTGGGCAAAATGCTCCGGGGAAAAGTGTCATTCACCCACCTGTTGGCCTATGCGGTGGTGCGGGCCCTCGACGAGGTTCCCGCCATGAGCACCACCTTCGTCGAGGGTTCGGATGGTTCGCCACGGGTCCTGAGCCATGACGAGCTCGGCCTGGGCATTGCCGTTGATGTGGAGCGGCCCGATGGGACTCGCTCTTTGATGGTGCCCTGCATCAGGGGTGCCAACCTGCTGTCCTTCCAGGATTTCTTCGACAGCTATGAAGGCCTGGTGGCCCGGGTGCGGGCCAATCGGCTGACCGCCGACGAGTTGGGTGGGGTGACCCTGTCCATCACCAACGTCGGCACGCTGGGCACGGTGCAGAGCGTGCCCCGGTTGATGCCCGGGCAGTCGGCCATTGTCGGTCTCGGGGCGATCGGCTTTCCCGCCGAATACGAGGGAGCCGACCCCCGAGTGCTCGCTGACCTCGGCATGTCGGCGACGGTCACGGTGTCCAACACCTACGACCACCGAGTCATCCAGGGTGCGGAATCAGGTGAGTTCCTGCGAGCCGTGCACCGTCTGGTCTTGGGGGAGAACGGCTTCTACGACAGGATTTTCGAGTCGCTCGGGGTGCCGCAGCAGCCGGTGCGCTGGCTGCAGGACGACAACCCCGCAGACAAGGACCGTGGCTATGCCCGAAAGCAGATGCAGGTCCGCAAGCTCATCCAGATGTATCGGGTCCGGGGTCACCTGATCGCCGACCTCGATCCGCTTGGTCTCGCCCCGCAGAACATGCACCCCGAACTCGATCCCGCCACCTATGGCCTCACGGTGTGGGATCTCGATCGGGAGTTCTTGACCGACGATGTCCCTGGTGCCGACGTCATGACCCTGGGCGACATCTTGGGCACCCTGCGGGAGGCCTACTGCGGCACGGTCGGGGTCGAGTACATGCACATCCAGGATCCGACCGAGCGCGAATGGCTCCAGCAGCGGCTCGAAATTCGTCACGATCGGCCATCGGAGGCTGATCGGCGCCACATCCTCGAGCGGATCAGCGCTGCTGAAGCTTTCGAGCGCTTCCTGCACCAGCGGTATGTCGGGCACAAACGGTTCGGTCTCGAAGGCGGGGAGAGCGCAATTGCCATTCTCGACGCCATCCTCGAGGCGGCGGCCGATGGTGGGATGGCCCGCGTCGTGCTCGGGATGGCCCACCGCGGCCGTCTGAACGTGCTGTCCAACGTCATGGGCCAGGGGTACGACCGGCTGTTCCGTCAGTTCGAGGGCCAGGTCGACCCGGACACCATCCAGGGCTCGGGTGACGTGAAGTACCACGTCGGCGCAGAGACCACATTCGTTGCCCGGTCCGGTAATGGGATGCCCTTGCAGTTGGCGGCCAACCCGTCCCACCTCGAGGCAGTGGACCCGGTCGTGCATGGGATGGTGCGGGCCTACCAGGACGTCACCGAGCCTGCGGGGTCGTTCCGGATTCTGCCTCTCGTGGTGCACGGAGACGCGGCCTTCGCGGGCCAGGGTGTGGTAGCGGAGACGCTCAACCTGTCGAACATCCCGGGCTATCGAGTCGGTGGCACCGTCCACGTGATCATCAACAACCAGGTCGGCTACACCACGCCGCCGGGACAGGCCCGGTCGTCGGTGTACGCAACCGATGTCGCCAAGACGGTCCAAGCACCGGTGTTCCATGTCAATGGTGACGATCCCGAAGCATGTGTGCGGGTCGCTCGCCTGGCCTTCGAGTTTCGCCAACGCTTTGCGAAGGACGTCGTCGTCGACTTGGTGTGCTACCGCCGCCATGGTCACAACGAGGGTGACGATCCGTCCTACACGCAGCCGCTGATGTACGACCGAATCCGCACGAAGCGCACGGTGCGGGAGTTGTACACCGAGATGCTCGTCCGGCGAGGCGACATCAGCCCCGATGAAGCATCGGCCGAACTGGATGCATTCGAGGCCAGCTTGCAGCAGGTGCTCGACGAGACCCGTTCGGCGGGTTCGGCGACGCCCCCGAGTGCAGCTCCGCCGGCAGGGTTCGCCCCTTCGTTCGAGCCGGTGGCCACTGGGGTCGCACGGCAGGTACTCGACCGGGTGAACGATGCCCTCCAGGCTCGTCCCCCCGGGTTCAGCCTCCACCCGAAGCTGGCCCGGCAATTCGAGGCGCGGGGAGAGCTCTTTGCCAGCGGCCACGTCGACTGGGGGTTGGCCGAGTTGATGGCCTACGGGTCGATCATGCTCGAGGGTCGATCGGTCCGCTTGTGTGGTCAGGACACTCGTCGGGGAACGTTTGCTCACCGCCACGCCGTCCTGGTCGATCGCCACGACGAATCCGAATACTTCCCCCTGCGTCACCTCGATCCGGCCCAGGGGTCGTTCTTCATCTACGACTCGATGCTGTCCGAATACGCAGCAATGGGCGTGGAGTACGGCTACTCGGTGGTCAGCCGCGAGGGTCTCGTGGCCTGGGAGGCCCAGTTCGGCGACTTCGTGAACGGGGCTCAGATCATCATCGACCAGTTCCTGGCGGCCTCCCACGACAAGTGGGGTCAGCACAGTGGGCTGACCTTGTTGCTGCCGCACGGTTACGAGGGGCAGGGGCCCGAGCACAGCTCGGCCCGGATCGAGCGGTTCCTCATCCTGTGCGCAGGCGGCAATCTCACCGTGGTCCACCCCACGACGGCTGGCCAGTTCTTCCATCTCCTCAGGCGTCAGGTGGCAATGGGCAACCGGCAACCCCTCGTGGTGTTCACACCGAAGTCCCTGCTTCGGTCTGCCAACAGCAGGAGCCCGCTGGAGGTCTCACGGAGGGGGGCACGCTCGAGCTCGTCG
>JAYPWI010000002.1:191903-197766 GCA_038135065.1 Acidimicrobiales bacterium
CGGGCTGGTTCCGGGAAACCCTGGACGATCCCGATCCCCGCGTCGACCCCGAGCGGGTGCGCCGGGTCGTGTTGTGCAGCGGCAAGGTGGCCTTCGACGCCATTGCAGCGCGAGATGCCCGGGCGGCCACCGATACGGCAGTGATCCGGATCGAACAGCTGTATCCGTGGCCCGAGGCCCAACTGCGCGACCTGCTGGCTCGCTACCGGGCCGACGCCGAGGTGGTCTGGCTGCAGGAAGAGCCATCCAACATGGGGCCGTGGAGTTTCGTGAGATCGCGGATCGATGATCTCCTGGGTGCGACCCGGCGGGTGCAACTCGTCGGCCGACCGGAGTCGGGTAGTCCGGCGTGCGGTTCGATGGCAGTGCACCAGCAAGAACTTGCCGGGCTGCTCGACGGCCTCTTGGGCTGACCTCAGCGCAGAGCGAAGCCGACGATCTGCTCGAGTTCGTCCAAGGCGACGTCGGGATCGCCGACCTTGATGGTGGCCATCCCCAGTGCCCGGGCGGGTTTGCAGTTGACCCCGAGGTCGTCGAGGTATGCGGTTCGGGATGCATGGATGCCCATTTCCCGACAGGCCAGTTCGTAGATGCGGGGATCCGGTTTGCGAAGGCCCACTTTGGAGGACTCGATGACCACTTCGAACCGTGACATCGCGTCGGCTACCCGGTCGGCTTGCTCTGGCGTTCGTGCCATGCCGGCCCCGTGCCCCTGGCGCATGTTGTTGGTGATGCACCCGATGCGTACCCGGGCGGCCAGGATGTCCAAGGCGCGGACCATCTGGGGGCGCACGTCGCCGCTGAGACAGCCGAGCACGGCGGTCCCCGACAGCTGATGGCCCACGGCAGATGCTTCGTCCTCGAACAGCCGGGAGAACTCCTCGACGGTCACCTCGTTGCGCTCCATCCGGGCCCAGGCGTTGTCGTCGGGGTTGGTGGCGTTGATAGTGCGAATGGTGTCGAGGGGAATGCCCAGTTCGGCTTCGTAACGGTTGAAGGCCTCGAACGGGCTGGTGGTGATCACCCCCCCGAAGTCGAACAGGACTGCATCGATGGTCTGGGGGGTGCTCACCGTGGCGACACTAGAGGCCGCGCGTTCCCCGCGCCCGTCGCTAGATTCGTCGGCGTGCGTGTGGTCACCTGGAACGTCAACAGCCTCAATGCCCGTATGGAGCGGGTTGACGAGTGGTTGGCCTATGCCCGCCCCGATGTCCTGCTGATGCAGGAAACGAAGATGGCGGACGAGCAGTTCCCCCATGACCACTACTCGGCGCTGGGCTACGAGAGCGTGCACCACGGCGAGGGACGATGGAACGGGGTAGCCATCCTGTCCAAGGTTGGTATCGCGGACCCGCTCCCCAACTTCGGTGATGGTTCGCAAGCCGATGAGGAGGCACGAATCCTGTCGGCTACCTGTGGCGGGCTGAGGGTGACCTCGGTGTACGTACCCAACGGTCGCGAAGTGGATCACGATCACTACCGGTACAAGCTCCACTGGCTTGGTCGTCTCCGGGCCCACCTCGATGCAACATGTGATCCCGCCGAGCCTGTGCTGGTGGGCGGCGATTTCAACATCTGTCCCGATGATCGCGACGTGTGGGATCCCGACAACCCGGAGCCGCGGACCCATGTCACCGCGGCCGAGCGGGAGGCGTTGCGTGAGGTCGAAGCGTTCGGCCTTGTCGATCTGTTCCGCCGACAGTACGAACA
This sequence comes from Acidimicrobiales bacterium, assembly GCA_038135065.1. Classification (GTDB taxonomy): domain Bacteria; phylum Actinomycetota; class Acidimicrobiia; order Acidimicrobiales; family Poriferisodalaceae; genus JAYPWI01. Next base: position 193,614 of record JAYPWI010000002.1, read on the forward strand.
AGCCGGGTTGTACAGCTGGTGGGACTACCGCAATGGCGCCTTCCACAAGAAGATGGGGCTGAGGATCGACCTCCTCCTGGGTTCGGCCCCTGTGGCGGCGGCTGCCTCGTTCTGCCTCGTCGACCGCACTGCTCGCAAGGGAACCAAGCCGTCTGACCACGCTCCTGTGTTGGTGGACCTCGCTCTGTGAGTGACCCCATGAGCGACGCCACCGACAACGACGAGCCGACCAGCCCTTCGAACCGGCTCGAAATCTGGTTCTCCCGGCCAGCCGAACCTGCGCCGGTGGGCCGCCTGGCCGAACTTGCTGACCGCCTGCGCAGTGCGGCTGACCTCCTGCACGGCATCGAGCCCGAGGAGGGTGAGTTGGCCGTGGCCGTCGATCACGCCGAACGATTGCTCGCCGAGTTGCGGGCCCTGCCCCAGGTGCAGAGGGTGATCTCGCCCGCCGACGATCCGTCGCCCGATGAGGTGGGGTTTCTCGATCGGAGTCCGCTGTCGGGTCGGGCCAACCCGGTGGCCCCTCCGATGGTCATGAGCTACGAGGGAGCGCGAGTGGTGGGCACCGTCACCTTCGGCCCCGCGTACGAGGGGCCTCCCGGTCACGCGCACGGCGGCTGGGTGGCCTCGGCCTTCGACGAGGTCATGGGGATGGCCCAAGGTCTCTCGGCATCTCCGGGGATGACCGGTGGGCTGGAGGTGACCTACCGTCGGCCGACGCCGCTCGGCGACACCCTTCGTTTCGAGGGATGGGTCGACGAGATCGACGGCCGCAAGATCAGAACCCGAGCGGAGGCCCGGTCGACGAACGGAGAACTTCTAGCCGAGGCCACCGGTCTGTTCATCTCGGTCGACTTCGAGCGGTTTCGCGCGATGGCGGCCGAAGCCGCCGGCCACGGCAATGGAGATCACTCGCCCGCGAGCTGAGCGAGAATCTCCGGACCGATGCTGCGCAGCCGCTCGGGACGGGTGCCGGTCACCTCGGCCAGATCGTCCAGATCGCGAGGGACCTCGACTGCGAGGAGCGCGATGGTTGCGTCGTCCAGTACAGCTTGGGCAGAGATACGCCGAGCCCGGGCGGTCCGGTCTCGCCAGGTGGTCAACCGGTCCCGGCGCCTGCGCTGCTCCAGCGGTTCTGCGGCGCCAACTGCGGCACGTGCTTGGGCCAGGAGGGGAACGAAGCGGTCGGGCGGGGTGGGGGGTGGTTCGGTCTCCACTCCCTCGATGATGGCGAGCCACGGACTGGGTTGACGCTCCACCACCTGGCCCGAGACCGTACGGTGGCGTGCCCACGTCAGGTGGACCGAGCGTTCGGCTCTGGTGACCGCAACGTAGAACAGTCGACGCTCCTCGGGATCCGACGCCTTGAGGGGAACCAACCCCTCTTCCATTCCTGCGATGACCACATGCGGCCATTCGAGACCCTTCGCTGCATGGAACGTGACCAGGTCGACGGCGTCGTGGTCGCGGTCGAGGTCGGCGGGGCTGACCGTGCGCAGCCAACTGTTGAATGCGCGCCCGTCCGGGGCTGGATCCTCGTCGAGGTACTGCTGGGCGAGGGTTGCGATGTGGGCGGCGGGCCCGCCGTCGATCTCGGCCAGCAGATCGGCGGCCACCACTGCGATGTCGGGGCCTGCGGCAACGAGTTGCTCGACGACCTGGGCCACCTCGGGAAGGCGGAGGAGCCCGCCTCTGCCTCGCAGGCGGTAGGGCACGTCCAGTTGATCGAGGGCCCTGCAGATGATGGTCAATTGCTCGTTGGTTCTCGCCAGCACGGCATGGCGTGCCCAGGATTGACCGGGTTGTCGCTGATGGCGCAGGTGGCGGGCGATACCGATGGCCTCGGCCTGCTCGTCGGGATACGACGTCACCGCAGGAGCAGGGCCCTGTATCTCGTTCTCGCTCGTCTCGGGCAGGGCTCCGCCGACAACCGTGCTGGCCAACCGGACCAGGGTCGGTGTGCTGCGGTGGTTGGTGGTGAGCTCCAACACCGTTGCCGTCGGGAAATGATCGGCGAAGCCGGTGAGGTAGTCGGCGTTCGCTCCGTTCCAACCGTAGATGGCCTGGTTGGGATCACCGACCACGAACAGATCCGATCGGTCACCCAGCCAGCCGCTCAGCAGGTCGAACTGGGTCGGGTTCAGGTCCTGGTACTCGTCGACGAAGATGTGACGGAACAGCCACCGCTGCGCATCAGCGAACGCCGGATCGGTGACGAGCAGGTGGTGGCAGCGCACGAGTAGGTCGTCGAAATCCATGAGATGTCGGCGACGCTTGTACTCCACGAACCGGCGATGGAGTTCAGCGATGGCCACGGCAGATCCGTCGCCCACCCGCTGGCGTCCGGGTCCGTGTCGGTACTCATCGGGCACAAGGCCCTGTGCGCAGGCCCAGTCGATCTCCGAGGCGGCAAGGGCGAAGGAAACCAGCGGACCATCGGAGCGGCCGGCGTGGAGATCACGCAGGATCGGCCGCCGTTGGCCTATGACGGCTGGGGGGGTGCGTCCGTGGTCGATGGCATGGCGGCGGAGCTGGGCCAGGGCCACTGCGTGGAAGGTGCCGACCGCTCCGAGGTCCCGGATCCCCAGGTTGGCAAGGCGCTGGCGCACCTCGTTCGCCGCGCGTCGGGTGAAGGTCAGCGCGAGGACCCGGCGGGGATCGGCGGTCCCATCCTCGACCCGCCGGGCGATGCGTTGGGTGAGAACTCGGGTCTTTCCCGAGCCAGGGCCAGCCAGGACGCAGAGCGGGGCAGCGTCGCTCTCCACAGCTGCTCGCTGTGGGCCGTCGAGTTGGTCGAGCCGTAAGAGACGGGCCACCTGTCGAACGTTACCGGTCCGGGTCTGGGGCAGGCCCGCCGGTAGCCTCCCCCCATGGCGTTTCCCCGTGACTACCTCCACGACGGCGAGCGGTTGGTGCTGGCCCTCAGGCCTCATTGGTGGACCTTCGCCGGCCCGGGGTCGCTAGCTGTCGGAGCTGTGGCGGTCGCCGTCGGAGCAGCATGGACGGGCCTCAGTTTCCTCGTCTGGCTCGGTGTGGCGCTGGTCGTCGTCGCTGCCGGCAATCTGATCCTCGTCTATGGGCGGTGGATCACCACCCACTTCGTCTTGACGTCGGACCGTCTGATCTTTCGGACCGGCTTGCTGACCAAGACAGGGATCGAGATTCCCCTGACCCGCATCAACAACGTCAACTCGCGCCGCTCTCTCTTCGAGCGGGTGATCGGTGCGGGCGACCTCTTGATCGAATCGGCGGGGGAGAGCGGTCAGTCGCGGTTCTCTGATGTGCGAAAGCCCGATGCCGTCCAGAACGAGATCTATCGCCAGATCGACCAGCAGCGGCGTGGGGGTCCGGCCGCTGCCCCGCCGTCCACGGCCGCTGCGGCGGTGTCAGCGGCGCGGCAGATCGAGGAACTCGACGAACTCCGTCGCAAGGGATTGGTGTCCGACGAAGAGTTCGAAGCCAAGCGGCGCGAGTTGTTGGACCGGATGTGAGGGCTCGTGGCGCACGCCCCCGCGTAGTCAGCCTGGTGCCCAGCGTCACGGAGTCTCTCCTTCACTGGGGTATCGAGCCTGTGGCGTGTACGAGATTCTGCGAGCAGCCCGCCCTGCACCATGTCGGCGGGACCAAGGATCCCGACATCGCTGCCATCGTGGGGCTGGCCCCTGATGTCGTGGTCGTCGACCGTGAGGAGAACCGTCGGGAGGACCACGACGCGCTGCTCGACGCCGGCATCGACGTCCTGGTGCTCCACGTGACGGCCCTCGATGACGTGGGCGATGCGCTGGAACAGCTCGGCCAGCGGGTCGGTATCGAGGTCGAGGTGCCAGCCCTCCCCCCTGGCCTGCCGGCTGCCCGCAGCGCCCTGGTGCCCATCTGGCGTCGTCCGTGGATGTCCATCGGGCCACCGACCTATGGCGGCTCGCTGCTCGCCCACCTCGGGGTGCGAGTCGCCGGAGATTCCGACGTGCCGTATGCGATGCACAGCGAGGATGATCTGGCGGCCTGTGATGTCGACCTCGTGATCGCTCCGAGTGAGCCGTACCCGTTCACGGACCGACACGTGCCGGAGTTGCAACGTGTGGCCCCTGTGGTGCTCGTCGACGGGCAGGACCTCTTCTGGTGGGGGGTGAGGACCCCGGCAGCACTGGTTCGT
>JAYPWI010000003.1:0-34970 GCA_038135065.1 Acidimicrobiales bacterium
GGAAGTCCAACACCGGCGAGGGGGGCGAGGATCCAGACCGCTTCACCCCCGACCCCAACGGGGACCTCCGCCGTTCGGCCATCAAGCAGGTGGCGTCCGGCCGCTTCGGGGTGACCAGCGAGTACCTGGTGAACGCCGATGATCTCCAGATCAAGATGGCCCAAGGAGCCAAGCCCGGGGAGGGTGGACAGCTGCCAGGGGCCAAGGTGTGGCCGTGGATCGCCAAGACGCGCCATTCCACCCCCGGGGTCGGCCTGATCAGCCCCCCACCGCACCACGACATCTATTCGATCGAGGACCTCAAGCAACTCATCCACGACCTGAAGAACGCCAACCCCGACGCCCGGGTCCACGTGAAGCTGGTGGCCGAGAACGGGGTGGGGACCGTGGCTGCCGGGGTGTCCAAGGCCAAAGCCGACGTCGTGCTGATCTCCGGCCACGACGGGGGCACGGGCGCTTCCCCGTTGAACTCCCTCAAGCACGCAGGTGGACCGTGGGAACTGGGCCTGGCCGAGACCCAGCAGACCCTCATCATGAACGGCCTGCGCGACCGGATCGTGGTCCAGACCGACGGCCAGCTCAAGACCGGTCGCGACGTCATCGTCGCCGCCCTGCTGGGGGCCGAGGAATTCGGCTTCGCCACCGCCCCGCTCGTGGTGAGCGGCTGCATCATGATGCGGGTATGCCACCTCGACACCTGCCCAGTCGGCGTGGCTACCCAGAACCGGACCCTGCGCGAGCGCTATAGCGGCAAGGCGGAGTTCGTCGTCAACTTCTTCGAGTACATCGCCCAGGAGGTGCGGGAGTACCTGGCCGAACTCGGGTTCCGCACCCTCGAGGAAGCCATCGGACGGGTCGACCGACTCGATGTCACCGACGCTATCGCTCATTGGAAGGCCGACGGGCTGGACCTCTCCCCCATCCTCCATCAGCCCGTCTCCCCCTGGGAACAGGACAACTTCTGCTCCCAGGGCCAGGACCACGGTCTCGACAAGGCGCTCGACAACGACCTGATCGCGCAGGCTGCGCCAGCCCTGGAGCGGGCCGAGAAGGTCGTCATCGACAGCCCGATCACCAACGTCAACCGCACGGTGGGCACCCTGCTGGGTCACCACCTGACGAAGGCTCACGGCGGCGACGGACTGGCGGACGGCACCATCGAGGTCAACTTCACGGGTTCGGCGGGCCAGAGCTTCGGCGCCTTCGTCCCCCGGGGTATCACCCTGCGCCTGTGGGGCGATGCCAACGACTACGTGGGCAAGGGGCTGTCAGGCGGACGGATCGTCGTGCAACCCCCCACCGATGCCCATCCCGACTTCGTGGCCGCCGACAACGTCATCGCCGGCAACGTGATCGCGTATGGAGCCACCGCCGGTGAGATGTACCTCAGAGGGGTGGTCGGCGAACGGTTCTGCGTTCGCAATTCGGGTGCCACCGCAGTGGTGGAGGGCGTCGGCGACCACGCCTGCGAGTACATGACCGGCGGCAGGGTTCTGGTCCTAGGACCCACCGGACGGAACTTCGGTGCGGGGATGTCCGGGGGCACTGCCTTCGTCTACGACCCAGACGACGTGTTCCACCGAAGCCTCAACAACGAGATGGTCGACCTCGAGGTCACCCTGGGGGACGAGGACGCAGAATGGGTCCGGCAGACCCTGCGCACCCACATCGCCGAGACGGGCTCGACCGTCGCCCAAGCGATCGAGGACCGGTGGCACAACCAGGTTCGCCACTTCAAGAAGGTCATGCCCAAGGACTACCGCCGGGTACTCGAGGCCATGGCCACCGCCGAGGAACAGGGACGCGACGTCGAGGAAGCGGTGATGGCCGCGGCCCACGGCTGAGCGGAAGCGAGGAGCAACCCCATGGGAGACATCAAGGGCTTTCTCAAGCACGACAGGGAACTACCGACCCGCCGTCCGGTCCCCGTCCGCCTGCTGGATTGGCAGGAGGTCTACGAACCATTCGACGAGGCCACCCTGCGCGACCAGGCCGCTCGCTGCATGGACTGCGGCATTCCTTTCTGCAACAACGGCTGTCCGCTCGGGAACATCATCCCGGACTGGAACGACCTCGTGTACCGGGATCAGTGGCGGGCCGCCATCGACCGACTCCATGCCACCAACAACTTCCCCGAGTTCACGGGTCGCCTGTGCCCAGCCCCCTGCGAGGGGGCCTGTGTGTTGGGCATCAACCAGGACCCCGTGACCATCAAGCAGGTCGAGGTCACCATCATCGACAAGGCATGGGAGTTGGGGTGGGTCACCGCAGAGCCTCCGGCCACCACCACCGGACGACGGGTCGCCGTGGTGGGGTCGGGGCCCGCCGGCCTTGCGGCAGCCCAGCAGCTCACCCGGGCCGGCCACCACGTGGTGGTCTTCGAGCGAGCCGACCGCATCGGCGGCCTGCTGCGCTACGGGATCCCCGAGTTCAAGATGGAGAAGCGCCACATCGACCGCCGCCTGGCCCAGATGGAAGCCGAAGGCACCGAGTTCCGGACCGGGGTCGACGTCGGAGTCGACATCACTGCAGCGGAACTGCGGGCCGACTTCGATGCCATCGTGCTGGCCGGCGGGGCCACCCAGTGGCGCGACCTCCCCATCCCGGGACGCGAGCTGACCGGGATCCACCAGGCCATGGAGTACCTGCCCTGGGCCAACCGGGCCCAGCACGGTGACCTCGGCGTCGACGAGGTGCCCATCACCGCACGTGACAAGGCAGTGGTGATCATCGGCGGGGGCGACACGGGCGCCGACTGTCTGGGAACGGCCCATCGCCAAGGGGCCCGGTCCGTCCACCAGTTCGAGATCATGCCTCGCCCCCCCGAAGAACGGGGCACGGCCAATCCCTGGCCCACCTATCCCATGGTCTACCGGGTCTCCTCGGCTCACGAGGAGGGCGGCGACCGGGTCTACTCGGTGAACACCGAGGCCTTCATCGGCGACGAGGAGGGCAACCTCACTGGGCTCCGCGGCCACGAGGTGGAGTTCGCCGACGGCCAGTTCCGCAAGGTCGAGGGATCGGAGTTCGAACTCGAGTGCGAGCGGGTGTTCCTGGCCATGGGCTTCACCGGGCCCGAGGACGGCGGCCTGCTGACCCAACTGGGCGTCGAACGTGACGAGCGGTCCAACGTGGCACGCGACGACGACTTCGCCACGTCGGCCAACGACGTCTGGGTGTGCGGCGACATGGGTCGCGGGCAGAGCCTGATCGTGTGGGCCATCGCCGAGGGTCGGGCATGTGCGGCCGCAGTGGACGAGGCCCTGATGGGCTCCACTGCACTCCCCCGTCCGATCACCCCCACAGACCGGCCCCTGGTCTGACCCCGGCTACGGTGCCAGCCATGGGCAACATCGGCGATGGGCATCCTGATCACGACGACCTGCACGTCGACGGCGACCGCTTGTGGCGCACCCTGCATCAGCTGGCGGAAATCGGAGCCACGCCGGCCGGTGGTGTGGCCCGGGTCGCCCTGACCGACGACGACCGGGCCGGTCGCGATCAGTTCGTGGAATGGGCGACCGAACTGGGCTGCTCGATCCACCTCGACCGGATCGGCAACCTCTTCGCCCGTTACGAGGGCACGGACCCCGCTCGGAAGCCGGTAGTCATCGGCAGCCACCTGGACAGCCAGCCGACGGGAGGGAAGTTCGACGGGGCCTACGGGGTCATGGTGGGCCTCGAGATCCTCCGTGTCCTGCACGACCGTGACCGGCGTACGGCAGCCCCCATCGAGGTCGTGTCGTGGACCAACGAGGAGGGGGCCCGCTTCCCACCGGCCATGCTGGGGAGCGGGGTGTTCGGCGGGGCCATCTCGCTCGAGGCCGGGCTCTCCTCACGAGCCGCCGACGGCACCGCCCTGGGCGAGGAACTACAACGCATCGGCTACAGCGGGCCGGAGCTGCCCGGCTCGCGGCCCATCGGCTTCTACCTGGAGCCCCACATCGAACAGGGTCCGATCCTGGAAGCCAGCGGTGACGTGATCGGAGTGGTGACCGGGGTGCAGGGGATCCGTTGGTACGACGTGACGATCACCGGCAAGGAGTCACACGCCGGCACCACCCCCATGGAGCGGCGGTCCGATGCCATGGTGAGCGCGGCCCGCCTGGTGGCTGCGGTCGACGACATCGGGAGAGCCCGTGACCAGGGAAGGTCCACGGTGGGTGTCCTGACGTCCACCCCGGCCTCCCGCAACACAGTCGCCGGATCGGTGACCATGACCGTCGATCTTCGTCACCCCGACCCCGAGGAGCTGGCCAGGATGGACCGCGAGATGCGCGACGTCGCCGCCGCGCTCGACCCCCAGCCCTTGATCGACCAGATCTGGTACTCGCCCCCCATCACCTTCGACCCCGACATCAGCGCAGCCCTGCGCGCTGCTGCGGACCGGTCAGGTCACCACCCGGTCGACATCACCTCGGGGGCCGGGCACGATGCGTGCTACATCAGCGGGGTCGCCCCCACCGGGATGGTGTTCATCCCCTGCGAAGACGGCCTGAGCCACAACGAGGCGGAGGCCATCAGCGCCGACCACGCCATCGCGGGTGCCGAGGTCACCTTGCACGCGGTGCTCCGCCTGGCCACCTAGCCTGGGGCCATGGCCGACCGACGCGCTGAACTCCAGTCCCTGACCGACAACTTCCTCGATGCCTTCAACAGGGCCGACCTCGACGGGATGATGGCCTACTTCCACCCCGACGGGGTGTACGACGAGTTCAACGGGACCCGCAACGAGGGATTCGAAGCGGTCAAGGCCGCGTTCCGCCCACAGTTCGAAGGGGCCTTTGGGGAGATGAAGTTCCTCGACGAGGACCTGTTCATCGACGCCGAGACGGGCAAGGTCATGGCGGCCTGGCGCTGCACCCTGGAGGTGAAAGGCGAGCCCACCTCGTGGCGGGGTCTGGACCTGCTGCACTTCGAGGGTGACAAGGTCGTCTACAAGGGGACCTACGCCAAGGCCAAGGTGCCACTGTTCGGCTCCTAGCCCACCAACCGGAGCACCCTCGGGCTGAGCAAGGTCAGCGGGAGAACACCAGCGGGAAGGTGTCATCGTCGCGGATGACCTGGCCCGGCTCGGTCGTGGTGTCCGCATCAGTCACGATGGGGTCGGCCCCCGGTTTGGGGTCCCAGATCGCATCATCGCCCAACCAGCGCCAGCTGATGGCTGCCCGTCGGCGACGTCCCCCGTTGGGCCCGCTGCGGTGCACGGTCCGGAAATCGAACAACAGAGCGTCCCCGGGTTCGACGGCCCACGACAGCACCTCGTAGTCCTCGGGATGGTCCTCGAACGCAGGCGCGATGTCGTCGTAGCTTCGAATGTGTTCGGCGATCCCCTCCCACAGCGCCGCCTCGACCTCTTCGGGATCGCGTCCGTCGAGGGCCGGGAACTCAGGGCGGAACGTCCTGCCCCACAGGTGTGAACCGCGCACGAACTCCAGGGCGCTGGAGTCCGCATCGGCAGCGGTGAGTGCCACCCACGTCGAGCACACCTGGGTGCCGTCGACCGCCCAGTAGGGACGGTCCTGGTGCCACACGAACTGTTCCTCGGTCCCCGGATCCTTGACGAACACATGCTCGAAGTAACACCGAATCTGGTCCGACCCCGTGGCGTCGGCGGCCATGGCAGCCAGGGTCGGATCGTCGAGAAAGTCCCGGAAGCGTTGGTCGCGGGGGAACAGGTGCCGGTCCTGGAAGAACATCCCCTCGTTACCGACCGGGGTCATCGAGCCTCCTCGGCGACTCGGGGCAGCGATGAGGTCCTCGACGACGGCCAGCATCTCCCCCGCCGCCACCGTGTCCAGCGCACCCGGGACGTGCACGACACCGTCGGAGCGGAACCGCCCGATCTCCTCGTCCGTCAAGCGTCGCACTACCCGCTCCCCCTCATCGGGCCGCAGATGGGAAATAGGCAAGCTCCGACCTGAGCCCTACCGCTCACAACCGGTCCCGGTCCACGACACCCCTGAGGTCCATCTCGAAGCTCAGCCCGGTGATGGGTGGGTGGCTGAGAAACCAGTGCAACCCCCTGGCCGCAGCCGAACCGCATCTGGCCATCAGACGATCCAAGGCATCGCTCCATCCCGCCGTGGCGCAGTACACGTCGATGTCGGTCACCAGGTCCCAGCCGACCCCGAGCGCAGCCAGGCGGCTCTCCATCTCGTCGAGCACCTGGTCGACCCGGGCCCCCCATGGCCCCCCGTCGCTGCCCTGGCCATCGACGATGGCTTCGGGGCGGAGGTCGGCCTGGTCGACCAGGTCGCCCGCACCAGCGACCACGAAGGTCGGTCGATCGAGGGGTTCGGGGACCACCACGCTGAACCCGGCCAGCACCGTCTCGAGCGGGGGGTGGTGGACGGGGGCCACGTTGGTGCGAGCCACCGGATTGTCATCGCCGACCAGCAGGTCCCACCCGGCCAGCTGGGCCCGGTAGTCCCCGTTGAAGGAGATGAACCCGTCGAAGGTGTGGGGTTGGGGGCACCGCAACTCGACCGCACACAACGACCGGCGATCCAGACCACGAGCGCTCAGGTACTCCTCGATCAGCGAGAACCCGTCCTGCCAACGGGGCCAACCGGTCACCTCGACGTGACGAATCCGGTGCCCTTCGGTGGCGATCACACCACCCGAATAGGGCTCGATGCCCGGCGCGTAGCGGTACCTGCTGTCAGGGTGTTCTCGTGCAGTCATGGCGCCCTCCCCGGCCGGTGCGGTGACCGAACGCTAGCGTCGGACCATGGCCGAGATCGGACTCCTCCTCCCCAGCCGCGAGGCTGTCATCTACGAACCATGCGACGGGGACCCCAGACCCTTGGTGGAGCTGGCCCAGCAAGCTGAACAGCTCGGATTCGACTCGGTGTGGGTCGGCGACTCGCTCCTGGCCCGACCACGGGCCGAACCGCTCACCCTGCTGGCCGCAGTGGCCTCGGTCACCACCCGGGTCCGCCTGGGAACCGCCGTCCTGCTGCCCTCCCTGCGCAACGCGGAACAACTGGCCCAGTCCACGGCGACCATCGACGCCGTGTCGGGTGGGCGCTTCATCCTCGGGGTGGGGGCCGGTCCAGGCACCCCGGGGGTGCGCGTCGACCACGAGCTGGTAGGGACGGACTTCGACCGGCGAGGGAGTGGATCGATGCGGGTCCTGCAACGCACTCGGGATCTCTGGCGTGGGGTCGGCGACCAGATGTACCCCCTGCCCGTCAGCCCAGGCGGCCCACCCATCTGGCTGGGGGGAAGCGGCCCTCGGACCCTCGAGCGAACCGGCCAGTTCGCCGACGGCTGGTTCCCCACCGCCACCTCTCACGACGCGTACAGGACCGGCCTGGCCACCGTGCACGCTGCGGCCCAGGGAGCTGGTCGAGACCCCTCCGAGGTCATCGGCGCTGCGTACCTCACCGTGGTGATCGGCCCCGACGGCCCAGCCCAGGCTGCGCTGGAGGAGCACTCTGCCCTGTACTACGGGGTGCCGCACGAGGTCATCAGCCGACAACAGGGAAGCTGCGCTGGGAGCAGCGAACGGGTTCTCGACTGGATCGGCGGCTTCGTGGACGCAGGAGCCCGTCACCTGTGCGTACGCATCGGGTCCTCCGATGTCGAGGGCCAACTCCCCGCCCTCGCCGAACTCCTCACCCACCTCCAAGGACGATGACATGACCACCTCGGACCTGCGAACTGCTCCCGCCCTGCTCCGTCAGCTCCTGGGGCCGACCGGTGTCTGGACCTTTCGCTTCGAGCAGCTCAACCCCGGCCAGGCCGCTGACGCCGCCATGGAGATCGAACGACTCGGGTTTCCCAGCGTCTGGTTCCCCGAGGTGGGAGGCACCGAAGCCATGACCCTGGCCGGCCACCTGCTCCACCACACCTACAGCCTCACGGTGGCCAACGGGATCGCCCGCTTGACGGATCGCTCGGCAGGAGCGGCGGCAGCCGCACACCGTTACCTGCAAACGATCTCAGGAGGTCGGCACGTCCTCGGGCTGGGGCTCGGCGGCCCTCTGGCCAATGGCCCGTCCCCGGTCGAGATCATGGCCGAGTACGTCGACGGGGTCGGCCAGTCATGGGCGGGGCACCGCGACCACGACGGCACGCCGCCCGTGTGGTGCCTCGCCGCCTACAACGAGCGGATGACTCGCCTGGCGGCCGAGACCACGGGGGCCATCCACACCTACCTCATCGACCCCGAGCACACGGCGGCAACCCGGGCCCTGCTCGGCGAGAACCCGGTGATCGCCGCTGAGATGGCCGTCGTGTTGACCGATGACCGAGACGAGGCGCGGGCAGTTGGCAGAGCTCACGTGGCTCGTTACCTGGGAGGCCGGAGCCATCAACGCAAGTTTGCTGCCCTGGGGTTCACCGAAGAGGACCTGGCCGCAGGGGGGAGCGACCGACTCGTGGACCGGATGGTGGTGCACGGGGCTGATGCCATTGCGGCGCGCGTCTCGGACCACCGAGCTGCAGGGGCCGACCACGTTGCGATCCAGGTCCTCGGTACCGCAGACCTGACCGAGGACCTCCGAGCGTGGGCCCTCCTGGCCGACCTCGTGCTCTGACTAGACACGTCCCGCCCGCGGCTCGGGCGCAGCCCGATCGACACTGAACCTCAGCGATCCGAGGTCGCCGAGGTCCGGAACATGACCACGATGCGAGGACCGGCCCGGCTGACCTTTGGCACACAGTGCTCCCAGGTCCGCTGACAGGTGCCCCCCATGACGACCAGGTCACCATGTCCGAGCCGTAGTCGGCGCGATCGCCCTCCTGTACGTGCGCGAAGAGCGAATACCCGAGGTTCTCCGATCGAGAGGGTGGCCACGTGGGCCGTCGTGAGCCCACGGGCGACCCGATCACCGTGCCAGGCAACACTGTCGCGCCCGTTGCGGTACAAGGCCAGGGAGACCCGGTCGAAGCTCACGCCGTAGTGGTGCGACAGGTGCCTGGCAGCGTCGGCGATGACACCGGTCGCATCGCCTCGAGCGGGCATACGGCCCAGCAGGCGCGGCACCTCGACCACCCGGTCGTACATGGGACGCGAGTGAGCCTCCCACGACACGTCAGCAAGGAGCTCCTCGAAGAGGACCTCGTGCCCGACCAGCCAGCCCTGTAGATGGTCGATCCACGCTCCGTCACCCAGGTCGATACGACGCAGGGGGCGGAGTGGGCCGATGGCGGGCCGGCCGAGGCCGAACAGCGACGCCTGACTGACCGGGACCTCGGTGCGATCACGGATCGCCGTCACGGCATGACCCGCTGTGCGCTGGGTCGACCCCTAGGATCTCGACCGTGCCACCTGCCCCCGATCAGCAGCCCGCCGGCGAGCATCTTGCGGTGGACCGTTTCGACGACCTCGAAGCGGTCGGCGAAGCGTTCCGGGCGGGGGCTCGGGTCACGGCACAACTCCGCTGCAACGACGCCACGGTCAGGCGGGCCGTCGACTTCATGTCCGGTCTGGTGTACGGACTCGACGGCACCATCGAACGGGTCGACGAGCGGCTCTTCCTCCTCCGCCCCGCTGGCTGAGGTCGTACGACCGCGCCGGACGTTCATGCGGCCCGGCCCCGCCGGGCCAGGCGGTTGACCACCCACTCCAGCGAGCCGAGGTGCCCACACATATGCCACCAATCGGTGAGGATCTCATCCAGCAGGCTTCGCTCCGTCACCACCCCGAGGAGGCGGACCGGTCCCGCCCGGCCTCCCTCGTCGATGGTCGACCACTGCACGGCTACCAGCTCGCCCGTCCCCTCGATCCACACGATTCGCCATGGCAGCCCGTTCTGTGCCCCCTGCCAGCGCGAGCCGTACTCGACCTCACTCGGCCCGAGCCGGCGGATGTCATCTGCCCGAAATGAGGTCCACGTGGGCCAGGTCGTCTGCGGTCTCGTCATCTCCCCAGTATCGCGTGATCGAACATATGTTCGCCAGCCGTCGCCGGCCCTCGACCGCCGAGCCACAAGGGGCGACTACGGTGCCCGCATGGATCGTCCCCTGATCGCCGTCGAACCCAATTGCTGGCGTAGGGCCTCGCTGGTCGACGCCGTCGAGGCAGGAGGCGGCACCGTTGTCGGCCCCGATCGGGCACATGGCCTGGTCTGGGCGGAGCCAGCCAAGGCGCACCTCCTCCCGCCCATCCTGGACGAGCACCGGGGTATCGACTGGGTGCAACTGCCCTACGCAGGGATCGAACCCTTCATCGACATGCTCCGAGCCCGTCCCGACCTGCAATGGACCTGCGGAAAGGGCGTCTACGCAGCGCCGGTGGCCGAACACATCCTCATGCTCGCCCTGGCAGGCCTACGGGGTCTGGCCACCTACGCCCGGGCTCGGACCTGGGAGGCTCCGCAGGGACGGAACCTCTTCGGGGCACGAGTGACCATCCTCGGCGGCGGCGGCATCACCGAAGAGCTCCTCCCTCTGCTGGCCCCGTTCCGATGCGAGATCACCGTGGTTCGCAACAGAGTGGAGCCCCTTGCAGGCGCTGCGCGGGTGCTGGGAGCCGACGCCCTCCACGAGGTGCTGCCGAGCACCGATCTGTTGGTGCTGGCCCTGGCACTCACCCCCGAGACCACGGGCATCATCGGAGCCACCGAGCTGGCTCTGCTGCCATCCCACGCATGGATCGTCAACCTTGCTCGAGGCGGTCACATCGTGACCGACGATCTCGTCGCCAGCCTCCACGCCGAGGCCATCGGTGGAGCCGCCCTCGACGTCACCGACCCCGAGCCCCTGCCCGACGGGCATCCACTCTGGGATCTCCCGAACTGCCTCATCACCCCGCACATCGGCAACACCCCCGAGATGGGGCTGGAACTCCTCGCTACCCGGGTCACCGAGAACGTGCGACGTCGCGCCGAGGGCGAAGAACTCCTCGGACCGGTAGACGTCGAACTGGGCTACTGAACCCCGTGGGTCCGTTCAGCTCCGCAATACGGCTGGATGGGCTGCCTGCACGGCGTCGATGCACCGCTGGCGGATCCCACCGACCTCGTCGTCGGTCATGGTGTGATCGGCAGCCTGCAGCCGCAGGGTGAACGCCAACGACCGACGGCCCTCGCCGAGCCGGTCACCCCGGTAGACGTCGAACAGGCGGATCTCCACCAGCTCGTCGGCCGCCGCAAGCACCAACGTCGACTCGATGGCCGAGGCCTGGGTGCTGTCCTCCACCACAAAGGCCAGATCGATATCGCTCGACGGGTAGGTCGAGACCAGGCGGTAGGCCCGATCACCTGCTGCCCGAGCGGCAGCCAGCACCGCGTCCAGATCGACGTCGATCCAGCCACAACGTTCGGAGACCCCGTGCGCCTCGAGGACCCCGGGGTCGACCTCACCAACCACTCCGACTTCGGCTCCGTCGACGAGCACCAGCGCCGCTCGAGTGGGGTGCAGCCCTGGGGCATCGTCGACGTTGACCAACTCCGCTACGACCCCCAGGCCAGCGGCAATGGTTCGCCACAACGACGTGGCCTCGACCGCGTCGCAATCTGCGACGATGACAGCCAAACGCTCTCGCTCATCAGGCAGCACCGACCCTGGGGGCGGCGCGCCGAACACGGCTCCGATCTCGAAGAGGCGAACCCCCTGGTTCCGGTGGGAAGCGTTGTAGCCCACCGCCCTCAGGAGACCAGGCAGCAGCGACGGTCGGAGTACCGACTCCTCCACCGCGAGGGGGTTCAGCAGCCGGACCGGAGCCTCGACGTCCAGACCGGCTCGTTCGACGTCGCCAGGCGCCAAAAACGGGTTGGGCATGGCCTCGTACAGGCCCGCACCGACGAGGACCTGACGAAGATGCCGCCGAAGTTTCTGCCGCGGGGTGAGGTGACCGGCGTCCGGCGAGCGGGGGACCGACGTTCCGAGGCGGCCGTAGCCGTAGTGACGCGCGACCTCCTCCGCCACGTCGGTCTCGGTTTCCGTATCAGGCCTGAACGAGGGAATCGTGACCCGTTGCACGTCGTCGTCCGCAGTGGGCTGCACCTCGAACCCAATGGGGGTGAGCAGGTCATGGACCTCGCTCGACGTGAAGTCCCGACCCAGCACATGGCCCATGCGGGAGGTCCGCACAGGCACGGTCACCGGGGAGGGCAGCGCACCGAGCTCGTCCACCCGGCCCCGATCGACGACGACGCCGCCCGGTGTGATCTCGTTGAGGAGCTGACAGAACCGGTCCGCCGCTCGGTCGAGCAGCTGCCAGTCGGTACCCCGCTCGAACCGTGACGACGCTTCGGAACGCAGACCGAGACGCTGCGACGTACGAGCGATGGACTCGCGGTCCCACCAGGCAACCTCGAGCAGGACTGCCTCGGTCTCCGCCGAGATCTCGGTGGTGGCCCCGCCCATTACCCCGGCGATGCCCACCGGCCGATCGGCACCGTCCACGATGAGGCCGTCCCCGGCACGCACTTCGCGCTCCTGGTCGTCGAGGGTGGTGAGCCGCTCGACCCCTCTCGCCCGCCGGACACCAAGCTTGCCCTCTGGCACGAGGGCCAGGTCGTAGGTGTGGTTGGGTGCTCCCAACTCGAGCATCACGTAGTTCGACACGTCGACCACCGAGTTGATGGCCCGCATACCGGCCAGGGCCAGTCGCATCTGCATCCATTGGGGGGACACTCCGACCTCGACACCACGGATCACCCGCGCAACGAACCGTCCGCAGAGATCGGGGTCGATGATCTCGACGGCGCACGAGGCGGCCACCTCCGGACCCGAGTCGACCACCTGTGGCTCGGGGATGGCGAAGGGGAGGCCGAGTCGGGCCGCTAGATCACGTGCGACCCCGGCCACCGACATCGCGTCGGGCCGATTGGGGTTGATCTCGAGATCGAACAGCACGTCCCCCGCCAGGCCCAATTGCTCCATCAGCGAGACCCCGAGGTCCATTCCGTCGGGCAGGATCAGGATGCCGTCGTGATCGCTGCCCAGCCCGATCTCTGCCGCCGAGCAGCACATCCCGTTGGAGTCCTCGCCCCGCATGCGCCGGGTGGCGATCTCCATGCCGTTCGGCATCACCGTGCCCACCGTGGCGAAGGGGATGAGGTCGCCGACCTGCATGTTGAAGGCCCCGCAGCACACCTGCAGCGGCACGCCGTCACCCGAATCCACATCGACCAACTGGATTCGATCGGCCTTGGGGTGGGGTCGAAGGTCCACGACGCGAGCCACCACGATCCCGGGCAGTGGATCGATGACGCGCATCTCTTCCACCGCCATGCCCAGATCGCTCAAGTGCACGGCCAGTTCGGCGGGGTCACCTTCGATCGGAGCAAACTCCCGTAGCCACGACAACAACACCTTCACGTCGTTACCTCCCCGCTCAGAACTGTCCGAGGAACCGGACGTCGTTGGTGTACATGTCACGGAGGTCGTCGATGCCGTGACGCATGAGGGCGAGGCGATCGATACCGAAGCCGAACGCGAAGCCCGTCCACTCCTCGCTGTCGATTCCGCAGTTGGACAACACGTTGGGATGCACCATCCCGCAGCCGCCCAACTCGATCCAACCCGTGCGCTGGCAGGTCTGGCAACCGTCCCCTTCGCAGATCACGCAGGTGATGTCGAACTCCGCCGATGGTTCGGTGAACGGGAAGTAGCTGGGGCGCAGCCTGCTACGGATGGCGCTGCCGAAGTAGGCAGAGGTGAACTCATCGAGGGTGCCCGCCAGATCCCGGAAGCTGATGCCTCGATCCACCACCAGACCCTCGATCTGATGGAAGACCGGCATGTGGCTGGCATCGGCGGTGTCCCGCCGGAAGACACGCCCTGGGCACACGGTGTAGATGGGGGGCTCCTGGGCTTCCATCACCCTGATCTGCACGGGCGAGGTATGGGTTCGCAGCAGCACGTTGGTCGCCTCGCCCCCCTCGCCGTCGCCGATCTCGGTGCGCTCACCGAGATCGAGGTAGATCGTGTCGAACATCGACCGGGCGGGATGAGCGGCGGGCAGGTTGAGCGCCTCGAAGTTGTACCAGTCGGTTTCTGCTTGGGGGCCCTCCGACACGGTGAATCCCATGCCGACGAACACGTCCTCGAGCCGCTCGGTGGCCTGGGTGACCAGGTGCAGGTGGCCCCGCTCCTCGCCACCCGGGGACTCGCTCAGGTCGAGACGTTCTTCCTCGAGCTGGGCTCTACGAGCGGCCCCGAGGTAGGCCGCCTTGGCCTGCTCGTGTGCGCTCCGTACGGCCTCCTGGGCTTCGTTGAGGGCCTGGCCGACTGCCGCTCGGTCGGCCGCATCCACCTGCCCCATGAGCCGCTTCAGGCCACCCAGTGCAGACTTCTTCCCGAACAGCTGTGATTCGATGGTTGACAGATGGTCGAGGTCCACAGCGGCGGCGATGGCGTCCAAGCAAGCCGACCTGGCGTCGGCGATCTCGTCGTAGACAGTCACGGCCTGCCATCGTACGGCAGCGGCCCCCGGGCCCCACGGTTCACCGGGCCCCGCCTCGCGCCTCTCACCGCATGCGGTACATGAGGATGCCGGCGGTGACGGCCACGTTGAGAGACTCCACCGGGTCGGCCATCGGCACCGACACCTCCAGGTCCACAGCTCCCAGCGCAGCTACTGACAGGCCGTGCCCCTCGCTCCCCAGCACCAGGGTCATCAGCGGCTCGGGCACCAACCCTTCGATGTCCACCGCCCCGCCGGCTACCGCCCCGACCCGTCGGTGGCCAGCAGCACCGAGCACGGCCAAGGCCGACGCAGTCTCGACCCGCCGCACCACGTCGAGGGCGAACACTGCCCCGGCGCTGGCTCGAACGGCCCGGGGACTCCACAGATCCGCCGTGCCCGTGCCCGCCACGACAGCCCCGAAGCCAGCTGCGGCTGCGGTTCGGACCACTGCCCCAGCGTTGCCGGGATCCTGTATTCCATCGAGCACGACAACCCGCCGGTGGGCACCAACGACCTCTGACGCTGCGTCAGATCGCTCCACGACGGCGATGACGCCTTGGGGGGAGTCCGTATCAGCCAGGCGGTCGAGCACGCGACCATCCACTTCTTCGACCACGGTGTCGCTACCAAACAGACGCCGCGCATCGTCGATCCGGTCCGGTCGGGCGTACGCCTCCACGACCCGAGCCCCACAGCCCAATGCCGTGGCAATCGGGCGCGGCCCCTCCACGACGGCCCACGACGCCTCGTCGCGCGTTCTGCGGTCTCGAACGAGTCGCCCGAGGCGCACCAAACGAGGATGGCGGGCGCCGAGGGTCAGCTGGCCTGCCTTGCGGCCTCGGCCTGCTCTGCAAGCCGGGCAAACGCTGCGGGGTCGTGGACGGCCAGATCGGCCAGGATCTTCCGGTCGACCTCGATGCCGGCAGCCGACAACCCGCTGATCAGACGGCTGTACGTGGTCCCGTTCTGACGGGCCGCCGCATTGATGCGTTGGATCCACAGACGACGGAACTCGCCCTTACGGGCCCGACGGTCACGGAACGCGTACTGGCCACTGTGCATGACCTGTTCGTTCGCAGCCCGATACGACCTGGACTTGTTGCCGTAGTACCCCTTTGCCCGCTCGAGGGTTGCCTTCCGGCTCTTACGACCCGCGACCGAGCGCTTGACTCGTGCCATTGCTCAGATTCTCCTACTGCTCGTGCAGCCCGTCACTTCCCCAGCATCTTGTTGATGCGGGGCTGATCGGCCTTGTGGACGTCGCCCTCGATGGCGAGACGACGCTTGCGGTTCCCCGACTTCTTCTCGAGGATGTGGTTCCTGTTCTGCTTGCGACGCACCAACTTGCCGCTTCCGGTGGTCCGGAACCGCTTCTTGGCACCGCTGTGGGTCTTCATCTTGGGCATGGCGTGCTCCTGGTGTGAGAGGGATAGTGGGGCCGGGCTGTCACCCGGCCGTGTTCGAGCGACTCAGTCCTCGCTGGGTTCGCTCTCGGGCGCAGGTGAGGCTGCGGGCGTGGTCTGCGTGCGCTGCTGTGCCTGCTTGTCGGGGCTGAGCACCATCGTCATGTTCCGCCCGTCCAGTTTCGGAAACTGGTCGACCTTGCCGACATGGCTGACCGCGTCGGCGACCCGCTCGAGGATTTCCCGTCCGAGTTCGGGATGGAAGACCTCCCGGCCCCGGAACATGATGGTGATCTTGACCTTGTGACCTTCGGCCAAGAACTTGTCGACCTTGTCCGTCTTGGTTCTGAAGTCGCCCGAGCCGATCTTGGGTCGATACTTCATCTCCTTGAGCGAGACGTGACTCGCCTTGCGTCGGGACTCTTTGGCCCGCTGGGCGGCTTCGTACTTGTACTTGCCGTAGTCCATGATCCGGCAGACCGGCGGGTTGGCGTTGGCTGCCACTTCCACCAGGTCCAGATCGAGCCCCCGGGCGATATTGAGGGCTTCGGGAAGCGGTTTGATACCGATCTGCTCCCCATCGGGAGCGACCAATCGAACCTCCCGGGCCCGGATCCGCTCATTGATCCGGGCGTCGCCGTCCTCGACCCGTGCTATGACCGCACTCGCTTGTCCAAAGGATTGTCTCCTGGTCCGTTGTCGTTGCCCCCGACAAACGAC
Organism: Acidimicrobiales bacterium; assembly: GCA_038135065.1. Lineage (GTDB taxonomy): Bacteria > Actinomycetota > Acidimicrobiia > Acidimicrobiales > Poriferisodalaceae > JAYPWI01. Next base: position 16,492 of record JAYPWI010000003.1, read on the forward strand.
GAAGGCCGACATCCTCGAATTGTGATGTCCGCCAATACCGCAGGAGCAGGCCCTCAGGGACTGTCACGCCGCAACCACAGCTCGCCCGAGGCGGCCGGGTGGAGGAAACCTCACTTGTCTCGGTTGTCGAACTTCTAGGGTAGCAGGATGAGCAGTTTCTGGACACCTCAAGGCGAACACCAGGTTCCCCCCGATGATGCGGACCCAGCCTCCGTTCCCTCCCCAGAGCAGGATGGGTGGCCCCAACCGGACCCCGAGACGGTCGCCGAGATGGAGGCGGAGCTCCGTCAAGCCCAGGAACAGTTGTTGCAGGTACCGGCAGCACAGGTGGTGGAGAACCACCTCATCGGGTTGTACGAATTGGCCGCGATCCACCTCCGGGCAGCTCCCCCCAACCTCGACGAGGCACGCCTCCCCATCGACGCGATGGGGCTCATCGTCGAGAACCTGGGGGACCGGCTTCCAAATGCCGAAGCGCTCTCCGCCGCCCTGCATCAGATCCGTATGGCCTACGTCGAACTCCACAGCCAGGCCAGCGGCGGGATGCACGACGAGTGAGTGCGCCGATGCTCCGACGCCCTCAACGCCCGTCGACCGAGAAGTGCATGTAGTCCTCGGACGAGGACCATCTTCCGCCCCAGCCCCACCCGATGCTGTCGAAGAGGCCGACGACGGCATCCCCCTCGAGGATCATCCCGGGTCGCTCGTCGCTCCGATCCAGATACGCCTCAGCAAGCTCGGGAAGGATCAACTCGCCCTTGCGGTAGGGGTTGTGGAATGGGTTGATGTCGATGGCCAGGCCGAACGCATGATTCGACCAGCGACCTGACCCGCCGACGGCGGCCCGACACTCGAAGCTCGAGGTGATATTGCTGTCCCCAGTCGGGGGGTCCGTCCAGAACGAGGCCGGCATCACCGCCATCTCCTCGATGGGGAAATCCAGTTCGAACAGTGCTTCGAATACGGCAATCGTCTCTTCCACGACGGCGACGTTCACGATCATCTCCCCCGTATGCACGCCTCCGTCGAAACCACGAAACGTCATGGTGAGATACCGCAACTCGTCGACGCTGACCGGGCATCCCGGCTGCCAGGTCGAGCGGGCGAGAACATCGTCTGGCACCAGTTCCACCGTCGCCGCGAATACCGGCGCGTCGGGGGGATCCAAGACGTCCACCGAAGAGAGCCGGCGGTCCCGGAGTTCGACAGGAGTCGGTCGTGCGACACCATAATTGGTGCCCGGAACGAGCTCGGTGAGGGGGGTGCCGAGATAGGCCGGCCGGAGATAGCGGGGGTCCACCGGGGTGGTCGACGGCACGTCGGATCTGGCAGTCGGTTCGGTCGGGCTGACCTGAGCTGTGGTCGGCGCCTGTCCGTCAAGGGGCTGGCCGATGCCACTGGCCACCTTTGGTGGACCACCATCACGCCCCACGCCCCCGGTTTCCGGCGCAACGGGGTTCGGCCCAGGGCCCGAACCTGCGACGCAGGCGCCGCTGAGGATCAGCAGCAGGGCAACGAGGGCGCTCCGCCCACCGGCTCGCCGCACCCAGTGACCTTGCTCAGGGAACGATCTTGCTGATCGGCAACTCGACGATGTCGGTCGCCCCTCGTTCGATGAGTTCGGGAATCAACACGTTGATCTGACCCTTGTTGGCCACGGTCTCGACGGCGAAGCCTCCCCCACCCCACAGCTCGTTGACCGTCGGCGCCTTCATTGACGGCAAGACCTCGATGACCTGCTGGAGGTGCTCGGCGCTGACGTTGAGCTTCATCAAGACCCGGCCACGCGCGTCGAGGACCCCGTCGAGCAGGGTTTTGATCTGCTCCATTGCCTTGCGCTTTGCCGGATCCTCGAAGGCTGCTCGGTGGGTGAACAGCTCGGTGTGGCTCGTCAGGATCTCGTCGATGATGCGCAAGCCGGCTGCCCGCAGGGCCCGCCCAGTTTCTGTGAGGTCCACCACAGCATCGACGATGTCGGGAGCCTTGGCCTCGGTGGCCCCATAGCTGAGCCGGACGTCGGCCGTCAGGCCAGCCGCCTCGAAGTGGCGCCTGGTCAGATTCGGGTACTCGCTGGACACCCTCACGCCCTGGGGAAGATCTCCCAGGGTTTCCCAGGAACTGCCAGCCGGCACCGCCACCACGATCTTCACTGGTCGAGCCGTGGCCTTTGAATACTTCATCTGCCCGAGGCTGACGACGTCACTCGACGTCTCTTCGATCCAGTCACGTCCTGCGATGCCCAGGTCGAAGAGCCCATCGGCCACGTACCCGGGAATCTCCTGGGGCCGGAGAATGCGTACGTCGTCGATGCGAGGATCATCGATGGACGCCCGGTAGTCCACCTCGGAGCTACGGGTAACCGTCAGATCGGCCTCGTCGAACAGCTGCAGGGTCGCCGCTTCCAGCGAACCCTTGGGAAGTACCAGCTTGAGCATGGCGCCCTACGGTATCGGCCCCAGGGTCCGGTTCCAGCGTGGGCGCCGCAGGATCAGTCAGCTTCGAGGGGCTCGAGGCCGTCGATCAGGTGCCCCATTCGCATCTGCTTGGTGCGCAGATAGGCCAGATTTTCGGGGTTGGGAATGGACGGCATGGGGACGCGCTCCACGATGTGCAACCCGTACCCGTCGAGTCCACCGATCTTGGCCGGATTATTGGTCATCAGCCGCATCTTGGTGATGCCCAGATCCACCAGGATCTGTGCGCCGATGCCGTACTCGCGACTGTCGACCGGCAAGCCCAGTTCGGTGTTCGCGTCGACCGTGTCGCGACCCTGGTCCTGCAAGGAATAGGCAGCGATTTTGTGCCCGATGCCAATACCACGACCTTCGTGGCCCCGGAGGTACACCACAGCCCCAGCACCCTCTCGGGCAATCGATTCCAGCGCGGTGTGCAGTTGGTTTCCGCAATCGCAGCGCAGGCTGGCCAGGATGTCACCCGTCAGGCATTCACTGTGGACCCGTACGAGGACCGGATCCGTGCCCATGAGGGTTCCCATCGTCATGGCCAGGTGCTCGGTACCGTCGAAGTCCCGGTAGACATGTCCAGTGAAGTCGCCGTAGATCGTGGGGATCCGGGCCTGACTGATCGGGTCGACAAGCCGTTCGTTCGACCGCCGGTAGCGGATCAGATCGGCAATGGAGATCAACAGGAGATCGTGTTCGCGGCAGAACTCGACCAACTCGGGCAGTCGAGACATCGTGCCGTCATCGTTGACCACCTCGGCCAGGACCCCGGCCGGCTCACACCCGGCGAGCCGGGCAAGGTCCACGGCGGCTTCCGTGTGGCCGGCCCGCTTCAGAACACCCCCCGGCCGGTAGCGCAGCGGCAGCACATGACCGGGGCGGACGAACTCGTGTGGCTCGCTGTCAGGTGAGGCCAACAGGGTGAGGGTGCGAGCCCGGTCCGCGGCGGAAATACCGGTGGTCGTCCCCTCGGCTGCATCGACGGTGATGGTGTAGGCGGTGCGCATCGGTTCCGTGTTCACCGACACCATCAGGGGAAGAGCCAACTGGTCCAGTCGCTCCCCAAGAAGGGGAGCACACAGGACACCCGAGGTGTAGCGGACGAAGAAGGCGATCGTCTCGGGGGTGGCGTGCTCGGCCGCCATGATGAGGTCGCCCTCGTTCTCCCTGTCCTCGTCGTCCACCACCACGACGATTTCTCCGCGCCCGATGGCATCGATTGCATCTTGGACTGCGGCGAAGGGCGACTGGGGGTCACCTGATTCGAACGTTCTCACGTTCTACCTACCTTCCGGCTACGCATCAGCGGACCCTCCATGATGGGGGGAAACGAGGCGTTCCACATATTTCGCCACCACATCGATCTCGAGATTGACCCGATCGCCTGCCGCGCGATGCCCGAGGGTCGTCACATCACAGGTGTGGGGAATGAGGGCGATGGTGAAGCCGTCGTCGAGGACGTCGACCACGGTGAGACTCACCCCGTCCACGGTGATCGAACCCTTCTCGACCAGGTAGCGGACGACGTCGGGCGGCGCTTGAATCTGCAGGTCTGGAGCTGGCACCACGACGGTTCCGACCCCATCGACGTGCCCCTGGACGAGGTGGCCGCCCAAGCGGTCGGCCAGACGGACCGGCCGCTCGAAATTCATGGGGTCTCCTGGGGAGAGGTCGGCGAGGGCGGTTCGAGACAGCGTCTCGGCCGAAACGTCGGCTTCCCACCAGCCGTCTCCCTGGTCGACCAGGGTCAGGCACACCCCGTTCGATGCGATCGAGGCACCCAACTCCGACCCCTCGAGCACGAGGCTGGCCGCGAAGCGATAGCGGTCGCCGTCCGCACCGACGAACTGGCCCAATTCCTCGACGATGCCTGTGAACATGTCGTCGCCCTTCTCGTGGGGTGTGGTCGATCAGATCACTGCCGAGCCGACGTCCCGGCTTCTGAGCACGATACGTACATCCTCGCCCACCACGGCCAGATCGGCCACCCGGCCGCGCCACAGATCGGACATCGTGGGCGCACCGACGCCTGGGAACAGGGCCAACCCGTCGTCACCACCAAAGAGCGCAGGAGCCAGGTACAGGACGTATTCGTTGACCAGCCCGGCCCGATGGAAAGCGGCAGCCACCGTGGGGCCACCCTCCACCATCAGATCGACGACGCCTCGTCGTCCGAGGTCGTCGAGGACCTCGTCCAGTGGCCCATCGACCTCCCAACAGGGGTGCACCCGAGCGTCGACCGGGGCCGCGCCCAACACGATCCGGATGGGGTCGGGGCCGTCGACCAAGCGGACCGTCAGGGCGGGGTCGTCGGCTCTGACCGTTCCTGCCCCCACCAGGATGGCATCGCAGCGCGCACGGAGACGGTGGGCGTCCTGCCGTGCCTCGAGACCCGTGATCCACTGCGATGAGCCGTCGGGGGCCGCCATGCGGCCGTCGAGGGTAGCCGCCAACTTCAGAACCACCCAGGGGCGACCGGTGCGTCGATGGTGCAGGTAGGGGCCGAGTTGCTCCTCGACGAGCGATGTCCCGATACCGACCGTGACATCGACGCCTGCCTCTTCGAGCCTGGCCACGCCGGTTCCGGCAACCTGGGGATCGGGATCGAGCACGCCGATCACCACCCGAGTCACCCCCGCGTCGATGATGGCTTCGGTGCATGGGCCCGTGCGCCCCGTGTGGTTGCACGGCTCGAGGGTCGTGTACAGGGTGCTCCCAGCGGCTGAGGCACCTGCCTCGGCGAGCGCCGACAGGGCCACACGCTCGGCGTGGGGGCCGCCCGGCGGCGCGGTGGCTCCGTCGAAGCATCCGGTTCCACTGCCTGGGTCACCATCGGCACAGACCACCACGGCCCCAACCCACGGGTTCGGGGCGGTCGTGCCCCTGACCCGAGCAGCGTTGTCGACGGCCCTGGCCATCACGGCCTCGTCGATCGCTGCTGGCTCCGCGCCCTCCACCGTCACGACCTCAGTGCAGGCGTTCGCCGGCCAACAGACGCACTGCGTGGGGGACCACGTCGATGACGGCCCCCAGACACTCGACACAACCCTTGGTGCTGCCCGGGGTGTTGAGGATGACGGCCCGTCCACAGGTCCCGGCGATCCCCCGTGACAGCCGGCCCAACGGATTCACCAGTCGCATTGCCTCTGCCAGCCCGGGGGCTTCCCGATCGATGACCTTCCGGGTGCCTTCAGGTGTCAGGTCTCGGTCGGTGAACCCGGTTCCGCCGGTGGTGACGATCACCCCGTTGAACCCCTCGGCCATTTCGGCGAGGGCGGTCGCCACCGTGTCGATCCCGTCGGCCACCACCCGCCGATCGACGACCTCGAAACCGGCTGCTGCGAGAGCATCACACAGGGCCTGCCCGCTGAGGTCCTCACGCGTGCCGTGGATGACCCCGTCGGATGCCGTCAGGACCTTCGCAGCCAGCGAGGCCTCGTTGGCCTCGTTGGCCTCGGAACCGTGCCCCTGACCCACACCGTGCCCCTGACCCACACCGTGACCGGTTGTCTCACCATGCTGATGGTCACCCATGACGAAAAGGCTAGCGGCCCCATCCACGGCCGACCCGCTCGGGTCGCTACCGTGGCGGGTGCTGAAAGGACCCCCAATGCGTGATGCTGCACTCGACATGGACGCCGTCCGGATGTTCCTCCATATCGTCTCCGTTTCGGTCTGGCTGGGAGGCCAGATCGTCGTCGGTGGGATCGTGCCCGTGCTGCGCAAGGAGAACCCCGAAGCGCTCGGTGCTGTCGCCCGGGGATTCGGTCGGGTCGCCTGGCCCTTCTTCGGGGTCGCCGTGATCACCGGGGTGTGGAACATGGTGTCCGTCGACTCGGCCACCACCACGTCAGGCTGGTCGGCCCTGCTCGGCATCAAGATGCTCCTGGTGGCCATCGCCGGGGCCGGGGCCTGGGTCCATCAGACCACCTCCAAAGCCTCCATCCGAGGCGCCTCGGCTGGTGTCGCCCTTCTGATGTCGATCGTGGCAGCCCTGTTCGGGGTCATGCTGTCCGCCTGAGCGGCTGCCGCCAGGACCGACCTGCGGCGGTCTTGTCGAATAGGGTCCCCCCCCATGACCTACTCGTGCTTCGCCGTCGACGTCGAGGATCACATTGCCCACGTGCGGATGATTCGCCCCGAACGGGCCAACTCGATGATTCCCGCCTTCTGGTCCGAGCTGCCCGAGATCGTGGAGCACCTGTCCGAATCCGGGGATGCCCGGGTGATCGTCCTGTCGTCCGAGGGTCGCCACTTCTGCTCGGGCATGGATCTGGCCGTCTTCGGGGGTAACAGCGACGTCGGCGGATCTCACGGTGAAGGCCCGCGCGGCTTTCCCAGTCGGCAGCGAGCCTCGTTCCGGGCAACCGCCCTCAAGCTCCAGCGGACCTTCAGCTGCCTCGAACACAGCCGCCTCCCGGTGCTGGCCGCAGTGCAGGGGGCTTGCATGGGTGGGGGAATCGACATGATCTCGGCCGCCGACCTGCGCTACGCAACCGAGGATGCCTTCTTCTGCATCCAGGAGATCAACATCGGCATGACGGCCGACGTGGGCACCCTGCAACGGATGCCCAAGCTGGTACCCGAGGGCGTGGTGAGAGAGCTGGCGTACACGGGCCGCCGGATGGGCGCCGCCGAGGCCCACTCGATCGGGTTCGTCAACCAGGTGTTCGTCGACCATGCCGCCCTGCTCGACGGGGTCCTCGACGTCGCCGCTCAGATCGCCACCAAGAGCCCGATGGCCATCTGGGGCACCAAGCAGACCATGAACTACAGCCGCGACCATTCGGTGGCCGACGGGCTGGAGTACATCGCAACGTGGAATGCCGCCATGTTCGATACCGACGACATGGCAGAGGCCTTCACCGCGACCCAGGAACAGCGCGACCCCGACTTTCCCGACCACCGACCCATCCAGGGTCAACTCTGACCCGATCCGAACGGAGTTCCCATGGCCATCAATCCCACCGCCGACCTGCGGCTGGTCCCTCTCGAATGCGGGTGGCTCGATACCGCAGCCAACACCGTGGTGAGCGACGCTCCCGGTCAGGTGTCGCTCCCCATCCCCAGCTGGTTGGTCATCCACCCCAGCGGACAGACCCTCCTGTTCGACACGGGCATGCACCAGGCCGTCCAGGAAGGCATCGGGAGTCGCTACCCCAGCATGGCCCGCATGTTCACCGCCCGGTACCAGGCCGGTGAGGAGGTCTCAGCCCGGCTCGAAGCGGTGGACGTGGACCCAGCAGCGATCGACAAGATCGTTTACTCACACCTGCACTTCGATCATTGCGGGGGCACCGGCCTAGTTCCCAACGCTCAGATCGTGGTGCAACAGGCAGAGTGGGAGGCCGGTCACATCCCCAAATTGATCGAGCACGACGTGTACAAGCCTGACGACTTCGATCTCGGTCACGACGTTCTGCAGATCAACGGGGAGCACGACGTGTTCGGTGACGGTTCGGTGGTCTGCATCCCCACCCCGGGTCACACGGCGGGCCACCAGTCCCTGCGGGTCAACCTTGGCTCCGGTCCCGTGGTGCTGACCGGTGACTGTGTCTACTGGGAGGACGTGCTCGAGGGCATGCTCCTCCCCCCGTTCGGCTTCAGCCACGAGCAGCAGCTCGAGTCGATGCGGCGGCTGCGCTCGCTCCGCGACGACGATGGTTGCACCCTGCTGTACGGCCACGATGCAGGGCAGTGGTCCACCCTTCCCCATGACGGTGGTGGCCTGACCTGAGCGGCATCGCCGCCGATCACCGTTCAGTTCGGCCGGGAGAGGTCCAGCCAGCGGGCCCGATCGATCCGACACAGCATGTGACGGGCCAGCGGATGGTCTGCATCGATGTTGGGGTGATCGAAGTCCTCGGCCCGGTCACGCACCATGCCGAGGCGTTCCATGACTCGGGCCGAACGCACGTTGGTCAGCGAGGTGAACGACACCACCTCGTCCAGCCCGAGGTCCTCGAAGGCATACCGCAGCACCCCCTGCGCCCCCTCGGTGGCATAACCCCGGCCCCACCACGGCCGATCCAGGCGCCATCCGATCTCCACACATGGGGTGAACACGGCATCCCAGGTCGGGGAAGACAACCCGAGGAATCCGGCGAACCCCACGACGTCGACCACCTCGACCGCCCACAAACCGTACGGACGATCGGCCAGACCCTGGTCGGCGAGGGCAGCCAACACCCCCGACTGGACCGGATCCAGCGTCGCGGGAAAGTGAGCCATGACCTCGGGGTCACCGTTGAGGCGGGCGAACGGCTCGAGGTCGTCGTCGTTCCAGCGGCGCAGTCGGAGCCGAGCCGTGTGCAGCTCGGGGGCGCTCACACGGGGGGATCGAGGCGGTAGAAGCGCCGAGCAGTCCCTGCGAACAGATCGGCCCGCTCCTGCGCGGTGTAGCCGCCCTCGGTTGCGATCCGCTGGAAGGCGTTGAACAGCACCGTGTACGAACAGCCCTGCCGGTCCACCGGGAAGTTGCTCTCGAACATGCACCGATCGGGGCCGAAGGTGTCGATGCAGTGCCGCACATCGTCGGACCACCGAGCTGCAACCTCGGCCGAGGTCGGGGCTTGGGGCAGCTTGTTGAACCCTGCTCCGTAGATGCTCATCCCGATACCCCCGACCTTGACCACCACCTGGTCGTGGGCAGCCAGGGCTTCGAGCGCTGGGCGCAGCACGGCGCGGACCCCGTCGGGGTCACCGGCATAGGGGCCGATGCCCAGCGGACCACCCAGGTGGTCGAGCACCACCGCAGTGCCTGGCTCGGCTGCAACGAGATCGACGAGCTCCGTCACTTGGGGATGGAACATCCAGGCGTCGAAGGTGAATCCCATCTCCCCGAGGGTGCGAAACCCCTCCCTGAACGAAGCGGTACCCAGCAGACCGGCCGGTGGCCGGGTGTGGGATTCCCGGATGTCGGGGCTGGGGTCGTGGGCATTGGCGTGGCGGATCCCTCGGAACAGACCACCACCCGCTGCGTCCTGGGCCGCCAACACCTCACCCACCGCAGCCCCCAGCGACAGATCGGCGAACCCGACGATGCCCGCGATCTGGGCCCCACCGGCCGCCCGCGAGGCCAGGGCCTGTTCGTGAACGAAGGAGATCTCCCCGACCGGCCGCATATGCTCCGGACCGTCCTCGAGGTACCCGGCCCCGCATTCGACGAACACGGTCTGGGTCACCCGGTGGCCGGCCCCCGTGTCCTCGTGGAGCTCGGGCACCAGGTAGGTGCCGGTGGGAAAGTCCCACAGGTGGTGATGGGGGTCGATGATCTCCTCGTCGGGATCGATCGGCGCTTCCGCAGTGGCATCCAGCCAGGCCTGTTTGTCCATCGGACCCTCCTCGTCGTCCGCCGAGCGGCTCACACCGAACAGGTCGAGCCAGAGGGCGGGTGTGGCGTCACCCTAGACCGGACCGATCACCAGGGACGGCCCCAGGTGTCCCAGTCGAACGGCTCGATGCCGTGGTTGGTGAGTCGCCAGATCGAGGCGGCCGCCCGACCCGCTTCGATGTCGAGGAAGCCGATCGTTCCCAGCTGGGCGCTGAGATTGTGGGGGTACGTCGGGCTCCCTGGGTTGACCAGCAGCACCCCGTGCAGCTCGGTGATGTGCTCGACATGGGTATCGCCGTAGACGACGACATCCAACTCATGCTCGGGGAAATGCCGCTCCAACGCCTGGGGCACGCCGTAATGGGTCATCTCGGGGACCGGCATGTGATGGGTCAGGCCCACCCAGACGCCGTCGAAGTTGTGCACCCAGGTGTCGGCCAGCAGGGGGTGGTCTGGCTGCACGTCCCTCCCCGAAGACCCGTCGTCACCATTGCCCCGGGCCGACCAGGTCGGGGCGACCTGGTGGAGCCGGTCGACCACCGACACGTCGTAGATGTCGCCGGCGTGGAGGATGGCGTCGCATCCGTCGAAGGCGTTGAACACCTGGGGCCACAGTTCGGGCATGGCCTCGGGGATATGGGTGTCGGAGATCAGTCCGATGCGCATCCGGCGATGTTAGCGATGACCCAGCTGCCTCAGCCCGGGCGTCGGAACTGGAACAGGGCCATGGCATCGGTGCCGTGGTCATGGGCCAGCACGATGCCGCCCGACCCGTGGGGACGCCAGGGCCCCTCGGCGACGGGCAGCACCTCCACCGTTGGGTGGCGGTCCAGGAACCCCTCGACCACCCCGGTCGTCTCCTCGTGCGTGAAGGTGCACACGCTGTAGGTCAACACGCCGCCAGGGCGGAGGAGACCCAGAGCGGCGTCGAGCATGTCCCCTTGCACCTCGGTCAGCCGCTCGACGGCCCCGAGGTCCACGCTCCACCGAGCGTCGCTGCGCCGGCCCAGCGCTCCCAGGCCGCTACAGGGCGCATCGACCAGCACTGCGTCGGCTGTCGTCTCCCGCAGGGGTGGCCGCCTACCGTCGGCACGCACGACAAAGGCCGACGAACCCAGCCCTCGCACCGTCGATTGCAGGGTCTGGACCCGGCCGGGGTCGAGATCCATGGCCACCACTGCCGACCACTGCGGTCCGACCCCCGTGGTCTTGCCCCCCGGGGCTGCGCACATGTCCACCAACACCCCGCCGTCCGGACACGCCCGATCGACGGCCTCACAGACCCAGGCCGATGCCCGGCCCTGCACATACCCGTCAGTTCGGGCAGCCGGGCGCTGCGGACGATTCATGGCCACCAGACACGCCGTTCCGTCCTCTCCCCACTGATCCTCGGCCAGATTCCAGAGCCAGTCCGGATAGCTGTGTTGCACCGCCGGTGCGGGCCACGCTGGTTCGGGGGCGTCGGCCACCTTGCGGAGTACCGCGTTCACCAGTCCCCGTGCGCGGCGTGGCGCTGCCGCAACCGTGTCGTGTACCGCAGCATGGGCAGGGGTGTCGAGGTACCTCAGTTGGTAGACGCCGAGACGGATGGCCGCCCGTACGTCGTCGTCGAGATCGCGCCGCAGGTAGGGCGCCATGATGTGATCGAGGGCCCGGCGCAACCGGGTGACGCCATGGACCAGATCGACCACGAAGGCCCGGTCCCGCGCAGCGAGGGACTCCAGCCGACCCCCGCCCCACAGCACTGAGCCGACCCGTCGCCCCTGTTCGACTGCGACCAGCGCGTCCAGCGCCGCTCGGCGCGATGTCGTCATGCGCCGAGACGCTCGCTCGGATCGAGGCGCGCGCCGTTCACCCAGTCCAGCGCAGCGACACGAGCCCGGCCTTCGGGTTGCACGACAGCCAGTACCAACGAACCCGCTGCGCATCCCACCCGGGTGCCCGCGAGCTCCCCCTGGGCCAAATCGCCAGTCGGATCGACCGATGCCTCGTGCACCTTGAGGAGTCGACCCCCCACCGTGGTCCACGCCCCTCCAACCCTCACCCGCCGGTGCAGATCGACGGCTGGGAGGTCCCACCGCAACTCGAGGTCGGATCGCTCGATCTTGTCGGCGTATGTCACGTCGCCGACCTGCACTTCAGGTTCGATCAGCCCTTGCTGCAGCGAATCGACCAGCAACTCCGAACCGACGCCCACCAGACGGGCCCGCAGCTCGCTCGCACTCTCGAGGGGATCGATCTCGACCTCCGCTCTGCGATACACCGGCCCGGTGTCCAGGGCGGGTTCGAGCCCCATCACACACACCCCGGTCTGCGGATCTCCGGCCAACAGCGCCCGCTCGACGGGGGCTGCGCCGCGCCAGCGAGGCAGTAGTGAGAAGTGGACGTTGATCATCGGCAGCGCGGCGAGCACCTCAACCGGGATGATCCTTCCGAATGCGACCACGACACCACAGTCGGCGCCGACGCCCACCGCGTCACCGATGACGGTGGACACCGGGATGCCAGCCGCGGCCGCCGCAGCAGCAACCGGCGACGGCGTCGGTTCGGCTCGCCGCCCACGTCGCCGGGGACCCCGACTGATCACGAGGGGAACGTCGATCCCAGCCGCCAGGAGTGCCTCGAGCGGCGGGACTGCCGCCTCGGGCGTACCGAAATAGACGACGCGCTGCGGACGCAGAGGCGGGGCGGGCAGTACCGAATCGGTCACGGCAGGGAGAGCCCGCCCAGCTCTCCCTGTGGCCGATCCTGGCTGCCCATCGACCCCCGCAACTCGCGCCAGGCGCGCATCGCCTGCTTGCGCTGCGGCTTGTCGAGATGGTCGAGGAGCAGCACACCGTCGAGGTGGTCGAGTTCATGCTGGAACAGCCGAGCCAGCAGTTCGTCGGCCTCGATGCTGACCTCGTTGCCGTCGAGGTCACGTCCGGTGAGGTGAACGGTCTTGGGTCTGATGATCTCGAAGGCCAGACCGGGCACCGACAGGCAGCCCTCGTCGAAGGCCCATTCGCCGTCCGACTCCACGATCTGCGGATTGACCAGGGTCTGCGGACCCTCCCCGATGTCGTAGACGAACAAGCGCTTCTGGATGCCGACCTGCGGCGCAGCGAGCCCGATGCCTTCCGCGGCGTACATCGACGGGATCATGTCGTCGACCATCGCAGCAATGCGCCCGTCGATGTCGTCGACGGGGGCTGCGATCTGCCGAAGGACGGGGTCGCCGAGAATCCTGATCGTGTAGGACATGATCAACCCAATCTACCGGGCACTCCCTGGCCCAGGGCGACGGCGCCGTCAGACGCGCATGGGGTCGACGGCGATGCGGAGCCTGCCCGGCGGTCGCGCGACCCGCTCGAGGGTCTCCAGCAGGAGGTCCCGGTCCTCGCTCCGCACACGCCACTGCCCATCGGCGGTACCTGTGACGTCCAAACCCATCGGAGAGCCCAAACGCTCCATGAAGGCACCGGCCGCAGGCCCCGACACCGTGACCCAGGAGCTCACCGGCGGCTGGCCCAACATGCGGCGCGCCGCCAAGGCCGGGCGGGCCAGACGACCCGGATCGGCCTGTAAGACCGCTTCCAGGACTGGGTGATCTGGCATGCGGGTCTGCACCAACAGGCGACCCCCCTCTGTTCGGGGCCCGAGGAGACGAGCCGCCTTGACGAACAGGGCGACCACCTCCTCCTCGGCCCGATAGCGGGGTGCCAGCAATTCCTGGTCGATGTCGAGAAAGGCCACCACGTCAGCCCGCTCGACCCGGTGGAGCACCGCCTCGGTACCCACGTACAGTTCCGCATCGGCCAGGGGTCCCGATGCTGCGCTCACCTCGACCACGGGCCGACGGGCAGCCAGCGCCAACTCCTCGGCCACACCGGTGACACCCAGCTTGACCCGACGGAAACGGGACGACCCACACTGCGCACACACGGCGGGGCGGTCGACGGCGCCGTCCGCAGTCACCAGGTTCGTCCCATCGAGGCCCAAGGCTCGTCCGTCGGTCTCACTCCGGGCCAGCTCGCCACAGGCATGGCAGTAGGCGAGGCGAGCCCTGCCCTTGCGGTTGAGCACGCACACCACACGCCGTCGGGAGCGCAGGGCAGCGCTGAGCTCGACCGAACACCACTCCCCCGTCGTGGGATCCTCGCCCCGCCTGTCTGCGATGTCGAGCACCGGCCAGGAGGCCCGTTCGACAGCGCGCGACGTCGTCAACAGGGGCGCCCCGCAGGTCAAGACCTCCAGGGACGGAGCTGGCGAGGCGACGACCCAGGCCGCACCATCGCGGCGGGCACGCTCCAGTGCGACGTCGCGCCCGTTCCAGGTCGGAGCGGCCTCCTCCTGATAGGCCTCATCGTGCTCGTCGAGGACCAGGACAGCATCCAGATCGGCAATCGGAGCCCACGCAGCCGAGCGTGGGCCAACGACCACCTGAGCGGTGCGTGCGTGGTCCCAGTCGCCCGGAAAGAGGGCGGCCTCCACACCGGCCCGGCGCAGGCGCAACAGCATCCGGCGGGCCAGGTCGATGGTGGGAACCAGGACCAACGCGCGACCTTGGCGGGCGGCTTCCACCACCAGCGGCCAGTCATCGTGACCGGGTCCTCTGCGAACCACGGCTGCCCGACGCTCGAATGCCGCAGCTGCCAGTGGATCGAGGGATCCGAGCATGGTCGGCGAGCGGTCCACCGGTCGCGCTACCGTCGCCACCTTCTGGGGTGATGCAGTACGCAGGAAGCGGGGGCGAGGACCCAACCAGCGGTGGGAGGCCCAATGTGCCAACTCCATGATGTGGGCTGGAGGACCGGCGCCCGTGATCTTGGTGACCGACGACAGGGTGATGCCCTGCGGGGGTTCGACGCCCACCGCCGTCACCCAGCCTCGTAGCCGACGCGGTCCGAGATCCATACGGACGATGGTCCCCACCTCGATCGGCACCCGGCTGCTTGCGACCAGCTGCGACGGCACCTCGTAGTCGAACTCCCGGTCGATCGCTGGCTCGTCGGGAAGCACCCTGACGACCAGAGACTCGGCGGACGGTTCGTTCACCCCAGCATGGGCAGGGTCACAGCCCGAGAGCCGACCTGATGTCGTCCACCCGGTCGAGGCGCTCCCAGGTGAATCCGCCGTCGACGGCATCCCGGCCGAAATGCCCGTAGGCGGCTGTGCGCTGGTAGATCGGACGCAACAGGTCGAGATCACGCACGATGGCCCCGGGCCGAAGATCGAACACCTCGCTCACCGCGTTCGCGATCCGTTGACGGTCGACGTGCTCGCTACCGAAGGTTTCCACCAACACGCTGATGGGATGGGCCACACCGATCGCGTACGCCACCTGGACCTCGCATCGATCGGCAGCTCCCGCAGCCACCAGATTCTTGGCCACCCAGCGGGCGGCATAGGCCGCAGACCGGTCGACTTTCGAGGGGTCCTTGCCCGAGAAGGCGCCACCCCCATGGCGGGCATAGCCGCCGTAGGTGTCGACGATGATCTTGCGTCCCGTCAGGCCAGCGTCGCCGACCGGCCCGCCGATGACGAACTTGCCGGTCGGGTTCACGAACACGTCGTAGTCGTCGTCGGCGAACTCCTCGGGAATCGCCGGTTTGATCACGTGCTCGATCAGATCGGGCCGGATCATGCCATCGCGGTCGATGCCCTCGTTGTGCTGGGTGGACACCAGTACGGTCTTGAGGGCGACCGGGCGTCCGTCCTCGTACTCGAAGCTGACCTGCGTCTTCCCGTCCGGGCGCAGATACGGGACCTGGCCGGACTTCCGGGCCTCAGTCAGCTGCTCGGCCATCCGGTGGGCAACGTGGATGGGGAGAGGCATGAGGGCGTCGGTTTCCCGGCACGCGTACCCGAACATCATGCCCTGGTCACCGGCCCCCTGACGATCGAGTTCATCCCCCTCGGTCGCCTTCCCCGATCGGATCTCCTCGGAGTCGTCGACCCCTTGCTTGATATCAGCCGACTGCTCATCGAGGGCGACCATGACGCCGCACGTATTGCCGTCGAACAGGAGGTCACCCCGGTCGTACCCGATGCCCTTGATGGTCTCGCGGACAACCCTGGGAATGTCGACGTAGCCCGTGGTGGTGATCTCGCCGGCCACCACGACCAGGCCCGTGGTCACGAGGGTCTCGCAGGCAACCCGGCTGTAGGCATCCTCGGCAAGGAGAGCGTCGAGGATCGAGTCGGAGATCTGATCGGCCATCTTGTCGGGATGACCTTCGGTCACCGATTCCGAGGTGAAGGTCCATCTGGCCACGAAAGCTCCCGTCGTCGTTCAGTGAACCCAACTCGGTGAGCCGGGCGTCGTGTCAGAGGTTACCGCCGAGCCGAGGTCATTTGTTCAGCCCCGAAGCTCGACCACCGTGTCCAGCACCGAGTCAGCGATCTCCCGCTTCGAACGCAGCGACACCGCCTGATGCGCACCGTCGGCCCGCAGGATCGTCACGGCGTTCGTGTCGTGCGCAAAGCCGACCTGAGGAGCCGACACGTCATTGGCCACGATGACGTCGACGTTCTTCCGCTCGAGCTTGGAGACAGCGTTGCGCTCCACGTCGTCAGTCTCTGCGGCAAAACCGACGACCACCTGGCCCGGGGCCTTCGTCGCACCGAGTTCTGCCAAGATGTCCACCGTCGGTTGCAACTCCACCACCGGCGCCCCGCGGTCCTTCTTGATCTTGCTGTCAGCTACCGCCACGGGCCGGAAATCGGCCACTGCGGCCGCCATGACGACCACGTCGGCCGTTCGGTACTGCATCACGGCGGCGTGCATCTCGGCCGCCGACTCCACCGACACGACCTCGACCCCGTCAGGGCCCGGTCGGTCGACAGTGCTGACCAAGATGACACGGGCACCGCGGGCCGCCGCAGCTTCGGCCAAGGCGTATCCCTGTTTGCCCGACGATCGGTTGCCGATGAACCGCACCGGGTCGATGGCCTCTCGGGTTCCACCGGCCGTGATCACCATGCTCACACCGGCCAAATCCCCGGGCTGGTCGACACCCAACACCTCGACGATGGCCTCGAAGATCCGCTGTGGGTCGGCCAGTCGACCCGAGCCGACGTCGCCACCCGCCAGGCGACCGTCCTCGGGGGGGACGATGTGGACGCCCCGTCGCTCGAGGGTCGCCAGGTTCTCAGCCACCGAGGGGTGCTCCCACATCTCGGTGTGCATGGCCGGACACACCACGACGGGAGCAGCCGTCGCGATCAAGGTCGTCACCAGGAGGTCATCCGAGATACCGGCGGCGTAACTGCCGATCACCCTCGCAGTGGCGGGGGCCACCACGATGAGGTCGGCGGTCTGGCCGAGGGTCGTGTGGGGGATGGGGTCGGTATCTCCGAAGACCGACACCTTGACGGGTTCCGACGCCAGGGCATCGAACGTCGCTCGGCCGACGAACTGCTGCGCACCATCGGTCATGACGGGCACGACATGGGCCCCGGCATCGACCAGGAGACGACACAGCAACACCGCCTTGTACGCGGCAATGCCTCCTGAGACCCCCAGCACGATCCTGCGCCCTCGTAGCACTGGGTCACCTACCTCCCGCGTGCAGGTCGACCGACCTGATCAGGCGTCGTCGTCGGCGACCAGTTCCAAGGCCCCGCGCTCGGCAGCCTCAGCTGCTGCTGCTTCCTGCTGGGCCCGCTCCTCTGGATCGAACCGCTCGTAGCTGATCTTGGCCGCGTCGATTTCCTCGAAGGCGATCGACAGGGGCTTGCGGGCCGTCGAGGTGACCTGAGGAGGGGCCACCTTGCCGATCCCGTCCGAGAGCTGGTTGTAGTACGCGTTGATTTCCCGGGCTCTCATCGACGCAAGACCGACCAGGGTGAACTTGCTGTCCACCTTGTCGAGCAGGAGCTCCAAGCCAGGATTGATCATCGTGTCCTGTTCTTCAGCCACGGGGCACCTCGGTCTTCACGTCGGCCATGCAATTCAGCGCTTCATGGTAGCACCGAGGCCCCTCAGTACCCCTTGGGCTCCACTGACTGGTCTCGCAGTTCCCGGTGGCGAGCTACGAGCTCTCGGATCTGCTCTACGACGACATCCAGATCGGCATTGACCACCACGAGGTCTGCCAAGCGGTGACCGATCTCCTCCTCGGCATCGGACTTGGCCAGCCGCTTCGCAACATGTTGCTCGTCGTCCCCCCGGGTCTGCATCCGACGCCGCTGCTCTTCCCGGGAGGGAGGAAGGACCAGCACCACCACCGCGTCAGGATCGCGTTCCCTCACCGACACCGCACCCTGGACGTCGATCTCGAGAACGAGATCTGCCCCCGGCGGCACCTCAGGCGTCGGGGTGCCATAGCGGTGCTCGAAGAACTGGGCCCACTCGTAGAAGCCGTCCTGATCGATACGGCGCTGGAAGTGATCAGGGCTGACGAAGACGTATGCGTCGTCGGGCTCCCCCGGTCGCTGTGGACGCGTCGTCCACGACCTGCTCAGGAACAGGCTGGGATCGAGTTCGACCAGACGGGCCACGATCGTGCCCTTGCCTGCCCCACCCGCCCCGCACACCACCACCACCAGGGGGGCACCGACGGCGGAATCGTTCATCGAAGTGGGATCAGGCGTCCGCTGCGAATCGCTCGAGGAGCTGGCTGCGCTGGCTGTCTCCCAGCCCCCTGAGCCGACGACTCTCCGCAATACCGATGTCCTCCATGAGGCGGCGCGCCTTGACC
>JAYPWI010000003.1:34980-40412 GCA_038135065.1 Acidimicrobiales bacterium
GAGCACCTTCATCTTGCCGACCGTCTCGTTCTCAGCGGCTTCGTCGAGCAACTCGCTGAACGAGAGCAGACCCATCTTCAGGCGATCCTTCACCTCAGCCCGCAAGCGACGAGCTTCGGCAGCTTTCTCGAGGGCCGCCGCGCGCTGTTCCGGTGACAGTGAAGGGGGGTTTGCCATGACCCGAAGTGTACCGGCTCGCCCCGTTGTCGACCGGCGCCGACCCACCCATCACGCGACGGCGTCGGCTACTTCCTCGGCAATTGCGGCCGCTGCGGCAACGGGATCGTCGGCCTGGGTGACCGGTCGTCCGATAACCAGAACATCGGCTCCCGCCCGGATAGCGGCCCCAGGCAAGGCGGCCCTGGCCTGATCGTGGCTCGCCGAGCCGGCCGGGCGGATACCGGGGACGACCGTCTCCATCCGCGGTGCGTACTGACGAGCCTCCCGCACGTCGTCGGCTGCGCAGACCAGCCCGCCACAGCCCCCTTCGAGTGCAACCTGCACCCGCTTGGGCAGGATGTGAGGAGGAGCTCCCGCATCACTGGTCAGGATGGTCACCGCCAGAGCGGTGGGGGATGCGAGGCCTGCAGCGTCGGCCCCGGCGGCCAAGCCCTCGACCCCGGCCCGCAACATGTCGGCCCCACCGAAGGCGTGGAGCGTGAGGTACGAGGCACCGAGGCTGCCCAGGACCCGGGCCGCACGCCCGACCGTGGTCGGGATGTCGTGCAGCTTGAGATCGAGGAACACCTTGAACCCCAACTCGTTCAGCGCACCCACCGCCTCCGGTCCGGTCGCCGAGAACAGCTCCAAACCGACCTTGGCCACCCCGAAGTAGGGCTGCACGGCCCGGGCAATGCGCGTCGCAGCGACCAGATCGTCCACGTCGAGGGCCAAGGCGAGCCGATTGCGCACCTCGGGAGGCAGGGCGTCACTGTCGGTCATGGGCTGCTCCAGTCAAGGTCGAGATCCTGTTCACCCCGCGCCGTTCGCACCATGCGCGGAGACCGTCGAGTATCAGAGTAGAAGCACGGGGATCAGCGAAGGAAGCAGTGCCCACCTGCACGGCGGCTGCCCCGGCGGCCATGAACTCCACCGCATGCTCTGGGGCCGCCACACCGCCCACCCCGATGATGGGTACGGGCCCCAGCGCCGACCAGACGTCGAACACGGCTCGGACCGCGACCGGACGCATGGCGGGCCCCGAGAGCCCACCACCTCCGTTGCCAAGCACCGGCCGGAGCGAGTCCGGGTCGATCACCATGCCGAACACGGTGTTGGTCAGGGTGAGGGCCTCTGCCCCAGCCTCGAGGGCCGCCTCGGCAACCGGCACGATGTCGGTCACGTTGGGACTGAGCTTGGCCCATACCGGTAGCTCACAGGCCAGGGCGGCCGCGACAGCGGCCCGGGTGGCGTCGGTGGAATGGGCGAACATGTCGCCACGGGCTTCGAGGTTCGGGCAGCTGATGTTGGCCTCGACAGCCACCACACCGGGGGCACCGCATACCTGGCGGGCCGCGACCTCGTAGTCCTGCACCGTTCGCCCCCAGATACTGGCCACCACTCGGGCCCCGGTAGCGGCCAGGGCGGGGAGCTCGTCGCGCCGCCAGGCCTCCACGCCGGGGTTCTGGAGTCCCACGGCGTTGATCATGCCAGCAGTGATGGCATGGACCCGCGGGGGTGGGTTTCCGTCCCAGGGATAGGGGGACAACGACTTCACGACCACCGCCCCCAGCTGGGCCAGGTCCTGATAGGCACCGAGTTCGTCACCATGCCCGGCGGTTCCCGATGCAGTGAGCACCGGGTTGGGAAGCTGCAAGGATCCAACGGCGACCGAGAGCTCAGTCGGCACGAGCCAGGAACTCCTGGAGGGGGCGGACCTGGAGTGGATTCGCCATCCAGTCCGCCAGACCGATGGCGGCAGCTCGCGCTGCCGCGGTGGTGGTGAGACAGGGCACCCGGTGCGCAGTGGCCGCAGCCCGAATCCGCCGACCGTCGGCCCGAGGACCGCGGCCCCGTGGGGTGTTGACGACGAGCTGGACCCGACCGGCCGAGATGAGCTCGACAGCATCGGCTCCGGCACTGATCTCGCGTCCCTCCTCCGTCAGCTTGGCCACCACGGTGGCCACCTCGATGCCGGCCGCCCTGAGATGGGTTGCCGTGCCCTCGGTGGCAACGATGTCGAACCCGAGATCGGCGAAGCCGCGAGCAGCGGCCACCCCTCCCTCCTTGTCCCGGTCGGCGAGGGACATGAACACCGCCCCGTGGACGGGGAGTTGGTCGCCAGCCGCGCTCTGGCTCTTCGCGAAGGCCAGACCGAAGGTCCGGTCGATCCCCATGACCTCGCCCGTGGACCGCATCTCGGGGCCGAGCACGGTGTCGACGTCGGGGAAGCGCTGGAAGGGCAGCACGGCCTCCTTGACGGCCACGTGACCGGTGCGGATCGCTTCGGGGAGCACGCCACGGTCTCGCAGTTCGGCGAGGCTCTCCCCGGCCATGACCCTGGCCGCCACCTTGGCCAGCTGCACCCCGGTCGCCTTCGCCACGAAGGGCACCGTACGAGAGGCCCGGGGGTTGGCCTCGATCACGAAGACCTGGCCCTGTTTCACTGCGAACTGGACGTTGAGCAGGCCGACCACCTCGAGCCGATCGGCGAGCTTGCGCGCATAGTCCACGATGACGGCCTGGGTTTCGGCGCTGAGGTTCGGCGGGGGTACTGCGCAGGCGCTGTCGCCGCTGTGCACCCCGGCCTCTTCGACGTGCTCCATGATCCCGCCCAGGACGAAATCTCCGGCATGGTCCCGGATGCCGTCGACGTCGACCTCGATGGCGTCCTCGAGGAAGCGGTCGATGAGCACCGGCCGGTCTGCTGACAGACCACCCTCGCGCCCCAGGCTCCCCGACGCGGCCAGTTCGGCCATGGCCGCGACCAACTCCTCGACGTCGTAGACGATGGTCATGGCGCGCCCGCCCAGCACGTAGCTGGGCCGAACCAGGGCCGGGAACCCGATGCGTTCGCAGATGGCCAGCGCATCGTCCACGGTGACCGCCGTCCCGCCCGGCGGCTGCGGGATCTCCAGTTGGGCACACAGGGCGTTCCACCGTTCCCGGTCCTCGGCCAGGTCGATGGATTCGGGGGAGGTCCCCAGGACGAGCCCCTCGGGCAGGGATCCGGCCAGCTTGAGTGGGGTCTGCCCACCGAGGCTGACGATCACCCCGATGGGCTGTTCGGCATCGACGATGTCCAGCACGTCCTCGACGGTCAGGGGTTCGAAGTACAAGCGGTCCGAGGTGTCGTAGTCGGTGGAGACCGTCTCGGGGTTGCAGTTGACCATCACGGTCTCGTAGCCCGCTTCGCTGAGAGCGAAGCTGGCGTGGACGCAGCAGTAGTCGAACTCGATGCCCTGACCGATGCGGTTGGGCCCTGATCCGAGAATCACCACCCGGGGCCGCTCCCCGGGCCGCACCTCGTCCTCGTCCTCGTAGGTCGAGTAGTGGTACGGCGTCTGCGCGTCGAACTCGGCCGCGCAGGTGTCGACGGTCTTGAAGGTCGGCCGGACCCCGCTGGCCAGCCGAGCTGCCCGGACCGCGCCCTCGTCCACCCCCCACAGGTAGGCCAGCTGGGCATCGGCGAATCCGAGTTGTTTGGCCCGCCGCCAGCCCCGACGGGTCATGGTCTCGATGGTTTGCTCCTCGAGGTGGAGGCGTTCTTCCACGATCATCGACATCTGGTCGAGGAACCACGGGTCGACCCAGCAGGCCTCGTAGATGGCCTCGATGGACACGCCACGACGGAGGAGTTCACCGATCTCGAAGGGGCGGTCGGGGGTGGGAGCGGCGATGGCCTCGAGCAGTTCCTCGTCGGACTGAGCGACGAAGCGCACCTCACCGGGATCGCCGTTGAGGCCGTGACGCCCCTGTTCGAGCGAGCGGATGCCCTTCTGGAGGGACTCGGGGAAGGTCCGGCCGATCGACATGGCCTCACCGACGGACTGCATCTGGGGACCGAGCTGCGACGATGCCCCGGGCAGCTTCTCGAAGGCCCAGCGGGGGATCTTGGTCACCACGTAGTCGATGGTGGGCTCGAAGCTGGCCGGGGTCTTCTCGGTGATGTCGTTGGGGATCTCGTCGAGGGTGTACCCCACGGCCAACCGGGCCGCGATCTTGGCGATGGGAAAGCCCGTGGCCTTGGAGGCCAGCGCAGACGAGCGGCTGACCCGGGGGTTCATCTCGATGACAACCTGCTCGCCGGTCTCGGGGTGGACGGCGAACTGGACGTTGGAACCCCCGGTCTCTACCCCGACTCGACGGATGCAGGCGAAGGCTGCGTCACGCATCGCCTGGTACTCCACATCGGAGAGGGTCTGGGCCGGGGCCACGGTGATGGAATCGCCGGTGTGGACCCCCATGGGGTCGAGGTTCTCGATCGAGCAGATGATCACGCAGTTGTCGGCGTGGTCCCGCATGACCTCGAGCTCGAACTCCTTCCACCCCTTGATGGACTGCTCGATCAGGATCTCGGAGATGGGGCTGGCGGCCAGGCCGTTAGCGGCCACCTGTGCGAACTCCTCCATGGTGTGGGCGAAGGCCGTGCCCTTGCCCCCGAGGATGAAGGCCGGTCGGATGATCACCGGAAGCCCGATCTCGGTGATCACTTCCATGGCTTCGTCGAGGTTGTGGGCGATGCCCGAACGGGCGCATTGCAGGCCGATCTCGGCCATGGCGTGGCGGAACAGGTCGCGGTCTTCGGCCGTGGCGATCGCCACCTCGTTGGCCCCGATCATCTCTACACCGTGGGCCTCGAGCACCCCGGTCTGGGACAGCTCCATGGCCAGGTTGAGGGCCGTCTGGCCACCGAGGGTGGGCAGCACGGCATCGGGCCGTTCCCGTTCGATGATGGCGGTCAGAACCTCGGCGGTGAGGGGCTCGACGTAGGTGGCGTCGGCGAACTCGGGGTCGGTCATGATGGTGGCCGGGTTCGAGTTGGCCAGGATCACCCGGTAGCCCTCCTCCCGCAGCACCCGGCAGGCCTGGGTACCCGAGTAGTCGAACTCACAGGCCTGGCCGATGACGATGGGGCCCGAACCGATGATGAGGATCGATGAGATGTCGTCTCGTCTGGGCATGTCAGGCCCCTGCCTTCATCAACTCGGCGAACTCGGTGAACAGGTAGCGACTGTCGTGGGGCCCAGGGCTGGCCTCGGGGTGGTACTGCACGCTGAAGGCGGGAACATCGAGGCAGCGCAGGCCCTCGAGGGCTCCGTCGTTGAGGCAGACGTGGGTCTCGACCACCCCAGGCACCGACCCCGCCTCGATGGCGAAGTTGTGGTTCTGGCTCGTGATCTCGATCCGCCCGGTGAGTTGGTTGCGGATGGGCACGTTGCCACCGTGGTGACCGAACTTCATCTTGTAGGCCCGACCCCCCAGGGCCAACG
>JAYPWI010000003.1:40513-110486 GCA_038135065.1 Acidimicrobiales bacterium
CCGTTGGAGAGGAAGATCCCGTCGGGTTCGAGGGCCAATACACCCTGTGCGTCGGTGGAGGACGGCACCACCTCCACGGTGGCGATCTCGCTGAGCTGCTCGACGATCGCCTGCTTGATGCCGAGGTCGTAGGCCACCACCCGAAGTCCACCGTCGCCGCCCTTGAAGGGCACGGTGTAGGGCTCGGGCGTGGACACCTCACCGACCAGGTCGACGCCCGCGGTGCCGGGCTCCCGGCTTGCGGCCGCAGCCAGCATCTCCTCCGAGGCGTCGCCGAACGCTCCTGGCATGGCTCCGTGGTCGCGGACGTGCCTGGTCAGGCGCCGGGTGTCGATCCCGGCAATTCCGGGAACCCCGTTGGCCGCCAGGAAGGCATCGAGGTCGCCCTCACTCCGCCAGTTCGAGTGGCGACGGGCCAGATCGCGGATCACCACCCCGCGGCAGAAGGGCCGGCGGGCCTCGTTATCGGCCCCGGCCACCCCGTAGTTGCCGATGTGGGGGTAGGTGAAGGTGATGATCTGACCCGCGTAGGACGGGTCGGTGATGACCTCCTGGTAGCCCGACAGCACGGTGTTGAACACCACCTCGCCGCTGGCCACTCCCTCGGGGGGTGGGGTCCCGATCAGCTCACCTTCGAACACCGTGCCGTCTGCCAGCACCAGTGCCCCTTCGCGGATCTCGCTGCTCACCTTGCTCCTTCCGTGACCGTCGTGTCGTCGAGGGTGATCCGACCCCCGTTGACGGTGTGCCGCACCCGAGACCGCAGCGAGCGGCCGACCAGTGCGGTGTTCGACGAACGGGAGTGACCCCCGTCGTGGGGCACCTCCCACTGCGCCGTTGGATCGATCACCACCAGATCAGCGGGTGCCCCGACCGCGATCGCGTGGGCCTGTTGGCCGAGCACTCGAGCCGGCCCGTTCCCCAGCAGATCGACCGCCCGCTCGAGGGGCACCCCGCAGCAGTCGACCAAGGCGGCCAGGGTCGTCTCGAGTCCGATACAGCCCGGCGGAGCCTGGTCGAAGGGCAGTTCCTTGTCCTGCGGGGTGCAGGGAACATGATCGGCCACCACTGCGTCGACCAACCCATCGAGCACGGCCTGACGCAGCGCCTCCCGATCGGCCGCCGGACGCAGGGGCGGCTCGAAGCGATGACACGGGTCGTATCCGGCACAGTCTTCGTCGCTGAAGAGCAGATGGTTGATCCCGACGTCAGCGGTGACGGCGAGGCCGCTACGGCGGGCCTGGGCCACCAACTGCACCGCGGCGGGGCTGGACAGAGTGTGGACATGGACTCGGGCGCCCGTCAGTTCGACCAAGGCCAGCAGCCGTTGCACCCCCAGCACCTCGGCAGCCTCGGGCCGCCCGGGCAGGCCCAAGCGGGACGACCACACCCCCTCGTGCATCACGCCCCCGGCCCCGAGATCCACGAGATCGGCTCGTAGGGCGAATCGGGCACCCAGCGCCGTGCCGTACTCGAGCGCGTGACGCAGCAGGTCGGCCGAGGGCACGACCACCCCGCCGTCGGTGAACCACGAGATCCCTGCTTCGACCATCATCCGCATCGGCGCGAGTTCCAGGTTGCGGTGACCGACGGTCAGCGCGCCGGCCAGCGGGCCGGCGTCGACATCGCGCCGCTCGGCAACGGCGGCTGGGGAGTCGATGGGGGCAGCCGCCGTGCTGGTGACCAGCATCGATGTGTAGCCACCGGCCGCTGCTGCTCTACGGACCGCAGTGGGCGTCTCCCGCTCCTGCTGGCCCGGACCACCGGTGTCGGTGAGAAGATCGATCAATCCTGGGGCCACCAGACACCCGGTGGCATCCAGGAACACGGCGCCATCCCGGGCCCCCGCCGCGAGGTCCGGGCCGACGGCGACGACAACACCGTCGCCGATGACCACATCAGCCGGACCTACTCCGTGGACCGTGCCACCGGACACGACGATCTGCGTCGAGCCGCTCATGTGATGTCGACCCCCGAGCCGAGCAACCAGAACAGCACTGCCATCCGTACGGCCACCCCATTGGCGACCTGACGCTGGACCAGCACCCGAGGATGGGTGTCCAGCACTTCGGAGGTCACCTCGATCCCCCGGACCACGGGGCCTGGGTGGATGATCACCGCGCCCTGCCCCATGAGATCCGCCCGACGGGCGTCGAGCCCGTAGCCCTCGACATAGTCCTGCATGGTCGGTAACAGCCCGTCGGCCAGACGCTCGCGTTGGACTCGGAGAAGGGCGACGACATCGAGATCGGGAAGGATGGCGTCGAAGTCGTGGGTCACCTCCACCGGCCATCCCTCGAGGCTCGCTGGAAGCAGGGTCGAGGGAGCAATGAGGGTGACCTGGGCCCCCATGGCCGCGAATGCAGTGACGTCGGACCTGGCAACCCGGCTGTGTCGGACATCGCCCACGATGCCGATACGGACACCGTCGAGTCGGTGGCCAGTACCTGCTCCGCCGTGCAGGTGCTCCACCAGGGTGTAGGCATCGAGGAGACCCTGGGTTGGATGGCTGTGCCAGCCGTCGCCACCGTTGAGGACCGACACACCCTCCCCCACCCAGCGCGAGATCTGCTCGGGCACACCGCTCGACCGATGACGGACGACGAAGGCGTCGACCCCCATCGCCCCGATGGTCTCGATGGTGTCCCGTAGGGACTCCCCCTTGGACAGTGACGAGGACCCCGCCGAGAAGTTCAGAACCTCGGCGGACAGTCGCTTTGCCGCTGTCTCGAAGGACATCCTGGTGCGGGTCGAATCCTCGAAGAAGCAGGTGGCGATCGTCTTGCCGCGCAGGGCGGGCACCCTGGGGATGGATCGCTCGTTGACTTCCACGAAGCGGTCGGTGAGCCGGAGGATCTCGGTGATGGCATCGGGACCGATGTCCTCGAGGCTGAGCAGATGGCGGGGTCCCTGGGGCTCGAATGCCGCGGTCACTTGCGCATCTCCCCCAGCAGCACGCCCTCGGGGTTGACGTCGACCACCTCGTCACGCCGTGTGGGGAGGTTCTTACCCACATAGTCGGGCCGGATGGGCAGCTCGCGATGTCCTCGGTCGATCACAACGGCAAGTTGCACGGCCCGTGGCCGGCCGAAATCGGTGAGGGCGTCGAGGGCGGCTCGGATGGTCCGGCCGGTGAAGAGCACATCGTCGACGAGCACGACCACCTTGCCCGTCAGGTCGACCGGGATGTCGGTGGCCGCCTCGGGCATCACAGGACGCAGGCCGATGTCATCCCGGTACAGGGCGACGTCGAGGGTTCCCACCGGGACGTCCACCCCGTCGATCTCGAACAGCAGGTGGGCGATACGTCGGGCGATCTCGACGCCCCCCGTCTGCAGGGCCACCACGGCGACGTCTTCGAGCCCTCTGTTGCGCTCGATGATCTCGTGGCTGATGCGGGTGAGCGCCCGCTGCACCTGCGCGGCGTCCATCACCGTGGACCGGGCAACGAAAACGCCCCCATATGGGGGCGTCATTCGGCGCTCGCGGTCGGCCACTCGGCGTCCTTCCGGTCCGTGCGGGCCTCACGGGACCCGCTTCACGGTCGAGCGCATGCTAGCAGCGGCGCACCGGCCTGCGGCGCACCTCTCAGCTGCGAGCCGCAGCGGCGAGCAGACCGTTCACGAATCGGGGCGACTCGTCGGTGGCCCCGTAGGTGGCCGCCAGCTCCACGGCTTCACTCATCACGACGGCCGGCGGCGCCTCTCCGGTGTCCAGCTCGTGCAGGCCCAGCCGCAACACCCAGCGATCCAGGACGGCGAGCCGATCCAGCGACCAACCGTCGCGCAGCAGCACCTCGATCCGAGCATCCAACTCCTCGGTCCTCGCCCACACCCCGGTAGCCAGCCGACGAGCGAACGGGTCCGAGGGCACGACCTCGGCCGCGAGGACATCTGCCACGTCGATACCGCGGAGTTGGGCCTCGTAGAGCATCTCGAGCGCTCGTTGTCGGGCCTCCCGACGGCGGGTGGCCTCGTCGGCTGGAGCGAAGGGGTCGGTCACCCGTTGGCTCGTTCGATGTACTCCCCGGATCGGGTGTCCACCTTGAGCCGCTCCCCCGCCTCGATGAACAAGGGAACCTGTACTACCAGCCCGGTTTCCATCACGGCTGGCTTGCGCGCCCCGCTGACCCGGTCGCCCTGCACGCCGGGCTCGGTCTCGGCGACCCCGAGCACCACGGCTGCCGGGAGGTCGGTGCCAACGATCTCGGCCCCGTACATCTGCAGCACGGCGCCGTTGCCTTCGACCAGGAAGTCGGGCGCCGTGCCGAGTTGGGTACGGGGAACCTCGAGTTGTTCGTAGGTCTCGCTGTCCATGAACACCAGGTTCGATCCGTCGTTGTAGAGGAACTGCATCTCCCGCTTGTCGATGACGGCTCGTTCCATTTTCTCCCCAGCCCGGAACGTCCGCTCGATGACGGCCCCTGTGCGCACGTTGCGCAGGGTGGTTCGGACGAAAGCACCGCCCTTGCCAGGCTTGACGTGCTGGAACTCGCTGATCTGCATCAGATCACCATCGAGATCGAGTGTCATGCCGTTCTTGAAATCGGATGTCGAGATGGCCATCGGAACCTCCCGTCGTGCGCGGTGCGGGTCAGTGCTGGACCCCGACCAGGGGATCCTTCGGTGCGTGGGTGAGAGGCCGGGAACCCTCGGCCGTGACGAGCACGGTGTCTTCGATCCGCGCGCCGCCGAAGGAGGGACGGTACACCCCGGGCTCGACGGTGACCACATGTCCCGCGGCGAGGACCGTGGCACTGGAACCATTCACCCACGGTGCCTCGTGGATGACCAGCCCGACCCCGTGTCCGGTCCCGTGCACGAACTCCTCACCCATCCCGGCCTCCTCGATCACCCGCCGACATGCCCGGTCGACCTCGGAGCACGGCACGTCGGGACCGACGGTGACCACCCCGGCTCGTTGGGCCTCGGTGACCACTCCGAGCACGGCGGCTGCCTCGTCGTCGGGTTCACCGACGTGGAAGGTGCGGGTCATGTCGGACCGGTAGCCCTCGACGGCCGCCCCGAAGTCGACGATGACGAGATCCCCGGGACCGATCGGGCGGTCGGTGGGACGGGCGTGGGGCAGCGCCGCATTGGGGCCGCTGGCGCAGATGGTGTCGAAGGACAGGCCGTCCGCACCCGTGGTCAGCATCCGGTGCTCCAACTGGCGGGCGAAGGCCCGCTCGGTGATCCCAGTCCCCAGCAAGGGGCGGCAGTCGGCCAGCGCCTGGTCGGCCACCCGGGCGGCCGCTTCGATCCTGGCTACCTCGGCTGCATCCTTCACCGACCGCATCTCGACCAGTAGGCCCTCGACCGCAGCGGGCTCGCGGCCGAGCAGCTGGGACCACTCACGGGCTTCGGACCAGGTGACGGCCTCGGCCTGCAGGGCGACCTCACCGGACCCGAGCACCGCTGCGAGGGCGGTGCGTTGTCCGGCCACCGTGTCGATCACCACCTCGACCGCCCCGTGCACGCCGGCCCCGGCGAGTTGCTCGGCCGCTTGACTGCGGTAGCGCCCGTCGGTGGCCAGCACGGCTCGCTCTGCGCTCAGGGCCAGGCG
The DNA here is from genome assembly GCA_038135065.1 of Acidimicrobiales bacterium. Lineage (GTDB taxonomy): Bacteria > Actinomycetota > Acidimicrobiia > Acidimicrobiales > Poriferisodalaceae > JAYPWI01. Next base: position 46,076 of record JAYPWI010000003.1, read on the forward strand.
ACCCGCCGACCCGCTGAAACCCGTCAGGTAGCGGATGTCCGCGGGCTCGCTGATCAGCACCGCCGTCAATCCCTGCTCGGCCATTCGCCGGCGGATCTCGGCCAACCGGCGGCGGGTCGTCAGCACCGGCAGGTCGTTGGCCCTCACGTGGTGCCCTCGTCGGGGCCAGCGGCCAGGTCGATGGCCACCTCCACGGCTGCCGGATAGCCGTCGCCGCCCCGACCGGCGATACGGGCCGAGGCGACAGGCTCGACCACCGAGAGATGGCGCCAGGGTTCCCGCTCCAGTGGCTCTGACAGGTGGAGTTCGACCACCGGTCCCGCGAACGCAGCGAGCGCGTCGTGGAGCGACCAGGCGTAGTGGGTGAGGGCACCCGGGTTGACGATGATGGCGGCCACCCGGCCGCGGGCGGCATGGATGGCGTCGATCAGCACACCCTCGTGGTTGCTCTGCAGATGCTCGAGCTCGTAGCCGCGACGAGCAGCCGCTCGCCGAGCCGCCGTCACGTGATCGAGCAGGGTCGCCGTCCCGTAGATGTCGGGCTCCCGCTCCCCGAGGAGATTCAGGTTCGGTCCGGACAGCAGCAGGAGAACGGGGCGGGCCACGTCGAACAGGGTATGGGGCACGGGGACGCTGCGGACAGCGGTCGGCTCACATCAGGGCGAGGGCGGCGCGCAGGGGCTCTGGGCGGAGCCCGTCGACCACCTCGAGGCCCCGGGGACCGTCCAACACGAAGGTCAACCCGTCGAGCGCCTTCTTGTCCCGAGCGAAGAGGGTGAGGACCTCGTCGTGGTCGGTCCCTCCCGGTAGGCCGGCATCGAGCCCGTACGCGGACAGCACTCGCTCGTGTTCGGCCACCCGAGCATCATCGATGCGGTCGAGTTCCCGGGCTACCAGGGCTGCGTAGCGCAGACCCACGGCCACGGCCTCGCCGTGACGGAGGTCGAAGCGCCCACTGATCTCCAGGGCGTGGGCCAGGGTGTGTCCGTAGTTCAGCAGGGCCCGCCGTCCACCCTCTCGCTCGTCGGCCGCAACGACCTCGGCCTTGATCCGCACACAGGCGGCCACCCGCTCGTCGAGGGGAAGGGCATCGAGGTCGCCCCCGCCCAGGAAGTGGTATTTGGCCAACTCGCCGAGACCGGCCCGGAGTTCGCGATCGGGCAGGGTCTGCAAGGTCTCGGTGTCGCACACCACGGCCGTGGGTTGCCAGAACGCCCCGACCAGGTTCTTGCCCTCCTCGATGTTCACCCCCGTCTTGCCACCGATGGCGGCGTCGATCTGGGCCAGGAGGGTGGTCGCGACGTGGATGACGGCGACACCGCGGTGGTAGACGGCCGCTGCGAAGCCCGCGACATCGGTCACCACCCCTCCCCCGACGCCCACGACGACGTCTCGCCGAGTCATCCCCGTCTGGGCCATGCGACGGCACAGCATCTCGATGGTCGACAGCACCTTGGCCCGTTCACCGGCCGGGATCTCCACCACGTCGTAGGGAACACCGGGATCGACCTGGACGCCGATACCCGACTGGGTCACGACAAGGGCACGCCTCGTGCCCTCCGGCAGCAGATCTGCAAGATGGGCTCTTGCCCCCTCCCCCACCACCACCGGGTAGGAACGATCGCCCAGTGGCACGTCGACGCGGATCACGACGGCCAACCTAGCGGCTCGGTGACAGCGGCCCGCCGGGCCTCACTTCAGGATCTCCTGCCCCTCACAGAGATCGAACGGGGTGTCCCCGTACAGGAACGAGCCGCAGCCCGTGTCCAGGGCAAGCGAGACGACCTCGTAGTAGGTGGCGAAGGAGTCACCCACCCCCACCTCGTAGACGGTGGAGCCGACCCGCACCTGGGCCATCGTCCCGGTGGCCGTGTCGTAGACCGAGAGCACGCCCACCGTCGAGCCGCTGACCGGAGCGACCGGATCAGCCGGATCGGTGGGGTCAGCGGGATCAGTCGGATCGCTCGGGTCCGCGGGGTCTGCGGGGTCTGCGGGGTCTGCGGGGTCAGGTGGATCGAACGGATCGGCGGCTGCGGGCAGGGCCAGCGGCCGAACGAAGGGGTTCCGCCCCCCGTACACCTGGTAGGTCTCGATACCGCCACTGGTCGACAGGGCGGGCGCCGGAGTCGCTGCGCCGTCGACGGTGACCGCCGCCGTTCGTCCTTCGTAGGTCGGGGTTCGATCGTTTCCCGGCACGAGCCCGGGGACCACCAGGGCCCCGACCAAGCCCGCGAACGCGATCGCGGCAGCTCCGGTCAGAAGTCGCCGGACGCGCCGCGAACGTTCGAGGTCGTGGAGTGGTTCGCTCACTGCTGGTCCTCGCCGGTCGGATCGCTGGGGGGCTCCCCTTCGCTCGGCTGGCCGTCGTCTGCGGTGACCGGCACTGCGGATGCGGCCCCGTCGGGGTTCACGAACACCCGGGCGGTGAGCGCGACGAACAAGCGGGGCTCGACCGAGGGGTCGTCGTCCTGCTCGGTGTCGATCTCGATCTCACTGACCACGACCACTCGGGGCAGCTCGGCCAGGCGGTTGAGGAAATCCAACACCTGGTAATAGCCACCGTCGACTTCGGTGCGGATGGAGATCTCGAGCAGTCCGTTGGCAGCCGGTGTGGGGGCGCTGAACGAGAGGTTGGCCGCTTCGAGCCCGGCCGCCAGGGCCACCTCGTTGAGGGTCAGGATGAGCTCGGCCAGTCCGGCCTCGTCGGGAACGGCCACCCGCAGGGTGTCGATCCCGGACTGAATCCGGGGCAGATCGGCCTCGATCGATTGCAGGCGGGCCAGGTCGACCTCCAAGCGCTGGTGCTGGTCGTCGAGTTGGGCCTGCTCGGACCGGGCCTCGTCGAGCCGCGCACCGGCAGGCCCGTAGAGCCGCCACATCCACAGCAGAGTGACCACTGCGAGCAAGCCCAGACATCCCAGGAGCACGCGCCGGTTCACGATGCCGTCTCCACCGGTTCGGGAGCACCGACCAGGTTGCGGTTGAGGTAGCGGTCCAGTCGGTCGGAGGTCGCCCGGTCGGTGAGGAAGGCGTCGGAGTCGAATTCCACCGTGGGAAGATCCTCGGCATCGATGCTGAGCGACGAGGTCGGCACCCACAATCCGGCTGTGGACTCGAGCGCACCGACCCGGATGAGCCAGCGGGCACTCGAGGTGTGGTTGCTTCCCCGCCCTCGCACCTCAATGGTTGCCCGCTCACCATCGGCCCCTGCGGCCCCTGAGAAGGACTCCAGCCAGACGTCGTCGGGCAGCACGGTGGCCAACTCCTGCAGAACCCGGGGCCAGGCCACATCACCAGCCAGGGCGCGTGTCACCAGGTCGACCCGGCCGTCGTAGGTGCCTTCGACCTCCCTGAGGTAGGTCAGGGCAGCGATGTCCTGTTCGAGGGCCGCCACGTCGGCCCGTCGAGCGGCCACCAACGCCTCTGCATCTTCGATCTGTCCCCGTCGCTGGAGCCACAGCAGCATGAGGCCGACCACCACGGCTAGACAGGCTGCGGCGCCGACCAGGAGCTGTTGACGGGTCCGGGACCGTTGGGTCACCTCGGCCGGTAAGAGGCTCAGCCGTCGGGCCCCTCGTTCGACGGGCCGCCCAGCGAGGGCTAGGCCGACGGCCACGGCAGCGAGGTCTTCCGCCTCGCCGATCTGGGCGTCGGTCAGGCCCGTGCGGGCCAACTCCAGCCGGGCGAAGGGGGCACCCAAGACGACATCGATGCCGGTGCGACGGGCCAGGGCCTCGACCAGACCCCCGGTGCGCGCCGCTCCCCCGGTGAGGACGATCCGACTGATGGGAGCCGCCCCGTCCTGGGTCCGGTGGTAGTCGAGGGAGGTGTTGAGCTCGTCGGCGAAGTCCTCGACCAGTCCTTCCAAGATGACGGCTGCCTCCCCGGCGGGGCCATCGAGTAGCCCAGCGGCCACCTGACGCTTGAGCCCCTCGGCTGCCTCGAAGCCCAGCGACAATCTTTCGGCGATCGCCTCAGTGAAGGTGGCACCACCCCGCATGACCATGCGGACGAAGCGGGGCACCCCCCGCTCGTGCACGACGACGGTGGTCACCCCACCCCCGATGGAAACGAGGGCTTCGGCCGCCGGCTGGTCGTCGACCAGATCGTCGAATGCGTCCACATCGACCAGCGAACGCAGCAGGGCGAAGGGGATGAGGTCGACCAGGGAGGCCGAGAGGCCCGCCAGTTCGACGGCGGTGATGAGGTTGCGAACGATGCCCTTCTGGGCGGCTACCAACAGGACGTGGAGTTCATCCTCGCCACTGTCATCGGTCGTGCGGTCGAGGATCTGATGGTCGAGGATGACCTCGTCGAGGGGCATGGGGATGAGTTCGGCCGCCTGGAGGGCAATTGCCGACTCGAGATCAGCCCGTCCCATGGCGGGGAGCACGGTGGGTCGGACGATGACCCGCTGGCTGCTGACCCCGACGACCACCCGTCGGGAGGTGAAGCGAACCTCCTTCCACAGTCGTCGGATCGCATCGGCAAGGGCACTGGGGTCGAGTACCTCGCCTCCGGTCACGACGCCGGGTGGTAGGGCAACCTGACCGAAGCGGCTCACCGTCGCCGTACCGGCTCGCCCGAGGACGAGCTCGACGGCCCGCACCGCGTGGGTGCCCACATCGAGTCCGACGACCCGCTTGCTCATCGATTCACCGCCATGGCCCCGCAGTGCCACGTCTCGCGGCACGCGGGAACTCCCGAACGCTTCACATCAGGGATTGTCGTCTGGGACGCAGTGTGCATAAGGGGCGAGGACCGTGCTGGCTGCAACCCGTGGGCGGCCGCGATGCCGCGCCGGAGGTCCAGTGCACCGGCCGACTGCACGGTACCCGACACCCGGGTCGGCGATCGCTCGGCTGCGGCGGCGGATGGCTCATCGGCCCAGGTACAGGTCGAGCAACGGGTCTCCCCAGAGCAGCGCCACCAGGGCACCGATGGCCAGATATGGCCCGAAGGCCAGCCGGTGTCGCCGCCCCCGACCACCCACGGTGACCATGATGAGACCGACAACACCCCCGGTAGCGAATCCGGCGAACAGACCCAGGGGCACATGACCCACCGAGAGGAAGCCGAGGTGCAGCCCGAGATAGCCCGACAGGCGCACGTCGCCGTAGCCCAAACCGCCCCGGGCGGCCAGCCACACCAGGGCCATGACACCGAACCCGAGTGCGCCACCGATACCGGCTGTCACAAGAGAGCCGGGGTCGCCGGACAGCACTCCGGCCCCCACCAGCAGCATCCCGGACAGGGCGGTGGCGGGGTACAGCACCGCGTTGGGGATCCGGTAGGTGGCCAGATCGATGACCGAGAGCACCAGCAGCACCCACACGAAGACCAGCATGGCGGGCAGCTCGGGCCTCAGACCCACCGACCAGGCGACCGTCCCCCATAGGGCCGCGGTCGCCACCTCGACCAGGGGATAGCGGGGAGAGATGGGCTTGGCACAGGTACGGCAACGTCCCCGAAGGGCGAGCCACGACACCACCGGGATGTTCTCCCATGCTGACAACACGGTGGCGCACGACGGACAGGCCGATCGGGGTCGGACCACCGACTGGCCGAGGGGCACCCGGTGGATCACCACGTTGGCGAACGACCCGTACAGCAACCCGACGGCGGCACAGATCAGGGCGATGGTCACCTCTCGGTTGTCGGCCGCCTCGCCCACCAGTTGCGTGCCCCAACGCGGACGGTCCCGCCCAGGTGGGCGGGACCGTCAGTTGCTCACGGTCGGACTGGGGGCACTCCGACCGCTGCGATTACCAGCTCTCCGTAAAGGTCAGGCCGGCAATCGCGGAGTCATCACAGGTGTTGGTATGGTAGGCGTATTTCGTACCACCACTGGCAGCAGTGTCATCCTCGATAACAAAGCACGTGCCGCTTTCGGAATAAACCGAGTAGTACGCAGCGGTGGCCGAAGGAAGGTGAACACTCACAACGGTGTTGGAGCTGCTGGCAGCAGCTTGGAAAGTGATCGAGAATTCCTCGTTACCGAGGTTCGTGATAAATGTGGCCTCATCGCCCGCGGCGAAGTCGCCGGTGTCCGTGAAAATGACGCGCCCGGTAGTCAACGCGTTCTTGGCAGTGGCTTGGGCGGCCCGATCCTGGCCCCGGGTTCGGGCGCCGAGGAAGGTGGGGACGGCGATGGCAACCAGGATGGCGATGATGAGCACGACGACCATCAACTCGATGAGCGTGAACCCGCTGTCCTCGTTCCGCCGCTCTCGCAGCTGGTGAATCATGTGAATACTCCCTGATGGGTTATCAATCAATGTGCTCGATGCCGGCGGCATCCCAGTTCCATCGGCACGCGTCGGCAATAGCTGAGGATCTCGGCTAGACTTGACCGCTCTTGTCATGGCTTCGTCATTCGACGAGGTTGATGAGGTTGAACATCGGCATGTACAGGGCCACCACCATCCCGCCGATGGAACCACCCAACACCATGATCAGAAGGGGCTCGAGCAGCGAGGTCAGGCTGTCCACCGTGGCCTCGACCTCCCGTTCGTAGAACAGGGCCACCTTGTCGAGCATGTTGTCGATCGAACCCGACTCCTCCCCCACCGCCACCATCTGAGTGACCATCGGAGGGAAGATGGGGTTGTCCCGCATCGCAGCGTTCATCTCTTCGCCACCGCGCACCCGCTGATGGATGTCGGCCACCGCCTCCTCCATCTTGGCGTTCCCCACCGTCTCGCGGGTGATGTCGAGAGCCTCGAGGATGGGAACCCCGGCCCGGAGCAGCGACTCGAGGGTGCGGGCGAACCGGGTGACCGCAGTTTTGTGGATCAGCCCACCGAAGATGGGCATCTTCAACTTGGCCTTGTCCCAGGCCACCCGACCCTGTTCGGTGCCCGTCCACCGCTTGAACCCGTAACCGGCACCGCCGGCTAACACGATGAGCACCACCACATAGCTCTTGACCAGATCCGAGAGCGACACCAGCACCCTGGTCGGAGTGGGCAGGGTGCCCCCCATCTGGTCGTACATCCCCGCGAAGATGGGGACCACGAAGATCAACATGCCGATCAGGACCAGGATGACCAGGGCCAGAATGGCGACCGGGTAGGTCAGGGCGGACTTCACCTTGGCCCGCAGGGCGACCTGCTTCTCGATGGTGTCCGCCAACTGCTCGAGCACGCTGTCGAGCACACCACCGGTCTCCCCCGCCCGGATCATCGACACGAACAAGCGGTTGAACACCTTCGGGTGCTGACCGAGGGCGACGCTGAGGCTCTGCCCGCCCTCCACGTCGTCGGACACCTCCCGGATCACCGACGCCAGGCGAGGATTCTCCGTCTGGTCGGCCAGCACCCCGAGTGAGCGCATGAGCGACAGGCCACCGTTGATCATGCTGGCGAACTGGCGGCTGAACACCGCCACGTCCTTCAGCTTGACCCCACTCCCGAACGAGGGAAGGGTGATCTCTGCCTTGAGGGCCGACTTTTTCTGTTCGGTGATCGAGATCGGGGTGTAGCCCAGCTCCACCAAGCGACGCTGCACCAGGGCAGACGAGTCTGCCTCGATCTCGCCCTCGACGACCCGTCCAGTGTCGTCGCGAACCTTGTAGGTGAACTGCGACACCTGTCCCTCAGCTCTTCATCAGCATCTGACGAAGCTCACCAGGGTTGTGGCACCGCTCGAGGGCCACCTCCATGGACACCGTGCCTGCCTTCACCAACGCGGCCAGCGACTGATCCATGGTCTGCATGCCGTGGGCCGATCCCGCCTGCAGCGAGCTGTAGATCTGATGGGTCTTGCCCTCCCGGATCAGGTTGCGAATGGCCGGAGTCACCACCATCACCTCGGCAGCCACCGCCCGGCCCGGTCCGTCGATCCGCGGGAGCAACTGTTGGGTGCACACCGCCATGAGCGAACTGGCCAACTGCACCCGCACCTGCTGCTGCTGATGGGCGGGGAAGACGTCGATCACCCGATCCACGGCCTGGGGAGCGTCCTGGGTGTGCAGGGTGCCGAACACCAGGTGGCCGGTCTCGGCTGCGGTGAGGGCGGTGTGGATGGTGTCCAGGTCGCGCATCTCACCGACCAGCACCACATCGGGGTCCTGACGTAGCGCGCTCTTGAGCGCTCTGGAGAACGACCTGGTGTCCTCGCCGACCTCTCGCTGGTTGACCACGCACCGCTTGTGGCCGTGCAGGAACTCGATCGGGTCTTCCACCGTGATGATGTGATCGTCGCGGCTCCGGTTCAGGATGTCGATGACCGATGCCAGTGAGGTGGACTTGCCCGAGCCCGTCGGACCGGTGACCAGGACCATTCCCCGGTGGAGCTCCGCGAAGGTGGCCACCACTGGGGGGAGGCCCAGCTCCTCGAGGGGCACGATCTCGGTGGGGATAGCCCGGAACACCGCACCCACCGAGTTCCGCTGTTGGAACACGTTCATACGGAACCGACCGCGACCGGGGATCGAGTGGGAGGTGTCGAGCTCGAGGTCCTCCTCGAAGCGTTCCCGCTGTTTCTGGGTGAGCACGTCGTAGAGAATCCGCCGCAGATCAGACGGGTTGAGCACCGGTAGCTCGCTCAACTGCTTCATACTGCCGTGGACCCGCACGGTAGGGGGCACCCCGACCGTGAGGTGCAGGTCGGAACCACCGAGGTCGAGCAATCGCTCCAGCAGATCGTTGAGCCGCAGGTTCGCCGAGCCGACCGATACCTGGCTCGGGTTGTAGATCAGCTCGATCTGCTCCAGCAGATCGGTGCGGACGGCGATGGCCGGTGAGACCTGCTCGTCAATCGCGGCCGAGATCTCGGTGATCGCGTCGAGATCGCCCGGGTTCTCCATGGCGACCAGCACGCCGTCGGCTCGCCGCTCCACCAGCACGGCCTTGTGGCGCCGGGCCACCTCCTCGGGGAGACGCCCCACCGCATCGAAGCGGACCGGCGCGACGGCGAGGTCGACGAAGGGGATACCGGCCTGATCGGCGTAGGCCGAGATGATGTCCCGCTCGCTGACCAGGCCCTCCCTGACCAACAGATTGGTCATGGGCACGCCTTCCCGAGCCTCGCGATCGAGCACGAGCTCGAGCACGTCGCGTGAGAGCACCTTGCGGTCGAGGAGGATTTCGCCGAGCTGGCGCGACGAGGTTTTCGACATGCCGTTCCTGTCGACCGACCTGGTTGAGAATCAACCCGGGGGAGCGCGGGCTCGGAGAAAACCTCAGCTCAGAGGTCGAGCCCGACGGCCGCCGCCATCACCTCGATCGGGGGCTCGCAGCCGGTCCACCGTCGAAACTGCTCCCCAGCCTGGAACAACAGCATCCCGACCCCGTTCACGGCGACGGCGCCCCGGCTACGGGCAGCAGCCAGCAAGGGTGTTTCTGCCGGGTGATAGATCAGATCGGCCACCAGTTGGCCGGCCCGAATGAGCGACGGATCGACGGGCAACGGGTCGTCGGCCTGCATGCCGAGCGGGGTGGCCTGCACGATGAGGTCGGCACTGCGCACCGCCCCGAGTTCCCCGATCACGGCCCGTCCGCCGGTCGCTGCCACAGCAGCACGGGCTCGTTCGGCAGAACGGTTCACAATGGTCACGGTGGCCCCGCCCTCGAGGAGGGCCAGCGCGACCGCCACCGCAGCCCCTCCGGCCCCCAGCACGGTGACCGCTGCCTCGTGTGGGTCGAACCCCATCTGCGATCTCATGGACCGGACGAAACCTGACCCGTCGGTGTTGTCCCCCACCAGACGGTCGCCGTCCCGGTACACGGTGTTGGCCGCCCCAAGGGCGGCAGCAGCAGGGGTGAGCACGTCAACGGCTGCCGCCACCGCCTGCTTGTGGGGCATGGTCACCGACAAGCCGTCGATCCCCATCACCCGCATGGCGGCCACAGCCTCCCCTGCTCGACCCGCCGTCACGGGCAGTGCGACATACACCCAGTCGAGGTCGAGGTGCCGGAACGCAGCATTGTGCAACGTGGGGCTCAGGCTGTGCCGCACCGGGTCGCCGATCACGGCAGCCAGGCGGGTCGTACCAGTGGGATGCCATCCGTCGGTCATCCGCACAGCCCCAGTTCCTGACAGCGCGCCTTGTCTCGCTCGAATTCCTCTGCGCTCACTGCGAAATTGTGGCGCCCGGTCTCATCGGCCAGGACGTAGAACATCCACTGCCCTGCTGCGGGCGCGAGGGCCGCCTCGAGGGCCGCTCGCCCCGGTGCGGCAATCGGGGTCGGGGGAAGACCCGTGACCACCCTGGTGTTGTAGGGGGACACCGTCTCGAGGTCCGACACCGTGATCTCGTTGTCTCCCGTCACGTACACGACGGTGGCGTCGATGCCCAGCGGCCAACCGGCGGCCAGACGGTTGTGAATGACCCGTGAGATCTTGGGTCGATCGGCGGGAACCCCGGCTTCTCGCTCGATCAGACTGGCCACGATCAGGGCGTCGTAGCCCGACAGGCCGACCGTTTCCTGTGCTCGCCCGTAGCCGAGCTCACCCATGACCTGATCCATCCGGCCGATCATCTGGGCCACGAGGTCCTCGGGCCCTGCGTCGGTGGCCAAGAAGTAGGTGTCGGGGAACAGCAGCCCTTCCCAGGGCTCGAGCACCCCCTCACCGAGCTCGCCTTCGGCGGGGGCATAGATCGATCGCACTGCCCCGGACCGCAACTCGATCTCGAACTGAGCCCCCGTGAAGGACAACCCGTCGGTCTGGTCGATGACTCCCACGATCTGGGCGAGGGTCAGCCCCTCGGGCACGGTGACCCGTATCTGCTCGGCTTGGGCCACCCGGGCCGGCCCTCCACGCAGCACGTCGAGGGCCTCCCACACCGAGCTGTTGGCGTAGAAGGTGTATTCCCCCGCCTGGAAGGCCGGACCACCCTTGAGGCGGACATACCACTCGTAGGCCGTCGCGTCGGGAATGACCCCCGCGGTCTCCAGCATCTCGGAGATCCCCGACGTGCTCGAGCCCGGCGGCAGTTCCAGCACCACGGCGGCCCCCGGCTCGCCGGGCGGATCGAACCGTTCGGACGCCCACCGGGCGGCCTGCCACACCAGGTAACCGGCGACGGCGACGACCGCGAGCACTACCAACAAACCCATGGACGTGCCGCGTCCCCGGCGCAGCCACACCGTCTCGTAGTCGACACCCTCTCGCCCGGTATCCACCGGACGGCCCTGGTGGAGCGGTTCGTGACCCATGGCGGGCTGTCCCAACCCAGGCTGGTGGAGACCCGGTTGGGGAGCGCCCGACACCCCGGGCCGTGAGGCGTCCCCCGTGGTCGGTGGACCGGGGGCCGTCATCGCTCGGCCTGCCCGTCCAGCCACGACTGCAGGAGCACCGAGGCCGCGACCTTGTCCACCACCTTGCGACGCTGAGGGGCGCTCAGCCCTTGTTCGATCAGGATGCGATCGGCCGTCACGGTGGTGAGCCGCTCGTCGTGAAGTTCGACGGGCACTCCGACCACGGCGCCAAGGGCGACCGCCTCGGTCCGAGCAGCCCGAGCTGCCGGTCCGTCGCTGCCATCGAGCGACAGGGGCAGGCCCACCACCACGATCTCCGCCTCCACCTCGGCGACGATAGCTGCGATCCGGCGCCGATCCCGGTCATGGTCGCCGGTTCGCTCCACCACCTCGTAGGGAAGGGCGAGGGCCCCATCACCCGCTGAGATGGCAATACCGATGCGACGGGACCCGAGATCGACCCCGACCGCCCTCACCATGGTCGCCCAGCCGACGCCACTACCCGCCGCCTGGCTTCACCCGAGCCCCGCTGCCGTTCTGACCAGGGCCAACGCCTCGTCAATGGCCTCGACCTTACGACCGCCAGCAACGATGAGATCGGGATTTCCCTTCCGACCGAACCCGCCTTGGACGGCAGTGGCCGCCTCGTCGAGCAGGTCGACGGCCGAGAGGCCACCGTCCGCCGTCACGGCCGCGACCAGCGCGACCCCGCCGCCGTCAGGCGAGCCGGCCAACACCACCCCTCGGATGCCCGGACGGTCCCTTACGGCAAGCGCCAGATCACGGAGGCCGTCGCGCTCCATCCCGTCCAGCCGAGCGACGACGAGCCCGTCGACGGCGTCGGCTGCCAATTCCGCCGAGCGGGCACCGGCCGCCGCCTGTTGCAAGCTCTTGATCTGGGCCCGGAGTTCCTTGATCTCGGCCAGGCGTCGTTCCACCGCCCCGGGAAGCTCCTCGGGACCGGTGTTCAGCATGCGGGACAGCTGGTCGATGGTCGCCTCGTCGGCTTGGAGGCGCTCCACGGTCGTCGTGCCGGTGATGGCTTCCACCCGACGCAGGTTCGATCCGATGCTGCTCTCGGACACGATGCGCAGATGGCCGATGTCCCCCAGGGCCCGCACATGGGTGCCGCCACACAGCTCCAACGAGTTCGCCCCTGCTTCGAGGACCCGAACCACGTCGCCGTACTTGTCACCGAAGAAGGCCACGGCCCCCAAGCGCTGAGCTTCGTCCATCGACGTCTCGAAGTGACGGCAGTGTTCGTTGGTCAGGATCTCCCGGTTGGCCAGGTTCTCGATGGCCGTCAACTGCTCGTCGGTCACCGCCTCGTAGTGGCTGAAGTCGAAACGCAGCCGGTCCGGGGCAACCAGGGAGCCGGCCTGTTTCACATGGCCACCCAGCACCTCGCGGAGGGCCCAGTGCAGGATGTGGGTGCCCGTGTGGTTTCGTCGAATGGCATCCCGGCGAGCGTCGTCGACCACGGCGGACGCCGTGTCCCCCGCAGCGACGGTGCCCTGCACCACCCGGCCGACGTGCCGATGCAACTCGGGAAGGGCCAGGGTGCAGTCGAGCACCTCGACCACCCCCGACCCAGTGGTGATGGTGCCGACGTCACCGACCTGCCCGCCACTCTCGGCATAGAACGGCGTGCGGTCCAAGAAGACCTCGACCGAGCGCTGCCCCTCCTCGTCCTCGCCGACATCGAGGACGGCCAAGATCCGCACGTCGTCCAGGGCCGTGGTCGAACGGTCGAACGTCGTAGCCCCGAACTGGTCGATGATCTCCCGGTAGTCCTGGTTGGCCATCGTCGGCCCGTCGGCCCGCGCGGCGCGGGCCCGCTCCCGCTGGGCTGCCATCTCGGCATCGAAGCCCGCCATGTCGATGCTCAGGCCGCGCTCGGCCAGCATCTCCTCTGTGACCTCTACGGGGAACCCGAACGTGTCGTGAAGCTGGAACGCCACCTGCCCGGGAAGGTCCTCACCTTCGGCGAGGCGGGCCACCGCGTCCTCGAGGATCTGCGACCCAGTGGCCAGGGTGCGCCGGAACCGCTCCTCCTCGCGCGACACCACATCGGAAATGAAGGATCGGTTCTTCACCAGGTCGGGATACGCCTCCCCCATCACCTCCACCACGACGTCGACCAGGCGCGGCATCACCACCTCCTCCACACCGAGCACCCAGGCGTGACGCACCGCCCGGCGGATGATCCGGCGCAGCACATAGCCCCGATCCTCGTTGGAGGGGAACACTCCATCGCTGATGAGCATCGCCGTGGTGCGGGCATGGTCGGCAAAGATCCGCATCGACACGTCGCGCTCGGGGTCAGCCCCGTACTCGACCCCGGTGATCCGTTCCGCTTCGGCCAACAGCGGAGCGAACAGGTCGATGTCCCATGCGCTGGGCTTTCCCTGCAACACCGCCAGGATGCGCTCGAGACCGGCTCCCGTGTCGATGCCGGTCGCCGGAAGGGGCGTCAGTTCACCCGTGCCATCGTTGGCGAACTGCATGAACACCAGGTTCCAGACCTCGATGAAACGGTCCTCGCCCCCATGGGCGGGACCACCGGCCTCACCGAACTCCTCGCCGAGGTCGAAGAAGATCTCGCTGCACGGTCCGCACGGCCCGGTGTCACCGGCCGCCCACCAGTTGTCCTTGTCCAGACGCTGGATGCGCTCGGCGGGAACGCCGACCGTGTCCCGCCAGATGGCTTCGGCATCGTCGTCGGACACGTGCACGGTGATCCACAGGCGATCGGCGTCCAAGCCCAGCACACCAGTGACGAACTCCCACGCCCAGGGAATGGCGTCGGACTTGAAGTAGTCGCCGAAGCTGAAATTGCCCATCATCTCGAAGAAGGTGAAATGGCGGTTGGTTCGCCCGATGTCGTCGAGATCGTTGTGTTTCCCGCCGGCTCGAACGCACTTCTGGATGGTGGTCATCCGCGTCGACGGCGGCGCTTCCTCCCCCAGGAAGTAGGGCATGAACGGCACCATGCCAGCCACCGTGAACAGCAGCGACGGCTCGTGGGGGATCAGGCTGGCCGAGGCGCGCACCTGATGGCCGCGCTCGGCCCAAAAGGTCGAGAAGGCATCACGCAGTTGGGCTGCTTGCATGCCATGGCAGCGTAGCGACCACGGTCGCCCATGTCGGCTTCCAGACCCGGTCAGACACCCTCGGCGTCGCGCAGACGACGCTCTGTGTCCCTCATCTCCCGCCGTCCGTCCACCCATGCCTCGCGTAGATCTCGACCCACCCGGCGGGCCGCTCCGGCCGCAGTGGCCGTGCCCCGAACGGCGGCATGGCGATCGGCGAAGGCCTTGACCCGCCGCTGGATCCACAATGATCCACCGGCCCCGAACAAACTGCCGATCGTCAACCACCTCAGCCGCTTCAACACCATCACGATGCTAGCGGCCAGGGTTCGGCAGGGGTCAGCCCCCGCCCAGGGACCTGCGGGCGCTGCCCAGGCCGGCCAGCAGGGCCCGCACCTTGATCCACGGCCAGCGCACGACCCGGGTGACGGCCCGACCGAACCCGATGAGACCACCCGACACGATGGCGGCCGAGTCCAAGACCTCGTGGAGGCGCTCGAGTTCCACATCGGCGCTGTCCACCGTCGACCGCAGCTCGCTCATGGTCGGCAGGCCCTCCTCGACCAGCCGCTCGGTTGCCGCCCGCAACCGCCGGAGGACCTCGAGGAGTTGGAACAACACGAACAGCAAGACGGTCATGATCACCACGACGCACACCGTCACCACCACTGCGGCCAGGTCGCCAGCGCTCACGACCCGGGCTCCTCGACCCCGGCCGCTCGCTCGTCCTGCCTCTCCTGGCCCCCGCGACCCCCCTGCACCGCCTCGAGGCGCCGGGCGACCTCTGCCTCGTAACCGTGGGCACTGGGTAGGTAGTACCGGGTCGGGCCGAGGTCCTCCGGCAGGTACTGCTGCTCCACCCAACCAGTCGGGTGGTCGTGGGGGTAGTCGTAGCCCTCCCCATGGCCCAGGCCCGAGGCCCCCCGATAGTGGGCGTCGCGCAGGTGGCGGGGAACAGACCTGCCCTTCCCGGCCCGCACGTCGGCCGTCGCCTGGTCGATGGCCGTGGTTGCTGTATTGGATTTGGGTGCAGTGGCCAGGTGGATGACGGCCTGGGACAGGTTCAGCCGGGCTTCAGGCAACCCGACGAACTCGACGGCCCGGGCTGCCGCATCGGCTACCAACAAAGCGAGGGGATCGGCCATCCCGACATCCTCCGAAGCCAAGATGACCAAGCGGCGCGCGATGAAGCGAGCATCCTCTCCGGCCTCGAGCATGCGGGCCAGCCAGTAGAGCCCGGCATCGGGGTCCGAACCCCGGATCGACTTGATGAATGCAGAAATGACGTCGTAGTGCTCGTCGTCACCGTACCGATGGGCTCGCGCGTCCAGGGCGGCTTCAGCATGTTCCAGGGTGACCTCCCCGCCTGCTCCCCCAGCCAGCACCACGGCCATCTCGAGAGCAGTCAGGGCCCGGCGACCGTCGCCGTCGGCCCGTTCAGCCAGATGGGCCGCTGCGTCCGCAGCCAGGGTCACCCCTTCGAGATCGGCGCCACGTTCCAGCAGGCCAACCACTGCCCGGGAGTCGAGCGGTTCCAGACGAAATAGGTTCGACCGAGACAACAGGGGGGCGTTGACCTCGAAGAACGGGTTTTCGGTGGTTGCTCCGATCAGCACGAGGAGGCCCTCCTCGACCGAGGGCAGCAGGGCGTCCTGCTGACTCTTGTTGAAGCGATGCACCTCGTCGAGAAACAGGATCGTGCCGGTCCCTTGCTCACCGAGACGCTGACGGGCGCCCTCGATCACCACCCTCACGTCCTTCACCGAGGCGGAGACCGCGCTGAGGGTGGCGAAGTGCTTCGATGTGTGACGGGCGATGAGGCGGGCCAGGGTGGTCTTGCCACAACCGGGAGGCCCCCACAGGACGATCGAGGTCAAGCGATCGGCCTCGATCAGGACCCGTAGTGGCGCCCCATGGCCCAGCAGGTGTTCCTGACCCACGACATCGTCGAGGCGTCGGGGGCGGAGTCGAGCGGCCAAGGGCCCGCGCCGGGCCAACGCATCTTCGGCGGCAGCGGAAAAAAGATCGGCCACCGGATCAGGCTACGTCCCGACCGCGAGTCAGCGGGCCGTGGGCCGCAATCGGAGACCGAGCTCGTCGAGCTGGGCCGCTTCGATGGCCGTCGGCGCATTGGTCAAGGGATCGGCGCCAGACTGGCTCTTGGGGAACGCAATTACCTCGCGGATGTTTTCCTCACCCGACAGCAGGGCGGCCAGGCGGTCGATCCCGAAGGCAAAGCCGGCGTGGGGAGGCGCCCCGTACCGGAAGGCGTCGAGGAGGAAGCCGAATTTGGTTTGGGCCTCTTCCGAGCCGATCCCCAACAAGGAGAAAATCTGCTGCTGGACATCTCGGCGATGGATACGGACGCTGCCCGATCCGAGCTCCCATCCGTTGAGCACGAGGTCGTAGGCCTGTGATCGCACCTCGAGCAGGGCCGTTGCGTCGCCACCCTGGTCGAGCAGGTGGAGATCATCAGGGTGGGGCATCGTGAAGGGATGGTGGGCGGGAACCGGATTCCCCGCCTCGTCGACGTCTTCGAACAACGGGAAGTCGACCACCCAGAGAAAGTGGAAGCCACCTTCGTTGACCGGCGGGCGGCCCAACTCGAGACGCAACAGGCCGAGCACGTGGACCACGGTGCGCCAGCGATCGGCGACCACGTAGCAGATGTCGCCCTCCTGGGCGTCCAACGCCTCGAGCACTCCGCTGATCTCGGCCTCGGACATGAACTTGGCTACTGGTGAGGACACCTGACCGTCGGCCTCCACCTTCATCCAGACCAGACCCTTGGCGCCGTAGCTCTTCGCCTTGTCGGTCAGCTGATCGAGCTGGTTCCGACCGATCTGGGCACCGCCGGGCATCCGTATGCCCTTGATGCAGGGCGCCTTGAAGGCGTTGAACTCGGTCGCCGCGAAGACCTCCGTGAGGTCGACCAACTCGAGCCCGAACCGAACGTCGGGCTTGTCGGAGCCGAAGCGATTCATCGCCTCCAACCAGGTCATCTCATCGAAGGAATCGGGCCGCACCCCGGTGACGGCCTCGGCCGCTGCAGCCACTGCGTCGGACACCACCGCCCGCACGTCGCTGCCGTCAGCGAAGCTCATCTCCATATCCAGCTGGGTGAATTCGAATTGGCGGTCGGCCCGAAGATCCTCGTCACGCATGCAGCGAGCGATCTGGTAGTAGCGATCGACACCGCCCACCATGCACAGTTGCTTGAAGAGCTGCGGGCTCTGCGGGAGGGCGTAGAACGTACCCGGATGCAAGCGGCTGGGAACGACGAAGTCCCTCGCCCCTTCGGGGGTCGAGGCGATCAACATCGGCGTCTCGACCTCGACGAACTCCTGCGCTTCCATGGCCGCCCGAATGGCCGAGTTGACCCGGGCCCTGGTGCGGAGGTTGTGCTGCATCCGTCCGGTCCGCAGATCGAGGTACCGATGGCGGATCCGAATCGTCTCGTCGACGTCCACCCGACCGTCGATCTGGAACGGGGGCGGCTCGGCCGGTGAGATGACCTCGACGCTCGCCTCACCAATCTCGATCTCACCCGTTCCGAGATCCTGGTTGACGGTGTCGGCAGGTCGAGCCCGGACCACACCGGTCACTGCGAGGACGTACTCGTTGCGAAGGTCGTGGGCATGGTCCACCACGCACTGAACGATGCCCGTCCGGTCACGCAGGTCGACGAAGGCCAGGTGCTCTCCATGTTCCCGGCGACGAGCCACCCAGCCGCACACGGTCACGGTACGGCCGATGTCGGCTGTGGAAAGGCGGCCGCAGTAGTCGGTGCGCATGGTCATGGATGGGTTCTCCGGGGGGTCGATACGGTGACGGCGATCACGAGTCGGCCTCGAGGAGCCGGCGCACCTCGGACACAACCTCGCTACGGGCGATCATGAGCTGGCCTGATTCGTCGTTGCGGAGTCGACGCACGGCGACCTGGCCCTGTTGCAGTTCCTGCTCTCCGACGATGAGCGCCAGTTGGGCTCCCGATCGGTCGGCGTTGCGCATCTGACTGCGCATCGAGCGCCCGTCGAATGAGCGATCGGCGGCCACACCCGCCTGTCGGAGTTCGTGAGTGAGATCGCGGGCGCTGCGGCCGTCGGCCACATCGACCACCCAGACGGCGGGGTCGGTGGTCGGTGTCGGAAACTGTTCCTCAGCGTCGCAGGCCAGCAACAACCGCTCGATGCCCATGCCGAAGCCGATGCCCGGCGTCGGTGGGCCGCCGAGTTCCTCGACGAGGCCGTCGTAGCGCCCGCCCCCGCAGACCGTGTTCTGCGCCGCATCGAGTGCCGAACTGGTGAACTCGAAGGTGGTGTGGGTGTAGTAGTCGAGTCCTCTGACCAGCCGCGGTTCGATGGCGAAGGGGATGCCGAGCGCCCCGAGACCGTCCTGGACCCGCTCGAAGTGCCTCACCGCCTCGGGGCTCAGATAGTCAGCCAGTCGTGGACCCTCGGCCGTGACCGCCCGGGTTCCCGGACGCTTGCTGTCCAGCACGCGCAAGGGGTGGTGATCGACCTTGTCCCGATCGTCCTCGTCGATATCGGCCAGATTGGCCTGGAGGTGGTCTCGCACCGCTCGGCCGTATTCGACCCGGGTCTCGGCGTCCCCCATCGAGTTGACCAACAGCAGCACCCGTTCCAGTCCGACCGCTCGAAGCACCGACCAGGCAAGGGAGATGACCTCCACGTCCACGTCGGGATCGGCCGAACCGAGCACTTCGGCCCCGATCTGATGGAACTGCCGGTAGCGGCCCGCCTGCGGGGCCTCGTACCGGAAGTAGGGTCCGTGGTACCAGACCTTCCAGGGCACAGGAGGGCGGTGCTGCACGAAGGCCCGACAGACCGGCGCCGTGCCCTCCGGGCGCAGGGCCATGCGTCGGTCGCTCTTGTCGGCGAACTCGTACATCTCCTTGCGGACGACGTCGGTGCCCTCCCCGACCCGGGAGAACACGCCGACGTCCTCGAATGTCGGGGTGGAAATGAGACCGAAGCCAGCCATGGCTGCCTTCGCAGCGAAAGCATCGAGCAGTGCCTGCCAGCGGGCCGAGTCCGGAGGCAGCAGGTCACGTGTCCCGATCGGGGTGCGGAAGTTGTTGGACTTGTTGGACATGAGCGTCAGCGGTCGCGTCGGGGGAGAACGCCGCGATGGACCATGCTAGGCGCTGCCACCCCGGGAACCCTGCTCGAACGTTCAGGTCGCAGCGTGGCGGGGGCCTGCCGTGACCCGATACGACTCGAACACCCCCGACACACTCCGCACGGCCGCCAGGACCGGTTCGAGCAACACCGGGTCGCCGAGTTCCACGTCGAACTGCATCACCGACACCTGGTCTTCACCGGTGAAGGTCTGGCACGCCGCAATGCTGATCCCGTGACCGGACAGCACCGAGACCGTATCGAGGAGCAACCGGTTGCGGTCCAGTCCTCGCACCTCGATCGATACCAGGAAGGCGCCGTTGTAGGCCGCGTCCCACTCGACGTCGACCTGACGAGCACCTGAGGCGTCGAGGAGTTCCACCGCATTCGCGCAGTCGTCACGATGGACGGAGATACCTCGCCCACGGGTGACGAAACCCACGATCTCGTCACCCTTCACCGGGTTACAGCAACGAGCCAGACGCACCAGGGTGTCGTCGAGGCCATCCACGTGCACCCCGGCCGTTCGCCGCCGACGGGTGCTGCGACGCTGCGGCGGGGTGGCGGGAAGCTGTTGATCCACATGTGCGTCGTCCGTCAGGGTGCGCACCATGTGCTGGGCGACGGTGCGGGGCGGCAGATCCCCACGGCCGACCGCCTCGAACAGCGCAGTGCGGTCGCTTCGGTTGAGGGCCTCGGCCACCTCGTCGATCTCGCCGCTCTCCACCAACAACTGGGCGCGCAGACCCTGCTGGCGGAGGGCCGTGACCACCTGATCGCGCCCCTCCTCCACGAACTCCTCGCGCTCGGACCTGTTGAACCATTGCCGGATCCGATTGAGTGCCTTGGGTGTGGTGGCGATGTCGAGCCAGTCACGGGATGGGCCCGCACCCTCGACCTTCGACGTGAAGATCTCGACGGCATCGCCGGACTGCAACACTCGATCGAGTGGTACCAATCGGCCGTCGATCTTGGCGCCGATGGTGGCGTTGCCGATGTCGGTGTGGATCGCGTAGGCGAAGTCGATCGGGGTCGCCCCACTGGCCAGGGTCATCACATCCCCCTTGGGAGTGAAGACATAGACCTCATCTTGCTCGAGGTCGACCTTGAGACGACGCATGAACTCCTCGGGATCGTCGGTCTCGGCCTGCCAGTCGACAATCCGGTTCAACCACGGCATGTCGGCCGAACTGGCATCACTGG
This sequence comes from Acidimicrobiales bacterium, assembly GCA_038135065.1. Lineage (GTDB taxonomy): Bacteria > Actinomycetota > Acidimicrobiia > Acidimicrobiales > Poriferisodalaceae > JAYPWI01. Next base: position 66,716 of record JAYPWI010000003.1, read on the forward strand.
CATCCTTGTAACGCCAGTGGGCGGCAACCCCGAACTCGGCCCGCCGATGCATCTCCTCGGTTCGGATCTGCACCTCCACCCCGGTAGCCCCAGGTCCGATCACCGTCGTGTGCAACGACTGGTAGAGGTTGAACTTGGGCATTGCGATGTAGTCCTTGAAGCGCCCGGCCACCGGCTTCCAGGTTGCGTGGATCGATCCCAGGGCGGCATACGCGTCCCGAATGGTGGGAACGACCACCCTGATCCCGACCAGATCGAAGATCTCGTCGAACGAGCGCCCCTTGACCACCATCTTCTCGTAGACACTCCAGTGGTGCTTCTGGCGCCCGGTCACCGCTGCGTCGATGCCCATCGAGGACAGCTGTGACCTGACGTCGGCGAGCAGGGCATCGACGTAGACGTCCTGGGCCGGGGTACGACTGGCCAGGAGCCGGTCGATCTCGGCGTAGCGTTTCGGATACAGGGCAGCGAAGGCCAGATCCTCGAGTTCGTTACGGAGCTCTTGCATACCCAGCCGATGGGCGAGCGGGGCGTAGATGTCGAGGGTCTCGCCAGCGATCGCCTCCTGCTTGGGAGATCGCAAGGCACCGATGGTCCGCATGTTGTGCAGCCGGTCGGCCAATTTGATCAGCAGCACGCGCATGTCACGAGCCATGGCAACGAGCATCTTGCGCAGGGTGGCCGCCTGCTGCGCCTCGTTGCTCTCGAAACTGACCCGATCAAGTTTCGTGACCCCGTCCACGATGGCGGCCACGTCGTCGCCGAAGTCACGTCGAAGGTCGACGAGCTCCACCGCAGTGTCCTCCACTGCGTCGTGAAGGAGGGCCGCCGCGATGGAAACGTCGTCGAGGCCCATCTCGGCAACCACTGACGCCACGGCGACCGGATGGAAGATGTAGGCCTCGCCCGACTTGCGACGCTGCCCCTCATGGGCCCGGTATGCGACCTCGTAGGCCCGCAGGATCAGCGAGGTGTCGTGGCGTGGCCACCGCGCACGGAAGCGCTCGATCACCGGCTGGATCTGCGTTGCGATCGGGGCAGCCGTCCGCCGCCAGGGCAGGACCCTGCTCACCGTTGCCACGGCGCCGAGCCCTCGCTGCCTAGAGACCGTCCTAGCACCCTGGCCATGTCATCCATAGTGCACCACCGACGCCACCTCGACACCGCGCAAACGGTCACGACCGCCCAGGGCAGCGAGTTCGATCAGCACGGCAACCCCCACCGCCTCAGCTCCCAGCTGCTCGACGAGGTCCAGCACCGCGGCCGCCGTGCCCCCAGTTGCCAGGACATCGTCGACCACCAGGGCCCGATCTCCCCTCGTCAGGGCATCGATGTGCAGCTCGAGGCGGTCCGAGCCGTATTCGAGTCCATAGTCGACACCCACCGACGGACCGGGCAGCTTGCCTCGCTTGCGCGCTGGCACGAAGCCCGCGCCGAGACGGCGAGCGATGCCCGGGCCGAACAGGAACCCGCGACTCTCGATGGCCACGACCTGGGAGACCGAACTGGCCAGGAATTGCTCCGCCATCAGGGCACACGCTGCGTCGAGAGCGCCGGGCGTCTGCAGCAGGGGCGTGACGTCGCGGAACACCACACCGGGTTGCGGGAAGTCCGGGACATCTCGGACCAGTCGTCGAAGCGACCCTGCATCGGTGCCAGACACACGCTCACGGTAGCCCCACGGTGGCTCCGCGCGACTCGTCAGCGTCGACGGCCCAGCTTCCGCGGCCGTGGGGCGGTCGAACGGGTGTAGTGATCGGCCGCCAAGGCGGTCACCGCTGAGTCCAGCGTGGTGTGCTGATCGGCGAGCGTCGCAGCCCGAGCCAACTCTGCCCAGTGCAATTCTCGCGACTTGAGGAATGTCACGACGGGCATCGCAACGAATACCGAACTGAACGACCCGACGAGCAGCCCGATGAGCAGGGCGATAGCGAACTCCTGGAGGCTGGTCGCTCCCATGATCACGCTGCCGACTACCAACAGCGACAGGACAGGGAGCACGCTGGTCACGGTGGTGTTCACCGAGCGCATGAGCACCTGGTTGAGCGAGACATTGGCCAGCGCCCGATAGGTGACACGACTCTTGGCCCCCAAGGCCCGCTCGTTGTCTTTCACCCGGTCGAACACGACGATCGTGTCGTAGAGCGAGTACCCCATGATGGTCAGGAAGGCGACCACGGTCGACGGGGTCACCTCGAACTGGGCCAGGGCATACAGACCCACTGTCAGCACGATGTCGTGACCGACCGCTATCAGGGCCGCGAGGGACATCTTCCACTCGAAGCGAGCCCATAGATACGCGGCAATGAGGGCGAAGAACACCACCAGAGCCCGGCGGGCCTTACCGGCGACCTCGTCACCGAACGAGGGACTCACCGTCCGGGCGCTCACCTCGTCGACAGAGACACCGGCAGCCCCGGCGAGTGCCTCAGCCACCCTGACGGGTGCCCCCTCGTCGTCTGCGACCAGTTCGCCGCGGATCCGGAAAATGTCCTCACCACCGGTGATCAACTGGACCCGGGCGTCGGGCACCCCCGCATCGGCCGCAGCACCCGACATGTCATCGGTGGACACGCCGTCCAAGGCCGGGACCTCCCACACCGCGCCTCCCCGGAACTCGATGCCCAGGTTGAGACCTCGCAGCACCAGCGATGCTGCGCACACCAGCAAGGCCAGCGCTGATCCGACCATCACCCGGCGTGACAGGGCGACGATGTCCCAGTTGTTCTCGGACCGATACATGGTTCGCAGGGCTGCAATCACGAGGGCACCTCCTCGGATACGACCACACCCACACGTTCGGGTCGCTCACCGATCAACTTTCTGGCCAGCACCACGACCAGTGGCCGCATGAAGACATAGGACACGACGATGTCGATCAGGGTGCTGATGCCCAGGAACAGGGCAAAGCCGCGCACGGTGCCAGAGGTGAGCCGGTAGAGGACGAGGGCACCGATCAGCGATGCCAGGTCGGCCCACACGATGGTGCGGAAGGCCTTGGCGAAGCTCGCGTCTGCAGCAGAACGAACCGCTCGCCCGCGCCGTATCTCCTCCCTGATGCGCTCGTAGTACACGATGTTGGAGTCGACCTGGACACCGATCGACACGATGATGCCTGTCGTGCCGGCCAGGGTCAGGGCCAGGCCCCTGCTCTCACCAAGCCAGGCGATGATCGACCAGAGCAGCGCCCCACTGATGCCCAGGCTGGCTACCGCTACCAGACCGAGCAGCCGGTAGTACAGGACCATGTACAACCCGACCAGTATCAGGCCCACCAGACCGGCCACCACCCCGGCGCGCAGGGTTCCCTGTCCCAGGGTCGGCGAGACCGTACGGACGTCGTCCTGCTCGAACTCGACGGGAAGTGCGCCGAACCGCAGCACCACGGCCAGATCCCGGGCCTGCTGTTCGGTGAAGGATCCCGAGATCACGGCCCGGCCGTCGAAATTCGTGGCATTGATGGTCGGTGCGCTCTCAACCACCCCGTCGAGGGCGATGGCCACCTGCTGCCCGAAGTTGGCTGCCGCCATGGCGTCGAAGGCGATCGAGCCCTCCTCGTCGAAGTCCACGAGCACCACCCATGCCCCGTTCTGGAACGTGGCGTTGGCCTCCGCAACGACCTCGCCGGTCAACGCCGCCTCGCGCAGGATGTAGGCGATCTGCAGACCCCCCGGCTGCTCCCGGCCCGGGAGCAGGACGACCCGGTCCGCAAGGTCCTCTTCGGGTGGGGTGATGAGGTCGGCCAGGCTGGGCGCACTCTCGGGGTCGAACACCGTCGTGGTAGGCGCCACTGTTGTGGCGGGCACAGCGCTGGTGGTCGTTTCAGCAGCCGAGGTCGTGGGGAGGACGGTCGTGCTCGTGGTCGTGGCGGGCACTGTCGTCGTGGTCGCGGGAACCGATGTCGTGGCAACTGGTGCCGCGTCGTCGACCGAGGAGCCGTCCTCGGGACCAGTCTCGGATGCCGGAGCGGACGTGGGTGGCGCGACCTCGGTCTCCAGACCAGCCAGCAGCTCGAAGAATTCCGCCGCCCCTGCCCGGGCCTCTGCGTCGTCCGCATCGAACGCGAACTGCACAGGACGGAAGCGAAGCTCAGCGGTCTTGCCCACCAGGTCCACGGCCCGCTGGCGGTCCTTGACCCCGGGCAACTGGATGACGACCTGACCTCCCTGGCGGGTGATGTCGGGCTCGGCCACCCCCAGGGCGTCGACCCGGTCCCTGATGATCTCGATCGCCCGGTCGAGCTGTTCTTCGGTGACGTCGCCCGTGGGTTGCAGGACGACCTCGACACCGCCCTGCAACTGCACCCCGAGGACGGGCGACCAGCCGGCAATGAGCACACCGGCCAGGGACGCCACAGCGACCACAGTGACGATGAGCAAGGAGAGGATGTGAGAGCGACGCACTGGCGAACCCCGGTCGAATCGTGGAGGGCCCGCCGACCGGAAGCGGGCACTGGCCGGCGATGACACCGAGCCGGAGGAAAGGTGAGGGTCAGCCCTCGGAGATGGGTCCGTCCTGAGACTCGATGACGTCCGATTCGTCTGCGGCGTCGGCCCTGGTCAGCACCTCGTTCACGGCCCGACGCTGCACGCGCAGTTCGACGTCGGTGTCGACCTCGATCGCCACGATGTCGTCATTCTCCTCGGCGACCACGACCCCGATCACCCCACCCACGGTTACCACCTCGTCGCCGACTCCCACCGCGCGGATCATGGCCTCTCGTTGGGCCATGCGGCGCTTCTGGGGTCGGATCATCAGCATGTAGATACCGACGAGGAAAATGACGGGGAAGAGAAGGCTTGGGTCCATCTGCACTCCAGATGCTCACAGGGCCCCGTTGCGACCCTCGGGCGAACCGACCCAAGGCTAGCGGTACGAGCGCACAGCGAAGGTAACCGGCGTGGTTCAGGCCCACACGTCGAGCACGTCGCTCCGGAACGCATCGAACTCGGCGTTCTCGATGGCAGTCCGAGCGCGACGCACCAGGTCGAGGAGGAACCACAGGTTGTGCAGGGTCAGAATGCGAGCCGCCGTCGGTTCACGGACCGTCAAGAGGTGCCGGAGATACCCCCGACTCCATCGGACCGACATGGGATTGCCCGGGTCGAGCGGCTCATCGCTGCGGGCGTGCTGTGCGTTGCGCAGGTTGAGGCGCCCATGTTGGGTCAGCACGGTGCCGTGCCGGGCCAACCGGGTCGGTAGGACGCAATCGAACATGTCCACCCCGACCCCGATGGCCTCCACGATCCGAGCAGGGTCCCCGACACCCATCAGGTAGCGGGGTCGGTCTTCGGGTAGCTCCCCGATGGCTGCCGACAGCGCAGGCATCATCTCGGCCCGGGACTCCCCGACCGACAGCCCACCGATGCCGTAACCGGGGAGGTCGAGGGCTGCGAGGGTACGACCGCTGAGCCGTCGTAGGTCTGGGTCGATGCCTCCCTGCACGATCCCGAACAAGGCCTGGTCGACGCGTCCGTGCACCGCTGCGGCGCGGCGCACCCAGTCGTGGGTCCGCTCCATGGCCTTGGTGACCTCGGCAGTCGAGGCGGGCAGGGCCGGGCACTGGTCGAGAGCCATCTGAATGTCAGCTCCGAGCTGCTCCTGCACGGCGACCGCGTCCTCAGGGGTGAGCCGCACCCGGGCACCGTCGTAGATCGAGGTGAAGGTCACCCCGTCGTCGTCCACCCTCACGTTGTCGGCTAGGGACATGACCTGGAAGCCACCGGAGTCGGTGAGGAAGTGACCGTCCCAGCCTGTGAAGCCATGCAACCCCCCGAATTCGGCCACCACGTCGGCGCCCGGCCGCAGCATCAGGTGGTAGGTGTTGCCGAGGACGACCTCCAGCTCGAGCATCTCGTAGTCGCCGGCGTCGAGATGGATCACCGCGCCGCGGGTCCCGACCGGCATGAAGACCGGGGTCTCGATGGTTCCCCGAGGGGTCGTGATCTGCCCTCGACGAGCCGAACCATCAGTGGCCGACAACTGGTACCGAAGCGCCATCAGTCCGCGATCCTCCCCGCACCGTCACAGTGTGGTTGCGTCACCAGACTCATCAACCCCACCGCCGCAAGAACATCGCGTCACCGAAGCTGAGAAAGCGATACTTCTCTTCCAGCGCCACCCGGTACAGCTCCCGCCACCGGCTGCCCACGAAGGCATCGATGAGCAGGAGCAGGGTCGATCGGGGCAGGTGGAAGTTTGTGACCATGGCATCCACCACCTCGAAGGTCGCTCCTCGCCGAAGGAACAGATCCGTGCGCCCCGACAAGCCGAACCTGGCTGCCGATTCGAGCGATCGTACGGTCGTGGTGCCAACCGCCACGACTCGTCGGGCTGCCTGGCACGCCTCCCAGGTGGCGGGAGGTACCGAATAATGTTCGGTGTGCATCACGTGCTCGGACGGATCCTCCACCGTCACGGGCCGGAAGGTGTCGAGGCCCACCACCAGATCGACAGGGGCGATCTGCACCCCGCGACCGATGAGCGCATCGAGAAGCTCGGTCGTGAAGTGCAGACCGGCCGTCGGAGCCGCCACCGACCCGGGCGTTGCCGCATAGACCGTCTGGTAGCGGTCGGGGGCTGCGCTCGCCCCCTGGAGATACGGGGGCAACGGAGCCTCGCCGGCCAGGGCCAGCGCTCGGGTGCCTGGTGGATCGAGCACGGGGAGTCCCGCAACCAGCACCTCCACCAACCTGCGCCCGTCGGACAGCACCTCCCCGACGGTGACCCGAACCTCGGGGTCTCGTTCCGAGGACAGCTCTGTGCCGGGGGCCAGCCGACGCCCCGGACGGACCAGGGCTTGCCACCAGCCCTGCCCATGTGGCTCGAGCAGGAGGACCTCGGCTGCCCCACCGGACGCTTTGACCAGGGGCAGGCGAGCTGGAATCACCCGGGTCTCGTTGACCACCAGCAGATCGCCCGGGCCCAGGTAATCGACCAGGTCGGCGACCAATCGGTGCTCGTGGTCACCGCCTGGTCCTCCGTCCACCAAGAGACGAGCCCGGTCCCGCGGCTCGATGGGATCCTGAGCGATGGCCGAGGTGGGTAGGTCGTAGTCGAAGTCGCCCATCGACTGGGGTGGCTCGGTCATCGTTCCACGATGCTACGGACCAACTCGACCAATCGAGCCCGGGGCCACTGGGCGGCCAACCCATCGACAGCTGACAGGTACTCGATCACCTCACCTTCGCTCGTGACAGCCCCGCATTCGATGAGACCGGCGACCACCACGGTCAGGTAGGGCTCCTCCGGCGGATTGGGGGGCACCGACTGTCCTGAGGTGAAGGTGACCACCGGAGACCCGTCGATCGCACCCACCACCAGCGCACGGCCGTACCAGCGGTCGGTGATCTCCAGGCTGCCGGTTGCCGTGAGGGCTTCGAGGTCCATGTCCAGTTCGCCGGGAACCATGCCGTTTTCCTGGGCGGCCACGTCGACGAACTGCTCGGCGGTGAGGTCCCAGCACCTCAGGACGGCGCGGCCGGACCCGGGCCGGGAATCGAGAAACGCCACTCCCCCACCCCACCGGGTCGAGCGGTGTCCGAAGCACAGGCGATGTGGCGCGCTGGTCACCACCCACCGACGCGGTGGGGTGCGGTCCCGAGCTCCCACGTGTTCGAGGGCGCTCCCAGGCACGATCCCGCCACTCAGGTAGCGGTCGAAGCGCTCGGCGCTCAGATTGGACCCGTAGGCCCCGTACCAGACCCGGCCCGGTTCCATCAGTTCAGTCGAACAAGGACGGATCGCTGTCGCCTGGCCCGACTGCACCGTCAGGGACGACCAGGCCCAGGTGGTCGAACGCAGCCGCCGTGGCCACCCGCCCACGGGGCGTCCGCTGGATGAAACCCTGTTGGATCAGGAACGGTTCGTACACGTCCTCCACCGTCTCTGGTTGCTCGCCGACGCTGATGGCCAGCGTAGACAGGCCCACGGGGGCGCCGGCGTGGCGCAGGGCCAGGGCGTCGAGGATTGCCCGATCGACCTTGTCCAGACCTCGCTCGTCCACGCCGAACAGGGACAGGCCCGCCTGGGCCACCCCGAGATCGACGCGACCGTCGGCCCGAACTTCGGCGTAGTCCCGCACCCTGCGGAGCAGGCGATTGGCGATCCGCGGCGTCCCCCTGCTGCGGGTGGCCACCTCGGCGGCTCCGGCATCATCGATGACGACACCCAGGATGTGCGCAGCGCGGGTGACGATGGCCTCCAGATCGCCCGGGGAATAGAAATCGAGGCGCTCGACCAAGCCAAATCGGTCCCGGAGGGGACCGGCAATGAGCCCGGTGCGCGTTGTGGCCCCAATGAGGGTGAAGGGCGGCAGATCGAACCGGATCGAGCGGGCGGCTGGCCCCTTGCCCAACATCACGTCGAGCTGGAAATCCTCCATGGCCGGGTACATGACCTCCTCCACCACCTTGGGCAGGCGATGGATCTCGTCGATGAACAGGACGTCACCGTCACCGAGGTTGGTCAACAGGGAGGCCAGGTCACCGGCTCGCTCGATTGCCGGGCCTGACGTGACGTGGAGCGTCACCCCGAGTTCTGCTGCCACGATCCCGGCAAGGGTCGTCTTGCCGAGGCCGGGGGGACCTGCGAACAACAGATGATCGGGGGGCTGACGTCGCGCCCGAGCGGCCTCGAGCACGATGCTGAGGTGCTCCTTGAGCTCCGCCTGGCCGACGAACTCGGCCAGCGAGGTGGGACGCAACCGCAGTTCCTCGGCCCGATCCTCGGAGTTGGCCACCGCATCGGTGATCTCGCTCCGCGCTGGCGAGCCCTCCTCCTCGACCCGACGAAAGCCTTCCTGCCGACCCCACCCGTCGTCGCCCTGCGCAGTCATCGGACTGCCATCGCGCGCAGCGCCTGACGGAGCAGGGCCGACGGGTCATCACCGTCGAGCCCGGCCAGGGCGTGGGCGATCTCGTCCGTGGCGAATCCCATGCCCTGCAGTGCTTCCCGCACGTCGGCAACCGCCGAGGCCCCGCCGGACGAGGGAGAAGGTGCCTCGTGGGGCGCACCCGTGATGGGGCTGTCCAGTTTGCTTTTCAGCTCGAGCACCAAACGCTGGGCCGTCTTCTTGCCGACCCCGGCCACGAGGCAGAGCGCGTCAACGTCGTCCTCGGCCACGATGCGGGCAAGGGCGAGCGGGTTGTGGGTGGACAGCACGGCCAGGGCCAGCGCAGGGCCGACCCCATGGGCAGATAGCAGGGTCTCGAAACAGCGTCGCTCGTCTGCCGTCGGGAACCCGAACAGCTGCTCGTGGTCTTCCCTGATGTGGTGGTGGATGTGGACAAAGGCCTCAGCGCCGATCTCGGGGAAGGCAGCCGCCGTCGCCGGGCTGACCGTGACCCGGTACCCAACACCCGCGACCTCGACGATCACTTCCCCCGCCAGATCGCGGTCGATCAGGCGGCCCCGAAGCGAACCGATCACCGTCGGGCCGCCGTCGGACGTCGCTCCTCGAACCGGCAGTGGGCCAGATGGCACAGGGCAACGGCCGCCGCATCCGCTGCGTCGGCTGGCGTAGGAAGGCTCGGGAGGCCGAGCAGCGACTGCACCATCCGCTGTACCTGTTCCTTGGTGGCCGATCCGTAGCCCCCGACCGCGCCCTTGATCTGATTCGGCGTGTACTCGAGAACTCGGGACCCAAACCCTGCCGCCTCGGCCATTGCAATCCCTGCAGCCTGAGCGACGCCGATGGCCGTCTGGGCATTCACCTGGAAGAACACCCGCTCGATAGCCACGACATCGGGCCGATACTCCGCCAGGAGGGATCTCATTTCTCCCTGGAGCCGAGCCAGACGGACCGGGATCTCGTCAGTGGGGGGCGTGGTGATGACCCCGATGGCCACGGCTTCAGCGCGGTGACCGACCCGTTCCAGCACCCCGTAGCCACACCGGGACAGGCCAGGATCGATGCCGAGGACGAACACAGGTTCGATGCTACCGCCTCGCCCCGAAACGGGACAGGACCGGGCCGAGTTCACTCAGCGAGGGCTGCGAGCACCTCATCGGGAACATCGAAGTTCGCATACACGCCCTGGACGTCGTCGTGGTCGTCGAGCGCATCCATGACCGCCATCACGGCGCGGGCCTCGCCGGTCACCGTGAGCTCAACCAGGTTCTGCGGAAGGTAGGTCAGGTCCGCTGACGCAACCTCGATCCCAGCATCTTCGAGGGCGGCTCGGACGGCCATGGTGTCGGTCGGCGCTGAGGTGATCCGCCACATGTCCCCCTCGGCCACCACGTCCTCGGCTCCCCCATCGAGGGCGACGAGCATGACGTCGTCCTCGTCGAGGTCCCCCGACACCATGACGACACCCTTCCGATCGAACTGCCAGGCGACCGCTCCGGGTTCGGCAAGGGACCCACCGGCCCGGCTGAACACGCTGCGGATCTCCGCCCCCGTCCGGTTTCGGTTGTCGGTCAACGCCTCCACGAAAACGGCCACCCCGTGGGGGGCATAGCCCTCGTAGATCACCTGCTCGTAGCTGACCCCGTCCAGCTCACCGGTTCCCCGCTTGATGGCCCGCTCGATGGTGTCCAGGGGCACGGAGTTGTCCCGCGCCTTCTGGAACATGGTCCGCAGGGTGGCGTTGGCATCGAGATCCCCACCCCCCTCTCGCGCTGCAACCTCGACCTGGCGGATCAGCTTGGCGAACAGTTTCGCCCGCGCCTTGTCAGCGGCGCCCTTCTTGTGCTTGATCGTCGCCCACTTGGAATGACCCGACACGGCAACCTCCGGCCCCACACTCTACGCCCCGACGACCCGGGGGGACCACGGCGGTCAGCCTGCCACCAGGTCCATGAAGAGTTGGTGGATGCGAAGGTCATCGGTCAGCTCAGGGTGGAAACTCGACACGAGGACGGCACCCGACCGACACATCACGGGCACCGATCGGTGCTCACCGACATCCACCCGGGCCAGCACCTCGACGTCGTCTCCCACTGCTTCCACGCCGGGCGCCCGGATGAAGACGGCCCGGAAGGGGTCCGACAGGCCCGCAACCTCCAGATCGGCTTCGAAGCTGGCGACCTGCCGGCCGAACGCGTTGCGCCGCACCGTCAGGTCGATGGCCCCGAACGACTCCTGGTCAGGTCGTCCATCGAGCACGGCATCGGCCAGCAGGATCATCCCGGCGCAGGTGCCCATGACCGGGCACCCGCTGGCGATGAGATCCCCGATGGGGCCCCTGGTACCGCTCGAGGACAACAACATCGACATGGTCGTCGACTCGCCGCCCGGCAGGATCAAAGCATCCACGCCATCGAGGTCTCCAGGCGTTCGCACCGGCACCCCTCGGATGCCGAGCAGTTCGAGGCTTCGGAGATGCTCGGCACTCGCCCCTTGCAGGGCGAGCACCCCTACGACGGGAGCGGTCACTGGTCGCAGAGTCGGAGGGCTTACCAGCCCCGCTCGGCCAGTTTGGTGTCGAGGCTCCCGATCTCGAGACCCGGCATGGCGTCACCGAGCCCTCGGCTGACCTTGGCCACGACCGCTGGGTCCCTGAAGTGAGTGGTTGCCTCGACGATGGCTTTGGCGCGAGGGGCGGGATCGTCGCTCTTGAAGATTCCCGATCCGACGAACACGGCTTCTGCGCCCAGCTGCATCACCAGAGAGGCGTCGGCGGGGGTGGCGATGCCCCCTGCGCAGAACATGGGAACCGGCAAGCGACCTGTCTCTGCCAACTCCTGGACAAGACCGAGCGGCGCTTGCAACCGCTTGGCCCAATCGAACAACTCAGCCGAGTCTGCCTGGGTGATCCGTCGCAGGTCGCCGAGGATGGACCGGAGGTGCCGGACGGCCTCGACGATGTTTCCGGTGCCCGCCTCACCCTTCGAGCGGATCATGCACGCACCTTCGGCGATGCGCCGGAGGGCCTCTCCCAGGTTGGTGGCCCCACAGACGAAGGGAACGGTGAACGCCCACTTGTCGATGTGATGAGCTTCGTCGGCCGGGGTCAGGACCTCCGACTCGTCGATGTAGTCGACGCCGAGTGACTCGAGTACCTGCGCCTCGGCAAAATGACCGATCCGCGCCTTCGCCATGACCGGGATCGTGACCGCCTGCTGGATTCCGTCGATCATCTCGGGGTCGCTCATCCGTGCGACACCACCGTCACGACGAATGTCAGCAGGCACCCGCTCCAGGGCCATCACAGCCACTGCGCCAGCATCCTCGGCGATCTTCGCCTGCTCGGGGTCAACCACATCCATGATGACCCCGCCTCGGAGCATGTCAGCCAGGCCGCGCTTGACTCGCACGGTGCCGGTCTGGGTGGAGGGGGACCCATCGTTGTCAGCCATGTTCGTCATTCTACGCCTCGAAGGTTCAGTCACTCCGAACCTCAGGAGGATTCCACGAGGGTCGCCGACCCGGTGGGGGCCAGCAGCACCCACGTCGTTCCCGGCGTCAGCCCGACAGCGACGCCGGAGGCATCGCTGAACCGGGCGGGCTGGGTGGCATTCGCCTTGTACCACTCGCCCTCCACCACCGATCCGCCGGTGAACAACCATGCTGCGCCGCGTATCCCGTCGAGGTCGGCAACGGGCACAGAGGCCCCGTTCACATCTCGAAGTCCACTATCTCGATAGGTCACGAACTGCACCACGACGTTGGTCGGCGCAACCACTGCCCCCGCCTCGTCGACATGGGCGGTTCCATCCTGGGTGCGTCGCCAGCCCCCGACAACTGCGTCCCATCGGAACCCCACCCTTGTCGTACCCCAGTCGACATCGACACCATCGCTTCGGACACCGGGGACCTCCTCGGCCTCCGAGCGCCAGGCGAACGGGGGTGTCGGCCCGACCACCAACTCCGGCGTGGCTCTTCGCAAGACCGCAGGATCGGCGAAGAGGTCATGGGGCTGACTGCGATCCTCGGCCCGGCGGTACGCCTCGGGCACCACCTCGGGTCCCACGTCGATGACCCCACTCACCGCCAGCGCCCTTCGGTAATCCGGATTGGCGCCGCTGGACGCAAACAGGGGACGGGCCATCGACATCAGCAGGCTCACGTCCACCCCCCGGGCCGATCGCACTGGCCCGACACGGCTCGGATCGCGGCTGTGGTACAGAGCCAGCAACCGGCTCAGCCCGCCCTCGACCAGCTCCTCCACAACGATGTCGGCCTCGTTCAGCCCTGCCTGGGGCCGAGCCGCTTCCACTGCGTCGATCTTCACCGCTAGCACCGCACGACCTGCGTCAGCCCCTCCGTCGAGCATGAGCCCGGTCAGCGGCGCCCGCTCCGGCGCTGCCGAAACCTCCGCCTGGCTCGAGGTCTCCGGGCCGGCGATCTCTACCGCCTCACCCGAGGGGGTCGAGCCGTCGAGGCCCCGCACAGCCGGTCCCCCAGGCGGCTCAGAACCCGAGGAACCCGAGGAACAACCCCCGAAGGCCACCAGGAGAGCGACGCCGACGATCGGCCACCGTCGTCGAACTTCAGAGCTCACGCAGGGCGGCGATTCGGATCGCGACCGACGGACGCAGCTCCGCATGACCTGGATCGACCACCCACAGCGGAGAGGTCGCAGCCGCGACGTCGAGGCCGTCGCCGTTGCCGTCGAGGCGCTCCAAGGCCGAGATCATCCCGGGTGGGTAGCGGGTGAGGCGCACTCCGGCCAGGTCCGTGCGGAAGTCACGGTCGGGCTCCAGTTCACGGCGCAGGCGACGCGCGCTGAGTCGAGCAAGGGGAAGTAACCCGACCGCGCACCAGCTCCCGAGCGCGCTGAGAGGCCCAGGGGCACCCCTCCGCTTCCGGCCGCCGAGGTCGGCCAAGAGGGCGGGCAGACCGACCGTGGTGGCCGCGACGGTGACGTAGGCGACATCCAGGGTCCGGATCTGGGCTATTTCGCTCGCCACCAGCGCCTCGAGTTCCACCCGGTCGACGCTCTCGAGCAGCCCCGAGGTGACGATCAGCACCGACCGCTCGGGCACCCGTCCCACGGCCACGAGATTGCGGGACGAGGACTCGACCACCCGCAGATCGGGCATGGCCACTCCACTCGTGAAGCACAGGCTCTCCACGATGCCGGCGAGTCGCGGCTGCTCCTCATCATCGAAGACCGAGCCACCACACGCAGCAATCAACCACCCCTCGGAACGATGGAGCAACCACCCGGCCAGCGCCATGAGACCGATCGCCACCACCAACCCCACCACCAGCCCTGCCGGAAGCAGGACCCACGACAGCACTCCCAGCACAACAGCTCCGAGCCCCGCACAGCCCCAGTACACACGGAACAGGCCTGTGATCCGATCGCCGTGATGATCGATGAGTTCGGTGGTGTCGTCCATGTTGTTACACGCTCCGGTCGACGAACCCAACGACAGCGGGCTACCTCGTCCCGGCGAGTGTAGGACCCCCAGACACGAACCTCATGTGTCAGGCCCGTCTCCGGCCCCGTCGGCGGCGACCCCCGACCGGTCGAACACGCCCCGAATCGGCTTCCACGGCGATCGCCCGCTCGTAGATCTCCACGTAGCGTTCGGCCACTCGACCCATGTCGAACTGCGAAGCCCGCTGTGCACCCCGATCGATCAACCCAACCTGTCGGTCTCGGGACCCCATCACATCGACCAAGGCAGCAGCCAACGCCCCAGCGTCTCCCGGCGGCACCAACACGGCCTCGTCACCCGTCGTCGCCACGTTTCGGTAGCCCGGCAGATCGCTGGCCACCACCGGTGTGCGGGCTGCCATCCCCTCCAACAACACGATCCCGAAGCTCTCACCGCCCAGGGAAGGCACGCAGAAGACGTCAGCCCCCTTGATGCGAGCCAGCTTCTCGTCCTCGTCGACCGGACCGAGCCACTCGATCCGCTCGTCCGCCCCGAATTCGGCCTGCAGGGCCTCCGTCTGCGGGCCGTCGGACATCACCCACACGCGAACCGGCTGCGGGATACGGCCGACGGCCTCGAGCAATACCGACAGACCCTTGCGGGGCTCGTGCCGGCCGACGTAGGCGATGGTGGGCCCCTCCGTAGGCCAAGGCGCAACCTGCTCGACCGGCCCGAGGTCGATGCCATTCGAGACGATCTCGTAGTCACCTCCCAGCGCCTGCTGGGCCATGGCGCGTGCATCGTCGGACACCGCAACGCGGATCGTGACCCGATCTGCCAGCCACTTGACCCCGGGGGTGAGGTAGGCCTTGCTGGCTCCAGCCGCGTGCCACGTTCCCACCACTGGGGCGTATTTGGTGAACAGCGCAGTCTGACAGGGGCCAGGACAGATGGGCTCGTGGATGTGCAGCACGTCGAACCCCTCGTCTGCCAGGCAACGGATGGTCCGCAGCGTGCAGGCCATGTCGGGGGCGATGGGCGCGATCGATCCGTTGGTGAAGGTCGGGATCGACGCACCCAGGGGGGTCACGAAGGTCTCGGGGGGAGGACCGTCACAGGGCCCCAGCACCCGGGCCTGATGGCCCATGGAGTTGAGGGCGCGGGCCAACGAGAACACCTGCGCCTGGACCCCTCCGGGAACCGTCAGGCTGTAGGGCGAGACGATGCCGATCCGCACCTACCCGACGGTAGGCGATCGTGCTGGCGGGAGAACAACCCGACTCGATCCCGACCGCTACAGGTTCTGGAGATCACTGGGCCAATTGGGTTGGAACATGTGCCACTGACTCGGTGCGCGACCGACCAGGTGAGCCAGTTCGTCAGCCAAGTCCTGGGTCAGGCGAGCCACATCCTCTCGGATCGACCCCCGGCGAGCCGTGTCCAGGGGCGGTCGGACTACCCCGAGGTGGTGCCCGGCTGGCCGGAAGTACACGGCAGTGGGCAACAGGGCTGCCCCAGACCGCAGGGCCAGCATGGCGGGCCCGGCGGGCAGGGTGGTCGTTTCGCCGAAGAACTGCACGGGCACCCCGCCGCCCGCGATATCCCTATCCGACAGCAGGCACACGACCTCATTGCGCCGCAACGCACCGAGCACCGCCTTCCCGGCATCGGGACCCAAGGGAACGACGTCCATGCCGAGGTCGCTCCGGAACTTCGCGAACCAGTCGAACAACTCGGGAGGAGAGACGGGTTCGACAACCACGGTGATGCGATGACCGTGATGGGCCGCCATCCAGAACCCGGCCCACTCCCAGCCGCCGAGGTGCGGAAGGGCGAGGATGACCCCCTTACCTGCCGCCAATCCTGCCTCCACCCGGTGGTAGTCGGGCACCTCGATGCCCTCGTCGAGGGCAGCCACGGAAGTACCGGGAAGCCGGAAGGACTCGATCCAGTAGCGGATGTAGGACCCGTAAGCATCCCGTACGGCCCGCCGCACCGCCCTGGCATCGACCGCTGGACCCAGGGCACGACGCATGTGCCGAGCCACCATGACTCGCTGGCGACGGGCCAGGCTGGACAGCGGCCAGGCGCCGAGGTCGGGAAGCCAGTGGGCGGCAACACTGGGCAGCAGGCGGGCCAGGGCCGCCCCAGATCGGTAGACGGTGGTGATCCCTGCGCCTGGCGGCATGTGCCTCAGGATCCCGGATTCCGCTGCGCTGCGGTTGCCTGTCGCCACACCTTCACGAACCGCTGCACTGCGGTCAACGTCGAGAGGACGAGGAGCACCCACAGCACGGGCACCAGGATGGAATCGAAGAAGAGGGCGACACCCAACACGAACACCCGCTCGGCCCGCTCCATGAGCCCACCCTTGGCCTCGAACCCGAGGAGTTCGGCCTTGGCCCGCTCGTAGGAAATGATCGAGCTGACGCCCAGCACGGCGAAGGGGAGCAGGCTCGCCCGCGCACCGTCGGTGTCGGCCAAGTACCAGGCGATGCCTCCAAGGAGCAGGAAGTCGGTCACCCGGTCGATGGTCGAGTCGAAGAAGGCTCCTCGGGGGGAGGTGGTTCCCGTCTGCTTCGCCACCACACCATCGAAGAGGTCGCCCATCGCCGTGATGACCAGGAGCAGCACGCCGAGTCGCAGCCGACCCGAGCCCACGGCGACTGCGGTGGCCACCGACATCACCAAGCCCAACGCCGTGAGGTGGTCGGCCCTGACCCCCACGCTGACCAGCACCCGACCAACTGGCCCGGTAGCCCGGTCGACCCCTCGCCTGAGGTAGCCGTCAAACATCGTCGGTCGGTTCGACGGACGAGGGCTCGGCCGGTTCGGGTGCCGTGCTGATCCAATCCTCTGGGTTGTCTTCGACGTACCGATCGATCACCGAGCCGTTGACCGCGTCGACCAGCACCATGCCGCGCTTGGCGGGTGGATCTTCAGAGGAGTACACGAGCATGCGCCAGGTCGGACGGCTGGTCAGACCACGCCAGCCGAGCTGGGCGCTCGCGTGGCCCACTGCGAACCCGAGATCGGCGCTGGCCGCAACCAGCGCCTGGTTCTCGTCCACTCGAGTGGAATAACCGGCGACCAAGGAATAGAGGCCGAACACGCAGAGGACTATTGCGCCGACCGCCACGCCGCCGTTGACCAACACGGCCTCGGAGCCCGCCACCCACACCACAACGAGGGTGATGATGCCAACTGCGAGATAGAGGCTGCCGGTGAGTCGCCGACGGTTGTTGTCGGGAAAGGTGTACGGACCGCCGAACCCCCGGTCGAGGTCTTCAGGGAGCTCGTCCCGAACCTCGGCAGGATCGGGGTGGGCCCCGGGGCTGTCCATGTCGGTCACGCTACCGCCTCCGTCACCGATGTCCGAAGCCCGCCCTCAGCTTGTCGAGGGTCGTGTCGGGGTCTTCAGGGATGACCCGAAGACCCGCCACCGTCGTCATGAAATTTGTGTCGCCGTCCCAGCGGGGAAGGACATGAACGTGGAGGTGGTCGGGGATACCGGCCCCCGCCCCTCGGCCGAGGTTCGCCCCGAAGTTGACACCATCGGGGCGGTAGACCTTCTCGATCACCTCGACGGTCTCGGCAACGAGGTCGAGCACCTCGGAGCGAGCCTCCTTCGAGAGGTCGGCCAGGCGCGCATGATGGTCGTAGGGAAGGACCATCACATGACCGGTGGTGTACGGATACTTGTTGAGGACAACGGCTGCGAGGGCACCGACGTGTACGAGCGACGTCGGGTGCTCGTGGCGCTGGTCGAGCACACCACACAACACGCACCGATCCGTCGACTGCCCGTCGCCGAGGTCAGACACGTACTGGGCCCGCCAGCCAGCCCACAATCGCTCGAGACGATCCGTCACCTGGCCACCAACCGGCACCGAATCGCCGACGTTGCCTCGCTCCTGCCCACAACGCCTCCTTTCAGGACCGGGGTGGATCCACGTGGTGGCCGCTGGCGATGCATCAGCCCTCGAGTTCCTCGCGGGTGACCCCTACCCGGGCCAGTTCCCTCTCCGTATGAAAGATCACCGTACCTGGCTCGGATCGAACCGCCCCGAGCCCATCGAAGAAGCGGCCCGGCCCATCGGGTCCCACGAAGTAGCCAAGTCGGGCCATCAGGGCCTCGGCTGCGTCGTACGCAGCCACGATGTCCCCGAGATCACCCGAGCGGAAGGCGTACCCCTCAGGAATGGTGACCCCCTCGCCCACAGCCGGCACAGCCCCCGCTACGTGCCAGTTGGCGAACCCCTCGTGGACCCACAGCGGGGTCATGGGCCCGGCAGTTCGCAGGGCCGCCACATGGACGAGTTCATGGGCCAGTATCTCGATCTGACGTTGGGTGCCCCGGCGAGCCAAATTGCCCTCCTGGAGCACCAGACGCGGCGGGCCAGGGTCCCAGCCGTCATCTCGGTCCACCGAGAACGTCACGAAGGCAACGAACTTCGATAGATCGAGAGGGGACTGCAGGAAGCTTGCCGCCTGTTCTGCGCTCGCCGGCACCACCACCAGATAGGGGTCGGCCACATCGACAGAGCGAAGACTGTCCTCGGCCCGTTCGAGCAGCGTCGACACCTCCGCCAGGCGGGCAGGCGAGGCTCCAGCACCGATCACGACCCGACTCCCCTCGTCCCGCACGTCGATCGGGGCGACGTCCCACACCCCACGGTCGCTGGTCAGCCCCAGGGAGCGCAGCGGGTCGTCGTGGAGGACCTTCCATCCACCCGCTGTCCAGCCGACCTCGACATAAACCGTTTCGGTGGCTGGCCGAGCGTCGACCCCGCCGATGCGATAGGTGCGTCGGGTGGCCACCACCAGCCGTTGACCGGGGCCGTCCCCCTCCGAGCCTGGTGGGGTCAGGTCGATGACCGGCTCGATCAGTTCCTCGGAGTACTCGGCGACCCCCAGTTGTCGCAGACCAGCGATGGTCCACTGCCGCCGTTGGCGTACCTCGGCCGAGGCATCGGGGTGGATCGACCCGGGAGCGTTCGCCGCACCTCCGCTCTCCGTCACCTCCGAGGTTCGCTCAGCCATGAGCGCGCGGAGTTCGTTGGTGGTCGACTCGTCGAGACTGCCACGGGCCGACGCCAGGGAGCCCCCGCCAGGTTCGGCACCCGACGACGGCGCGCCAGGCGCCACGACAAGCGCCACGAACACGACGACCGAAGCCACCAGCCGAGCCGACCACCGCACCGCCACGCCGTCGGTCACCAACTGATTCCCAGCAAGCCGGCCGCCTCGCTCACCCGGCCACCGCGGGCGACAGCTGCGTCGATGGCGGCCACTGCTGCTGGGGTGTCCAGGTCGTCGTCGAGAGCCGATCGCACCTCGGCCAAGGCATCATCGCCCCGTCCCGCCGAGCGCCACGCCGAGAGGCGCACCACCGACGACTCCAGCAACGACGTCGACCACGACCAGTCAGAGCGGTAGTGTGCCGCCACGATGGCCAGCCTGATGGCCATGGGATCCCATCGCTCACGCAGATCCGACACGAAGGTCAGATTGCCGAGGGACTTCGACATCTTCTGGCCGCCCTGGTGCACGGTTCCCGAATGCATCCAGTGGCGGACGAAGTCATCACCGGTCGCAGCCTCGGCCTGAGCGAGCTCGCACTCATGGTGAGGAAACACGAGATCCGAGCCACCGCCGTGGAGGTCGATCCCTGCTCCCAACTCCCGCAGGGCGAGGGCCGAGCACTCCACATGCCACCCCGGCCGACCCGGCCCCCAGGGTGACGACCACTCGGGCTCCCCCGGCTTGGAGGGCTGCCAGAGCACGAAGTCCAATGGGTGTCGCCGAACGCCCTCCAGCCCGTCGTCCCTCGCAGCGTCCACCAGAGCGAGCATCTCCTCGCGAGACAGTCCCGACAAGGAGCCGAATCGCGGTGCGGTGTCCACTGCGAAGAGCACAGCACCGCCGGCTTGGTAGGCGTGGCCTGACTCCAGGACGCGGCCGATGAGCGATCGGATCTCGGACATCGCTGACGTAGCCCGGGGCTCGCTGTGGGCCGGCAGGAGATCCAGCGCCGTCATGTCCTGCTCGAAGGTCTGCAGAGCCGCCGCCGCGAGGTCCAGATAGTGGACCCCGAGGCTTCCAGCTCGCTCGAGGATGTCGTCGTCCACGTCGGTCACGTTCCGCACACACTGTGTGTCGTAGCCCAGGTCCCGGAGGCGTCGCTGCAGGACGTCGTAGGCGACGAAGGTGGCTGCGTGACCAATGTGGGTCGCGTCGTAGGGGGTGATCCCACAGGTGTAGAGGCGAACAACGGGACCCGGCGGCCGGAACGGCACGACCGCTCTGAGCCGGGTCTCGTAGAGGTGCACTCGATCTCAGTCCAGCCCAGCCAACTTCAGATGGACCCGGGCCTTGTAGCGAGCGTTGAGCTGGAGCAGCACGGCGGTGAACGCCTCGATGGCAGTTGCGTTGCTCAGGTTCCCCGAGTCGAGAGCGCGGGTGCCGGGAATGCTCGACACGACCTCCGCAACAGCCCGAACCGCATCACGGTGGTCCGAGCAGATGAGAATGTCGCTGTGGAGCGGCTCGGACAGATCGCCCAGCTCCCGGGCCGGCACGTGTTGGAGAGCGGCGGCAACCCTCGCCCTGGGCACGGTGGCCTGCACTGACGCAGCCACCGACCCCCGTGGCGGAATGAGCGGGACGAACTCGTCATCGACCCGAGCCAGCGCGTTGGCGATGGTGACTACCACCTTGCCGTCGAGGTGGTCGGCCACGCTGCGAGCGGTGATGGCGGCTGCGTCCCAGGGCGTGGCGATCACGACGAACTCGGCCTGGGCGGCCAGCACGTTGTCGCCCGGTTCGATGTCGAGTTCGCGATCAGGCCACTCCGACATCAGGTTGTCGACAACCTCCATGGAGCGGTACTTCGACCGCGAACCCAACACGACGCGATGCCCTACGTCGGCCAGCCGGGCGGCGAGCGCCGATCCAGCGGGCCCCGTACCACCGACGATCCCGATATTCATGGGCTCACGGTAACGTCCGGGAGTGATCTACGGTCAACCCAACGGGGACGGCCGGCGACGGAGGTGATCACCATGGGGCTGATGGACGGAAAGAAGTTGTTGATCACGGGTGTCCTCACCGATGCCTCGTTGGCCTTCGAGGTAGCCCGACTCGCCCAACTCGAGGGGGCCGAAGTAGTGCTGACCGGTGCTGGTCGGGGTCTGCGCCTCACCGAGCGCACAGCGCGCAAACTGCCCAACCCATGCGATGTGTTGGCTCTCGATGTGACGTCGCCCGACGAGATCACCGCAGTACACGACGACTTGGCCGAGCGGTGGGGCCGACTCGATGGTGTGCTGCACGCCATCGGATTCGCCCCCGAATCCTGCCTCGGCGGCAATTTCATGAATGCCGAATGGGATGACGTGTCGGTGGCAGTCCACATTTCGGCTTACTCCCTCAAGGCCCTTGCCGGTGGCATGCGGCCCCTGTTGGCCGCTGCGAAGGGCACGGTTGTCGGGCTGACGTTCGATGCCACGGTGGCCTGGCCCATCTACGACTGGATGGGGGTCGCCAAGGCGGCGTTCGAGTCGACCTCCCGCTATCTGGCCCGCTCTCTGGGGCCCGAGGGCATCCGCGTCAACCTGGTGTCGGCAGGTCCGATCCGCACCATGGCAGCCAAGTCGATCCCGGGATTCGAGGCGTTCGAGGGGGCGTGGGAAGACCGCAGCCCCTTGGGCTGGGACGTCCACGATCAAGAGGCTGTAGCTCGCACCACTCTTGCCCTGATGTCGGACTGGTTCCCGGCCACCACCGGCGAGATCGTGCACGTCGACGGCGGCTACCACGCGATGGGAGCCTGAGCCCTCAACCGCAGGCTGTCCGCACCGTGGGCGTCGGGTTGACCTTGGTCGTCCCCCCCAGGTGAATCTCGAAGTGCAGATGAGGCGATGAGAACCGGGCATTGCCTGTGTTGCCCACCGTGCCCACGACTGTCCCGGCGCTGACCCGTCCTGATGCGCCGTAGGAGTCCAGATGGGCTCCGTAGTACCGGTTGCCGTCGTCGCCGGCTAGGTAGAACGACTTACCGCCCAATGAGCTCTCGCGGAACGACACGGTGCCCCCGACCGGGGCCACCACGGGGGTACCCCGCGGAGCGAACATGTCGACACCCTTGTGGGAACGCCCCCCCGATCGTGGAGCACCCCACGTGTCGGAGAACGTCGTCGGGCCTCCGATCGGACACAGCAATCCGTCCCCCCGCAACACCGGGGTGGGCGATTGGCGAATCTCCTCGGTAGCTCGGCGTCGAGCCTCCTCCTGCGCTGCCCGCCGCTGCTCCTCGAGGCGTCTGCGCCGCTCCGCTTCGATTCGGCGCCGTTCCTGTTCTTCGAGCCGCGCTACTTCGCGGCGAAACACTGCCTCCTGCTCCTCGGCCTCGGCCAGATGGCGTTCCATCTCCTCGAGGTGCACGGCGAGTTGACGGTTTCGTTCCTCCAGCGCAACGGCGACCTGCTGCTGCTCGTCGCGCAGGACGCGCAGATCCTCCGCTGCCCTGCCGTATTCCTCCACCACCACCCTGAACTGGTCGAGGTCGTCACCACCTCCCAGCACGGCGAACCGAAACAGGGTTGCGATACGCGCTTGTTGATGCGGATCGTCTGCTGCGAGTTCGGCCGAGGATGGTCGATCGTCGACGACGTACCGACGCACGGCCAACTCGCGTACGGAGACCCTCAGGTCCTCGACCCGAGATCGAGCGTCGCCCGCGTGCAGCTCGACCACCACCAGACGGGCGTCGACCTCCTCGATGTCGCCGATCGCCTCCTCCAACGCCACGATCGCTTCGGTGGCCCGCTGACGGGCCTGCTCGGCAGCGTCGCGAGCTGCGTCCGCCAACTCGGCGGCCTCGGCTGCTCGAGCCCGGGCTGCGTCGAGTTCGCTCTGGGCGCCGACTGCGACGATCCCCATGACGAACAGGGCCAGCGCACCGGCACCAACGGACGCGCTACGCCCGAGAAACCTACGCAGGCCCCGACTGGTGGCGCTGCGACGTGACCATGCGATGGGCCGCATGGCAACAGGCTAGAGATGTCGCCGCTCTATGCGTCATCGCCCATCTCGGACTCGGCATCGACAAGACTTCCCACCAGTTCGCGCAACACGTCGTCGAGGGTCAGCACACCCATGTTGACTCGACCGTCGGTCACCAGCCCCATGTGAATCCGTGCCCGTCGCATCAGCTGCAACACCTCGGGTAGCGGGGCGGTAGGCGACACCTTCAGCATGGGTCGAATCAACAGCGGCGAGAGCGCCAGCTCGCGACCCTGCAGATCGACGGTCAGCAAGTCCTTGGAGTGAACGAATCCGCGGACGTCGTCCACCCCGGACCCTAGGACGACCAACCGGCTGTGGTCGGTCTCGTCCAACCGCCGTTCGACGACGCCGACTGGATCCGTCGTCGTCACCGCATCGACATCGGCCATGGGAGCCATCACCTGCTGAGCGGTGGTGTCACCGAACCGCAGTGCCCCTTCGATGAGCGCCCGCTCCTCGGCATCGATCAGGCCCTCACGGTGGGACTCCCGCACCATCAGGCCGAATTCGGCAGGGCTTGCCACCTCGATCAGCTCCGACGCGGGTTCCACCCGAACCAGTTTCAGGATGCCGTTGGCGATCATGTTCATCAGCTGGTTGACGGGCCGCGCGATCCGGACGAACGCCCACATCGGGCGGGCGAGGAACAGCAGCACCCGATCGGGTCCGGCGAGCGCCAGGTTCTTCGGCACCATCTCGCCAAGGACCATGTGAACGACGACCACGATGCCCAACGACACGGCGAAGCTCACCGAGTGCAGCACGGTGTCGGACACCTCGACGAAGCGTTCGAGCAGGGGTTCCATGGTGTGGGCGATGGCCGGCTCACCGACCTTTCCCAACACCAACGAACACACGGTGATCCCGAGCTGCGCACCACCAAGGGCTGCCAGCACGTCCAGCTGGAGATGTTGGGCTGCCCGCGCCGAGCGGCTGCCCTGCGCGGCCATGCTGTCGATGAGAGGACGACGGGCGCCGAGCACACCGAACTCGGCGGCGACGAACCCGGCATTGAGCGCTAGCGCGACGACCGAGCCGACGATTGCGATCCAGGTCATGGGCCGTCCCCACTATCGGGGCTCGATGACTGGTCGGGGGGGCGAACTCCCAACTCGGCGATCCTGAGCGCGTCCCGGCGCACCACTTCGATCCGCCAGCCCTCGTGATCGAGGACCTCACCCTCGTCAGGAATGCGGCCGAACTGGGCCAGCACGAACCCACCGATGGTTTCGTACGGCCCATCAGGAAGCACGAGGCCGACCCGGTCCTCCAACTCGTCGAGGTTGGTCCGGCCGTCGAGAACGAAGCTGTCACCACGCCGTGTCGGGGTAAGGGCCAGCGGCTCGTCGTACTCGTCCGCGATATCGCCCACGAGCTCCTCGAGGATGTCCTCCCGAGTGATGAGGCCAGCCGTTCCACCGTGTTCGTCGACCACCACCGCAATGCGGGACTGCCCGGCTTCGAGGTCGAGCAGCACGCCGTCGAGCTCGCGATGCTCCAGCACCACCACAGGGGCACGCATCACCGCCGACAGGGGTGTGCTCGGACGAGCCTGCGGTGGAACCTTGAACAGATCCCGAACCTCGACCACGCCGACCACATCGTCGATATCGGCCCCGAGAACGGGAAAGCGGCTGTGCCCCGTCGCCTCCGCTGCCTCGACGAGGTCGCTCAGGGTTCCAGCACTGTCCAGCGCCACCATCGCAGTGCGCGGCGTCAACGCGTCGGCGGCGTCCTTGCGGGAGAGGCGCAGCGTGCGGGTCAGTAGCCGGGCATCGGCCTCTTCGAGGGTCCGTTCACGGCTCGATGCGACGACGTACTCCAGATCGTCGAGCGATCGCACCGTGCGAAGTTCCTCGGTCGGCTCGATCCCCAGCGCCCGGACGGTCCGGTTGGCGATGCCGTTGAAGAGCAGCACGACCGGGGCGGCCACGATGCCATAGAGGCGCAGAATCGGGGCGAGGAACAGGCTCACCCCCAGCGGCCGGGACACGGCCAGGTTCTTGGGCGCCAGCTCGCCCAATGCCATCTGCACGACCGTCGCCACGGCGATGGCCACCGCCGCCGAGAGGGCCCCGCCGTCGGATCCGACTCCGGGAATGAGGTCGAGTACAGGGCCGAGCGCGTCTTCTGCGATCAGCCCCAGGAGAAGGGAGGTGACGGTGATACCGAGTTGGGCGCCACCGAGGTGGAAGGACAGCCGGCCAAGCAACGACCGCACCAGCCGGGCGGCCGGATTTCCGCGGTCGGCCATGACATCGATACGCGAGGCCTCCACGGCCACCAGCGAGAACTCACCC
This sequence comes from Acidimicrobiales bacterium, assembly GCA_038135065.1. Classification (GTDB taxonomy): domain Bacteria; phylum Actinomycetota; class Acidimicrobiia; order Acidimicrobiales; family Poriferisodalaceae; genus JAYPWI01. The sequence continues at coordinate 92,359 of JAYPWI010000003.1, forward strand.
GCCACGAAGATCCCGTTGAGGGCGATGAGCACCAGTACAGCAACGAGGCCGTAAGACATGACGGACGTCGACACCTCCGGACGAACACGACAACGCTACCCTCCATCCGGTGCCGTCCGGCGCCCGACACCGACATCACCACCTCGACGGCTCCGCTGTCCGACCCAACCCCGACCTGGGCTGGGTCCGACGCTTGGGCCCCCTGTTAGCGCTCCATCGCCGGCGCGTGACCCTGTCTGTCGTCGCAGCGGTGATCGCCATGATCGTGCAGATCCTGGTCCCCCGATGCACCGGGATGGCCATCGATGTGGCCCTTCGGGAGGAGTCGGGGGCCCTCTGGCCCTTCATCGCTCTACTGATCGGCATGGCCATAGCCCGCGGCGTGTTCACCTTCGCCTACCGCTACGGCCTCTACGGCATGGCATTCCGCGTCGAATACCAGCTTCGGACCCAGATCTTCGACCACCTCGGGCGCCTCAGCTTTGCGTTCTACGACCGGGTCCAGTCGGGCCAGATCATCAGCCGGGCCAACTCCGACATCCGCTCGGTGCAGATGTTCCTTGCTTTCGCCCCGATCATGACGGTCCAGTTCCTGAGTTTCGTGGTGGCGATCGGGCTGATGGCCACCATCAGCCTGCCCCTCACCGCCATCACGATGGTCGCTCTCCCCGGCGTGTTCGTCGCCGGTCAACGCCTCCGGCTGGTCATGTTCCCCCTGTCGTGGATCGTCCAGTCCCGAAATGCCGAGGTCGCCACGGTGGTGGACGAGTCGGTCAGCGGGGTCCGGGTCGTCAAAGCCTTCGCCGCGGAGCAGTTGCAACTCGACCGGCTTGCTCGTGCTGCGACTCGACTCCAGTGGGCAAACCTTCAGCAACACCTCACTCGAGCCCGCTACACACCCCTGATCGAGAATCTCCCCCGCCTGGCCCTCGCCATGGTCCTGCTGGTCGGCGGACGAGCGGTCATCGGCGGGGACCTCACCGTCGGCGACCTGGTGACCTTCAACCTCTACATCGTCCTCCTACAAGCCCCGTTCCGCTTCATCGGCATGCTCCTGATCCTCGGGCAGCGAGCCAAGGCATCGGCCGAGCGGATCTTCGAGATCCTCGACGAGCCACCCACCGTGTCGGACCGACCGGGTGCGATCGACCTGGCCAACCCTCGGGGTCATGTTCGTTTCGATGGGGTGCGGTTTGCGTACGGCACCGACACCATCGGAGGGGCCGCGGCCAAGGGTGACCAGCCCCTTGTTCTCGACGGGTTCGACCTCGACATCGCCCCAGGAAGCACCGTCGCCCTGGTCGGCAGGACCGGATCGGGAAAGTCGACAGTGGCTCGGCTGTTGTTGCGCTTCTACGACGTAGCCGACGGGGCCGTCACCGTCGATGGACATGACGTCGCCGACCTCACTGCCGACAGCCTTCGGGCCGCCATCGCCCTGGTACCCGACGAGCCGTTCCTGTTTTCTGCGTCGGTCCACGACAACATCGCCTACGGGCGGCCAGACGCCACCAGGGACGAGGTCGTCGAGGCGGCCCGAGCCGCCCAGGCCCATGAGTTCGTGACTCGGCTCGACGATGGCTACGACACCCTGCTCGGCGAGCGCGGCTACAACCTCTCGGGCGGGCAACGACAGCGCATCGCCATCGCCCGGGCCTTTCTCGCCGATCCCGCCATCGTTGTGCTCGACGACGCCACCAGCTCGGTAGACGTGAAGGTCGAAGAGCAGATCCACGGGGCCCTGACCCGGCTGCTCGAGGGGCGCACCACCATCATCATCGCTCATCGCCTCAGCACCATCGCCCTGGCCGATCGGGTTGCCCTGATCGACGACGGGCGCGTTGTCGCAACCGGGACCCACGCGGACCTGCTGGACAACGAGCCGGGCTACGCGGCCGTGCTGGCGGCGGGCGACGACCTCGTCGCCGACGGAGGTCCGTGATGGTCATGATGGGAGGACCCGGCGTGTTCGGTGGCCCGTCGGCCACCCAGTCCAGCGCGGCCGCCGGTCTGCCGTTCGCTGGAGTCCCCAGCGAACTCCAGGCTGGAGCGGACCGCATCCTCGCCGGCGAACCCGATCACCCGGAACCGAACGAGGTCTTTGACCCCCTGGCGGTGCCCGAGACCAGGTTCGGTCTCGCATCGTTGTTCGCCCCGCGTCGTTGGGCTGCCCTGTTCGGTCTGCTCCTGCTCGTCCTCGAGACCGTCACCACCCTGATCGGTCCCATCCTGATCCAGCAGGGCATCGACAAGGGTGTGATCGCTCGCAACCGAAGCGCGCTGGACACTCTGGTCCTCCTGTTCGTGGCCGTGATCGCCCTCAACATGGCGCTCAGCTACTACCGACAACGGTGGAACGGACGGCTGGGCGAGCAACTGATGTACTCCGTTCGGGTGCGCCTGTTCTCCCAGTTCCAGCGCATGGGACTCGACTGGTACACCGAGGAGAAGACCGGCGTGCTCCTGAGCCGGATGACCTCCGACGTCGAGGCGCTCACCCTGCTGGTCAACGAGGGGTTCGTGAACCTCGTGATCCAAGCCCTGACCGTGACGGTCGTGACCGTGGTGTTGTTCCTCTACCACCCGGTGCTCGCTGCGGTCTTGCTCGGCGTGGTCCTCCCACCCCTGATCGCATTGACCCTGTGGTTCCGTTCGGTCAGCGAGCGGGGCTATGGCGAGGTCAGGGACCGCATTGCCAATGTCCTCGCCGATCTCGCCGAGAACTTGGCCGGGGTGCGGGTGATCGCGGCCCTCAATCGTCGACGGTTCAACGCCCGGCACCACAGAACCGTCGTGGGCGCTTACCTCGACGCCAACCTCTCGACTGCACGGGCCGGAGCGATCTACGGACCGTCGGTCGAAGCTGTGGGCATCGCCGCCCAGGCCATCGTCCTGCTCGTCGGCGGCACGATGGTCCTCGACGGTCGCCTGACCATCGGTGAGCTGGCGGCCTTCATCCTGTTCGTGACCACCTTCTTCGCCCCGATCCAGCAGATGGTGCAGCTGTACAACACCTACCAGCAGGGCCAGTCGGCACTCCGCAAGATGGCCGAGATCCTGGCCACGGAGCCGACCGTTGCCGACAACCCCGGTGCCATCGACCTCCCACCGGTCAACGGCACCGTCGAGCTGGCAGGGGTCGCGTTCTCCTACGACGGGGCGACCGACGTGGTGACCGACGTCGATCTCACCATCGACGCGGGAGAAGTGTTCGCCCTCGTCGGGCCGACCGGAGCGGGCAAAAGCACTCTGGCAAAGCTGATCGCCAGGTTCCACGACCCGACAACGGGAAGCGTTCGCATCGACGGGCACGATCTGCGCTCGGTCACCCAACGCTCACTGCGACGCCAACTCGGCGTTGTACCGCAGGAACCCTTCCTCTTCCACGGCACCATCCGCGACAACGTGACCTTCGCCTGCCCCGACGTGGACGACGCAACCGTGCACCGGGCCCTCGACCAGGTGGGGCTCGGACCCATCGTCACCGCCCTCCCCGACGGCGTCGACACTCTCGTCCACGAGCGAGGTGTCAGTCTCTCCACTGGGGAGCGGCAGCTCCTGGCCCTGGCTCGGGCGTTCATCACCCAACCGCGCGTCCTGGTGCTGGACGAGGCAACTTCCAGCCTCGACCTGCAGACCGAAGCAGCTATCGAACACGCCCTCGATGATCTCCTGGAGGGTCGGACCGCCATCCTCATCGCCCACCGGCTGGCCACTGCAATGAAGGCAGACCGCATTGCCGTCGTCGACGAGGGCGGCATCGCCGAGCTGGGGACCCATGACGAGCTGGTGGCCCTGGGCGGACGGTACGCAGCCCTCTACGCGACCTGGGTAGCCCATGCCGAGCATCACCCCGACCGCCCCGAACTCCCCGACGACCCGGCGTCGATGCCAAGCTGAACCCGTGACCACCCCTTCATCGCCCACCGTGGACCTACGCGACGTCTCCGTCGTCTACGACGGCACCACCGTGTTGGGACCCCTCGATCTGACTGTCGAGGCCGATCAGCGCTGGATCGTTCTGGGACCGAACGGCAGCGGGAAGACCTCGCTCGTGAAGATCCTCTCCCTGTACCGCTTCCCCAGCACCGGCACCGTCGAGGTCCTCGGCGAGCAGTGGGGGCGAACCGACGTGCGCGAGCTGCGGCGCCGAATCGGCCTCGCCAGCTCATCACTCCGCGATCAGTTCCGAGCCGACATCACCGGGTTGGAGATCGTCATGACCGCTCGATACGCCGCCCTCGAGACCTGGTGGCACACCTACGACGACGTCGACCGCGCCGCCGCCTTGGACTGCCTGGCCCGGGTCGATGCATCCCGCCTCGCGGAACGCACCTTCGCAACCATGTCATCGGGTGAGCAGCAACGCGTCCAACTGGCCAGGACCCTGATGGGTGACCCGGGACTGCTGATCCTCGACGAGCCGACGGCCGGACTCGACCTTGCCGGTCGCGAACAGTTGGTCACGAGCCTTTCCACTCTCGCTGCCGACCCAGCCACCCCGGCCATCGTCCTGATCACCCACCACACCGACGAGATCCCGCCCTCGTTCACCCACGGACTCCTGCTCCGCAACGGAACCCCCTTGGCGGCCGGCCCACTCGAGGATGTCCTGACGGCAGAGGCCCTGTCCGAGTGTTTCGGGCTCCCCCTGCGACTGGAGCACCGAGACGGACGATGGCTGTCCTGGGCGGCTCCCCGGGACGACAGCGGTGGCTGAGCATCCGAGCGCGGCGCGCCGACAGGCCCAGGTGTTCGGGGAGGTTGCCGACCTCTACCACCGGCACCGACCCGACTACCCGGTTGCGTTGTTCGAGTGGGTCACGGAAGTAACCGGGCTCGGCGCTACGAGCTCGTCGCGCATCCTCGACATCGGCTGCGGTACGGGCAAGTCCAGCTCCTGGTTCCTCGAGCACGGATATCGGGTGACCGGGCTGGAGCCCGATGCAGACATGGCCGCCGTGGCCCTGGCCCACCCGGCCGCGACAGACCGTCTTGATATCGTCCCCCGTTCGCTCGAGGCATGGCTTCCCGAGGACGGGGCCTACCGTCTTGCCGTGTCGGGACAAGCGTGGCATTGGATGGATCCGGCAACCCGATTCGCTCGGGTCGCCCGCTCTCTCGAGCCGACAGGATGGCTCTGCGTCTTCTGGAACCGACCGTCGTCACCCCCGCCCGCCGTCGCCGAGGGACTGGCCGAGGCGTACGAACGGGTCGTGGGACACGTACCCGGTCGACTGCAGTCCGTCAGATTCCCCGGCTCGAAGGCAGCCGTGAGCGGCGCCACGCCAGCCGAAGAATTCGAGGCGAGTGGGCTCTTCGACGTCGTCGCCACCTTCGAACACCAGAGCGAACGGCTGATCAGTTCGGCCGAGCATTGCGCCACCATGCGCACCCAGTCCGACCACCGCATGCTTGGTGCCGACGTACTCGACCGATTGGTGGACGACGTGGGCGCCACCCTGGACCGGCTCGGCGGCAGCTACTCGATGAGTCTCACCACCCACGCCTACGCAGCGCCCGTGCTCTCCCCGGGGTCGACCCGTCGCAGGAGCGGGTAGGGGTTGACGGCTGCCCCTCCGTCGGGGTGTACCTGGAAGTGCAGGTGCGGTGAGGTGCCAACCGCATTACCCGTCGTCCCGACGAAGCCCAGGACGGTCCCGGCCTCCACGAACTGTCCCTCGGTCAAGCCGTCGGCGAAGCGACTGAGGTGGGCGTAGTAATAGTTGGTTCCCGTCTCACCCAGGAGCCAGACCCGCAGGCCGCCAAGGCTCACCTCGCCCACCCGACCCACCACACCACGCTCCACTGCCACCACGGGGGTACCGAGGGCCGCGAAAATATCGACGCCTTGATGACGGTGCGCAGCCGACGTGCCCGCCATCCGCGGCGCAAGGAAGCTGTCCACATAGCTGTGGTCGCGATCTCCTCCGACCGGAAAGGTCCAGGGCACGTCCAGTGACAGGGCGGTGGCGAGATCCTGGTTGGCTGCCGAGACCATGGCCACCAGCTCTTGGTGCTCACGCGACATGGCGTGCACCATCTGGGCCGCCGAAGCCAGCTCGGCGGCCCGTTGCTCGAGATCGTCGGGGCCTGCGGACGCGGCAATGTAACTCTCGACCAGAAGGCGACGATCAGCATCGAGCACGGCCCGCAGCAGCTGCCCCGATGTTGCCGCCTCGCCGAGATTTCCCGTCCTGAGCAGGTTGTTGGCAATCCCGAGCTCGGGATTCGCTACGTAGATGGCCACTGCGTGGCCAGCGAGTCTGCGTCGGGCGTCCTGGTACCCCCTGACCGCCCGCCGATGGGTGAACTGCACCTGGTCGAGCTCGGCGCCCTGGTCCTGGAGGACGGCCAGACGGCGCACCAGGCGAGCTGCCGCCTCCTCCAGCACGGCCGTTGCCTCGTCACTTGCTTCCTGGTGCACTGCGATACGGGCCGCAGCCAGCGCACCAACCCGACGAAGGATCTCGACCGAGGCTGCGTCGCCGCGCCGGTAGGCCTCCTGCGTCATCCCCGGCTCCAGGGGCTCGATCTCCGCGGACTCAGCCCGTTGGCCCTCTTGGCCCTCTTGGCCCGCTGCGGCTCGCTCGCCTCGGGCCGCAGGAGCAGCAAGCGCACCGAGGATCAGGGCGGCCAGAACGGCCAGCAGCGGTCTCATCTCATGGTCCGACGACCGTCCCGCACCCGGCAAAAGCACTTCCCGCCAGGGGGACCACCCACGGGTAAGGTCGAGGGCCGTGCCCGACCTGCCCGCCGATCCGCCAGCTCACTTCGTCTACCCCGATCCCGAGCTCGGACCCCGTTCGGCCACAGCCCGAGCCCTTCGACGCCTGGGATCGGCGCTGGTTCGACACCGGGCGACCGAGGAGGAGTTGCGGCAACTCGAGCAGACGGCCGACGCCACAGCCCATGTCCTCGAGCAGCGTCCAGCCGTCCCGCGACCATCGGACTACATGGCCCGGCGGTACAGCGACCCACGACCAGTCGACGGCGCCGAGGTGGTGGCCTTCAGTGATCGGCCCTTCAGCGGTCCGACCAATCCGATGGGTTTCGAAGTGACGATGCGTCGCCATGGGGAGGCTGCGCGGTCGCGAGTTCTGTTCCCCGCTGCCTTCGAGAGCGCTCCCGGCCGGGCCCATGGCGGCGCGATCGCAGCCGCCGTGGACGACAACTTCGGCTATCTGATGGTCATCCTGGGAGTTGCCGCGTATACGGGTCGTCTGGAAATCGACTACCGGGACGGAGTACCCGTCGACGAACCCGTGTGGTTCCACGGTGAAGAGGACCACCGCGACGGCCGCAAGTTGCATGTCCGTCTCTGGGTCCGACCCGGTGATCGAACCGGCCCCGACCTCGACGCCGAACCCCTCATCACGGCCCGAGGGCTGTTCGTCCTCATCCCGCCCGAGCGAACCTGACCACCGAGGTCACCGGAGGCTGATCTCGGTCAACTCCTGGCGCACGATGGCGCGCCCCGACGACACCGACTGTGATGCCGCCGCCACGTCCCACACCATGAGGTCCCGCTCGAACGGGTACATCAGGAACGCACTGTCCGGCGACCACGCGGGCTCGCCCAGATCGAGCCCCATCTCCGGCGAGTGGTGGGCTTGGCCCGTCGCCAAGTCGACCGCCACCAGGCCTCGGACGCTGCCGTTGCCGTGGGACAGGGGTACGGCCAGCCACTGACCGTCGGGGCTCACCAGGCCGGGGGCGCTCCAGCGGCCAGGGGATGCTCCGGCCAACAACGCGGGCACGGCAATCACGTGCCGGATCCCACCACCCAGGTCGGTGCTCAACACCTGACATTGCGCCTCGACGTCAAGGGCACAGTCCACCCTGACCACCGTGTTGTCACCGAGCGCCAGCACCCGCCCAGTTCCCAATACGGCTGAATCGTCGGCCCCAACCAAGACGACCTGACCAGCCATGGTCACCACGATCCGGTCGTTCACTGCGCCGTGCACCACCGCCTCACCCGGTAGGCGGGACCCTCCCCGGAAGACGCCATCCGCTCCTAACACCCGGGCGACGACCCCGTTCTCGTCCCGCTCCACCATCACCACAGCCGAGGGACCATGGGCCCGAAGGACATCCGTGGACCCAGTGGCGACCTCCACAGACGTCCCGCGCTCGGGGTCGACCCGCACCAGGCGGCGACCGGCTCGACCCACCAGCACTCCATCGAGGTCGAAAAGTTCAGACAGGGGTGGTCCCACATCGACCACCTCCCACCAGCCCGAGACCAAATCGAGTCGGAACACATCGCCCTCGGCCGTCAAGCCAGTCAACTCTCCCCCGGGCCGGGCGCCAGGAAGGTTGGCTACCCCTCGGCCCGGCCCCTCGTCCGGTCGGGGGACGGCCGCTGGCATGGTGGTCGCCGACGTTGCGGCCGGTTCCCGCGGGACATCCGTCTCGGCCGGAGCGCTCACCTCCTCAGCAGGGCCGCCATCGGCGCGATCACCGAACCAAGCAGCCCCCGTGCCGATCACCACGGCTAGAGCGATCAGCCCGAGCCCGTAGCCCAGCACTCGGGTCGGATGGGGGTCACGCTCGGCAATCGCCGAACCGTCGTCGCCGAATCCCTCGAGCAGTTCGACACCCGGAGTTCCGCACCCTCGGGGCTGGTCGTTGTCGGATCGGGCCACCGGGACAGCTTGCCTCATGGAACGGGAACGGTCCGGTCGGCAAGGACCGGCCACCAGCACAGGTAACGTCGTAACCGGTCAGTTTCCACAACCGGTCAGCGAGGCCTCCGATGTCGACTCCCCGACCATCCGACTCACCGATCTCGGACATTCCCGGGCCAGCCAGCCCCGACGTCGGTGCACCCACCAACGCAGTCATCCAGATCGATCGGATCCATCACTACCGGGACACGATCCGCAGTTACATCGTCTCGATCGACGGCGACCGGGCGGGAACCGTCCGGGACGACAACTCGAACAGCTTCCCCGTTGCGCCGGGCCAGCACACGGTTCGCCTGCGCTTGCTGTGGATCACCAGCCCGGCAGTCACCGTCGATGTGGCACCAGGGATGACGGCCCGACTGGTGTGCGGGCCCAATGGCGGCATCCTGCAAGCGTGGCGCCTGTTCCTGGCCCCGACAACGGCCATCTTTCTGAGGGCCGCCGACTAGCCGAGGGGAAGCTCGTCCGGATCTTCGACATCCTGGACAGCAGCACCGGCAATGACGATTCTGTCGCCCCCTGCCTGACGAGCCCGATACAGCGCCTGGTCAGCCACCAGCAGGATCTCGTCGAGGTTCCACCCGTCGAGAGACGAGGCCAGTCCGAAGCTGAGCCTGGTCGTGTGGTCGCCGGCGCCGTCCCAGCGCTCGAGGACCGAACGACGGATACGTTCGAGGACACCGACAGCCTGGGCCGCTTCGGCTCGGGGGAAGATCATGGCCAACTCCCCATCACCGAGGCCGGTGACCAGGTCCTCGGGCCGCATGATCCCCTCACATGCCGCAACCACCTCCGCAACCGCTCGAGCATCGGACGAGGTGATCCCTCCACCTGCTTGATCGATGCCAACCACGGCAATACTGAATTCCACCATGGTCGCCTGAAGCACCCGTACCCGATCCTCGAAGACAGACCGACTGGCCAACCCAGCGATCCCGGCGGGTCTCGGTCCTGCGTCGAGCTGCGGACCCTTCTCGAGCGCGGCGAGGTGTTCACCGGTCAGACGCGCGACGTCATCCAGGCTCGCCACCTCATGATGGGACAGTGGACGGTCGACACCCGAGGTGACGTGCACGACGCCGACCGCCAGGCCATCACGAACGACCGGCGCACAGACGCCAGCGCAGGGTTCATCATCGCGGTCGCGGAGGTGGGCACAAGCGTCGAGCGCCCTACTGTCCACGGAGACCTGGATCCTCCCGGTGCGGATCGCAGGGCAGCTGAGGCGAGCGTTCACCGGACAACCGGGACCAATGCCGTCGGGGCCCCGGCGAGTAACCACCCGCAGCTCGCTGGTGAGCCCATCGCCGAGCAAGACCTCGGCCGGTCGACCGGGAACGAGGTGCGCCAGCCCACGCCCCACCACGTCGAAGGTCTCCGATGGCGAGCTCGCCCCCCGGCAGGCCGCTGCGAATCGCGCGTCGAACATTGATCTGGTTCCCGGGTCGTCGGGGGCTACGAGCCTCCGGCCCGCTTGGGGGCCCCGCACGGCACCTCGGCCGAGCATCCAACCAGCCAGCACGCCAACGCCGAGGGGGAGGGCCATGACCTGAGCTGGCCAGGTCGAGCCCCAACTGACGATCAGACCCACCCCGACCGCAGCGATACCGAACCCGCACGATGCTGCGCCGATCCACCGGGAACGAGCCCCGATTCGGTTTCTGCTCCGACGATCGTCCACCCTCAACGCACCCTCCTGCACGCGTGCTCCATCGGCACTGCCGACGGGGGTGTGAGGGCTTCGGTTACTGGGGCCCGAAAAGTTCCTCCAATACGACGGCAACGCCATCGACGTCATTCCCTGGGGCGACGCGACGGGCCAGTGTCCGCAGCCTCGGGTGGCCATTGTCCATGGCCACGGACAGGCCCGCCCAGCGCAACATGTCGACGTCGTTCAGGCCGTCGCCGAACGCCATGACCTCGTTCCGGCGAATACCGTGACGCTCCGCCACGACCTGCAGTCCGCTGGCCTTGCTCACCCCATGGGCTGCGATCTCGGCGATGTCGAGACCGGAGGGTCGGATGTCGGTGCCCACGGGAAGGTGGTGTCGCAGGGACGCCATCACCAGATCGGGATCGTGCTCGGTGGTCCCGACCAGCCAGGTCAGCACCGGCCCATCGATCTGGGCAACTGCGTCGTCGATGCGGCACGCGTCGACGTCGATGGGCATCATCGGGTGGAAACCGCGCTCCCAGAAGTGACGCCCGTCAGCCATGTCGGCGGCCAAGCTGACCCCAGGGAGTAAGCGGCGGGCGGCCAGCCCGGCCTGGCGAGCCTGATCCGCCGACATAGCTCGCACCGCGATCGGCGCACCATCGGTCGCATCGACCACCACTGCCCCGTTGAGACAGATCCCGTACTGCATCCCGCCGGCTGCCTCGACGACGGACCTGGCCTGAGGCCACGGCCTACCGGTGGAGACCGCTAACACCACACCAGCCCTCCGCGCAGACGCAAGTGCGTCACACACCCGCTGCGACACCGACCCGTCTGAACGGATCAATGTCCCATCGATGTCGAAGGCCACCATCCGGACAGCAGTCATGGGTCAACGCTAACGACTGGCGACCACGTCGAACCGAATGCGGTGATACCCCTCAGCTCCATCGGGGAACGGCGCCCGCTGCACCTCGGACTGCACGCTGCCTCGGGTATCGAGTGCGCGGACCCTGGCCACCTGCGGCCCAGGCGTGAGGTCGACGTCAATCCACCATTGCACCCACGTTTCACCCGATGTGGCCCGGCCGAGCTGTGCCGGAAGCCACTCCCCGACCGAATCAAACCACACCTCCACCGATCCCACACCTCCCAGCGGAGCCCATGCAACTCCGGCCACCACCACCCGTCCGGCCTGCAGGCGCGACCCAGCTGTCGGGGTGTCGATCCGGGACGCCATCTTGATGGGACCTTCCTTGGCCCAGCCCCGCTCGATCCAGTACGCATCGAAGTCGTCCCACCCTGCGAGCTCGATTTCGGTGAGCCACTTGGTCGCCGATACGTAGCCGTAGAGCCCCGCCACCACGAGTCGCGCAGGGAACCCATGGCGAGCGGGCAAGGCGTCGCCGTTCATACCGACCGCAACCAGCGCCGATCGTCCGTCGTCGATCACCGAACGCGGGAATCCGGCCGTCCACCCCGTCCACGACCTGCCGATGATCTGGTCCGCCGACGGGTCTGCTCCTGCACGCTCGAGGAGGCGGGACAAGGGAATGCCCGTCCATGTTGCCGTGCCCGCATAGTCCCCACCGATGGGATTCGACACGCAGGTGAGGGTCACTACCCGATCGACGAGATCCTCGGCCAGCAGGTCATCGAGGGTCATAGTCAGTGGCTCGGAGACGCGACCACCAACGGTCAAGGTCCACTCATCGGGTTCGATCACGGGGATTTCCGCGCTCGTGTCGATCCGGTAGAAGTCAGCGGTCGGCGTCAGGTACGGCGTGAGCCCCTCGATCGCGTCGCCCTCGAGCTCTACGCCCGCAGACGCTGCGGCGGTCGCGGATGCGACACCCTCTCGCTGGCCGAGGGCTTGCCGCACCACAGCACGCTCGGCCTCCACCGAGCGCGATGACCGCAGCCAGCGACCCACTCCGCCCGAGAGCGCAGCGCCTGAGCCCACCCCGATCAACCCGAGGACGAAGCGCCGGCGATCGTGCTGCACCTCGCCGGCTCCATCCTCCCCGGCCCGCGCCGCACCTACGTCGAGGGCGATGAGTCGCTCGGAGGCCTGCCATCCGCTCAGGGCCGCGACTGCGATCGCTGCCCCGCTCCACAGCGGCGACCCTCCGGGCGCACTGGCGAGCGCCCACCAGCCGAAGCCACCGAACGCAGCGAACGCTGCGGGTGGAACCCAGTTCCTGCTTCGGCCCAGCATGCCGACCCATGCGCCCAGGAGGAGCGACACACCGATCACGCCAACCAGGACCACGGGCTTGTTCAGAGAACCCAGCACCTCGTTGGCCACCACGGCCACCCCTGCGTCGGCTCGTCGTATGACCACCTCGGCGACGGCCACCACAGGTGAGCCAACCTTGGGAACCAGGCCGCTGATCAGCTCACCGACGCCGAGGGCCACCCCAGCCCCCGTCGCACCTGCGACGACCGCCGCCCCGCGGGAAGCACCCGCCCATGAGCTCACCAGCCCCTCCTGGACCGCGCAGCGAGCGAATGCCCTGCAGGACCGACACCACCTCGGGCCATAGCACCCATCACGCGTCGAGCGCTCCCCCATCGACCTTGAGGTCGCTACCCGTGAGATGCCAGGCCGCCTCGCTGGCCACGAACGCCACCATCCGGCCCACGTCCTCGGGGTCGGGGATGCGTTCCGTCAGGTTCGGCATGGTCGTTCGAAGCGCCCAGCGTGCAGCAGCTTCCCAGCCCTCGATCCCCTCGGCGGCCGCCCGGCGCTCGATTCCCGACCTCACCTCGTCCGTAGCGATCATGCCCGGGCTGACCAGATTCGCCGTGACCCCACTCCCGCGAAGGTCCTTGGCCAGGGAGCGAATCAGGACCGGGAGAGCGCCCTTGGCGCCGTAGTAATCGGGATTGCGCTCACCGGGTCGCTCGGTGCCCACCGTGCCCAACACGATCACCCGACCCCAACCCGCAGCCCGCATCGCCGGCACCACCCGTTGGGTGAGCCGCACGGCGGTCACGACATTCCGATTCCACCCCTCGGTCCACTCATCGGCCGGCGTCGTCCAGTCGGTCCGGCCCGGGCCGCCGTAGTTGTTCACGAGCACCTCGACCGGTCCCCAGCGGTCTTCGACTGCGCCCACCACGACGTCTACGTCGGCGTCTGCGTCGAGTGAGCCGTGTACCCCCATGGCCTGACCCCCTGCCGCGAGGATGTCCCCGACCACGCCATCGGCCTGACCGTCGTCGAACCCGTGGACGGCGACCCGCGCCCCCTCCCGGGCGAACACCCGAGCGGTTCCCGCTCCCGTGCCCCGGTAACCACCGGAAATGAGCACCACCCGATCCGTCAATCCGAGATCCATCACCTCATCCGTTCGTTCGGTAGTCGTCGCTCGTCAGTTGCGTCGTGACCGTGGCCACACTCAGCAGGCGATCGTCACTACCCACATCGATGATGCGCACCCGACTCACCACGACGTCACCGGCCGTGGCGAGACGCTCGGCCCTGACCTCGAACGGCCCCCCTTTGGCCTGGCTCAGGTAGTGCACGTCGGCTCCCACACACCGAGCCCGGCGGCCGCTGAGCAGGCCGGCGAGGTGGGTGCCGCCGATCTCCATGAGCACCACGACGGCCCCACCCTGGATCGACCCGAAGCTGTTGTAGATACGACCGTGGTGATCCAGGTCGACCACAGCCTCATTGGGGCGCGGCCTGACCTGGAGATACTCGTCCAGCGGGGGCCGCGGGTCGAGCGGCTCGTCCTCCCGGAAATCGACCTGGTACTCCTCCTCGCCGGGACCGGCCGGGTTGTCGGCCCGGGCGGGCAAACGGGCATAGGTACACAGGGAGCGACCGAACTCGCCCCGATCGTCCGACACGACGGTCTCGGTCACCAGATTGTTCCGCCCGACCCGTAGGGGGGAGCACAGCGCCGTCACCAGGTTCCCTTCGGCTGCCCGATCAATCACCGTGCCGAGGTGAAGGGTGGCGACCCAGTCAGGCCGTACCTGTAACACGCCGTGCTGCCCCGCCACTGAATCGACGAGAGTGGCCACTGCCCCGAGGCGTAGGAACCCGTCGGGGTCACACAGGTCGGCATAGGCGGGCATGGTGGCCGTCAGCGAACCGTCCGGAAGCCGTCGATGGCTCAGTTCCAGATGACGAAGGATGTGCCCCTGGTGCGGGTAGGTACGACGTGCCACGGAGCGATGTTAGGTGGTGAGCGCGATCGACATCCTGCACCGCCGAGCAACGACAGGCCTGCGCCCCGACGACCGACACTCCCCCGCTGTCCGATCCGGACTCCTTGAGTGCCCGTCAGCACGGTCGACTGACTCCACGTGCTTACCCGACGATCCGCTCCGCTCCGGTCCACGACCGAACCCGGAGTCGCCAATGACGGACTCGACAACGACCATGAGCCGCTCTGGCGGCGTGTGTCGAGCGCGCTCGCACCGGTCGATCTCGGCAACGCACCATCGTGTCCGCCGTGTTCGCGGCCAGCCAGCGACATGCACCACGAGGACGGGCACGGACACCCCACCGAGCCCGACACAGGCCTGCTACCCAGCAGCGCGCCCTTCGGTCGCACACCCCGTGACCTGGCAGATCTGCCAGCAGCCGGCGACCTTCGCTCGATGTCGGATCTGTTCGACCACCAGAACGACATCACCATCGACATCGATCACATCGATCATCACCATGCCGCCGACGAGGAGAGAACGACGATGGCACCACCGGAGACACTGCCTCCCCTAGAGGAGCGAGCCGACATCGCGGACGCCGCTCGGGTCACGGCGCAGCCTGCACCACCGGCCTTTCCCGAGTTCTCACAGCTCGTCGAGTCTGTCCTCTCGGGGGTCGACGACACCGAGGAGCAGGGGGAACGCGACATCCTGGCCGAGTTCGGCCTGGATTTCGAGGTTCCCGACATCGGCTCGGTCGATGACGACATCCGTCACAACATCGAAGGCAGCCGACAGCGTCGCCTGGCCCGCAAGTTGGGCCTCGAGGGCGCCGACGAACCCGAACCGGCTGCTACACCGCCCCACGATCTCGACGGAGCAATCGACTCCCTTCGTCTTGTCCCCGTCTCGGACACCCGGGCCGTCACCCTGTTGCCCGATGATGCACTGGCCATCCCCCTGTTCCCCGGAGTGGTGGGCGCAGTCGCCATCGCCCGCAACGGCCGGGTCGAGTTCGTCTCCGAGGAACGCATCAACAGCTGGGGCATCACCGTGTCGATGGCGGTCAGCGTTGCCGAAACCAACACCCGCAGCGGCCTCGACCTCCGTCGTAGCACGGTGATGGTGCACGACGCTCAGGTGATCGTCCTCGAGAGCGACACCCCCGTCGCTGCGTCTGCCCTGTGTTGGCTCGACGACATCGTCGGCACCGCGCTACCGATCGGCTCCCTGGTCATCGCGGCATCGTCACGCCTGGTCCTCGTGCAGCCTGCCGTTCACCGGGCACCCGAGGTTGTGGACACCCTGATCGCCTTCGCCCGTCACGAAGCCCTCGACCCCAGCGACGCCCTGGAACCGACCCTGTTCCTGCGTTCGGCTTCTGGACTCACCCTGGCCGGCGAGATCGGATCAGCAGCTGCCCGACTCGGAGTAGCGGCCACCATCGATCGCCTGACCGGCGTCTGATTCAGGCCTCGCGCGCGGCATTCAGTTCGACGAGTTGACCCCACAGCTGGTCGACGGCGACCCGGAGCTGATCGAGATCACCGCCATTGCCCACCACGAACTGCGCGACTGCGCGCCGCTCCTCGTCAGACGTCTGCGAGTCGATCCTGGCTGCTGCATCCGAGCGGTCCATGCCCCGGCCTTCCAAACGGTCGAGACGAATCTCGAGCGGGGCCTCCACGGTGACCACAACCTCATAGGGGTGGCGAGTCTCCTGACCCAACATCGACTCGACCAGGATCGCCATGTCGAAGATCACGACGAGGTCCGCAGGGTCATGTTCGAGCAGAGCGGCATCCACGGACTCATCGAGCAACTCGTTGATGATCGGATGGCTGATCTCGTTGAGAGCGGCCAGTTGCCCCTCGTCGCCGAACACGATCGATGCAAGGCCTGCCCGGTCGATACCTCCGTCGGCTCCGCGTACCCGCTCACCGAAGCGGGAGACCACCGCCGCCACCGCTCGCCCGCCCGGAGCGATGATCTCGCGCCCCAGGCCGTCGACGTCGATCACCACCGCGCCACGCTCACCGAGCAGGTGCGACACCGTCGACTTGCCGACTCCGATTCCTCCGGTAACCCCAACGATCAACACGCCCGCACCCTAGGACACCTCGCCTGATGCAACCGGTCCAAACCCAGCCCCTAAGGTTCGATGTCCCATGAGCAGACTCGCCTCCAGCCTGCTGGCCCTCATCCTGATGGTCGCTGCGAGTGTGGTCGCCGTGCCCCCGCTGGCCGCAGCAGCTGATTCGGCGACCGACCACAGCGCAGTCGTCCTGGTGCCCTTCGCTGGCCAGTGGGCCAACGAACTCGCCACTGCACCCTGGGAACACCCACGGGCATCGGTCGAGGACTGGACCCTCGACCTCTTCGCCCCCGACACAGATGTCGTCGCCCGCGTCGGCCGAGCCACCGGGACCGTGTCACTCCACATCTCGCCCCCTGACCCCTACGGCTGTATCGGCGGGGGCAGCATGGTCTGGGTCGAGGTGCATGTGGACGGCATCGCTGTTGGTGGGATCGGCTACCACCATCTCGTCGACGTCGAATACCCCGGCGGTGCCGTCATCGACGGGCCCGAGGCCCGATTGGGGTCGACGGCGGCGAACCCCGGCGATCTAGGAGGAGCATGTTGGCGGGTGTCGACCCCCAACGGCATCCATGCCCACCTCATTGCAGCCAACACCACCGGGTACAGCTGCTTCGCCGACTACGACAAGGGGGCGCAACTCGATGCCGAGGCCCCGCTGGCCGCGCTCGGCGGCCCGGACGGAGGCTGGGGAGCCGGCCCCCGGTCTGCGTGCCCACCTGCTGCCCTGCAACTCGGTGAACCCCCCCTACCTCCCCCGACCGAGCCCCCTGGTCGGGTCCTCGGCGTCGCGGTCGAGGTCGATCCCGTACCGACTGAGGCGTCGACGACGTCGGCCGCCGCGTTCCCGACCCCGGGTGCCGGGGTCACGGTCACCTGGCTGCCCCCCACCGAGGGCGAGGTGCCGGAGGACTATCGGGTCGTCTTCGAGAGCGAGGGCATTCCCGCTGTGCTCACGCCGACGCAGTCCGCAGCGACCTCGGCACGGGTGACCACCCTCGAGGGTGGCCTGACGTACCTCGTGACCGTGATTGCGAGCAACGCAGCCGGCGACGGCCCTCCCTCCGAGCCGGTCGAAGTGTTCGTCCCCGTTCGGCCACTGGAGGGGTACTGGCTGGTGGACACCGGTGGGGTCGTCCACCCCTTCGGCGACGCAACCCATTTGGGCGACCCGTCGCCGCTGGCCCATCCTGCGACTGCCGTGACCTCCTCTCCGAGCAGCGGCGGCTACTGGATCCTGACCAGCACGGGGACGGTCTATGCATACGGCGACGCCCAACATCACGGCAACGCCCACTTGGACCCAACAGAGCGAGCCATCGCCCTCGGTTCCACCCCAGACGGTGACGGCTACTGGGTGTTCAGCGACTCCGGACGGGTCACGGCCTTCGGTGCGGCCATCCACTACGGAGATGTCGGGCACATCGCACTCAACGGGCCGATCGTGGCTGCCACAGTGTCGGCATCGGGTCGTGGCTATTACCTGGTCGGCGCCGAGGGCGGGGTCTTCGCC
>JAYPWI010000003.1:110496-124373 GCA_038135065.1 Acidimicrobiales bacterium
GGGGGGTGTCGCCCCCCGCGCCGACGCCACGTACCAGGGGTCGATCCAGGAGTACCTCGACCTCCACCGGGATGCAGTACCAGCAGTTTCATGGTTGGTGGCGCCGATCATCGGCGTCGTCCCTTCTCCCGATGGCGCCGGCTATTGGCTCGTGGCCTCCGACGGCGGCATCTTCGCCTTCGGGACAGCCGACTACCGGGGCAGCATTCCCCAAGCACTCCCGGGCGTCGCCCTCAACGCACCGGTGAACGGGGCAATGCCCTACGGCAACGGGTACCTGATGGTGGCCGCCGACGGGGGCATCTTTGCCTTCTCCGACAAACCCTTCGTCGGTTCGCTCGGTGACACCGAGCTGGCCGCGCCCGTCAGCGGAGCATCGACGATCGGGGCCAGCTGACCCCTCGCCTCACACTCGCCCCGACGGGGTGTCGGTCGGGCCGCCGGCGAAGGCCTGCGCGATCTCGATCCACTCCTGGGCGAGCGGACCTTCCACGTCGAGCACGACCTCGGAATGGTGACGGCGCTGGGTGACCAGGAGACAGAACTCATAGGCAGCACCCTGGACACGGTCCGCGGCATCATCGGGCCCCCAGGTCCAGACATCACCCGACGGAGCGCTCAACTCGACGCGCACCGGCCCATCGGGGACGGGGAGCCCCCGGTTCACGTAGCTCCACCCCCGGGTCGTCACCCCGATATGGGCAACATGTCGAAGACGATCGCTCTGTGGATACGCCGCGCCGAAGGTGTCCGCCACGTCGTGGCTGTGCGACCACGTCTCCATCAGACGGGCGGTTGCGAACGACAGCGCGCTCATGTCCGGACCGAACCAGGGAATCCGATCCTTGGGGCCCAGCGCCCTGAAGGCGTCGGTCATTCGGGCTCGTTCACCCTCGAACCACTGCCAAACCTCGGCCCCACTCATCGCATGGACATCTTCCTCGGCGATGGAATGCAGATCCCCTCCACCGGATGCCATCTGTTCCTTGAGGGCCATGAACCCAGTGGGGTCCAGCACGGCCAAACTGGCTGCCACGTCGGCCATGCCCAGATGGATGACCGTCTCGTGGGTGTCCCACCCGGCGGCCGGCGTGGGCAGGCGCCACTGCTCCTCTGTCAGGGACTCGACGACGGCCCGCAGGGCCGCCGTCTCGGCGTCGAGGTCGTCACAAATCGGATCCATGCCTCCGACGTTACCCCTCGGCGGGCACCTCGAGAACGGTCACCACACCTGTGTCACCGACCACCTCGATGATCGCTCCGTCGGGAATCCTGCGCGTTGCATCGGTGGCCGACACCACGCAGGGAATGCCCAGCTCGCGGCTGACGATGATCGCGTGACTCAGGGCCGCCCCCACGTCGACGACAACGGCTCCCGCAGGCACGAACAGGGGTGTCCAGGCTGGATCCGTATGGGGAGCGACCAGGATGTCCCCCGGCTGCAGGGCGAACGGATCAGAGGGGTCGAGCACCACGCGAGCTCGTCCCTGATAACGCCCGGGACATCCAGGCATGCCGGCGATGCTCTCGCCAGCACCCAAGGCAGGCACCTGACGAGAACCCACGACGGACCATTCCGAGTGCGGGGGCCGTCGCCCGTTGATGATGAACGGTGGTTCGAGTTGGCGCAGGTGCTCGAGATGAGCCCGGCGTTGGTCGATCAGGCGCCGCGGTTCTTCCAACTCACCTGCAGCCAACGCCCGCAGTTCGTCCTCGAACAACAGGCAGGCATCGGCCGGCTGGTCCAACTCGCCCGATGCCACGGACCTCGCTCCCAGTTCCCACACTGCCATCCGGATCTCCTGGATGACCCTGATGATGTTCGTCTTCGAACGCTCCCTCCCAGGGACGAACACCCCAGCAGAGGCGACACCGGCCATGAACTGGCCATGGGCCTCGGGATCCGCTTCGACCATGGCTGCGATGTCGAGGGTGAGCGCCTCCCGCTCCGCACGCCGGTCCTCGTTGGCCAGACGCGGTGACTCCTCGTCGTCCTGCAACCGCATGAGAGCGACGAACGCGAGGGCAAGGTCCGGATTGGTCTCCCACGTCGCAGCGTAGATGTCCCACTCGTTGGGCCCCCGAGATCCGAATTCGGCCAGGAAGGTCTCCATGGCCGCCACAAAGGGCTCTGCCGCCGGATCGCCGCGCAAGCGCTCCCACAGGTTCTCGCTGCCTGCGTCGAACAGTCGGGTGAGGGAGGCGTCCGCTCGCACCATTCGGCTCAGATCCCACAGGGCATAGGAGGGCGCTGCCGAATCAACCCCTCCAAGGCCGGCCAGGATCCGCATTGCTGCTTCGGGCCGACCCACCGCTGCGCAGACGGCACCGATCACACCGGGGCCGATCGAGGCAGCACCGCTCTGGTTGATGTGCATGTCGAAGAGCGCTCGTACCTGGGGCCGCAGCGACACGGCCCGGTCGATCAGTTCGGTACCGGTGAGGCTTGCCAGGTCTGGACGTTCGTCGCGAATTCGGATGGCCAGTTCCCGCTGCCCCTCCAACTCCGACTGGTCCATGTCCCCCATGACCCAGGCCAGCCAGCCAGCCATGACCTCCGTGGTGTGGGGGTTGACATGCCAGGGTTCCGCCACATAGGGAGGCACGTCGGGATGGCCACCGAAGTACGCCATGTCGATGTCGGCGGCCGACATTCCCGGGGTTCGCTCGGCCCACACCCGGATCCACGTCGCGTTCAGGTAGGCGTACCCGCCGATCAACCCGACGAACCCGCAGTCGTCGGGGTCGTCCCCGAACTCCTCGGCCTCCACCCCCAACCGATTGACTGCGCAGTCGCGCCAGCCTGCCACCGTGCCGCCGTTGTCCCACGTGAGATCCCAGCCTGCTGGACTCGGCGGATCGGGCAGCACCTCCCCGGCGTTGGCCCTCGTCCAGAACGGCGCCTTCGGGTCGTCGGCTGTGTCCGCCATCCATCGGACAGTTGTTCCATTGTCGTCGACAGTCATGCTCGCCCCCTTGCCGCGACGATAGCGGGGCCCTTCGACCCTCCCGACGTGTCGGGTCGATCCGGGCGCGGCTAGGTTCCCGAGAATGGTCGGGGATCAGTCCATTGCCACGGTCCGGACACCCCACCGGATCGGCGTCCTGCCTCGTCTACAGGCCGGGGCGGTAGCCCTCCTCGCATTGGTCCCACTCACCGCATCCGGTCACTACCTGGCAAACGTCGTCAGCGGTCGGACCACCAACGAGCCCGACCTGGTGGCACTTGGATGGCTTCTGATGTTCTCCGTGCTTGGCGCCCTTCTCGTGCTGGCCGCCGTCACCAGCATCCTCCCGGGGTGGCAGCGTGCCGGATGGGGCCCAGTTGCCCTGCTGTGCACCTCAGCCGTGCTCAGCACCATCGACTACTGGCAGCTCATCGACTCCCCCACCGGGTTGGCTCTCAACGCAGCCAGCCTGGCGATCGCGGTAGGTGCCGTCCAGAGCATCTACTGGGCGCCACGCAGCCCGCTGACGTCCATCGCCCTCAGGCCGTCGGAGCGACTGCAGGAGTGGATGGCCGGGGTGATGCTCAGCGGCGGCGTGCTGGCCTTCGCACTGCCCCACCCGTCGACGATCGACGATGCGCCAGAGGACTGCGCTCCGCTGTGGATCATCGTCGAGCGCGACTGCCTTTCGGCCGACGTGCCCTGGTGGCCGATCGCAGTGGCGGCCATCGCCATCGGCACGACGCTGTTGTCGGTGATCCACCGCGATCCGAGCGCGCCGGGGCGCCGGTCGTCGCCACGGACCCTGGTCAAGCCCACCGGTCGCGGCGCCGAGGACACACCCCGTTCCGATCCAGGACACCACGACCAGGGGAGACGTTGACCATGCACCCACCGACAGACGAGACGATGGATGCACTCTGGACACCCGACCCCGAGCGGCGCCGAGGCACCGCCCTGACGGCCTTCGCCCACTCCGTCGGTATCGACCTCGAGCGTGACGGATACGACACCCTGCACCGATGGTCGGTGGAGCACGCCGACGAGTTCTGGCGGGCCGTGGTAGCCCACGTCGGGGGAATCGCCCAGCTCGGTGCGACGTACATGACCGGCGACCCGAGCCGACCGGCCCCTGGGATGTCGTTCTTTCCCGACGGGACGATCAACCTCGCAGAGAACTATCTCCGACATCGGGCCGGTCGGGGAAGCGAAACGGCGTTGTGGTACCGCGGTGAGGACCGGGTGGCCTCATCGATGACCTGGGACGAATTGTGGGAGGCGGTCGGCCGCACGCAGGCCGCCCTGGTGGGCTCGGGTGTCGAACCAGGTGACCGGGTAGCGACCATGCTGCCGAACGGTCCTGAGGCGATCATCGTGTTCCTCGCAGCGGCAGCCATAGGGGCCGTGTACAGCTCGACCAGCCCGGATTTCGGGCGGGACGGGGTGCTCGACCGGTTCGGGCAGATCGATCCCCGCGTGTTGGTGGTGACCGACGGGTACGCCTACGGCGGCAAGCGTCACGACATCACGACCAAGGCAGCCGAGATCGCCGCCGGCCTGTCCGGCCTCTCACGGGTCGTCATGGTCCCCTACGGCGACGAGATCTCGTCGGCGGCAACGATCCCGGGGGCGGTCACCTGGGACGACTGGACGGGACCTCACCGGGGAACGGCACCCACCTTCGCCCCCCTCCCCTTCGATCACCCGGTCTACATCCTCTACAGCAGCGGCACGACCGGGCGCCCCAAATGCATCGTCCACCGGACCGGTGGTGTGCTGCTCAAGCACTGGTCGGAACTGACCCTGCACTGTGACCTGCGCCCCGGGGATCGGATGTTCTACTTCACCACCACCGGCTGGATGATGTGGAACTGGTTGGTCTCGGGTCTGTCAGCCGGGGTCTCCCTCGTGCTCTATGACGGGTCACCCTTCCACCCCGGCCCGACCCGGCTGTTCGATCTGGCCGAGGAACTGGGCCCGCGCTTGTTCGGGGTCAGCGCCAAATACATCGAATCCGTGCTCAAGGAAGGCCTCACCCCCGCCCGAACCCACGACCTGGGCACGGTGGAGATCGTGACCTCCACCGGCTCGCCTCTTGCGCCCGAGGGATTCGAGTACGTCTACAACTCGATCGGGCGAGACCTCCACCTCGCCTCGTTCTCGGGAGGGACCGACATCTGCGGCTGCTTCGTGACGGGTAATCCCCTCGCACCGGTGTACGCCGGACAGATCCAGGCCCCGGCGCTCGGCGTCGACGTCGACGTCGCCGATCCCGCCGGCCAGTCGGTGGCTGCGCCCGGGCAGGGCGAGCTGATCTGTCGAAATGCCATTCCCTCGATGCCCCTGCAGTTCTGGTCTGATCCCGACGATGCGCGTTATCAGGCCGCCTACTTCGAGCAGATCCCCGGCGTCTGGCACCACGGCGATTTTGCGAGCTGGACAGCACAGGGAGGCATGATCATCAGCGGACGCAGCGACGCAACCCTGAACCCCGGGGGCGTCCGTATCGGCACCGCCGAGATCTACCGTCAGGTCGACCTGGTGGACGAAGTGCTCGAGAGCGTTGTCGTGGGCCAGCAGCACGAGGGTGACACCCGGGTCGTGCTGTTCGTTCGACTCCGGGACGGACTGGAACTCGACGAGGACCTCTCTGATCGGATTCGCCGGACGATCCGCACTGGAGCGTCGCCACGACACGTGCCGGCCGTTGTCGCCCAGGTCCCCACGATCCCCCGCACCCGGAGCGGGAAACTCGTCGAGTTGGCCATCCGAGACGTGATCCACGGGCGGGCGGTCACCAACGCTGAAGCCATCGACGACCCCTCGGCCCTCGATGCCTTCCGAGATCACCCTGCGCTTGCCTGAGGCCTCACCGGGGAGGTACCGGCTGACGTGAGCCCCGCCAGAGCGCGAAGCCGACCACGACAAGAAGCCCCACGAGCCCTGCCCCGAGCGCAATCGCCCCTCGGGAGCGACCAGGCGCGCCGCTGGTCACGACCGGCGTCGACAGAACGGCCGGCGGGAAATCACCATCCACAGTGACGACGAGTTCTGCCGGACCGACCGCGTCCTCCACCGCCACCCGCAGCAGGATCTGCAACCCTTCGGCCGAGGGATCCAAGCCCGGCAGTGGCCACTCCACGGTTCCCCCCAGTACTGCAACCTCGGGCGGCAGGCCGCGGGGGCTCCAACCCTCGGGCAGCTCGAACACGACAGACCCTTCGGTGTTGGCGACATTTCCCTGATTGGCAAGGGTCAGCGCAACGGTGATCCGGTCACCTTCCCGGACCGCCGGGTTGACCTCGAGCTCGGTGATGTCGATGTCGGCGTAGCTCGAGTCCTCACTCGGCTCGAGCACCGACACGTAGGCGTTGGCTGCAAGGTCATCGAGCACCTGGAAACGCCCGCTGGGCCACCGTACGGTCACCCGATCTGCTGTCTCGTTGGGTCCGAGACCCACGAGAAGGCGGCCGTCGTCCTGGGAAGCGCCGACACCGGCCGCCAACACGTCCCGCCGTTGGACGATACCTCCCGCTTCCACGAGCACACTGGCCCCCAGCGCACCCGCACGCCCGCCGGAGGTAACCAGATCGAACCCGATCCAGTTGTTCCCGTTCGGTCGAGCCGACAGCAACGCGGCGCGACGCTCGATCCCGACACCGCCCCCTGCTGCGACGAGGATCTCGGGCCAGCCATCGTCGTCGACATCGGCGGCCGAGGTACCCAGCACTTGGCCCATGTCGCCGAGTGCCCCGTCGACGAGCACCTCCTCCCGAAATGTGCCGGCTCCGTCGTTGACGAACAGGCGGTTCGCAAGCGGCTCGATGTCGTTTCCGCAACCCAGGTACAGGTCGAGATCCATATCGTTGTCGATGTCGATGGCGACCACCGACCGGCATTCGGTGGCCGAGGGAAGCAACTGGGCGACCTCGAACACCGCATCCCTTCGCGTGATGAAGGCATCGCTGACGGCACCCGTCAGGGGTGATCGTCCAATGGCATCGACGACGTCGATGGGAGTCTCGGATCTGAGTCGGATCACAGCCGCCGACTGCTGCGCCGCAGTCAGGGTAAACCGGAACCGGTCCTCGGCAGGCTGGTCGATGAACAGGCCCGTGTCCACCCCGGCTCTCACCGTGGTCCCTGGCCCGAGGCCGTCGGCCAGGGTGAACTGGTAGCTATCAGCCTGTCGGCGCTCCTGCCCGAACTGGATGGCGAAGACGGGCAGGTTCACGACCTCTACGACGTCCACGTCGAGTTGGCTCACACCCACAACGCTCAGCGACTGAACATCGGAGTCCGTCGACAACAAGAACGACCATTCCGTGCGCTCCTCGTTGACGGCGACGGCGCTCCCCACATCGACCCTCAGCGCGAACATCTCGTTGACGAGATCGCCGTCGAAATCCCCGACCGCAAGGTCGGCGACGTCATCGACTCGCTGGCTGGGACTCCCCAGGTAACGGCTCCCAGCTGGGTCGATAACGAATCGGTGCCGGGGAAAGTCCTGTTGACCCGTGTACAACTCCAGGTCATCGTCGACGCCTGCCCGGTAGAGCACGGCGAGACGTTGGTCCTTCGTCGGTTCGAAGCCATCGATGGAGGCCGCTGCGTATGCGCCGCCACGTCGCAGGATCAAGCCTGACCGTACGTCCTGCGCGGCTGCCGGAACGTCTTGATCGCCCCCATCGTCGATGGCGGGCTGCGTCGGCCGGTCGTTGGAACCGACAAAAAAATCGAGTTGGCCGTCACCGTCGACGTCGACCTCCGCGATGGACAGGGCAGCATTGTCCGTGATCGACACGACCTCGCTCCCCACCGCAGGATCGGAAGCCAGGTCGACCTCGAGGAGGTTCGCGCCCTGTACAGACGCGCTCCCCAGCAGTAACTCGACCGTTCCGTCGCCGTCGGCATCGAGCCACCGAAGAAAGGTCGGGCTCTCGACGCTTCCCAGCGACACGGGGCTGAACGTCCCCTCGGTCTGTAGCCACAGGGTGATGCGTCCCTCCCCATCGACCTCGGTGAGGTCGAGGTCCCCGTCACCATCTGCATCGGCCCAAGCTGACGCCACCGTCGGACCATCGACCCGCAGCCCCAGGTCGGCATCGATCCGTTCGAACCGACCTTCGAGTTGGGCGGCCGCTCGGAGGGGGAACGACACCGCCAGAACGAGACCGATGAGCCCCATCGCCGCTGCGCGCGGCACCCACGACCGTGAGACCACCGCGCCAGTCCGTGATCCGACGTCGCTCACGCCAGGGCGTCAGCGACGATGCGTGCCACCTCGCCGGGTGCGTCGAACTCTGCCTGATGTCCAGCCCCATCGACCAGATGAGCCCCGCGAACCTGCTGCAAGCGGCTGACCCAGCGGTCGAGGTACGAGGGCGGGACGATCGCGTCAGCGGAGCCGTGGACCAGGGTCACCGGCCCCTGCACCCTGTGCAGTCGCTCGCCGAGTCCGAACTCTGGAATCGGCCAGATCAACTGCGCTGCCGCTGTGCGGGTGAGGTACCGCTCGACACCGTGCTCGACCAAGTCGTCGGCCGCTAGGTCCGCAGGATCGTCGAAAAAGGAACTCGACGAGGCCGGATCGGCAGTGAGCAGACGACGTTGGGCGGACAGAGTGGTTGCGAAGGGATCGTTGACTGGGTCGTCGTCGTCCCACAATCCGAATGGGGCGATCAGGACCAGGGCGCCGAAGGCCTCTGGGCGTACTGCTGCGACCTCGAGGGCCAGCATGGCCCCGACGCTCGATGCCACGACAGGCTGACCGGTCAAGCCGGCGAGGTCGAGCACCTCGGACGTCGCCACCACCCAGTCGTGCAGGTTGCGCAGACCCGTGGGCTCGCTCGAGCCGGTGAAGCCGGGCAGGCTGGGTGCAACGACCCGTCGACCCGTAGCGGCCAACTCGGTGAGGAACCTGTGCTCCCCCGGGTTTCCCAACATGCCGTGGAGGTACCCGACCACAGGACCCTCGCCCACCTCGATCATGCCGATGTGACCGTCCCGAAACCCAACCTTGCTCTGGGCGAACCCACCGCTCACCGGGGCGTCGGCTCCGGCACGTTACGGCCCACCACATCGGCCACCGGGGTGGGCCACCAACGGTCCTCGTACTCGTCCTCGAACAGGTCGCGGACCTCCGGCATGACCTTGGTGGCGTAGAGCTCGGTGTTGTAGCGGGCCAAGTCACGGCCCATGTTCCCGAAGTGGCTGAACACCATCAGGTGGCCGACGTGCATCGAGGTGCAGAGCTCGTGGACCTGCTCGGTCACCTGGGTGGGGTTCCCCAGGATGATGTAGCCCTTGTCGACCATGTCCTCGAACGTCAGGCGGTGCTGGGCACCCCCTCCGGCTGCGGCTCCGGCCTCCTGACGGGCGGTGGCTTCCCGTGCGGCCCGCTCGACCATGCCTTCCACACCGGCCCGAACCGTGTTCGGCGTCTTGTAGCCCGGTGGATCGGCGAACCCCGCGTAGACGTGCAGACAGGTGTTGAAGAAGTACTCGGCTGGCTCCCGATAGAGGTCCCAGGCCTCGGCTTCGGTGTCGGCCACTGCCACGAACTGGGCGAACCCTCCCTGGAAGGGGTTCGCCTCCTTGCCCGTCTCCTGGACCTTCTTCCAGAACCCTTGCATGGTCTTCAGGCCAGCCTTGTAGCCGAAGTAGCTCAAGTAGCAGTAGACGAGATCTTCCTGTGCGCACCAGTCCCAGGTGTCCACCGATCCCCCACCTGGGATCCAGATCGGGGGGTGGGGCTTCTGCACGGGACGAGGCCACACGTTCACGTACCGGAGCTTGTTGTAGGTGCCGTTGAACGCGAAGACCTCGTCGCTCGTCCACGCCCGGCGGATCAGGTCGACCCCCTCGTGGTAGCGCTCCCGCAAGGTTGCAGGGTTCTGCCCGTAGGCGTAGATGGTGTCCATCGGCGAACCGACCGGGAACCCGGCGACCATCCTCCCCCCGGTGATCCCATCGAGCATGGCAAGTTCCTCAGCGACCCGCAGCGGCGGGTTGTAGAGGGCCACTGAATCCCCCAGCACGATGATGTTGGTGTCGGGGATGTTCCTGCTGAGGGCTGCTGCGATGATGTTCGGGCTGGGCATGAGCCCGTAACCGTTGCTGTGGTGCTCGTTGATTCCGACCGCGTCGAAGCCGACCTTGGCCGCGAACTCCAGTTCGTCCAGGTACTCGTTGTAGGTCCGATGACCCACGACCGGGTCGTAGAGGCCCGGATCGATGTCGACCCACACCGAGCGGTGCTGTTCCGGAAAATCGTCCGGCAACTCCGGGTAGGGCATCAGGTGGAAGAAGATGCTCTTCACGGCGGCTCCTCGATCGTCCCCGCACGGCGCGCCCAGCGCCCCGCTCGGCCTTTGACTCTACTCAGCCCGACGCGTGCCAGGGTGACCGAACCGGCTGCTCCGCCGTCAGCCCAGTTCGCGCCGGACCACGGGAACCACCTCGTCGAGATACGCGTCCAGGGCATCGCCGTCGACCGGCAGACGCAGGGCGATGTTCACCCCGGTTGCCCCGGCCGCTGCGTACTCGGCGATCCGCTCAGGTACCTGATCGGGGGTACCACGCAGCGACCCGTCGAGGAAGGTCTGGCGACTGTCCTCGGGCATGGCATCGAACCGGGCCTGTTCGCGGGCCGCCGCCTCGGGGGTAGTGGACAGGTTGAACGACAGGTTGACCGTCCGCTCGATGGTGGCCGGGTCGCGACCGATCTCCTCACAGGCCCGATCGATCCCCTCCGAGAGCGACCGGTACACCTCGGGACTGACGTAGGGGGTGTTGTACCCGTCTGCGTAGCGGGCAGCGATCGAGGGTGTCCGCTTGGGGCCTCGCCCACCGATCCAGATGGGCAAGCGACCCCGGACCGGACCTGGCACACACGTCACATCGTCCACCTGGTAGTGGCGTCCGCTGAACGACGTGCGCTCCTGGGTGAACATGCCCTGCAGGATCTCGAGCCCCTCCTCCAGCATCTGGAACCGTTCCCCCCACGTCCCGAACTCGTAGCCGTGGGCCACGAACTCCGGCTCGTGCCAGCCGGCCCCCACCCCGATCTCGAACCGGCCGCCGGAGATGTGATCGATGGCCACCGCAGCCTTGGCCAATAGCGCCGGGTTGCGGTACGGCACGCAGAACATGAGACACCCGAGCCGGATCCGTGACGTCTCGGCAGCCATCGCGGCCAGGGTGGCGACTGCTTCGAAGTGGGGGGTCTCCCCTCCCGCCGGCGGGGCCTCGTAGAGGTGATCCCAGGCCGAGAGCCAGTCCAAGCCAGCGGCGTCGAATCGACGCCACAGGGCCCGCAGGTCGTCCATCGACGAGTTCTGCTGGCCGACATGTACTCCGAGAGTGAACGCCATGGCCGGAGCGTAGCCCGCTCCCCCGCCGACCGGCCTAGGGTGCCCGACGATCGCCAGTCGCCAGGAGGCCATCATGTCCACCCCCTTCGCCGCCGTGGCGTCCGGCGGCTACCTCACAGAGATCATCGCCATCGCCGACGCACCAGCCGAGGGGTACTCGGGTCGTCTCGACATGGTGGTGCTGCTCGACGGACCGGGAGCTCAGCCCGACCTCGTGAGGGAGATCGCCCGTCGCCGGGACGTTCCCGTCGTCGGCGACATCGACGCCGCCGGTGACCTGCCCCTCGCTCTGATGTCGGGGACCGGCAGCCAGCGCGCCGAGCTGAGCGCCGGACGCCAACTCATCACCCTCGTGCACCACGACACCACCATCGGACCATGGGTGCACATCGGCGACGGTTGCATCGTCTCACCGGGAGCCAGGGTCACGGGCAACGTCAGGATCGGCACCAACACCCTGATCAACACTGGCGTCATCCTCAGCCACGACGACGTGATCGGGGATCACGTGGTGCTGAGCCCCTCTGCCACCCTGTGCGGCGGCGTCGGGGTCGGTGACCGAGCAGTCATCTACGCCGGGGCAACGGTGATGCCCGGCGTCACGATCGGGTCCGATGCCGTGATCGGAGCAGGATCACTGGTCAATCGTGACGTCGAGCCAGGTGCCGTGGTGGCCGGCGTGCCCGCCAAGCCCATTCGTCGATGACCAACGGGCGGCACGGGCCGCCCGGGGGTGCCAATCTGGTGCAATGAGCGACGCCACCAACCCACCTCCCGACACCCTCAACGATGTCGGGGTCTTGACCCGCCGGGAGATCGAAGCCCGGATCGTGGCCCCCCTCATCGATCGGTTGGGCGAGGAGTTCGGGCGGGAACGGGTGGTCGAGTTGGCCCGGGAGGTCGTGGTCGGGGTGGCCCAGTCACAAGGCCGTGAGATGGCCTCTGCCCTCGGCGGCAACGACCTCGGCGTCTTCGCCGACTCGATGGCGAACTGGACGAAGGGTGGGGCACTCGAGATCGAGGTCGTCGAACAGACCGGTGACACCTTCGCCTTCAACGTGACCCGCTGCCGCTACGCCGAGATGTACCGAGCCCTGGGCATCCCCGAACTCGGTGCCCTGTTCTCGTGCGACCGGGACGGCACCATGGTGGAGGGATTCAATCCCGACATCGGCTTCGAGCGGACCCAGACCATCATGGGCGGAGCCAGCCACTGCGACTTCCGCTACACCCTCCCGGCCGGGGAAACCCCGGTCGACATTTCCGGCTGACCTGCCCGGTGACCACCACACCGGCTGCCTCGCAGCCGACCGACCGCCGCGGCATACCGGCGGCCGCCCTCGCCATGGTCGGGTGGGCGGCTTCTGGCGTCATCGGCAAGGGCATCGGGGACCTGGGACCCCTCGGCGTCGTGTTCTGGCGCATGTGGATCTACACGGCCATCGTGCTCGTGGTGCTCCGGATGCGGGGCACTCCGTTGCGCCGAGAATCGATCCGCATCTCGCTGCCGGGTGGCATCGCCCTCAGCGCCGACATCATGCTGTTCTTCGTGGCCGTCCGCCTCACGACGGTGGCGAACGCAACGGTCATCGGGTCATGCCAACCGTTGCTGATGTTGGTCCTCGGCGGTCGTCTGTTCGGCGAGCGGGCCAGAAGGACCGACTGGGGGCTTGCCGCCATCGCCCTCAGCGGGGTGGCCATCGTCATGTACGGATCGAGTGACGTTCCGGGCTGGAATCCGGCCGGCGACCTACTGTCACTGTTGACCCTGTGTGCTTGGACCCTCTATTTCATCTTCTCGAAGTTCACCCGGGCTCGGGTCGACGCTGCCCAGTACACGGGAGCGACCGCCCTCATCTCGGCGACGGTGGCCACCCCCTTCGCACTGGCCACCGGGCAGGCGTTCGCCATGCCGTCCCCGAGCACGTGGTTCTGGCTCCTCGTCCTGTCGGTGGGGCCCGGGTTCACCTCCCACATGCTCATGAACTGGGCCCTAGGCCAGATCCCGGCCTGGCTCGCCTCGACCCTCACCCTGGCCATCCCCGTGACAGGAACGCTCATGGCGTGGGCTTTCCTGGGAGAAGCCGTGGTGGCTCTGCAATTCGTCGGCATGGCTGTCGTCCTCGGGGCCCTGGGGGCCATCGTGCTCGGCCAAAGCACCTCGCAGCCGAGATCGGACGGCGCCACCCCCACCTGACCGATGGAATCCCACCGTCGCGCCCGATCACCTCGATACAGCTTGACCGAACCGCCCTCCAACCGATGGAACCCCATGAGCCGTCGCCGCACCCTGTCCTGGCCCGCCCGCCTGACCCTCGGTCTCATGGCCCTCGGTCTTCTGAGCACGGCCTGTTCCTCGACAACGGAGGTTCCGGCCTCCGATCGTCCCGCCTCCGAGTCTGATGCACCTGGTGGGGCACCATCCCCCTCGGGGGCAGCCACGACTCCAGGGGAGCGCCCCGAGCGGCCCCGCCCTACAACAACATCAGGCTCGAGCGAAACATCAGGCTCGAGCGAAACATCAGGCTCGAGCGAAACATCAGGCTCGAGCGAA
>JAYPWI010000003.1:124473-135467 GCA_038135065.1 Acidimicrobiales bacterium
ACATCAGGCTCGACCGGGACCGAGTCGACCCCTTCGGTCGCGCCGACCAGCGGCCCGTCACCCTCTGGTCCCGCTGATCCCCTCCTCCTCGGCATCTCGGTCCACGTCGAAGGGTGGAGCATGGAGGACTCCAACGTCGAGGCCTTCGGGCGCCACCGGGACAGCCTCCTGACCCTCGCCCGCGAGGTCGAGGCCGGGGGTGGTGTCCTCACCTTCGAACTGTCCGACGTGTTCATGGCCGCCGTCACCGCCTGGGACGACGACGTCTTGGAACAGCTGACCTCGATGGGACACACAGTTGCCGTCCACGCCGACGTCGGTGGTCGGGGGTCTGCCTCCCTGGCCCAACTCACCCGAGCCCTGACCGACAAGCGTGACACCTTGGCGGCCCTAGGCTACCCGACGAATCACGTGTCGGGGATCTGCTCGCGGGGACCCTGGGTCGAGGCGGCACTTGCCGCCGGCTTCACCTCCACCAACGGGGCTGTCGCATACTGCGCGACATCCATGGACCCGGCGTTGTTGACCGACGAGCAGGCCTGGGTCCTCGACTGCGCCGGACCCGGTGACTGCCACGGTCCCGCTCCCGTCGGCGACGACCGTCGCCTGCACCCCTTCCATGCAACCAACAGCGACGATTGGATGCTCAGCGACGCCGAGGACGGCCTCCTGCTCATCATCTCGGAGTCCGGCTCGTCGATCGACTGCCTGGACCGCTCTGCCCCGGGCGAGGACGGCTCGTGTGAGGCCACCACGGCGGACCTCGTCGTCTTCGGACAGGTACTCGAGGAGTACCTGGGAGCCCGTACCCCCGGTCGCACGACCGCCCTGGTCTACAGCTGGAGCATCGGCTCGTTGCCCGCATCGGGGTTCGGCACTGACCTGGTCACCGCAGTCGAGCACGCGATCGACGAGGGCGCTGCCCTGTGGGTCGGCGTCGACCAGATCGAGGCCATCGCAGAGGGACGCAGCTCGCTCCCCTCCTCCTGGGACTCCTGAGGCTGCGGCCCCTCGCCGTTCCGTTCGATGTGCTAGCGATTGGTCCATGTTGGGGGCCTACCGGGTGCTGGACCTGTCCGACGAGCGTGGGCAGTTGTGCGGCCACGTCCTGGCTTCGCTGGGCGCGGAGGTCATCTCCATCGAGCCCCCCGGCGGCTCGAGCTCACGCCGAATTGGGCCCTTCGCCGACGATGTCGTCTCCGCCGACACCTCGCTGTGGCACTGGTCCTACAACCGGGGCCGCTCATCAGTGGTGCTGGACCTGACCGCCCCCGACGACCGTCAGCGGTTGATCGACCTGGCTGCGGGCGCCGACATCCTGATCGAGTCGGCCGGCCCGGGTGCCATGGACAGCCTCGGGCTCGGCTACGGCGTGCTGGCCGCCGCGAACCCGGCCCTGGTCATGGTGTCGATCAGCGCGTTCGGGGCCACAGGCCCCAAGGCCAACTGGCCGGCCGATGACATCACCATCCTGGCCGCTGCCGGTCCCTTGTCCATGACCGGCGACGTCGACCGGGCACCGTTGCGCATCCCCCTCCCCCAGGCCTGGTTCCATGCCTCGGCCGAAGCAGCGGGGGCTGCCCTGATCGCCCTGTACGAACGGCAACACCACTCCGGCACCGGCCAGCACATCGACATGTCGGCCCAGCAGTCGGCCATGCAGGCCACCCAGTCCAACATGCTGGCCGGAGCCATCAATGCTCCCCCCGCCGTCCGTTCGGCCGGTGGGGTCACCATTTCCGACGTCGACGTCCAGTTGATGTGGCCATGCCAGGACGGCCATGTGTCGGTCACCTTCCTCTTCGGTCCCGCCCTGGGGCCCTTCACCCGGCGACTGATGGAGTGGATCCACGACGAGGGGGGCTGCGACGCCGCGACCCGGGACAAGGACTGGTTGAACTACGGGGTGCTGCTCTTCGGTGGCCAGGAGCCCCTCTCGGAGTACGAGCGGGTCAAGGCGGTGGTGGGCGAGTTCTTGGCCACGAGGACCAAGGAGGAACTGTTCGCGGAAGCCTTCTCCCGCCGACTCCTCTTCGCCCCGGTGACCACGGCCCAGGACGTGCTCGACAGCCCCCACCTGGCCGCCCGCAACGAGTGGGAGGACGTGGACATCGACGGCCGGTCGGTTCGCTTCCCGGGGAGGATGGGAATCCTCAGCGAGACCCCGCAGCCGATCCTCGGTCCGCCACCCCGGGTGGGCCAGCACACCGTCGCAGTCCTGTCCGAACCGCCTCGTCGACCCGTGGTCCCCGTGGCTGCGAACCCCGGGCGCACGGGCAAGGCCCTCGAGGGGCTCAAGGTGCTGGATTTCATGTGGGTGATGGCCGGCCCCGCCGGGTCGCGGATCCTGGCCGACTACGGGGCCAACATCGTCCGCATCGACTCCGAAGCCCGGATGGACACCGCCCGCACCCTGCAGCCGTTCCGGGACGACGAGTCCCTGCCAGACAACACAGCCCTGTACAGCAACATGAACGCCAACAAGCGGGGACTGTCGCTGGACCTGACCAAGCCCGAGGCTCGCGATGTGGTCCACGACCTGGTCCGGTGGGCCGATGTGGTGCTCGAGTCATTCTCCCCCAAGGCCATGAAGGGCTTCGGGTTCGACTACCAGTCCCTTCGCCAGGTGAAGCCCGACCTGGTGATGCTGTCGAGCTGCATCATGGGCCAGTACGGCCCGTACAGCTCCCTGGCCGGCTACGGAACCATGGCCGCCGCCATCTCCGGTTTCTTCGAGATCACCGGGTGGCCCGACCGGGCGCCGGCCGGCCCGTTCGGGGCCTACACGGACTACATCTCACCCCGCTACCTGGTCGCCGTACTGATGGCCGCCGTCGAACACCACCGGGCCACGGGCCAGGGCCAGTACATCGACTTCAGTCAGGGCGAGGGATCACTCCACCAACTGACCCCGGTGCTCCTCGACTGGACGGTGAACGGCCGCCTGTGGGACCGACGTGGCAACCGGGACGCCGTGCACGCCCCCCACGGGGTGTTCCCCACCAAGGGTGACGACACCTGGGTGGCCATCTCGGTCACCACCGACGAGCAGTGGGGAGCCCTGTGCAACCTGATCGGCGCTGCGGGCCTGACCGATCTCGATCTGCAGGCCCGTCACGCCCGACAGGACGAGCTCGAACGCCTGGTGTCGACCTGGACGGCCACCGTCACCGACGAGGCAGCAGAGGCCGCGTGCATCGCAGCGGGGATACCGGCCCACCGGGTCCAGAACACCTACGGGTGCCTAGCCGACCCGCAACTCGAGCATCGCAACCACTTCATCGAGGTCGGCCACCCCACCCAGGGCACGACGTGGATCGAGAACACCCGCTTCCACCTCTCCCGCACACCGGCCGTCGTCTCCTACGGGGGGCCGAGCTGGGGCGAACACAACTGGGAGATCCTGACCGAGGAGTTGGGCTACGACCCCGAACGTATCGCCGACCTCGCTGTCGCCGAGGTACTGGGCTGAGCCCCTGAGGGGGCAGGGTCAGCGCCCCGTCCAGGTGGGCGTGCGCTTCTCGGCGAAGGCCCGGGGGCCTTCCCGGGCATCGTCACTGGCCCGCATCCGGGCCACCGCCGGGTAGTCGGTTCCGAACGCCTCGGGTAGCGCCATGTCCAACCCACGCATAGCCGCCTGCTTGGTGGCCTGGATGGACAACGGGGCTCCCAACAGGATGTCGTCGATCAACTCATCCACCGCCCCATGCAGGTCGGCAGCGGGAACGACCCGGTTGACGATGCCGATCTCGAGGGCCCGGGCGGCCGTGATCGGTGACCCGGTGAGCATGATCTCCATGGCCAGCTTCAGGGGAATCTGGCGGGGCAGCCGGTGCACCCCGCCACCCCCGGCGTAGATGCCGCGGCGGACCTCGGGGAGGCCGAACCGGGCGTGATCGGCGGCCACCACCAGATCGCAGGCCATTGCCACCTCGAACCCGCCGCCGAGGGCGACCCCGTTGACCGCGGCGATGAGGGGCTTGGGATAGTCGAACCGCTCGATCAACCGGGTCGCCGAGGCCATCATCGCCTCGTCGGCCTCCCGTTCGGCTGGACTGGCATGGTTGATCATCGACGTGTGCTTGAGGTCGCGCCCTGCGCAGAAGGCCTGGTCACCAGCACCGGTAATGACGACGATCCACACGTCGTCGTCGGCTGCGGCCAGGTCCAACAGGTCCGACCATTCCTTGTGGGCCGGGGTGTTCACCGCATTGCGAACCTCGGGCCGGTTGATGGTGATGCGCACCACGTGGTCCCGGAAATGCTCGTAGCGGAAGTACTCGAGAGGACGGTCTGCAAGGGTGGCCATGCCGCGCATATTAGGAGGCCGCCGCCGTCCGTCGGGCGCTGACCACGGCCATACTGGGGACGTGCTTCGGCGGTGTGTGCTCCTCGTGGGGTTGGCAGCTCTCACCGGGTGTGGTGGCTCGGGCCCGACCGATGTGGCCGCTGGCACCGCCGGGGAGCAGACCGGAGGCCGGGTGGTCGTCGTCGACGCCCCCGCGTTCTCCACACCCCCCAGCGGCGGGCCGACGACCACGGCGAGCGTCCCCATCGCCACTGCGGCGCCGTCATCGCCTACGGCCCCGACGACGACCCAAACCGCAGACCCGCTTTCCGACGCAAAAACGTAAACGACCACGACGCTCGACGCCCACGACGGCGCAGCGGTCGAGGCCATCGGCGAGCCCCTGCTAGCGGCCTTGTTCGGCGACGACCCTCCCCTGCGGGTCGTGGTGCTGCATGACGACGTGCTCGAGGAGTACCGGACCGACCAGTCGCCCTTCGTTCGGCTCCACCCGCTCGTCGGACCGTGGGCCACGGTCGCCGCCGACTGGATATCGCGCCCCAACGACGACGGAACGTGGTGGGCAGCACCCCTCATCTCCGCGGACACCCTCCGCCAGATCCCCGATGGCTGGTGGTTGACCGAGTGGGACGGCGGGGCCGTGATCGTGCCATCGGACTGCATCGTCGAGTCGATCCCGTCGGTGGAGTTGCGCACCGTCTACGACCTGGCCCTGATCACCGTGCTCGACGTTGCGGACCTCGCCGAGCTGGCCGACGACGGCTGTTTCAACGTCTACCTGCGGGGATCCGCCGTGCTGAGCATCGTGCACGACGCCGAAGGCAACGCCGGAGCAGTCACCACCAACGCCGGGCTGGACCTCACCGGCGGCGACTACGTCGGGTACTACGTGCTCGACCCGACGGGGCGACGCTTCGTGTACACCGACCAGGCGAGTTCGCCGAGCCCGCATGTCGGGTACGAGATCGTCATGCGGGACACATCGACGGGAGCTGAGCTGGGACGCTGGGGCACCGAGCGAGGGGTGACCACCCTGGAAGCCTCCGGCCGTTGGATCCTGGCCCGGGTCGTCGAACCAGACTCATTCGATGCCGTCGGATGGATCTCCATCGACACCTCGACAGGACAACAGCGCTTCGCGTCGACCCAGGCGAGCATCGTCCTCCCCTCCCCGTGACCGTCATCGGCGCTAAAACTGTTCGATGGACACCGAAGCAACGCGCAGCCTGATCCAGCGCTATTACGGAGCGCTGGGGGCAGGCGACAAAGAGGGACTGCTCGACACCCTGGCCGATGACGTGGTCTGGGAACCGCCGGCCAGCGCCCACATCGAGACGACCAGCGGCAAGGAAGCGGTCGCCCGAGCGCTGGGCAGCGCCGTGATCAAGTCGACCTTCGACATCACCAAGCCCTTCGACGTGCAGATCCGCAGCATGATCGCCGACGGGAACAAAGCGGTGGTCCAGCAACGCATCGTGGCCACGGCCAAGGCCACCGGTCTGCCCTACGACAACCAGTACTGCTGGGTGTACACCTGCGCTGACGGCAAGATCACCCACATGGAGGAGTACGCCGACACCCTCATCGCGGGACGGGCCATGGGCTGGGACCTGCAGGGCTGATCCGATGATCGAACACCACCTTGACATCGAGACCGTCGACGGGTCGATGAACACCTTCGTCACCCATCCGCAGTCGGGCGGGCCCTATCCGGTGGTCCTGTTCCTGATGGACGCCCCCGGTAAGCGCGAAGAGCTCCACGACATGGCCCGGCGGATCAGCGCGTGCGGTTACTACGTGATGCTGCCCAACCTGTACTACCGCCAGACCCGCGGGTTCGTCCTGCACCGGGAGGACCCGGCCAGCGCCGAGCAGATGAGTGCCCACATGGCCAGCCTGACCAATGCCATGGTCGGACAGGACGTCGGGGTCCTCCTGGCCCACGCAGCCGACGAACCGGCGGCCGATCCGTCCCGGGTCGGGGTCACGGGGTACTGCATGAGCGGTCCCTTCGCCCTGTGGGCGGCGGCCGAGTTCCCCCAGGCCGTGCGCTGCGCGGCCACGGTGCACGGGGTGCGCCTGGCCGTCGACACCGCCGACTCCCCCCATCTACGGGCCGCTGAGATCGACGGCGAGGTGCTGGTCCTGGCCGCCGAGCACGACAACTGGGTGGATCGACCCCACTACGACCGTCTGGTGGCCGCTCTGGACGGTGCCGGCGTGACCTCGACGTGTGAGTGGATCGATGGTGTTCATCACGGCTTCGTGTTCCCCGAACGGCCGTTGTTCGACAAGCCGGCGGCCGAACGACACTGGGAGCTGTTGCTCGACATGTTCGCCCGGACCCTGCACGGCCGATGACGAGCCGTCCACCGGTAGCGACCTGCGAGATGGTCGCCGTGCCCGACCCCGCCGAGGTGGCGGCGGCCAACCCCATCCACGACGACAAGGCCACGGGCTACGGCTACGCCGGGGCCATCGTGGCCGGCATCCACACCTACGGGTGGATGGTGCCGGCCATCCTCGAGGCGCTGGGCGACGGCTGGCTGGCCCGCGGATGGTCCGAAGTGGCCTTTCCTCGACCCGTGTTCGTGGGCGACCACCTCGTCACCGAGGTCACCATCTCGACCGCCGACCCATCGGTGGCCACCGTGACCCAACGGGTCAGTGGCGACGGGCGGATCACCATCGAAGGCAGGGTCGGGCTGGGCGACGCGCCCTGGCTCGGCGAGTTCGTCCTGCCCACCCGGCGAGATCCCGTACCCGAAGCTGCCGACAAGGAGTGGATGCCGCCTGAGCGGATCCCCACCCATCAGGACTACCCGCCCATGGCTGTGCCGTTGGGGCCGGCAGAG
The DNA here is from genome assembly GCA_038135065.1 of Acidimicrobiales bacterium. Lineage (GTDB taxonomy): Bacteria > Actinomycetota > Acidimicrobiia > Acidimicrobiales > Poriferisodalaceae > JAYPWI01. The sequence continues at coordinate 131,638 of JAYPWI010000003.1, forward strand.
GCCCGCCGCTGGGCAACTGAGCGGATCCACACCACCGAGGCCCGCTGGCACGATGCGTCGGGCGATGCCGGACCCATCGTCCACCCCTCGTGGGCCATGGGGCAGATGACCCCGTTGATTCGCCACAGCTACAAGATGCCGGCCGGGGTTCACGCCGCAGGCCGAGTCCAGCATCTTGGCTTGCACCGGGCCGACGGGCCTGTGACGGTGGCGGGGCGCTGGCGTGATGTCGAGGTCCGCAAGGGCAAGCACTGGTCGACCACCGACGCCGTGTTCATCGGATCCGATGGCCGCGACCTCACCCTCTGCCGCCAGGTGGCCGTGATCCTGCCCCCGCTTCCCCGCTCCTGATCACCGGCGTCCGCGCTGCGGCCGACGACTACCATCGCCGGAGCCGTGCGAGGCGGGGGGACACACCGATGCCGATGAACAAGCTCCTGGTTGCCAACCGGGGAGAGATCGCAATCAGGGTCATCCGGGCTGCCCGCGAGCTCGGCATCGCGACCATCGCCATCCACAGCGAGGACGACGGCGGGTCGCTCCATGTGGCCATGGCCGACGAGGTCGTCCCCCTCGCCGGTCGGGGGGCCGCTGCGTACCTGGACATCGACCAGGTGGTCGCTGCCGCGACCTCGGCGGGAGCGGATGCCGTACACCCCGGCTACGGCTTCCTGGCCGAGAACGCCCAGTTCGCCCGAGCGTGTGAAGCCGCGGGCCTCGTCTTCGTGGGTCCCACCCCCGACCAGCTCGCCCTCTACGGCGACAAGGTGGCCGCCCGAGCCCTTGCCGCAGAGCTCGGGGTGCCACTCGTACCGGCCACCAGCGGGCCGACCACCCTGGAGGAGGCCGCAGCCTTTCTGGCCGAACACGGCGCCATGATGATCAAGGCTGTGGCCGGGGGTGGCGGACGGGGCATGCGGCCGGTTCGCGACGGCGAGGACGTCGCTGCCGCCTACGAACGATGTTCGTCAGAGGCACTGGCCGCCTTCGGCAACGGTGACGTCTATGTCGAGCGACTGATCGAGCGGGCCCGCCACGTCGAGATCCAGATCATCGGGGATGGCACCGACGTCAGCCACCTCGGGGAGCGGGAGTGCACCCTGCAACGGCAGAACCAGAAGATCGTGGAGATCGCCCCGTCCCCCACCCTCGAGGCCACGACCCGCGACCTGCTGACCTCCTCGGCGGTGGCCATGGCCTCCCACGGCGGCTATCGCAGCCTGGGCACTTGGGAGTTCCTGGTGGATGCCGAAGACCCCACCACCGTGGCCTTCATCGAGACCAACGCCCGCCTCCAGGTCGAGCACACGGTCACCGAGGAGGTGACGGGCATCGACCTGGTTCAGGCCCAACTCCGGGTGGCCGACGGGGCCTCCCTGGCTGACCTCCACCTCGGTCAGGCGGACGTTCCTGCACCCCGCGGTCACGCAGTCCAGTGCCGGGTGAACACCGAGACCATGACGGCCGAGGGCACCGCCCGACCGACCGGTGGCACCCTGAGCGCCTTCGACCCCCCGACCGGGCCGGGCATCCGAACCGACACCTACGGCTACGCCGGGTACCAGACCAGCCCCAGCTTCGATTCGTTGCTGGCCAAGGTCATCGGGCATTCACCTTCCCCCGACTACGGCGACGCCCTTCGTCGCACCGCCCGGGCCCTGGCCGAGTTCAGGATCGAGGGGGTGGCCACCAACGTGGGCTTCCTCCAGGCGTTGCTGGCTCGGCCCGAGGTTGCGGCCAACGACGTCACCACCAGCTTCATCGCCCACCATGCCGCCGACCTTGCCGACGACGCAGCGGTGGCCGAACGCCGCCACTTCGTGACGGCTGCCCCCTCGGCCCAGGACAGGGGTCTGGCCGGGGCCAAGGTCAGCAGGGATCCCCTGGCCGTATTGCACCACGGCGACATCGATCGCCAAGGGTCCAGCCCGACCTCGACCGCTCGCGCAGGCATGCCCGCCCCGGCAGCGGCGGCCGCCGCCGTGGGTCCCGACGGCTCCCAGCCCGTGGAGGCTCCCCTGCAGGGAACGGTGGTCAGCATCTCGGTGGCCGAGGGCGACCCCGTGGTCGAGGGTCAGCAGGTCGCGGTCATGGAAGCCATGAAGATGGAGCACGTCATCACCTCGACGGTGACGGGGATCGTCCGCCTCGTCGGGGTGAGCGCCGGTGACACCGTCTACGAAGCCCACCCCCTGGTCTTCGTAGAAGAGGCCGAGGTCGAGGGTTCGGCCGGCGTGGCAGCCGACGAGGTGGACCTCGAGCTGATCCGACCGGACCTGGCCGAGGTGTACGAACGCCACAACAAGGGACTCGACGAGTTCCGTCCCGACGCAGTGGCCAAGCGCCACGGGCGAGGCCACCGCACGGCACGGGAAAACCTCGAGCAACTGGTCGACCCTGACTCCTTCGTCGAGTACGGCCCCATCATGTTGGCCGCCCAGCGTCGGCGTCGCTCGGTAGAGGACCTGATCGAGAACACCACCGGTGACGGCATGGTGGCCGGCATCGGATCGGTCAACGGCGACCTGTTCGACCCCTCCACCGCCCAGACCATGGTGATGTCCTACGACTACATGGTGTTGGCCGGTACCCAGGGCCAGCAGAACCACCGCAAGAAGGACCGTCTGTTCGAGATCGCCGAGCACAACCGTCTGCCCACCGTCCTGCTGGCCGAAGGCGGCGGGGGCCGGCCAGGTGACACCGACACGGTGGGCGGGGCGGGACTGGACTGCTGGGCCTTCACCTTCTTCGCCCGACTCAGCGGACTGGTGCCCCTCGTGGGGATCACCAACGGTCGCTGCTTCGCCGGCAACGCCGTATTGCTCGGGTGCTGCGACGTCATCATCGCCACCCAAGGCAGCAACATCGGCATCGGCGGCCCGGCCATGATCGAAGGCGGCGGCCTCGGCGTGTTCCGCCCCGAGGAGGTCGGTCCGGTCGACGTGCAGTGGCCCAACGGGGTCATCGACATCCTGGTGGAGGACGAACAAGAGGCGGTAGAGACAGCCAAGAAGTACCTGGCCTTCTTCCAGGGACCGGTCGAGGACTGGGAATCCCACGATCCACGACTGCTCCGCCACCTGATCCCCGAGAACCGGCTGCGGGCCTACGACGTGCGCGAGGTCATCGACAAGCTCTGCGACGTGGATTCCGTACTCGAACTGCGCCGGGGCTGGGGCCCTGGGGTGGTGACCGCCCTGGGTCGGGTCGAGGGACGACCGGTGGGCATCGTGGCCAACAACAACCACCACCTCGGCGGGGCCATCGACGCCGACGCCGGTGACAAGGGCTCACGTTTCATCCAACTGTGTGACGCCCACGACATCCCCCTGCTGTTCCTGTGCGACACCCCGGGGATCATGGTCGGTCCGCAGGCCGAGTACGAGGCCACGGTGCGTCACGCGGCGCGCATGTTCGTGACCTCGGCCAGCGTCGACGTGCCATTCATGACCATCGTGCTGCGCAAGGGGTACGGCCTGGGTGCCCAGGCCATGGCCGGGGGCTCGTTCAAGGCACCGACCTTCACCGTGTCATGGCCGACCGGCGAGTTCGGCGGGATGGGCCTCGAGGGCTTCGTGAAGCTGGGCTATCGCAAGGAGCTCGAGGCCATCGAGGATCCCGAGGAACGCATCGCGTACTACGAGAAGATGGTCGACCGGCTGTATCACAACGGCAAGGCAGTCAACACCGCCTCGTGGTTCGAGATCGACGACGTGATCGACCCAGCCGAGTCTCGGCGGTGGATCACCATGGCCCTGCGGGCCGCCCCCGCCCGGACCCCCCGCACCGGCCAGAAACGAACGATGGGCGCCCCCGGGTAGTCGACGGGC
>JAYPWI010000003.1:135477-163898 GCA_038135065.1 Acidimicrobiales bacterium
CGGCCCGGCCTGGCGCGACGGCGGCGGCCTCGGCGGGGGCCGCCCCGGCCCGTCCCCCCCGAACCGGCAAGAAACGACCGATGGTCGACACCTGGTAGTCGACGGACAGGAGACAGACATGCGTTTCGGAGTGTTCTACGAGCTCCAACTCCCCAAGCCCTGGGGCGAAGGCGACGAACAGCGCCTGATCGACGAGGCCATCGAGCAGGTCGAGTTGGCCGACCGCCTAGGGATCGAACACGCGTGGGCCGTCGAGCACCACTTCCTCGATGAGTACTCGCACTGCTCGGCTTCGGATGTGTTCCTCACCGCCCTGGCTGCCCGGACCCGTGACATCAGGGTGGGCTTCGGGATTCGTCAGGTGATCCCCCACTACAACCCCCCGGCCCGCACTGCGGAGACGGTGGGGATGCTCGATCTGATCTCCCATGGTCGGGTCGAGTTCGGCATCGGGGAGAGCGCGACCCGTATGGAGCTGCGGGGCTTCAACATCTCGGCCCGCCAGAAGCGGGAACTGGCCCTCGAGGCGGCCGAGCAGATTGCCAACATGATGGTGATGGACCCCTACCCCGGGTACGAGGGCGAGGGGTTCTCCATGCCCTGCCGCAACGTCCTGCCCAAGCCGGTCCAAAAGCCCCATCCACCGATGTGGATGGCCTGCACGAACCGGTCGACCATCGAGGTCGCGGCCCGCAACGGCCTGGGCGCCCTGGCCTTCAGCTTCATGGATCCCGACGAGGCCAGGAACTGGGCCGACACCTACTACGACATCATCCGCAGCGAGCAATGCGTACCCCTCACTCATGTGGTCAACGCCAACATCGCCATGGTGGCCCCCTTCTCCCTCCACGACGACCCCGACCTCGCCGTGCAACGGGGCATCCACGGCTTCCGCTTCTTCAACTACGCGATGGGCGCCCTGGTCACAAAGGACAATGTGCCGGGCCGCACCACCCTGTGGCAGGACTACCTGGCCCAGGCCACCGACAAGAAGCTGTCCAGGACCGCCCCCGGCATCGGCACCCCCGAGGACTTCGCCGACATGGTGCGGGCCTACGAGGCGGCCGGGGTGGATCAGGTGATCTTCCTCCAGCAGGGCGGCCGGAACCAGCACGAACACATCTGCGAATCACTGGAGCTCTTCGGTAGCCGGGTCTACCCCGAGTTCCGGGACCGACGCGATGCCCGCGAGGCCGCCAAGGAGGAGGAGCTTGCCCCCTTCAAGGCAGCCGCCCTGGAGCGGAAGAACTGGATGGCAGAACTGGCTGACGAGGAGATCCCCGTCGTCGGAGCCTCCGTGCGCAAGGCCGAGATCTACACCTGACCGAGCCCACAGATCGCGAACTGCTCGGGGCGCACCGTCGCTTGTCATGCCCTGCTGGGTACCGTTGACCAGCGATGCCCCAGTGCCGCTTCTGCTCCTACAGCGCTCGCTGGGATGGATTGTGTCTCTCCTGCTACCAACGCAGCGGCCGGATGGACCAGCGGAGGGAAGAGGAGCGGCAGCGGGTGACCGCCGAGCGCCTGGCCCAGCAGCAGCAGGCGGCCGCCGATGCCCTCGACAGCCTGCTCACCATGGGCGACCAGCAACTCCCCTGGTGGGATATCAGCGAGCGTCTCAACCGGGCCGGCCACCGCAACGATGGACGCCCATGGACACCGTCGACGGCCCGAGGGGTATATGTGGCCAAGCGAGGCGACGAATGGGAGTGAACGGCGGACGAGCGCCGGGAAAGGCCGAACGATGACCGAACACGAAGGACCCCGACCGGGCATGGTCGGCGCAGTGAGCGTGACCGTGACCGACGCGGACACCGCAGTGGCCCTGGGGTCAGGGGACGTCCGGGTGTTGGGCACGCCCCGGGTGGTCGCCCTGCTCGAGGAGGCTGCGTGCGTCGCCTTACAGGGCAGCCTCCCCGCCGACCGGACCACCGTGGGAGCCCACATCGATCTGTCCCACCTGGCCCCGAGCCCGGTCGGCTCGACGGTGGAAGCGACAGCCACCCTGACCGAGATCGACCGGTCGCGCCTGCGCTTCGACCTCGTCGCCACCATGGACGGGGAGCCCATCGCCAACGGCACCCACCTGCGGGTCATGGTGCCCCGCGGTTTCGGCGAAGGGTGAGGACCGACGGCGTTGCTACCCTCCAACGGATGAAGCGCTTGGCTGTTGTGTTCGCTCTCGTCATGATCATCGCCGCATGCGGAGGTGGTGACGACCCCGCTGCAGATGGCCTTCCCGACAGCGATCCGGCCCCCAGCGTGGTCGACGAGACCGCCGATGCGACGGTCGATGGTGACGGGGTCGACACCTGCGGGCAGGGTCAGGCCTTTCCCGACGATCCAGACTTCCGGGAGGCGCTCTGTCGACCGATGGCCGCCATGGTCGACCTGATCGGGACCGACGCCGAGATGGATCCGACATGGTCAGCCCGCATCGCCGAAGCGACGATGCTCTACGCCGACGACAGGTCGGCGGCCATGGCCGAGTTGCAGGCGATCTTGGCCGAGATCGAGGCCGCCGCTGCGGCAGCAGGTTGACCCCTTCGTCGTCGACCGGTCAGGCACCGGCCTTCGATGTCCCAGCCCGGTCGTACGGTCAGGCTCATGGACAGTTCTCCCCTGCGCACGGCCATCGACCACCTCGCTGCCCCCCTGGCCCTCGAGCCCGAGGTCGCTCTGGCCAAGGTGGGGCTGGATGAGGTCCGCGTCTACCGCATCACCGCTGCTGGCAAGACTCGCCACCACGTGATGGGAACCGACCGTTTCGGTGCGTTACGCACGGCCAGCGCTTGGTCGTCGGCCGGAGCCATCGCCATGCTGTTGGCCGAAATGTCCTCCGAACACCTCGCGGCGTGAGCAGGGCGATTCCGCCGGACCGGTCAGGCGTATAGCGTCGGGCCATGAGCCTGCCTCCACATCGGGTGGACTACCTGCCCATCGTCGACCGCCCGCCGATCAGGTGGCCCAACGGCGCCCGGATCGCTCTGTGGGTTGCCCCCAACATCGAGCACTACGAGTTCCTGCCTCCCCGGGATCCCCGCCGGAACCCGTGGCCACGCTCCCCTCACCCTGACGTACAGGGGTACAGCCAACGGGACTACGGCAACCGCATCGGCTTCTGGCGCATGCTCGAACCGATCGACGAGTTCGGCATCCGCTGCACGGCGTCGACCAATCTTGCCGTGTTCGACCACTACCCCGACATCGGTGCTGCCATGGTCGAGCGCAACTGGGAGATCATGAGCCACGGTCTCTACAACACCCGCTACCTCGCCTCGCTCGACCCCGACGAGGAACGCGAGTTCTACCGGGACAACATCAGCCGCCTGGCCCACCACACCGGACAGCAGTTGCGGGGAATGTTGGGCCCCGCCGTCAGCAACAGCGTGGCCACCCCTGATCTCATGGCCGAGGCCGGGCTCACCTACCACGCCGATTGGTTCCACGACGACCAACCCGTTCCTCTGGCCGTGGAGAGCGGACGGCTGGTCAGCGTGCCCTACTCGATCGAACTGAACGACGTACCCGTCTTCCTGCACCACTACGACACGGACACCTTCGTGACCATGGTCACCGAACAGTTCGACACCCTCTACGAGGAAGGGGCGGAATCGGGCCGAGTGATGTGCCTGGCAATACACCCCTACCTGATGGGGGCACCGCACCGAGTCGACGCCCTGCACCGCATGTTCGATCACATGATGAACCGCGAAGGGGTCTGGCAAACCACGGCAGCCGAGATCGCCGACCACTTCCTCGAACATCACTACGACGAGTTCGTCGACCACGCCGCCCGCCTGGCCGAACCCTACGAGGGAACGGGGCGTCGACATGGTTGAGTTCCGCGGCTACGACTTCGGTCCGGCCACCCCTGGGCCGGGGATGGACCACCCCTACTACCCCACGTCGTCGCTTCCTGACCGTCGGGCCCTGCGCTGGCCGGGGAGCGCACCCCTGGCCGTCGGGGCTCTGGTGATCCTCGAGCACTACGAGTGGGACCCCCCGGCTGACGCCTACGGTCTTCGCCAACCCTCCGGTGGCCTCATGAAGCTGCCCGGGCCCGATTATGTGCAACTCACCCACCGTGAATACGGGCACCGGGTGGGCGTGTTCCGGGTACTCGACGTCCTCGACGAGCTGCGCATCCCGGCCACCGTGGCTGTCGATGCCCTGACGGCCACCCACTACCCCTGGCTGATCGACCACCTGCTCGGGCGGGGATGTGAGCTGGTCGCTCACGGCGTGGCTGCCTCGCGGCTGATCACCTCCAAACTCTCCGAGGCGGCCGAGGCCGAGATGATCGGGGAGTCACTGGATGCCCTGGCCGCCTTCACGGGTCAGCGACCTCGGGGCTGGTTCTCACCCGAGGGGGTCGAGTCATACCGCACCCCCCACCTCGTTGCCGACGCTGGGGTCGAGTACATCTGCGACTGGCCCAACGACGAGCAACCGTTCCCCATGACGGTGGGCGACCGGCAGCTGACATCGATCCCCCTCAACCTCGAGCTCGACGACGAGTTCGCCCTGTGGCGGAGGCGGGCCACCCTCGACAGCTGGGTGTCGATGATCCGCCACTCGGTCGATCAGCTCTACGCGGACGGCACGACCAACGGGAGGCTCCTGATGTTCACCCTCCGGCCGTGGCTGATCGGGCAACCCTTCCGAATCGGCTATCTCCGCCACGCGTTGGCCACTGTGAAGGACCTCGGTCCCCTGTTCATGGGTACGGCGGGAACCATCGTGGACGCCTACCTCGCTGCCCAGAACTGACCCCCTGCAGCGGTCAACCCTGCCAAGCGCCCCGCTCGGGGACGGACATCCCGAGGTGACCCCGCAGGGTCGACGCCGTGTACTCGGTGCGAAACAGTCCCCTTCGCTGCAGCTCGGGAACGACCAGCTCGACGAAGTCTTCGAAGGAGCCCGGCATGTGGGTACCCCCGATGACGAAGCCGTCGGTGGCCCCGGCCGTGAACCACTCCTCGATGTGGTCGGCGATCTCGGTCGGTCCCCCCACGGTGGGGTGGGCCAACCGGCCTCGTCCCGACATGCGAACGAAGTCCATGGTCGAAGGGTTCGACACCCCCGACGCCTGCAGCACCTGGTCCCGGATGCCCTGGATCCCGGTCATCTGATCGAGCTCGTCGTCGGTGAGGGGGGCATCGAGGTCACGACCGCTGAAGTCGAAGTTGAGGCCCTCGGAGAGCAGGGACAGGTCGTCGACGAGGGTGGGGAGCTCGTCGTATGCGGCCCGCTTGTCCTCGGCCTCGGCCATGGTGCGACCGATCATGGGGAAGGTCAGGTTGGCCACCTTCACCTGCGACGGATCACGACCGAGACCCGCGACGGTGTCGGTGATGGTCCGACGGGCCTCGATGGCCCGGTCCATCTGGGTGTGGCTGGTGAACAACAATTCACCCCAGCGGGCTGCGAACTGCACGCCCCGACCGCTCTGCCCGGCCTGGATGACCACCGGATGTCCCTGGGGGGTCCGGGGAACGGTGAACGGTCCGCGTGACAGGTAGTGCTCACCGTCGTGGTCGAGTCGATGCACCTTGTCGCCGTGGGCGTACAAGCCGGTCTCCCGATCGGCCACCACTGCGTCGGCCTCCCAGGTGTCCCAGTGCCCGTGGACGACCTCCATGTACTCGTCGGCCCGGTCGTAGCGGACGTCATGGGGCAACGCCTCGCTCATCCCCATGTTGCGGGCCTCGTTGTCGTTGACCGACGTCACCACGTTCCAGCCGGCCCGTCCCCCCGTCATGTGGTCGACCGAGGCGAACACCCGGGCCACGTGGAACGGGGGCAGGTAGGTGGTGGAGCATGTTGCCCCCAGACCGATCCGCTCGGTGGCCATGGCCATCGACATCAGGGTGACCACCGGGTCGAGCTTCACCGCCCGGATCCCGTGTTCGACCGTGTGGCGATGATCGCCGCCGAACATGTCGGGCATGGCCAGCCGGTCGTCGAAGAACCCCAGGTCGAACTTGCCAGCCTCGAGGATCCGGGCCAGGTGGCGGTAGTAGTCCGGGGTCGTCACATCGTGACGGGCTTCGGGGTGGCGCCAGGCGGCCGGGATGGTGGTGCAGTTCTGGGCCTGGAGGAACCCGACGAGGACGACGTGGGACATGGCCACCAATGTAGGCAACTGGGCCGTGAGACCGCCCGTCGATGACTCAGCTGCCGAGACGCCCCTTCACCAGATCGGCGACCGTCCGCCCCTCGGCCCGGCCCGCCACCTCGGCGTTCACCGCCTTCATGGCCGGCCCCATGTCCGACATCGCCGTGAAGCCCCCCTCGGCCAGGACCCGGTCGACCAGGGCGGCGAGATCGTCGTCGCTCAGCCGTTCGGGCAGGTACCGCTCAAGCACGGCCAGCTCTTCACGCTCGGCGGCCGCTCGATCGGCTCTGCCCCCTTGATCGAATGCGTCGGCAGCCTCGACCCGACGCTTGGCCTGGGCGGAAATGACCTTCTCCACCTCGGCATCGTCGAGTTCCCGGGCTGCCGAGCCCGCCACCTCCGCCTCCTGCACGGCGGCTACCACTGATCGCAGGGTTGCCACCACCAGGCGATCTTTCGCTTTCATGGCCTCCCGGAGGTCGGCCCGCACGGTCTCGAGCAAGGTCATGGGACCAGTCAACCACCAGCGGCGGGCACCACCGCGTGATCTGGACCAGAATCGATGTGATGAGCAGCCGGGACGTGGACTACGACGATGACCTGCGGGCCACCCTGGGCCGCCATCTGGCCAACCATCCGGTACGCCACCACGAGCGGGACGACCTCAAGCGGGCCGCCGTGTGCCTCATCGTGATGGACAGCGACCCCATCGCCCATGGCACCGATCCGGAAGGTTCACAGTTCACGGCACAGGACCGGCTCGACATGCTGTCCTACGTGCCGGGCATCACCGAGGACGATGGGATCACGGGTCGGGTGGACGGGGTGGCCGGTGGGGCATCGGTCCTGCTCACCCGGCGGGGCAGCCGACTCAACGACCACCCCGGGCAGTGGGCCCTCCCCGGCGGCCGAGTCGACAAGGGCGAGACGCCTCTGGAGGCCGCCATGCGCGAGGCCCACGAGGAGGTCGGGTTGGTGCTGACCGACGACCACTTCCTGGGTCGGCTCGACGATTATCCGACCCGGTCGGGCTACGTCATCTCGCCCTTCGTCTTCTGGGCGGGGGTCGACGCCGAACCGGTGGCCAACCCCGACGAGGTGGCCTCGATCCACCGCATCTCCATCCGGGAACTGGCTCGCGAGGACTCACCCCGGTTCATCGACATCCCCGAGAGCACCCGTCCGGTGATCCAACTCCCCATCGGTGGTGACCTGATCCACGCCCCGACGGGCGCCGTGCTGTACCAGTTCCGGGCCGTCGCCTACGAGGGTCTTGCGGTACGGGTCGACGAGTACGAGCAGCCCGTCTTCGCCTGGCGTTGACGCCGTTGGGGGCAGCGTCGCTGATCAGCCGATCCTGATGGGTTTGGCGATGGCGGCCGACAGCACCTCGGGATCTCCCTCGGTGACATGGATGTCGTCCTCGATGCGGATGCCACCGAACCCCCGCAACTCGTCGACCCGCTCCCACACCACGTCGTCCCGATGCCGATCCCGCACCACGGGGTCGGCCAGCAGGGCGTCGATGAAATAGACGCCCGGTTCCACACTGGTGATCATCCCTGCTTCGAGCGGCCGATCGGTGCGCAGATAGCGCAGCTGTGGGTGCGAGCTGCGTTCCCGGTCGCCCGGATAGCCCGCAACGTCGTGGACGGTGAGGCCGATGAGATGGCCCAGCCCATGGGGGAAGAAGAGGGCCACTGCGCCATCGCCCACCAGATCGTCCACCCTGCCCCGCAGCAGCCCGAACTCGACGAGGCCCTCCCCGATGGTGCGGGCCGCCTCGAGGTGCACCTCACGCCATTCGACGCCGGGCCGGCACCGGTCGATGGCCAGTTCCTGGGTACGAAGCACCAACTCCCACACAAAGCGCTGCTCATCAGTCGGTTCGGCCCCCACCACCATGGTCCGTGTCACGTCGCTGGCGTACCCGCCATACAGGGCGCCTGCGTCGATCAACAGGAGATCACCGGCCTCGATGGTGCGGCTGGCGGGGCGGTGGACGTCGTCCAACCCGTGGGCGTAGTGGAGGAAAGAACCGTTGGGGCCGCTCGCCACGATGCTGTCGTAGGCGACTCGGGGCGCTCCGGCCGAGAAGAACCCCGCCTCCATGCCGATCTGGACATCCCGCTCGGTCATACCCGGCCGGGTGTTCGCATAGACCCAGTCGAAGCCGACCAAGCTGCATGCGGCCGCTCGCCGCAAGTCGTCGAGTTCACTGGCATCTTTGCGGAGTCGAACATCGGCGATCGCCGCGGCCAGGGTCGGGTCCGAGGCCCGTCGGACGGCCGATCGATCGGCCCCCCGGGCGGCCAACCATCCGTCGAGCTCGTCGAGAGAGAGACCGTGCGCGGTGGGCGGCGGCTCCCAGACCAGCTCGTCGGCACTCAGCCTGCGGGAGAACACCTGCCAGGTCGCAGCAGCGGCGTCGAAGGCGAGCACCGCATCAGGCGACCCGACCTCGGTGAGGTAGGCGAAATCCGGGTGGGGATGGAAGGGGTGGTAGGTGTCACTCCCCGGCACAGGGACCAGCGAACCCGCCTCGACGAGCACCACCCCTCCGTCGAGGGCCCAACGGTCAGCGACCTCGGCCCGTCGTCGATCTACGTCGCTCACTGGGCCCTCGCCCCGCCATCCACTGGCAAGATTGCCCCGTTGAGGTAACTGGCATCGTCCGACGCCAGGAACGCCACCACCGCAGCCACCTCCTCGGGACGGCCGTAGCGGCCCATCGGGTTACGCATCTCCGCCTCCTTGCGGAACTCCTCTGCCCGATCACCACCGATGCCCTCGACCAGCGAGTCCCACATTCGCGTGTCAATGGGGGACGGACACACCGCATTGGTGCGCACACCCCGACCGGCGTATTCCCGGGCGAAGGTCCGGGTCAGGCCGACCACTGCGTGCTTGCTGGCTCCGTAGGCCACGATGCCCGGGGTTCCCGCCAAGCCGGCCACGGAGGCCGTGTTCACGATCGCTCCACCGCCGGAGGCCAGCATGGCCTTCACGGTGTGCTTCAGGCCGTAGAACACGCCCTTGACGTTGACGTCCATCACGAAGTCGAACCAGTCCGATTCGTAGTCCTCCGACGGGGCCACCCTGCCCTCGACGCCGGCGTTGTTGAACAGCACGTCGACCCGACCCAATCGTTCGACGGCCACCGCCACGTAGTGCTCGACCTGGGCTTCGTCGGTCACGTCGGCCTCCACTGCGATGCAGTCACCCCCGGCCATCTCCACTGCGGACACGGCACCGTGCAGGTCGCTGCCAGCGAGATCCACTGCGACCACGTTCGCTCCCTCGGAGCCGAAGCGCTCGCAGGCGCTCAGGCCGATACCCCCTGCCGCTCCGGTGATGATCACGGTCCGGTTGTCGAAACGCCCCACAACAATCCCCCTCTGGACGACGATCCGACACGAATTCTGACATCCCCGGGACGATCAGGCTGCACCGGATCTCAGCGGCTGATGGGTTGCCCGCCCATCTCACCGAGCGGCTCGGCCAGCAACTCGAGTCGCTCCCCGTCGGGCCCGCTGAAGTAGATCGACGCCCCATGTTCGAACACGATGGGGACACCGGCCGCTTCAAGTCTGCCCCGAAGCTCGGCTTGCCGTTCGGGGGTGACCGAGATGGCCAGGTGGTGCATGCTGCCCAGCACCTCGGCGTAGGGGCCGAGATCGAGTCCGGGGAAGTCGAAGAAGGCGAGGGCGTTGCCGTTCCCGATGTCGAAGAAGAAGTGGGTGGAGCCCCGGTAGTCGCGGTTCTCGAACAGTTCGGTCAAGGGAAAGCCCAATACCCCTTGGTAGAAGTCGATCGTCCGCTCGACGTCGGACGAGAGCAGAGCGAGGTGGTGCACCCCCCGGGCCGTGGACTCACCCGGCTCAGGCGCGAGGTGGCGAGACCGCAGTTCCTCCCACTCAGCGGTGCGGTCGGTTGTCTCACCATGCTCGGTCAACGATCGGCGCATCTGGGTCGTCCCTCCATGGGCTCCGACCGATCGCCGGTAACCCGATCTCCACCTTAGAGACAGCGGGCGCTGGTCCCGCCCTGCCGACCTGGCGAAGGTTCCGTGCGAGCCCTTCAGAAGGAGGGGCAGGATGCCGATGGGTCCACGCGGGCCATCCGTCCGTCCGAGCCTCCGAGACCACCATGAACAGCAGTCCCCGACAACTGATCCAGGACATCGTCGACGGCCTCCCGCCGTTGAATACGACCGTCCTGGAGCTGGTGCGCATGGCCGGTGACCCGTCCACCTCGGCCGGTGACGCCGAACGGGTGATCATGCGCGACGGCCTCCTGCTGGGCACCGTGCTGCGGGAGGCCAACTCGGCCGCCGTCTCGCCCCGTTCCCCAGTAACCACCGCCCATGACGCCGTCGCCCTCCTCGGGATGAACCGGGTGGTCGCCCTCGCCGTGTCGGCGGCGTCACGCACCTCGCTTCCCACGAGCGTCGACTCCTACGGAGTGGACGCAGACTCGCTCCGCGACCACCACCTCATTGCCCTCGAGACGGTGCTGGTGCTCGGCCGACACCTTCCCGCCCAGCAGCGCAGCGAACTGGCGACCATTGCCGTGCTCCACGACATGGGCAAGCTGATCCTCAGTGCGCTGGGGCCCGGCTGGCTGACGAAGATCGGCATGATCACGGCCAGCGATGCCATCGAACTGACTGCGCTCGAGCGGGACCTGTTCGACGTCCACCACGGAACGGTGGGCCGCATGATGTGTGATCACTGGGGGATCGCCGACCACATCGGCGCTGCCGTCGAGCACCACCATCACCCACAGGTCGGCGATCCGCTGTCCTGCGGCGTGTATTTGGCTGATCTGGCGGCAACCGTCATCGACCCCGACCATGGTGAACCCATCGACGATGCCCCCGACCTGGTGGCGGGTGCGCTGAGCACCTGCGGGCTGCGGTCCCTGGACGACGTCGTGGACCGGGTCCGGCAACGACTCGAACGGGCAGCCGGGGCCACGCTCTGAGCTCACCGACCCCTGGGCCGGCGGACAGTAGCGTTCGGGGATGATCGAGCAACGGATCGAGGTGGCCACCCCCGAAGGGTCGATGACCACCTTCGTGTACCACCCCACCCACGACGGACCCCATCCTGTGGTGCTGTACCTGATGGATGCCCCGAGCATTCGTCCAGCCCTGCGGGACATGGCAGCCAGGCTGGCTTCGGCCGGGTACTACGTGATGCTCCCGTACCTGTTCTACCGGGGCGGTCCCTACCGTGAATTCGGAGCCTCCGACGAGGACATGCATCAGCGGCGCGAGCTGATGGGAACCGTCGATCCGACCAACATCATCTCGGACTGCTCGGCCCTGCTCGAGGTCGCGGCCAGCGATCCTGCGGCCGGCGACGGACCTCTGGGAGCGGTGGGCTTCTGCATGAGCGGGGGTCTGGTCATCTCTTTGGCTCGAGCGTGGCCCGAGCGGGTGACCGCGGTTGCATCGATCCACGGCGCCTGGCTGGTCACCGAGCGGGACGACTCACCCCATCTCGGCCTCGACCGTCTCACTGCCGAGGTGTACCTGGGTTGGTGCGCGGACGACCCGACCGCCCCCGTCGAGGACAAGGCGACCCTCGAGGCCGCCCTACAGGAGGCCGGAGTCGACTACACCCTCGACTTCTTCACCGACGCCGTACACGGTTACGCACCTCCCGGCAGCGACCGCTACCAGCGGGATGCCTCCGAACTGCACTGGGAACGGGTGCACAGCCTGTTCCGGCGACGGTTGCCTCGCTGAGGCTCCCGACGCCTCAGCCGATCTGGCGGGCCAACCAGGCGTTGATGTCCGCCCGGGCCTGGCGGGCCACCCGGGTACCGGGGGCGAAGCCATCGAATCCGTGCGGGGCGCCCGGATACACATGAAGTTCGACATCGACCCCGGCCTGGTTGAGTCGCTGGGCGTAGGTGATGTCCTCGTCGCAGAACGCGTCGAGGGTTCCCGTCATCACATAGGTCGGAGGAAGACCGGAGAGGTCGGTCGCCCGAGCCGCCGCGGCGTAGGACGGGATGTCGTCCGTGCCGTAGAGGTCACCCAGGTACGAACGCCAGCCGAACTCGTTGGAGCCCATGTCCCAGATGGGGACATCCCAGTTGGCGCTGACCGTGGTCTGGGTGTCGTCGATCATCGGGTAGATCAACATCTGGTAGTTCACCTCGAACTCGGCTCGGTCACGAACCAACAGCCCGAGCGCGGCCGCCAGGCCGCCGCCACCGCTGGGTCCGCCGAAACCGACCCGCGAGCCATCCACCCCGATCTCGTCGCCGTGTTCCACCACCCACTTCAATCCTGCGTAGCAGTCCTCGAGCCCCGCCGGGTAGGGATCCTCTGGCGCCAGGCGGTACTGCACTGCGACCCCGACGACATCGAACCGTTGACACCAGCGATCGAACCGCTGGTCGTCCTGTTCTGGCGATCCGAGCACGAAGCCGCCACCGTGGATCCAGTAGATACAGGGCATCGGGCCCTCGAGTCCGACCCGACGGTGGACCCGCAACCTGATCTCGGAGCCGTCGGGGCCGGGCACCATGACGTCGGTCCTGGTGACCTCGTCGGATAGCTCGACCGCCTCGTTCTGCAGCATCCGGTTGGCGCGGATCTTGTGGATGTTGTCGGCGGTGACGGTGCCCAGGCCCGGTGCGGCCTCGATCACCGCTCGGACCTCTGGGTCGTAGTACGGCGCTGCAGTCATGACCGCACGCTAGGCGATTACGGCCACGCCAGCCTGCGGCGCGCGGAGCCACTACCGTAGGGGCTGGCTCTCAGGGTGCCCGGGGCGGGGATCCGACCGAGACCGACCGACACCAACGGTGTCTGAACGACAACCAACCAGTGGAGCAACCCACCCATGCGAGAAGCAGTATTCGTTTCCAACGCCCGGACCGGGCTGGCCAAGGCCGCCCGCGGGGGCTTCAACATGACCCCGGCCATGACCATGGCCGCCCACGCCATCCAGAGCGCCGTCAGCAAGGCTGGTGTCGAGCCCGAGGCTGTCGAGGACGTGTACCTCGGCAACGGTGCCCACGGCGCTGGCAACCTCGGTCGTCTGGCCGGCCTCCTGGCCGGACTCCCGGTGAGCACCGGCGGGTCGACCATCCAGCGGCACTGCAGCTCGGGCCTGAACTCCATCGCCCTGGCTGCCAACTACATCAAGATGGACGGCTGCGACGTCGCGGTGGCCGGCGGTGTGGAGTCCATCTCCATCCCCAGCCCGGGCTTCGGTGGCTCGGCCAACATGGACGATCAGCTCACCGACATGTATCCGGCCATCTACATGGCCATGATCGAAACAGCCGACATCGTCGCCGATCGCTACAACGTCAGCCGGGAATACCAGGACGAGTACAGCTACGAGTCCCAGATGCGGATGGCCCGGGCCCAGGAGCAAGACCTCTTCGCCGACGAGATCGTCCCGATGGACACCAAGATGAAGCTCGTCAACAAGGAGACGGGCGAAGAGTCCATCGTCGACTACACGGTCGATCGCGACGAATGCAATCGTCCCTCCACCACCCTCGAGGGTCTGGCCAAGCTGCAGCCCGTCCGCGGTGAGGGCAACTACATCACGGCCGGCAACGCCAGCCAGCTGTCCGACGGTGCTGCCGCCGTCGTGCTCATGAGCGACGAGGAAGCCTCTCGCCGCGGCCTCGAGGCGATGGGTGCCTTCAAGGGCTGGGCGGTCGCCGGCTGCGAGCCCGACGAGATGGGCATCGGTCCCGTGTACGCGGTGCCGAAGCTGCTCGAGCGTCACGGCCTCACCGTCGACGACATCGACATCTGGGAGCTCAACGAGGCATTCGCCAGCCAGTGCCTGTACAGCCGGGACACCCTTGGGATCGACCCCGAGAAGTACAACGTCAACGGCGGCTCGATCGCCATCGGCCACCCGTTCGGCATGACGGGCACCCGCTGCGCCGGCCACATCCTCCAGGAGGGCAAGCGTCGGGGCGCCCGCTGGGGCGTGGTGACCATGTGCATCGGCGGCGGCCAGGGCGCGGCAGGCCTGATCGAGATCTACTGATCAGCCACGTCTGA
Source organism: Acidimicrobiales bacterium (assembly GCA_038135065.1). Classification (GTDB taxonomy): domain Bacteria; phylum Actinomycetota; class Acidimicrobiia; order Acidimicrobiales; family Poriferisodalaceae; genus JAYPWI01. Next base: position 149,649 of record JAYPWI010000003.1, read on the forward strand.
CGACATCGAGGACAACGGGGTCGGTTTGGCCGGCCCCGTTGTCGCGTGCGGTCACCCCCCGGTGCATTACCTCCGGGGCAATGATCCGGCCGTCGGCCGTGCCAGCACGGCGATGAGGAAGACGACCACGGTGACCAGGGCCATGGTCGCCCCAGCAGCGGTGTCGAAGTGGTAGCTGATCAGCAGCCCGAGAATCGAGCAGGCCGAACCGATCCCCACTGCCACCAACGTGATGACCGGCACCCTGCGGACGAGGAGCGCAGCCGTCGCCGGCGGGGCGACAAGGAAGCTGAAGACGAGCAGGTTGCCCACGGTCTCGAACGAGGCGACGATGGCGATCGCAATGAGGGAGACCAGCCCACCATGGATCGCTCTCGGCCGGAATCCGCTGAGCCGTGCGTGGTCTTCGTCGAACGTCGACACCAGCAGACCCCGGTACATGGCGACCACGCCGAGTACTGCGGCGCCGGCGGCCGCTGCCTGGCGGACCAGGTCTGCGTCGGTCACCCCGGTGATCGATCCGAAAAGGAACCGATTCAGATCTCCTGAGTAGCTACCACTGCTACTGGACATGATCACCACCGCCAGGGCGAGAAAGCCGACGAACAGCACACCGATGGAGATGTCCTCACTGAAGGGGGTGCGGGCCCGCAGCACGTTGAGGGTGCCCACCATGGCGAGCGCAGCCAACATGGCCCCCCAGGTCGGGTGTACGTCGAGAACGAAGGCGATCGCCACACCGGGCAGCACGCCATGGGCTAGTGCGTCACCGAGGAAGCTGAGGCCCCGCAGCACGACCCAGGTGCCCACCACTGCCGTCGCAATTGCAGCCAGCAAGGCTGCGACCAATGCATCCCGCATGAAGGAGTGCTCGACGAACGGAGCAATCCACCATCCAGCGGGATCGGTGATGACCTCCACGGTCAGCCCGTGAGCCCCAGCGCCACTGCGCGGGCCAGCTCCCGCATCAGCGCCGCGTAGCGCTGACCTGGTGCGCCCTCGGGCATCACCTCCACGGAGATCTCGACAACCGAGGTCCCTTCGAGTTCGGCGGCTAGGGCCGCCGACGAGTCTGCTGCCCGGCCCGAATCGACGAAGATTGCCCGAACCCGGCGCTGTTCGACGAGTGCCCGGATCTCACCGAGATGTCCGGCGCTCGGTTCGGCGAGACCGGACGGGGTTGGCAGTACCGTGCCGACGACCTCCATGTCGTAGCGGGCTGCGAAATACCCCAGCGCATCATGGCTGGTCACGAGCACCCGATTCGTCGCCGGCACGGGCTGCAGACGGTCAACGATCTCCAGGTGCAGCGCGTCCAGCGTCTCCCCGAACGCGTCGGCACAGCGCGCGGTCGCCTCGGCGGGCGCCCCAGCCGCAACCATCGCGTCGGCGAGATCATCCAGCACCTGGCCAACGCTGAGTGGATCCAACCAGATGTGGGGATCGAAGTCCCCATGACCATGTTCGTGCTCGTCGGAGTGCCCCTCTTCGGCCTCTTCATGGGACTCCGTCGTCGCGTACCCCCTGACGGCAACATGGTCACCGGCAGCGAAGACTTCGACACCGCCTTCGGCCGTGGCTTCAACGCTGTCTGCCAGACCTTCCTCGAGGTCCAGACCGTTGATAACCAAGAGGTCAGCACCGTCCATGCGAGCCCGGTCGGACAGGGACGGCTCGTAGGCATGCGGGTCGGCCCCCTCGGGTACGAGGACCTCGACGCGCACCCCTCCTTCGCACGCCAGCGCAGCGGTCACATCACCCCAGATGCTCGTCGTTGACAAGATCAGCGGCACACCGTCCCCACTAACGGGGCGCGATGGTTCTGCGTCTTGGGCTCCACAGGCCGCCAACATCCCCGACATCCCAACGAGCACGACCACCGTCCACCTCAGCCTCGCGATCTCCGCCGTCATGAGGGTGAATATATTGGGAATGGTTCCTATTCACAACTGACGCTGGCTACCCCGAAACAGGGGGCCTGCCGTCGAACCCCACCAACTCCTCGAGCCCCGCCATGGCAGCCAGAACCTCACCCTCACAGCGATGACGCCCGATGATCTGCAACCCGATCGGGGTGCCCTCGCTGGTGAGTCCGGCGCACACCGTGCCTGCGGGGTGGCGGGTCATGTTGATGCCGTAGGTGAAGCGCACCCACCCCACGGCGGCCTCACCGTTGATCATGCCGTCTTCGCCGAGACGTGGGGCCCGGCCGGCATTCGTCGGGGTGAGGACCAAGGGCGCCTGATCGAGCACGTCCTCGAGGAGCCAGTTCAGCCGGTAGCAGGCGTCCTGGGCCCGGGCGAACTGCTCGCCTGTGATGCCAGCGCCCAACTCGATCTGCGGCTGGATGGTCTCGGACAGCCGGTCGAAATCGGGGGTTCCCAGCAGGTGGCCCTGGGCCTTGAACCGGGCAACCGCCCACAGCACCAGCCACTCGCGGACCGGATCCTCGGGAAAGATCTCGTCGATGTCGATCACCGTCGTCCCCGACCGCTCGAGGCCCTCCACCACCGCAGTGCAGGCCGAGAGGATCTCCTCGTCAACCTCTGCGTACCCCATGGTGGGCGACCAGACGACCACCGGCGGCAGAGCTGCCGTTCGAACGCAGTCGGCCCAGGACTCGCCGGGATGGGCCAGCGACAGCGGGTCGCGGGGATGCGGCCCGACGACAGCGTCGAGGGCGATCGCAGTATCGAGTGCAGTGCGCCCCATCGGTCCGTTGGTGCTCAGCAATCCCGAGCCAGGCATGGCCCGGCCCGCGATCGGCACCCGGGCCGTTTCCGTCTTCAGCCCGGAGAGGCCGCAGAGCGAGGCAGGAATGCGGATCGACCCACCCCCGTCCGAGCCGGTACCGAGAGGCACCATTCCCGCTGCGATGGCGGCTGCCGTCCCACCAGAGGATCCACCCGGCGAATGCGCCAGCGACCAGGGGTTCATCGTCTGACCGAAGGGCACGTTGTCCGTCGCCCCCTTGTGGCCGAACTCGGGGGTGTTGGTCTTGCCCATGATGACGGCACCCGCCGCCCGCAGGCGGGCAACGTGGACGGAGTCCTCGGTCGCTGGGGGATCCTCGACATGCATCGCCGAGCCGAAGGAGGTGACGAACCCCGTCACCGCCTCGAGATCCTTGACCCCCACTGGCACCCCAGCCAAGAGGCCCGGGTCCCGTCCCGCGGCCACCATCTCGTCCACCCGATGAGCCTGGGCCAACGCCCCTTCGGCGTCCCAGGCCACGAAGGCGTTCAGCACCGGGTCGAGCGCCTCGATGCGATGGATCGCATGCTCGACCACCTCACGGGCCGACTGTTCACCGCTCCGCACTCGACCGGCAATGGCCTCGACGGAGTCGCTGAGGAAGTCCATCGACCCGGTCAGGAGCCGAGCCGCTCGGCTTGAGCGGCGTAGAAGTCGTCGATCGGTCCGAACTCCGGTTCGTCGGCGAACTCTCCACGGGTCCAGTCGACCAACTCGTCGTGCTCCATGGTGACGTCCCACGCCCGACCCTGCGGCTGGGCGACGTGGAAGGGGGTGTCGCAGAAGATCTCCACCCCGTTGCACTCAGGGTCTTGGAAGTAGACCGACCAGGCGTTGCCGTGGGTGACTGGCCGCATGGCAGTCGCCCGGCCGTCTGCATCCAGCGCGTCGATGGCCGCCTTGACCGATCCCAGATCCGACACCCTGAACGCCAGGTGATTCACGCTGTTGGACGGTGCGACCTCCTCCCGGGTGTTGAGGAACGCCAACTGATGGTGATGCCCTGGGGTGGTGGACATGAAGAGGATCTCGGCTCCCTCGACCCGGCCGAAGGGGCCCCGGTCAGTCACCGTGAACCCGAGCACGTTGGTGTAGAAGTCGACCATCTCGTCCATGTCCTGGACGTAGACAACCGCGTGAGCGAACTCCATAGCCATGCCGCGAAGCGTACTCCACCACTCTGGAGCGCCCGAGAGGGACCTGGAAGACTGGACGCCATGACGGACACCGCTCTACTCGGAACGGCCACGATCAGACCGCTCGCCGCAGCCCTCGGAGCCGAAGTCACCGGTCTGGACCTCCGATCCGTCAACGCCGACACGGCGGCGGAGATCGAGGCCGCCCTGGTCGAACACATGGTGCTCTTCTTCCCCGACCAGCACCTCTCCGTCGACGACCATGTGGCCCTCGCCCGCCACTTCGGACCGTTGGAGGCACACCCCAACCTGACCAATCCCCACCTGGACCATCCCGAGATCTTCGAGCTGGCCGCCTCCGCTGGGGGCATCGCCGACGAGTGGCACACCGACTTGACCTTCCTCGAGTCACCCTCGGTCATGTCGGTCCTCAACATGGTGGCCTGCCCTGAGGTGGGCGGCGACACCATGTGGACCAACCTGTGCCAGGCCCACGACGAACTGTCCGACCCGATCAAGGAGCTGTGCGAGGGGCTCACCGCCCTCCACGATGCCCTCCCCCACAACCGGCCCGACCGGATGGCCGTGCATCCCGTCGTCCGAGTCCATCCCGTCACAGGCCGCCGAGCCCTCTACGTCAACCAGCACTTCACCAGGCGGATCGTCGAGCTCAACCACCGGGAGAGCGACGCCCTGCTCGGGTTGCTGACCCAATGGGTCACCGATCCCCGGTTCACCGTGCGCTACCGGTGGCAGCAGGGCACCATCGCCATGTGGGACAACCGCTGCACCCAGCACTCGGTCCTCAACGACTTCAGTGGTGAGCGGATCATCCAGCGGGCCACCGTGATGGGCGACACACCGACCGGGGCTGTCGAGCCTCGTTGGCAGCCGTGGTCGCCGAGCCGTGGCGGTGCCCTGACCCGCCACGATCGCCAACTACGCCAATTCCTCCGTAGCGGTGGGGCGCCCGGCCTCGCCCCCGAGGACGGCTGAGGAGGTCAGCGGCCCTCAGGAGCCGGCCCGCTGCACCCGTTGGGCCACCGGAAACCCGAGCATGCCGTTCTGAGCGAACACATAGGCGTTGGTGCGGAGGGGATCGCCCGTCACCGCGATACCGATGTGTTTCGGCTCGGTGGTGATGGGGACCAACCGGCCTGGATCGTTCGACTCGGCGTAGAGCCTGGGTGCCTTGCGGGTGTTGACGAAGTCCACCAGGCGCCGTCGGCCGGGCACCAGGTTGGTCCACTCCCCGAGGTAGCGCTCGAACCGCTCCGCGGGCACCCGGGCCCGCTCCCACAGGGCCTCCTTGAGATCGTCACGGGTCCAGCCCCCCGCTGCGATGGTCTCGGCCAGCACGGGGGACAGCAGCAAGAGCGGACGATAGGTGCCTCCGGCCAACCCGATGGTGAAGACGTATTCCCACCCTCCGATCTTGGCCAAGCCGTCGGCGAGGTAGTCGACCATGTCCTGCGGACGGTGACCGAACACCGAGGTCAACACCCCACCACCCGTGTAGCGGGCGATGCTCACCGCGTCCTCCCCCGCTGCCATGCCTAGATCGGACGAATACGGCTCCCAGCCGATGCGCTCCAGCACCTCCTCGTTCTCGGCCATGGCCACCCGCCAGGTGTTCCCGTAGGTGGCCTTGTCGGTCTCGTGGGGCAGGAAGCCGGCCACGTTGCGCAGGTACAGACGCACGAAACGGCCCACGGTGGTGTTGGCCTGGAACCCGTCCCGCAACGCCCCCTGCTCGAAGTTGAAGCCCAGCTCTCGGGCGATGGGGCCGTTCACCACCACCAAGGTGTCCGAGCCTGGCGTGTTGCCCGAGTGCTCGACCCCGTACGCCGGATCAGCCAGGCACGCGGCGACCGCAGTCAGCACCGGCATGTACTCGGGGCGACACCCCGCCATCACCCCGTTCACGGCCACCGACCACACGGTGGCTGCCCTGCTGTCGGGAAGCAGCGGACCGAAACTGTGATCGGGGTCGAAGGGAGTGTGGGCCAGAAAGGCCTCGACCGCCGAGACGGTCGGGGGGATCACGGGCAGCCCATCGGACCAGCGCTCAGCCACGAAGCGCTCCTGGACCGCCTCGAACGAGCCGCTGAACACGACGGTCCGGGGCCCCGGGTCCTCCTCGGCCACGACCTCGGGCTGAACCCCGGTCAGATTGGCCACCACCTGCGGCAGGGTCACCTCACAGATCGAGCGGTCGAGTTCGGCAAGTGGCTGCGTGTCGACGTGACCCGGCACGTTGGCCACCGCCAGGTTGGCCATGCCCAGGCCTCCAGCCGTGGTGGCCGCCTGTCCCAAGAATCCCTCGCACACCAGCGAGGACGTGGGAACTCCGGCTCGCTCTGCAGCAGCGGATGCCCGCAACACGGCGGGCGTGCAGCTACCTCAACAGCCCATCCCCGACACGACGGCGTCGACCCGCAGCTCGCGCAGCCGCTCACCCAGGGTGCCTACCACCTCGTGTTCGCCATCACCGTGGGTGGAACCGAACACGTCGTAGTCGACCACCTCGAGACCGGGGTACCTGGCGGACAGTTCCCGGGCCAGGATGGGGAAGATCTCGTCACCGCGGAAGAGGTAATCCCACACGAAGGCCACCCGCGCCCCCTCGAGGGACGGCAGGCGAGGGGCCAGGTCCACCGTCTCCGCCGTCATCGGGCTGCGGGGCCACAGCACGTCGTACACACCGGGCGTCGGGCCGTCCCCGGTGGTGAGTTCCTGCTCGTTCATCCCTGCACCCTAGATCGACCTCATTGCGGAGACCGGCCCCTCCCGGGTGGTGTAAGCAATCAGGTCATGCGACCACTGGACGGCATCCGAGTTCTCGACTTCACCAGGGTCGTGGCGGGCCCACTCGCCACCCGGATCCTGGCCGATCAGGGAGCCGAGGTGATCAAGATCGAGCCACCCGACGGTGACCTCAGCCGCACCTTCCCGCCTCTGGCAGACGACGGGGTGACCGCCTACTTCTGCCATCAGAACGCCGGGAAGCACTTCGTGTCGATGAACCTGGCCGCACCGGGGGCCACCGAGGTCATCCTCGACCTCGTCGACTCGGCCGACGTAGTGATCGAGAACTATCGACCCGGGGTGATGGACCGTCTCGGCCTGGGGGCAACCGCCCTGCTCGAACGACGGCCGTCGTTGGTCTACTGCTCGGTGACCGGTTTCGGACAGGACGGGCCATGGGCCCAGCGCCGGGCCTACGCCCCCATGGGACACCTCGAGTCAGGGATGCTGTCCCACGACGAGCTGAAGACGGGTCGGCCAGCTCGTCAGCCAGCCCTGACCCTGGGCGACGCAGCAGCCGCCCTCATGGCCGTCAACGCGGTGAACGCCATGCTCGTCAAGGCATTGCGCACCGGTGAGGGCGGCCACCTCGATGTGTCCATGGTCGAAGCCCTGGTCTTCATCCAGGAGTGGGTGTCCACCGAACTCGCCGGCGGATGGGACACCGTGAACGCGGGATCCTGTGACGAGAGCCCGATCCTGCGCCTCCCCAACGGCGAGGCCTGGGGCATCGCCGGCAGCCCTCTGGCCTGGTGGGATGCCCTCATCGCGGTGATGGAACGGCCGGACATGGCGGCCGACCCGCGCTACGCCACCCTGGAGAGCCGCGGCGAGCACCGCGACGAGATCGAGGCCGAGATCACGGCCTGGGCGGCCACCTTTGGTTCCTTCGAGGAGTTCCGCGACCACCTCGAAGCCAACTCACCGTTCACCACCGCAGCCCTGCATGACATCCACGAGCTCGCTGCGTCGGACTTCGCCGACCATCGAGGCATGTTCACCCAGGCATCCAACGGGGTCCTCATCCCCGCTCGCTCTGCCGCTGGGTCCGACATCGGGACGACGGGCCGGGTGGGGGCCCGGGGATCGGACAACGTCGACGTGGCCACCCGGATCCTGGGCTACGACCAGGCCCGCATCAGCCAGCTGATCTCCGACGGCGTCCTGCTGGCCGATCCGTCGGTGCAGGTCTGATGACGCCCCGGTGGCCCAGCGCCGCCCCGATCGGCCCGAACACGTAGCCTTGTGCCCGAGGGGGAACCGATGACCGTCACACATGCCGCACAGCGCCTGCATCACCACGCCTACGTGGTCGCTGACCAGGAGGCGACCCGCCACTTCTACGAGGACCTGCTCGGCTTCCCCCTGGTCGCCACCTGGTGCGAGGTGGAGAACGTCCGAGGCAAGGAACGCACCTACTGCCATACCTTCTTCGAGCTCGATGACGGCTCGGCCATGGCCTTCTTCCAGTTCGCCGATCCCGAGGATCAGGCCGAGATGTACCTCAACAGCGCCGCCTCGCTGAACCACGTGGCCCTGGCCTCGACAACGGCCAAGCAGGACGAGATCCGGGCAGCCATGGACGTCGAGGGGATCGCCCATCGGACCGTCGACCACGGGTACTGCGTGTCCCTCTACCTCATCGACCCCGACGGCCTGACCGTCGAGTTCACCGCCGATGCGGCCAACGCCGAGCAGATCGACGGCTGGCAGCGGTCGGTGGCCCACGGGGAGCTGGCCCGCTGGTTGGCCGGGGACCACACCCCCAACAACAACGTGCGGGGCACCGGAGCCTCGGTCTGATCCCCCCGGCCCGGCTCGATCAGCGATGACGATCTCCCCCAAGGGGGTGCTCACCATCTTCGTGGGTGCCCATGTGGTCAACGACTTCTATGTCACCGTCCTCCCCGCCTTCCTGCCTGCCCTGGCCGACGAGTTCGGGCTCGACTACACCGAGCTGGGCATCCTGTCGCTGTCGTTCACCCTGCTGAGTGGGGTGCTCCAACCGACGGTCGGCCACCTGGCTGACCGCCACGGGGCCCGTCGCCGCATCGTGGCCCTCGGTTTCGGGGTGGGAGCCGTCGGCTTCCTCCTCATGGCCTCGGCCCCCACCTTCTGGTGGATCGTCATCGTGAGCTCCCTCTGCGGACTCGGTGGGGCCACCTACCACCCCCAGGCAACCTCGTTCATCGTCGGCGCCTACCCGGCCGACCGGGGACGCATGCTCGGCATCCACGGGTGGGGCGGCTCGGTGGGCCACTTCCTGGCCCCCGCCGTCATCACCCTGGCCGTCACCGGGGTCGACTGGCGGGTGGTGATGTTGGTCATCGCCGTACCCCTGGCAGTGACCGGCCTCGTCCTGCACACCAACCTCGAGGAGGTCACCCCGAACCCCTCGGCCCGACTCCTCGGGGCCCTCACCCGTCCGGTCATCATGGTGGCGCTGGCCTTCGGTTTGTTGTCGATGGTGTTGCGGAGCTTCCTCACCTTCGCAGTGAAGATGCTGGTCGACGAGGGCTGGACCCAGAGCAGCGCAGGGATCGCCTTGACCATCGTCCTGTTGGTCGGGGCGGTGGCGCAACCCGTAGGGGGCCGGATCTACGACCGCACCGGGGGGCGGACCGTGTTCGTGGGGGCAACGATCGGCACCATCGCCTCGATCCTGCTGTTCGCCGTCACCGACGGGGTGGTGGCCCTGGTCGCCATCGGGGGGATCGCTCTGTTCGGCTTCGGCCTGTTCCCCGTCTCGTTGGCCATGGCCTCGAATCTGGCGGCCGATGGGCAGACGGGGGCCGCCGTCGGCCTCATCTTCGGGGCGTCGGGGCTCCTGTCAGCGGCCGCCCAGCCCGTGGTCGGCGCCCTCGGTGAGGTGCTCGGCGATATTCGCACCGCCCTGGCGTGGTCGGTGGTGGCCGCCATCGTGGCCCTGCCCGTGGCCATGGCCACCAGCGATCAACGGGTTGGGGTGACCGAGGTCAGGAGCTGAGCCGGAGCTGCAGACGTCGCAACCCGCGGAGCAGGAAGCTCGGCTCGTACTCCAGATCTGCAGGGTCGGCGATCTCGATCATCGAGAATCGGGCGACCAGCTCTTCGAGGGCCACCCGAGCCTCGAGGCGGGCCAGGGGCGCACCGAGACAGAAGTGGATGCCCTTACCGAAGGCCAGATGGTTGGCCAGGCCATCCCGGTCGGGATCGAAGCGATGGGGGTCCGCGAACACCTCGGGGTCCCGGTTGGCTGCCGCGAACATGGCCACCGCAACGGATCCGCCTGCCACCGGGCACCCTCCGATCTCGGTGTCGGTGGTCACCACCCGATACATGCCCTGGGTGGGGGTGGCCAGCCTGAGGGCCTCCTCGATCACCTGCGGAGCTCGGCCGGGATCATTCCGGAGCGCTTGCCACTGGTCGGGGTGCTCAGCGAGCAGGCGCATGGCTTCGGTCAGCAGCTTGGTGGTGGTCTCGTTGCCGGCAACGAGCAGCTGCTGGACGATGGACAGCATCTCCCCCATCGTCAGGGGGGTGTCGTCGATCCGCCGTCCCTGATCATCGGTCTCCTCTGACCCGATACGGGCCTGGACCAGGCTGCCGAGGAGATCATCGGTCGGGTGGTCGCGCCGAGCCTCGATCTGCGCTGCGAAGTACTTCTGGAAGTCGATGACCAGCCGCTGGGCGGCCAGCCGCTCCTCGATCCCGATATTGGTCCCGATCCCGACGATCGAGGCATCCGACCACGCCTTGAAGTCGTCGAGGCGCTCGTCGTCCACCCCCAGGGCATGGGCGATGACCATCACGGGGAAGGGCACGGCAAAGCGGGAGACGAACTCCACGGGCTCGCCGCCCGACGCGTCCTGGGGAGTGAGCCCGTCAGCCAGGGCGGCGGCCCGCTGTCGAATCATGGGCTCGAAGCCGTTGACCACTCGTGGGGTGAATGCCTTGCTGACCAGGCGCCGGAACCGGGTGTGTTCGGGCGGATCAGCGGTCAGCATGGTGCGGACCGGGAGATAGCCGCCCTCCTCGTCGATCAACTCCCGCATCCGGCGGGCCAGTTCCGAACCGCCGGCCCCGGCATGGGTGTCCATCTGGGAGGAGAAGGTCTCTGGATCCCGCACAAGGTCCAACACGTCGGCATGACGGGTGACCAGACCGACACGACCTCCGCCGACCCGGGCCTCGTAGAGGGGAGCCGATCGCTGCATCTCCCCGTAGTACCGGTGTGGATCCTGCTGGACCGCGTGGTCGAACAGCCCGAACCCCTCCAGGTCGACGGGTGTGTCGCCGCTCTCTCCACCCACTGGCGTGCCCCCTGACGGATCGACTCCGACCGTCATCCTCCCAGCTTGCACCGACCACCGTCCATTGCCACCGTCACCCCTGACCGGGGTGAAGTACCTGTGCCCCTGCGCCTGCGCTGATCGCCCACAACTGCGGCGCCACAGCCATCACTCGGCGATAGTGGTCCCCGGCCGCGGTCAGGAACCGGTCGATCTCGGCCGCCCGAACGAGGGCGACAGCGCAGCCGGCGAACCCGCCACCGGTCATGCGGGCCCCCACGCAACCCGGGGACCGCACCGCTGCCTCCACCATGGCGTCGAGTGCCGGGCCCGACACCTCGTAGTCGGTCGCCAAGCTGTGGTGGCTGGCCGACATCAGGGCCCCGAACTGCTCGACGTCGCCGGCCCGCAGGCATGCGGCGGCAGCCACCGTTCGTTCGTTCTCAGCCACGACGTGCCGGGCTCGCCGGGCCACGCGACCGCGTAGTTCCTGGGTGATCTGCTCGAGCGTGGCATCACGAAGGGAAGCAACCCCCAGCTGCCTCGCCGCTGCCTGGCAGTCGTGTTGGCGGTCACCGAACGCCGAGGTGGCCAGTTCGCGTCGGGTTCCCGTGTCCATCACCACCACCAGGTGGTCCCGAGGCAGGGGTACCGGGGAGATGCCGAGCGAACGACAGTCGATCAGGTTGGCATGACCGGCCCGGGCGGTGGCCGAGATCAACTGGTCCATGATCCCCGAGGGCACACCCACGATCTCGTTCTCCACCCGCTGACCCAGCCGGGCCAGGTCCTGGCCCGACCACTCCCCGGCAGCCTCGGCCCCGCCTGCCAGAGTGAGCACGGCGAGAGCGACGGACACCTCCACAGCGGCCGACGAGGACAGTGACGCTCCGACCGGAATGTCGGTGGCCACCACTCCCCGCCACGCCGGGATCTCGACGCCGCGATCGGCCAGCAGGGCGTGGACCCCCCGCAGGTGCAGCGACCAGGGCTCGCCGCCAACCAGGGGGTCATCGGGATCGAAGCGTGCGGCACCGAATCCCTCTGCTTCGATGACCACCCCCGATCCGGGGGCGGTTCGGACTCCGGCGACCACGGTGTCGAAGGGCACGGCCATCGGCAGGACGAACCCGTCGTTGTAGTCGGTGTGCTCTCCGATCAGGTTCACCCGCCCCGGGGCACGGGTCACCACCTCGGGCTCGCACCCCAGCAGGCCGTGGGCCCGTCCCAGCGCGTCGGTCACGCCGTCGACCAGTGATCGGCCCCTTCGAGCCGGGCCACGACGGCACCTGCGAAGGCGGCCGCCGGAGCACCATCGAAGGCCCGGTGGTCCCAGGTGAGGCTGAGGGTGAGGGCCGGCCGACGCCCCGGCGCATCGTCGACCCACACCACCTCGTCGCGCAGACGCCCCACACCGAGAATGGCCGTGTTGGGCGGGTTGACGACCGGGGTGAAGCCGTCCACCCCGAACATCCCCAGGGCGGTGACCGAGAAGGTGCCTCCCTCGAGATCCCCGAGTTGGGCCCGCCCGCTCCGCACAGCATCGGCCAGGCGCGAGGTCTCGGCAGCCACTGCAGCAAGATCCAGTGCCGGTGTGTTGCGGACCACGGGCACCATCAGCCCGTGGTCGAGGGCAACAGCCATCCCAACGTGAACCTCCGGGAGATGGGCCACCCCGTCGGGCGTGATCTGGCTGTTCACATGGGGGTGGTCGACCAGGGCCCGGGACACCGCCCAGATGACGTAGTCGGTGTAGCCCGGCACCACGTCGCCGCTGCTCCGGCGGCGCTCCCGATCGGCCACCACGGCCGACATGTCGGCATCCATCATCAGGGTCAGTTGGGCCATCTCGGCCAGGGAGGCATGCATCCGGGACGCGATGGTTCCCCGCATCCCGCTCAACGGCTGCACCGTCGTCGGGGTCTGGAGCACGGGTGCCCCTGCCGGGGACGGTGCTGTCGCCGGGTCAGCCGAGCCGGCCAACACCCGGCGGACGTAGGCCACCACGTCGTCCTTGGTGCGACGGGGGTCCTCCGCCCGGGCTGGCACATCGGCCAGATCGACCCCCAAGAGGTCAGCCAGGTTCCGAGCTGCGAAGGTCGCCGGGACGCTCGCTGCCCGAGACGGCGGCACCTCGGCCGGCTGAACCGTCGCTGCGGATGCTTCGGCGACGGCCTGGCGGACGTCGGCCCCGACGATGCGGCCCCCCGGACCGCTACCCACCACGCCGGCCAGATCGAGACCGGCGTCGTTCGCCAGGCGACGGGCCATGGGCGAGGCCAGTAGGCGACCTCCCGGTCCTCGCGGGCCCCGCCGAGGAGCGGCTGCGGCTGCGTTGACGTCCTCGGCCACGATCCGGCCACCGGGACCGGTGCCGACCACGGTGGCCACGTCGATGCCCAACTCCTCGGCCAGACGGCGGGCATTCGGCGAGATGGCCCGACGGCCGCCGACCGAGGCGGGGCGCTCGACCGGAGCGGGCGACGACACGGCAGGAGCATCACCAGTCGAGGGGCCGACGGCAGCAACGCCGGCCCGGCCGCCCAGTGGGGCGCCACCGCCAGGCGGCGGTGTCGGCGGTAGCTCTCCGGGGTCGAGGAACCAGCCCACCTGCGCCCCGCAGTCGTAGGTCTCCCCGACGAGGCCCGTCTGATGGAGGACCCCAGCCCGGGACACCTCGATCTCGGTTTCCACCTTGTCCGTCTCGATCAGCATCACCGCGGTGCCCGGCGTGACCTCGGTCCCGTCGTCGACCAACCACTGCAAGATGGTGCCAGCCTCCATGGTGAGGCCCAGCTTCGGCATCTGGAATTCGGTGGCCATCGCTCAGCTCTCCCCCGTCAGTCGCGTCAGTCGCGTCAGTCCCGTCGCGTCCCGGTCGAATGCAAGGGCGACCGCCATGGCCGCCTCCACATCGATCACCTGTGGTCCGTCGTCGGCGACGGTCACCACCGCTCGGTCCTCGGGCCCCAGGACCATGTCGCGTTCACCATCGAAGGACAACACCCCAGGGCCGCCCAACTCGATCACCCTGCCAGCATCGAGAGGGCAGGCGGCACGCACTGCGACATCGACGTACAAGCCGGGCGCCATGGGAACCCTGATGGTCTGCCCACCGGATCCGAACCGTACATGGACGGCCCCCGGATCCCGCCGACCGACAGGATGCAAGCGGGCGGCTACCGCCGACAGTCCGACCGAGGCCTCCTCGGCGATGACGGCCACCAAGTCCAGCAATCGCCCGGCTTCCCACACGGCCCGACTCCCGGTGAACGCCCCCT